>JBCCHJ010000066.1:0-33497 GCA_039028795.1 Pseudomonadota bacterium
AGCTAAGCAGCGTGCCGCCGCCGACGCCAAAGCGCGGGTCCGTACTGGACAGGAGGGCTAGGATGTCGATGTTGACCAGCTGATCCGGGCCGATGGTGAACGGAGTGGAGTAGTCGCCCTGCAGACCAACGGAATCGAACGCGCCGGTATTGCCGTCCAGCCGGTCATCTGGTCCGAAACGCCCAGTGCCGAAGAAGAAGCTGTCATCGTTCTGGCTGCCCGTGATGGTCTCGGCCCCGAGCCCGGCAAAGGTGAAGATGCTGCCATCGGTCTCCGCCGAGGCGTCCAGGGTGAAGTCTTCGCCTGCCCTGAGCTGGTTGGCCTGGAAGGCCAGTTCCTCGCCTGCACCAACATTGGCGTCCACCAGGGTGAAGTTGTAATCATAGAACTCGGTGCCGGGCGCGCCGAAGGCGGTGATGTTGCCGGGCAGCAGGATCACGGCTTCGATGCCCATGGCACCGTTCTCTCCAAACGTCACACCACCCGAGTAGTCGCCCTGCAGGCCGAGTTGATCGAAGTCACCGCCACCACCGTCGACCACGTCGCGACTATCGAATTCCGCGCCGAAAAACAGAGCGTCGTTGCCCTCGAGCCCAGAGACGCTGTCGGCCCCTCCGTCGTTCAAAAGGATCAGATCGATCCCAGATGTGCCGGTGGCAATATCCGGTCCCAGCGTAGAGATGTCCTGCACCTCAAACGCGCCGATGTCTGGAATTGTGCTGCCGATCCCGGGCAGGTCAATGTAGCGAGAAAACCCGCGCCCATCGAAAATCACCATGTCCAGAGTGTCGCCGTCGAAGTTCAAGTCGACACCCAAAATGTTCTCATCCAAGGCCGCCGGATCGCCGGCATCCAGGGCCGGGTTCGATGCGTTGGTAGCGCTCAACGCCACAGTCGGGCCGCCGCCATTTTCAGCCGGAAGGCCTGCTTGGAATGTTGCGCCGCCGACGGTGACATTCCCGGTTTGATCAAACACATCAGCTAGATCCTGGCCGCCCCCCAGCACGACATCGCCGAGTGCGGCTCCGGTCTGCCCGGCACCGAATATGTTGGCTCCGTTCGAGTTGAAGGTACCATAGAGATCATTGTTCAATACGCCGGCTGCGTTGCCTGCTATGATCGAGTTGCTAATGGAAACCGTCGTGCTGTAGCGCCCGTAAATGCCGCCTGCTAACTGATCGGCGAAGTTCCCGGTCAACGTGCTGTTGATCATCCGCAATGTGCCGTTGACGGCATCAATTGCGCCACCATAGCCGCCAGCCACGTTGAAAAATGCCAAGTTTTCCGTGAAGGTACTGCCGACAATCGTCGTGTTTCCGAAACTACTCAACGCACCGCCGCCATAGGCCGAATTGCCACTGAAGTAGGAACCGGAGATGATAGTGTTGGACGCGTTGTTGAGCCGCAGCGCGCCGCCAAAGTTTTGCGAAGTGTTGTCGATAAAGTTCGAATTCAGAATGAACAAATCGGCGTTGGACAGGATCACACCGCCACTCCCAACGTCGGTGAAACGCTGAAATGTCAGGCCCTCCAGTGTGATCAAGCCTGTGCCTGTTGCAACCTCCATCCAGTCGTTGCCCGGACCGGCGCCATCGAATGTCACATCGGCGATGCCATCATCGTTGATGTCGCCGTCCAAGTGGAAGGCTTTGGAGAAGCCCTTTTCTCCGCCGTTCGTGAGTTGGATTACCGTATTCGACAGCGGATCGCTGTCGACTGCAAACAAGGTTGGGTCGAATTCAATTCGACCACCTTCGATCACCAGGTCGAGGGCTTCGCGCCAACTTATGTCGTCCAAGCTGGTATCGCCATCTCGGGTGTCTTCGGTGGTGGTGACGATGATCAGGCTGGTGTCCAACTCAACCGCTCCGGAATCAACCGAAGGTCCGATCTCGCGCATCTCGCCCCTTTGATCGACATCGACGGTGCCGGAAATGGCACCGTCACCATTAACGTCCAGGCCCAGCGAGGATTCGGTTGGCAGATCCGCGGATATGCCCTGGTCCGCGGCGAGACCGCCTTGCAGGCTCAGCACGGTATCTGTCGGGCCGCCATCGTTGCCAAGTGCACCGAAAAAAATGGTCGTCCCGCCAAAAGCGCTACTGCCCAGGCTGTCGAAGACATCGATCGGCGAAGCTCCGCTGATCCCACCAACTGTAACTCCAGAAACGTCTCCGGTGACGTTGCCACTATTTGACGTTGCAGTTGGTGAGCCGCTTCCAAGGATATCGCTGGTGTAGGCAGAAGACCCTGCCTTAAGATCAGTATTACCCACCACGATCGAGTTTTCGAGATTCAGACTGCCACCGTAAAGATTTATCCCGCCTCCAGAACCAGACGATGTGTTGCCGGTCACTGTGGAATTTTGAAGGGTAACGTTTCCAAAATAGCTCTGGACCGCACCGCCACCCAAACCACCGGATACCCCGCCACTGGCGTTTTGATACAGTGTAGAATTGACCAGAGTGACGTCACCAAAGACATAGATCGCTCCACCGAAGGCCGCATAATTGAGATCGAATGTTGAATTAGCGATCGTTGCTGTTCCGGAATACAGGACGTTGAGAGCGCCGCCATTGCTTCCGGAGTTGGCGGTGAAAGTTGAGTTCAAAACTGAAAGATCGCCAAGGCTAAGAATGGCGCCGCCGCTGTTGGTATCGTCTCCGTTGGCGAAGGTCATGCTTTCAGCGTTCAGACTGGATCCGTTCGCCAAATAGAGCATCCCGACATTACTGTTGAGGCTTCCATCGATGGTGACATCAGCGATCCCGTCGCCGTCGACATCACCGTTGATCGTCAGTTCGCGATCGCCGTCGACCCGAAGCCGTCCACCGGTTAAAAAGATCTCTGTGTTCGCGCGCTCATCCGCATCGGCGTTGAAAACCACGGCGTCGAATGTGATCAGATCACCATCGGCGGCATTGTTGACGGCCTCGCGCAGACTGAGATTGCCGATTGTTACGTCACCATCGTCAACATCCGAGGTTGAGTCGACAACCCAGACGCCATTGTTATTTTCAGCCGCACCGATATCGACAACCCCTCCGATGATGCGGCTGAATATGCTGGCATCACGCTCTAGTGGCCCGGTTTCGATCGTGCCGTCCCGATCAACATCAAAACCAAGTCCGGCCTCTGACGGTACTGCGCTGTTGTCGCCAGCATCTATGGCTATGCCGCCTTGGGAGAGTTCGACAACCGGGTTGATACCAGTGGTTCGCGTAACAAGCCCGGCGTCAAAGGTGACACCGCCCACTGTCACGGGACCCACGCTTTGAAACACACTCGACATGCTTGCGACCCCTAAGAGTAGATCGCCTGGCGCACCTGATACGGAATTCCCGAAGATGTTTGCACCGTTGGACGTCAAAGTGCCGTCGATATCGTTCGTACTGGCGGTGCCTGCTTGATTGCCGAGAACGATGGAGTTCGAGATGGAGAGCGCTCCGCCAGAAGAGATACCGCCGCCAGAGTTATTCGCTTGATTGCCTGTTAGGCTAGAATTGATCAGATCAACCGTCGTTCCAGATCCTGCGACGTTGATTGCGCCGCCAATGTCGGCTGAGTTCTTCGTAAACGTCGAATTGACAATCGTGCCGTCGTTCAGGGCCAGGATAGCCCCACCTTCATCACCGGAGTTTTCACTGAAATAGGAGTTAACGATAGTGAATTCTCCTTCAGCCTTAATCGCACCGCCCCCCTGCGCGGAGCCGCTTTGATTGTTTAGAAAGAGAGAATTCGAGACTGTAAGTGTTGACGTCGCCTCATCAATCGAGATTGCCCCGCGGCCGCCGCCTGCGCTGTTGACCAAAGCGAGGCCATGTACTTCCAGATCGACATTTGCCGTATCAACGACGAAGACACCATCGCTTAGACCAGTATCAATTCTGACATCTGCAATACCATCCCCGTCCACATCGCCGTTGATCAACACATCAACACCGATGTTCATGTTACTCATCAACATGAATATCGTGGTGTTGTTCAGAGGGTCGTCGTCAGCAGTAAAAACACCGCTATCGAAGGTGATCACATCGCCGGAAGATGCAGCAGCCAATGCGTCTCTGAGAGAGATATCTCCATCGAAAATGCTGCCGTCAAGTTCATCAGTCGCAATGTCTACGGTGATTGTCGCCACGCCAAGTACTCCCCGCACAAGCGGATGCGCTTGCACTTACACGAATGACCGCTGCGATTTGCCTCGGTCGGTTACTAACTTATTGAAATCATCGCATAGAAGCTGCGGCGAGTCACGCCAGCCTAGCCAAGTAGCGTTGTGGCTTAGTCATCAGCATGAATCTAAATACGCCATAGTCGCAGCTTAGGCTCTAGTCGATTGAGAAAGCTGCTGTTTTCAGAAGTTTTCTCTGAGATTACAGCAGTAAATTGCAGATCGCGCTATTCCGGTGAGATAAAACGAGGCACTTCCTAACGAAAACTCCGTTATGCCTTTGAAATCATTGGTCGGAGTGGCAGGATTTGAACCTGCGGCCCCTGCCTCCCGAAGACAGTGCTCTACCAGGCTGAGCTACACTCCGCCGACAAGGGCGGTGATATACGCGGACAGTGGGCCGCACGCAAGCGCCATATCCGGGCTTGTCGCGGGGCGCGCATCTCAGTAAGAAGGCGCGCGCTTGGAACGTAGCTCAATTGGTAGAGCACCGGTTTTTGGTACCGTAGGTTGGAGGTTCGAGTCCTCCCGTTCCAGCCATCCCCTATTCGTTAACCCGCCTTGCGCTGTCAGAAACCGCGTATGCCATGCGTACACAACGCGTATGCCATCGGTATGCCATGCGTGTGTCATCTGTATGTACAAAACATCGACCCTTAAGGATTAACGCCGCCTGGGTTTTAGAGTTTCTTCGACCGTCATCACTCGGCCCGACCGAGTGATCTTTCGGGTGGAGAGATGCCCCCGGCCAAATTGGGGCCGGGGATAGTCAGCACTCCGTACAATCCAGATCCCGCCCCATCGGGCGGTGGGTTAAGATTTTTCGCAACGGCGTGGGAGGTGGGTGTACACCTGCCGTATTGATCAGACACCTGTGTGCCGGGGGTGTTGGGCATGATGCAGTCACAAGGAATGAAATCAGATCAGGTCGGCCAGGAGTTCAATAGACGGAATTCAGATTATAAAGGATGGGTGGGACCCATCCTACAGCTTGCCAATCACCTCCGCAGCGATGACACGTAAATCAGGTCGTCATTGCCCGGTTCGACCTGATGAACAGATTGCCGATATGCTGCCGAGAGGGAAAGAAAGCCCTTGCCAAGCCCGAGGAATGCTGCAGCAGCTCGCGCTATGTTGCCAATTTGTACAATGGGACTTTTGCGAGATGTATATCGGTTGCGCCGATCAGAACCTTTGTGACTGCGGGTAAATCCAGCGCAATGCTTACTCGGAGTGCTATACTCCGGACAGTGCGGGATTGTCACCACTACTCAAGTTCATCTACAATGCGTGTAACAACTTTCATTCGGTAGCGTCGCTCAAATTCTGCTGGAGCAAATTCCAATATTTCATCTATTTCATCTTCGGATATTATTTGCTCAAGTGGTTCGATCCAAATATGGGTTTTGGGTACAATCAGAATACGATTCATAATATCGTTGTTTATCTTTCTTAAAGGAAGGTAGGTGTATTTCTCTCTCAGATCAATTCGGCACATTTCATCCGGCAGTAGACTAACCTGTCGTTCTTTCTTCTTAAACGGCCAAATCATGGAATAACCTTATGTCAAACTCTACATCACGGCGAATAAGATCCGGCAACTCTCGCGTCTCAAGAAAGTTACCAATGCATTGATTGCGCCTTATCATGAGAGTCGTTCCATTTCGAGCCGTTCTAGCGAAACCAGCACTTGTGGCGCCCCATAATGTTTTTGCGCTGAGAAGGCCAGACCTATCCAGACGGTCTACCACCCACCCAGCTCTTGTCATCTGGAGTGTCCTTCGGCCAGTCTTGATTGCTTCAAGTTGAGCTTAAACCTGCGCTTTTTCTCCGCCGGTGAAGAGCACCCGTCCGCCAGGAGCCCCGTAGAGTCTAGAGGTGACCCGCTGGAGCAGTCCTTTCGCGGACCCTCCTCTTGTTAGAGCAAGTGCGCCAACGGCTGCAACTTCCCCGCCAAGTCTCTCTCCATCGTTGTTGAAAGAAAAACTTGGCGGGATTTAGGGAGGATCCAGTCAAGCCTTCGCTTAAGACTGAAAGGGTTCCAAAAAATTTACAGGATCTCCGCCAGAATTGGCATAGTGGTTTGTCCCGATGCCGTCTTGTGTTGGTCCCACCAATCGCCTTGCCTGAAGAGGCCGAGGATCGGGTCAAAGTAGCGGGCGTGGAGGTATCGCAGCCTGGTTTCCGGATCATAGCGTTCGTCGATATAGCCCTTGGATTCTTGGGTGTAGGTGGGATCGACCCAATCTTGCCCCTCGGCAGAGCCATGAATCCCGCTCGGTCGCCATTGCAACCACGTCATCGAAGACCAATTTAGCGAGGCCAGGCAATCACTGCGCGGCTAGCTCGCCACCCCATCCAAGAGGCGCACGTATTGGTGGCATCAGGAATGGGTTTGCACCCATCTGACGGCTCAATTGCGTGACCGGTTAACGCCGCCGCCAACTGACCAAGGCGATTCCGCCGCCGACCAGGGCCAAGGCGACCCAGATGGCCCAGGTGATTTCCTCGCCCAGGATTGCCCAACTGGCGATTACTCCGAAGAGTGGCGCGAGGAAGCTGAAGGCGGTCATGTCCGAGGCCGGGTAGATCCTCAGCACCCAAAACCATGTCAGAAAGCCGAAGGAGACCACGACCACCACCTGGAAGCTGAACATGGCCAGGATTTGGGGCGTAACATCCCGGATCAGGTCCCCGAATAAGGGCGCGGTCAGGGTCAGTACCGGGGCCGAGACTGCAAGTTGATAGATCAACTGCATCTCTGGCGTTGATTGGGAAAGCTTCGTCGCCCGGGCCGTCAGGGCAATCCCGGCCCAGAACGCCGCGCCGGCCAGGCACATCAGATCGCCGATCAGGGCATCAGGTGTGATTGCGGGCGGCTCATCCAACAGTGCCAGCGCCACGCCGGCCACGGCCATCAAGAGGCCCAGAATGCGGCGGGGGGTCAGGCCTTCGCCTGGAAACATGAAGTGGGCGGCGACGGCGATCCATACCGGCATGGTGTAGAACAGCACCAGCGCCCGGCTGACCGTCGTGAACTCTAGCGCATTGAAGAGCAGCAGGAACTCGACGGAAAAGAACAGCCCGGCCAGAATGCCCGGACCGAGAGATCCGTCCGTGACCGAGAGGCGTTTCTTCATAATCCAGGCAAAACCCAACACCAGAGGCAATGCACAGATCGAACGGAGCCCTGCCTGGAACGCGGGCGAAAACCCGGCATTGACCAGTTTAATCAGCACCTGATTCAGGCCCATCAGGAAGGAAAACAGCACCAGCAAGCTGCCGCCCATAAGGTCGATGCGATCCCTACGGTCCGCCATGTCCTGCCCTGTCCGTTGGATATTCCCCGCGCATCTCCGCACCCTTAGACGCTGGGCCAGTGCGCGCAAGCGTTATCGCAGCCAGCGCGCCGCAATCGGTGCGCCAAGGATCACCACAACGATCCGGACCAGATGGTGCGTGACCACATAGGCCATGTCGACGCCGGCAATTAGCGCCAGCAGGACCATTTCCGCCTGCCCGCCAGGGGCGAAAGCAATCAGCGCCTCGAGCGGCGGGGCCAATCCGGTCTGAATGACAATCTCGGCAAAGATTAGTGAGAGGCCCGCCAAAAGAATGCAGTGCCCGATCGAGGCCGTCAGCACGCGGCGGATTTCCGACATTGTGATGCCAGCATATTTAACACCGATGCCGATCCCCAAAAAGAATTGCGCGATCAGCATCGCCTCGGCCGGTGGGCGCACAGTCAGGAGGCCTGCCATCGACGCAACCCCCGCGACGATAAGCGGCCCAAGAATTGGCGCACCGAAAAGGTCGGCGCGCACCCCACCCCACCAGCCAATGATACCGCAGACCAGCATCAAAAGGGCCTGATGCCAGGGCACCGCACTGGCCGGATCCCCAGGTGGTCCCGTCAGGCTGAGCCCCCAAAACCAGGTCACGATGAAAGGAATGGCGGAGACAATGATCAGCACCCGGGTCGTGTGGATCAGCGAGAGCGCCCGGACATTGGCGCCGGCTTCTTCGCCGAAGATGACCATGTCCTGCAGGCCGCCGGGCATGGCGCCGTAATAACTGGTGGCATGGTCAAACCCCCAGAGCTTCCGGAAGTAGGGGTAACCGGTCAGGGCAATGAGCAGAATGAACGGCGGGATCAAGGCGATCGACAGCGCCATATCCTGAAGCTGGTTGAAGAGAGCCGGGGTTAAGGACGCCCCGACGGCCACCCCCAAAACAGGGCGCATGGCGTCGGAGACCGGAGGCACACCTTTCAGCGGAACCCCCGCCAGCGCCGCGATCAGGCAGGCGAACATCGGGCCCAACAGAAGCGGCAGCGGTAAGGCGGCCAGCCAGAAGGCCGTAGATCCCAGCGCCGCGAGCAGCAGGGTCAGCAAACGCATGGGGTGAAAGAGCGTGGCGAGATCCATCGGAAAGGCGGTACTGAAGCCCCGGCACATTCGCAACCTTTCAACGAGATTTACAGAGGGGGCTTCATCTGATCCAGACGGCATGCCAAGGTTGGAATTCAAGATCACGGTGAACGGAGCAAGCCGATATCAGCCCTGCGATTAATCGTCGGATTGGCCCTGATTGCGCTTGCGGTCTGGTGGCGTTTCGGCCCCGTGCCATCCGATCCTCAGCCCAGCGAAACCTTTGCGGCCGAGACCCAGGTTTGCGGAACGCCAAACCGTCCTTGCGTTGTCGGGCAGCGCAGCTATAGCGCCTTAATGCCCAAGGGGACCGGTCCGTTCCCCGCGGTTCTGTTTTTCCATGGCGCCGGTCAAAGCGGTGCGGGCACGATATCAAATGGCTTCCTGGCCGACCCGTTGCTGAAACGGGGCTATGCGCTGATTGCGCCCGATGCGCTGGACATTACATATGGCGACGGACGCCAGGGATCCGGTTGGATCTGGGAAGGCCGCCGCGGAATGCGCGACGACTACCGCTTTGTCCGGTCTGTCTTAACGGATGCCGAACAGAAGTTTCCCATCGATCCAGAGAGGGTAATAGTAGCCGGTTTTTCATACGGTGCCACGTTCGCGTGGTACCTTGCCTGCGCAAACCGGTATCTGATTTTTCGGTTCTTTGCCCCGATTGGCGGCACACCCGTCCGGGGGCGATTGCTGAAGTGCGGGACGGTTCGCCCGCGTTTTCACATGATGCATATGCACGGAACGGCGGACACGGTTTTCCCGGTTTCCGGCAGCTATGCCAGCGATAACTGGCCGGGGTGGTTGGGCGCTGAAGAAGCCATTGCTGGTCTGGCGGAAAGAGCCCGGTGTTTGAAGAACGAGACCGTGCAGGACGGATCTGCCGATGTCACAGTCTGGCGGCGATGCAGGTCAGGAAATGACATCCGCGTCGTTCTGGTCCCGGATGGCCATCAGCTGCCGGTCGATTGGGCGGATCGGGCGGTGGATTGGTTCGAGGCGGTCTCGGCCAAATGACCGAGGAATCTGATCCACCTGCGAATGAAGGAACCGCCCACCGCAAAAATGTGCTTGTTCTGGGCGCAACCGGCACGATTGGACGGGCAGTTGTCGCCGAGTTGATCAGCCGAGGACATAGCGTTACCTGCTTTGTCCGACCTGCAGGAGAGAACGGCGTGCGGGTCGAGAATTTGTCAGGGGCTGAACTTCGATACGGCGACGTTCAGGATAAGGCGGCGCTGCGCGCGGTAGGTTTCAAAGACGCGCAATATGATGCGGTGCTGTCCTGTCTGGCATCCCGCACCGGCGCGCCGGATGATGCCTGGGCGATCGACTATCAGGCCAACTTGTCCGCGCTGGAGATCGCTGTTGCGGCAGGGGTGCCTCATTTCGTTCTGCTTTCGGCGATCTGCGTGCAAATGCCATTGCTGACTTTCCAGAAGGCCAAGCTGGCCTTTGAGGAGAAGTTGATCCAGTCCGGCTTGATCTACTCGATCGTCCGGCCGACTGCTTTCTTCAAATCCCTATCTGGCCAGATCGATCGGCTGCGCCAAGGAAAGCCATTTCTATTGTTTGGGGATGGAAGTCTAACCGCCTGCAAACCGATCAGCGATGGCGATCTGGCAAAGTATCTGGTGGACTGCCTGAACCAAGCGCGCCTGCAGAACCAGGTGCTGCCGATTGGTGGACCCGGCCCTGCGATCACACCCCGCGATCAGGGTGAACGATTGTTCGAGTTGCTGGGGAAAGAGCCACGATACCGCAAAGTGCCGGTCGCGATGATGGACGCGATTATCGGTTTCCTGTCGGTTTTGGGCAACATCTCGCCAGCCATGATGGACAAGGCAGAACTCGCGCGCATCGGGCGTTACTATGCCACCGAGTCCATGCTGGTCTGGGATGCCGATAAGGAACGCTATGATGCGGATGCAACGCCATCCGCAGGTACGGAGACACTGTTCGATTTCTATGAGGATCTGGTGGCAGGCCGGGTCACCGTCGACCGCGGCGATCACGCGGTGTTTTAGCTGCGATGAAGTTGAGAAGTTGCCGGACCGCCCAACCCCTCGCCAGCCTGTGATCGATTATCTTAAGCCTTCGTGAAGGCCCAAGGAAAAACATCACCCTACCGCGATATCTATCGGCCGAATGGTTAAACGCAGGTTAGCAGCGTGGTCTTTTAACGGGCCACTTTTTGCGAGAGGCAGGCCATCCTAAAGGCTGCCATCGCAGATCACCTCGACCAGGTTCGGCCCTTCTCGATTGGCGATGGCCTGATCCAAGGCTGGACGCAGGGCAGCGGGATCCTCAACCCGTTCCGCTGTCAAGCCCATGGACATCGCCATGTCGGCGAAGTGGATTGACGGGTCCTTGAAATCCATCCCGATGAAATGATCATTGCCATGGAAGCTTTTCAGCCGCTGCTTGATGATCCGGTAGCCGCCATTGTTGATGATCACGAAGGTCATCGGCAGCTTCTGGTTTGCCGCCGTCCAGATCGCCTGGATCGAATACATCGAACTGCCATCGCCGATCACCGCAACGACGGGTTTGTCCGGATGGGCCAATTGCACCCCCACGGCACCAGCGATGCCCCAACCAATCCCACCCGAGGCCAGCCCATGATAGTCGTGGCGGTGGCGCATCGCGTGGAAGGCTTTCAGGTAGCGGGTCGAGGTCAGGCCCTCATCCACCAGGATCGCATCCTCGGGGAGTGCCTCGGCTATCTGGAGGGTCATCCAGTCAGGATTCATCGGGGTGGTTTGTGACTGTGACCTAACCTGATCTGTCAGCTTCGATCGCGTCGCGGTCCAGTTCTTATCTGCCATGGTAGCAATACGTGCCTGGGCCGCGTTTTCCTGACCCCGCAATAACGGCGACAACGCCCGTAGGGTCTCCCGAATATCGGCGCGCACGGCCATTTCGGTCGGATAGTTTTTGCCCATCTCCCAATCGTTCTGTCCGATTTGAATGATGGGCATCCCGTCCGGCAATGCATCGACCTCATCCCAAACCGACATGCGCAAGACATCCGCGCCGACAACGATCAGCAGGTCATGGTTCTCCAAGACGCCGCGGACCTGTTTTTGGCTGCGGCTGAGCCCGCCCATGAAACAGGGATGTTCCGACAGAAAATGCGATCCATAAGGCACGGTCTGCTGATAGGCGGCGGCGCCTAAGGCGCTGGCCAAGTCTGCGCCCTCTGCCAGCGCATCCGATTTCACGATCTCATCACCACAGATCATCACCGGGCGATCCGCCCGCAGCAATCGATCCGCCAGTGCCTGCAAAGCCTGATCCGAGGGCCGTACGCGGGTTTCAACGCGTGTCGGCGACCCCAGATCAATCCCGCCTTCGCGGTTCAGAATATCGCCAGGCAGGGACAGGAAAACCGGACCCGTTGGCGGAGTGGTGGCAATCTTGGCCGCGCGGCGGACGATGCGGGGCATATCCTCTAAACGGGTAATCTCGACGGCCCATTTCACCAGGGGCTCGGCCATTGGGACAAGGCTGTCATAGAGCATCGGCTCGGTCAGGCCGTGGCCAAGTTCCTGCTGTCCTGCGGTCAGGATCATCGGCGTCCCGGTGAATTTCGCATTGTAAAGCGAGCCCATGGCGTTGCCTAAGCCCGGCGCTACGTGGACATTGCAGGCCACCAGTTGACCTGTTGCGCGGGAGAACCCGTCGGCGATGGCAACCACCACGGCCTCTTGCATGGCCATCACATAAGTCAGGTCAGGGTGGTCCTTCAGGGCATGCATGATCGGCAGTTCCGTGGTGCCGGGGTTGCCGAAAAGATGGGTGATCCCTTCGTCCTTAAGCAGACTCAGAAAGGCCGAGCGTCCGGTGATCTGGTTCGTCGCCATGGTGTCCTCGCTGATTGGCCGCCCGATCATTGTGCGCCGGATCGTCCAAGAATTGCATCTCAGTGGTAATTTTTTCGCCCTGTCCAGCGGATCGCACGTCATCTGACCGCTACATGATGTTTTTGGCGATGTAGGAACGCATGCTGGACGGCACGGTCTTGGATGGGTTTAAATTGCGCACTCTGCAGACCCGCAGAGCTTAAGGTGCCCGCTCATGCAGATTGCCGATATTCGTACGCACTGTCTGACGGTACCTTTTGCCGATCCACCGAAAACCGGATTTCTGACGCTACCAGCGATGGACATCTTGGTCGTCGAGGTCGAAACAAAGGATGGGATCGTCGGGACAGGCCACCTGCACCCCTTAGCAGGTGGCATGCGCACATTAGAGACCTGTATTCATGAAATGCTGAAGCCGCTGCTGATCGGGCAGGATGCCTCGGATCCCGCGGTGCTGTGGCACAAGATGTGGAAAGCGACCTTCATCCAAGGCCGGATGGGCATCACCGTGATGGCGCAATCGGCCTTGGACATCGCGCTTTGGGATCTTGTTGGCATCGCAAAAGGTCAGCCGCTGTGGCGGCTTTGGGGTGGGCGGGGCGATCCGATGCCGGTTTACGGATCGGGCTGCTTTAGGGGCCTGGGCCATGACGGGATGATCGCCAAGGCGGAAGAGTTCGTCGCCCAGGGCTATACCGCGATCAAGATGCAGGTCGCGCATCTGTTCACGCATGACGAGGACATCGCCAATGTCCGCGATATGCGCGCGGCCTTGGGTGATGACATCGAGATCATGGTTGATGTGAACCAAGGTTGGACCGCTGAAGAAGCGATCAAGGTTGGCCGCGAACTGGATGCCTTCAACATCTCTTGGCTAGAAGAGCCGGTCCTGGCCGATGATTTCGACGGCTATCATCGCATTGCCGCGGCGATCGAAACCCCTGTGGTCGGCGGGGAGAACCACTTCTGCCATCACGACCTGAAACCGTTCTTTGCTTCTGGTGCGATCCCGATCCTGCAGCCGGACATCATGCGTGGCGGCTATACCGAGCTGCGCGTCATCGCCGACCATGCCCATCGGGCCGGAATCACGATCGCGCCGCATATGTTCCCGGAACTGTCGACGCATCTTGTCGCCTCGATCCCCAATCCATCGTGGCTGGAATACATGGGCTGGTACGACATCCTTTGGCAAGAACCGCTGACGCCGGTAGGCGGCATGCTGGCGCCACCGGATCGCCCCGGCCATGGCATGGCCTTCCGGCCGGAACTGTTTACGGATTGCCCCTATAGGGATCCGGCATGACATACGGTGTGCTGGCGATTTGGAATGACTGCGCCCAAGGACACGAGGCGGCCTATGAAGCCTGGTATATGCGGGAACACCTGCCCGAGCGACTAAGTCTGCCAGGCTTCCGACGTGTGCGCCGATATGGGGCGGTGCGTCCGGGCCCAGAATTCTTCACTTACTACGAAACGGATTCTGCAGAGGTCCTGGCCACAGCGGATTACATCGAACGGGTGGAAGACCCGACGCCCATGACACGGCAGATCATGTCCGGCGTGTTCCTGAACATGAACCGCACAGTCTGTCATGTCGTCGGACGGGTCGGATACGCAAGAGGGTCCTTTGCCGCCGTCCTGCGCATGGCCGAAGCGCCTCCAGATCCCAACCTGAAGGCGGTCTTGGCCGAACTGAACGGCCAGGATGGCATCGCCAGGGCCGAGGCATGGCGCGCCGCGGAAAACGATGTGACGGCGGACAATGCCGAGGCCAAGCTGCGCGGCGGTGATGACCAGATCGGAGCGTGTTTGTTCATTGAAACCTTGAGAGAAAAAGATGCAGACCGCGCCCTGGGTTTGATCGCAGCGCGACATCCGGGGGTGCCCGGGATCTACCGACTGTTGTGCGAGGTAACGGCCGAGGAGATGCCGGCGTGACCCCAGTCTACTGTGGTGTGCGCAACGCATGACGCCGGTTCCAATTCATCGCGACGGCCGCTATGTGCGGATCTGGTTTGTCGGCTGGTGCACCGGAGTGATCCGTTGGTTGGAACTGCTGGCCTATGGGATTTATGCCTTCGACGTCACGGGCTCCCCGATCCTGGTCGCGCTGGTGGCGCTGATCCGATTTGTCCCCATGGCTTTGATCAGCCTGTTGTTTGGCGCCGCGGCCGACCAGATCAGCCCGCGCAAGATCTTGACGTGCTCCTTGATCGGCATTGGCACGGTCATGGCCTTAATGACTGCCATCTCTGCCTCGGACAACCTCAGCTATGGCTGGGTGCTCTTTGTCTCGATGGCGTCGGGCGTTTTCTGGGCCTCGGACATGCCGACGCGCCGCAAGATGATTGGAGAGATCGCGGGCCCCGACCGTTTGGCCCGGGCCATGTCCTGGGACTACGCCACATCGAACGGTACACGGATGCTTGGGCCACTGATTGGAGGCGTCATCTATCAAAACGTCGGCATGGTCGGAATATTCGGCCTGGGCACCGTTTTGTACCTGGTTTCGATTTTTCTGGCGGCCGGTATTCGTCCGACCGGCGGGCGACGCGGCGGACAGTTCGACCCGACGATGACTTTGGTCGGATCTTTTAGGACCTTGCGCCGGGCGCTGAAAAACAACGAAGCGGTGATGGTTATGGCGGTGACCTTGGCTTTTAACGTCTGGGGATTCCCATTTGTTTCCATGATTCCGGTGATTGGAAAGGAAAGCTTGGGGCTGGATCCGAGTTGGATCGGCTACATCACATCCGTCGAGGGCCTTATCGGCTTGGTCGCGGTTCTGGTTTTGGGCGTCATTGCACGGCCCTGGTTCTTCCGCAGGCTCTATCTGGGGGGGCTTCTGCTGCATCTTTGCTGTGTTGGTTTTATTGGCTTCGCGCCTGATGTGACCAGCTTTGCGCTCGCCCTGGCGGTCGCCGGGTTTGCAACTGCGGCTTTTGCCTCGATGCAATCCACGCTGATGTATCGCATCGCCCCGCCGGGAATGAAGGGTCGCTATCTTGGTCTTATCTCGATCTGCATAGGTGCCGGATTGATCGGCTTTGCCAATGTCGGCCTGATGGCCGAGTTGTTCGGTGCAGAAGCAGCCCTGCGCATCATCGCGGCGGAAGGACTGATCGCGTCGCTGTTCATCATTCTCTTCTGGCGGGGATTGCATGTAGAATGCCGCCCATCCCGCTCGTCCGACCCAGGGCCCGCAGAATGACGACACCTGAATTTCTGACGACCAAGGAAGTCGCCGGAATGCTGCGCGTCAAGGAACGCAAGGTCTACGACATGGTCGCAGAGGGCGGGATCCCGCACCGGCGCATCACGGGAAAGCTGTTGTTCCCGAGAGCCGAATTGGAGGCCTGGCTGTCCGGCAAGGCCGTGACGTCCACATCCGCGCCCAATGTTATTGCAGGCAGCCATGATCCACTGCTTGATTGGGCGATCCGGCAATCTGGATCGGGCCTGGCAACACTGTTCGATGGCTCGATGGATGGGATCGATCGGCTGGTCAGTGGGGACGCGGGGGCTGCCGGAATGCATGTCTACGAACCGGAGACTGGCGATTGGAACCTGGGCGTCGTGAAGGATCGAGTGGGTGCTGCACCGGTCGTTCTGATTGAATGGGCGAAGCGGCAGCAGGGCCTTATCGTGGCACCGGATCTTGCCGGTGTGATCTCGAGATTTGCCGATCTGGCGGGCCGGCGGGTGGCCATGCGGCAGGATAAGGCTGGGGCTGCCGTTCTGTTTAATCACTTGCTTGGGAAGGCTGGCTTTTCGTCGGATGATCTTCGGATCATTCCCGAAATTGCACGCACAGAAACCGAAGCGGCTGCGGCAATCGCCGCCGGCCAGGCAGATGTCGCGCCGGGGTTGGAAGCCGCCGCCCGGCAGTTTGGACTTGGCTTTGTTCCAACCATGATTGAACGGTTCGACTTGGCAATCGAACGCCGTCTGTGGTTCGAGGCGCCGTTTCAGCAGTTGCTGGCATTTGCGCAATCCCAGAAATTCTCTGCAAAGGCCGTGGAATTGGGCGGGTATGACATTTCCCAAATTGGCCGCGTTGTTTGGAATGGCCCCTAGTGAATGTTGACCTTTGTGGGCGACCGTTCAACGCGGCGCATTCGGAAAGAACAATTGCTGGCCATTCACCTTGTGCGCTGCGATGGCTGCCTGTCCCTGGTCGGATAGCATCCAGTCGATAAAAATCTGGGCCATTTCTGCGCGAATGTTTGGACATGCTTCAGGATTGATCGCGACGATGCCGTATTGGTTGAAGAGCGCAGGATCACCTTCCACCAAAACGGCATGGCTGGATTTGTTCTGAAATCTGATCCACGTGGCGCGGTCCGTCAGCGTATAGGCTCGTAAGCCTACAGCGATGTTCAAGGTTGCGCCCATGCCAGACCCGGTTTCCCGATACCAGGTTCCGCTTTCACCGGACGGGTCGATGCCTACCGCCGCCCATAATCGCATTTCGGCCTTGTGCGTTCCGCTGTCATCGCCACGCGACGTGAAGATGCCGCCAGCTGAGCGTATCGTTGCAAGGGCGTCATCCGCCGAAAAACCGGCAATCCCGGCTGGATCGCTTTTCGGTCCAACGATGACGAAATCATTGTACATCAGATCGGTGCGTTCTGTACCGAAGCCATTCGCGACAAACGCCTGTTCGTCTGCCTTTGCATGGACCAGCAAGACATCGCCATCGCAGTTCCGGGCATTCTTCAAGGCCTGACCTGTCCCGACAGCAACGACGCGGATCTCGATACCGGTTTCTTCAAGAACCTTTGGCGTCAGCGTCTCGTAGAGCCCAGAGTTCTGTGTGGAGGTCGTGGACTGCACGATTATGAAGTCCTCGGCTGCAACCGTCGTTGCGATGAATGGAACCGATAAGGCCAACACCAAAGCCCGTACCATCGATTTAGAAAGATCGAATAAGATCATGTCAGAAGCTCACCATTCAGATACGCCCGCGCCTCAGCAGAAGCTGGGGCATCGAAGAACTTGGGGACGGGGCTGACTTCAATCAGCTTGCCCTTGTGCAGAAAAACGACCTCATCAGCCAGGCGCTTTGCCTGAAACCGGTCATGCGTGATCAGGATCACACGGGTTCCGTCTGCGCGGGCCTCTCGGATCAGCCTTTCTATTTCAGCGGTTGAGGTCGGGTCCAGACTTGCCGTCGGCTCATCCAAGAGCAGAAACTTTGGCCCGACAGCCAGAGCGCGAACCAAAGCCAGCCTTTGCTTTTCGCCTCCGGACAATTGCCGGGCAGGTCGGTCTGCGACATCTTGAAGACCGCCCATCTTCAAGAGCTCGCTCACACGGTCGCGCAGCGCCGCACCGCGGATGCCTCGCAGCCGGAGTGCATGGGTCAGGTTCCCCTTGACCGACCGGCGCAGCATCACCGGCGATTGGAAGACGACGGCCAGATCGCGGGCTGCGGGGGCGCCGCCATCAAATCTGACGGACCCGGCGTCAGGCACAATCAGCCCGGCGATCAGACGCAGAGTGAGGCTTTTGCCTGCCCCATTTGGACCCATTATCGCTGTCAAACCGGAGCAGACCAGCGACAAAGTCAATCCATCAATGACCTGCTGCCCACCACGGCTGAGCACAACATCTTGCAATTCTATCGCGTCAGGCATGGACCGATCTTTCGCGGCCCGAAGACAGCATCATCAGCAGACCGGTGACCACGACAGAGAGCGCAATCAGGATTATCCCAAGGCCGAGAGCCAGCCCCAAATTGCCGCGCGAGGTTTCCAAGGCGATGGTTGTCGTCATCACACGTGTGACATGATTAATGTTTCCGCCGACGATCATCACGGCACCAACCTCGGCCAACGCGCGGCCGAAGCCCGCCAATGCCGCTGTCATCAAGGACAGGCGACCATCCCAAAGCAAGGTGCCAATCGTCTGGGTCAGCGTTGCACCCTGCATGCGCAGGAACTCATCGTACTCGGTGTGCAGATCTGAGATTACCTGGCGGGTCAGCGATGCAATGATCGGAGTGACCAGAACGGTTTGCGCGATGATCATCGCGGTTGGGCTATAGAGCAGCCCAAGAACGCCGAGCGGTCCGGAGGCAGATAGTGCCAGATAGACAACCAAACCGACCACCACCGGCGGCAGGCCCATCAATGCTGTGATCATGACCACCAATAGACCGCGTCCGGGAAAGCGGCCAATCGCCAAGGCCGCGCCGAGCGGAAAACCGAAGAGACAAGCAAGTCCCACCGCACTGAGCGTCACGTACATGGACAGACCGACGATTTCGGCCAAGACCGCGTCGAAGGACACGATCATCGTGAATGCGTGAAGAACTGCTTCGGCAAAGCTGTGCAATGTATTTTACTGCATTTTTTGATGTTCTATGTTATTTTATGTGCATTCGCGCAAAAAAACAATCCAAGCGGCCGCCTGGGCGATCTACTGGTGGGGTCGGCCGGTCAGACGTTATCGACGGCTTTCGGGGCCGAAACCGCCCAGGATCGAATGAATTCCGGAACGTCTTCTGCAGGCAACGGCATTGAAATAAAGTACCCCTGCAGACCATCGCACCCCATTTCACGCAGAACATACGCCTGGTCCAGGCATTCAATTCCTTCTGCGATGACGCGCACGTCCAGGGATTTTCCGATATCTACGATAGACTGTACGAGGTTCCGCCGCGCCTGATCAGTCAAAACCGTAGCGACCAGTTCACGGTCAATCTTGATTGCGTCAGGCGCCAGCTTCACCAAGCTGATGATCGAGGCGTGTCCGCTGCCGAAGTCATCCAGTTCGACATCGATCCCCATTTCTTTCAATGTGTCGATGTTCCAGGCGATTTGTTCTTCGGCGTTGTCCAGGAAAATCGATTCCAGAAGCTCGAATGCAAGGACATCGCGCGGCAGATCGATGTCCGTTAAGCTTGCAATTAGATCCTGCTCCAAAAGGCGTTTTGCGGAAACGTTGACTGACAATCGCGGGATGCACAAACCCTTCGCCGTCCATTTATGATAGCATTCCACCGTCTTCTGCAGGATTTGCCGGTCGATCGCCGCGACTGTATTCATTTCTTCAGCGATTTTCAGAAAATCGTTTGGCGGTAGCAGACCGTCCGTAGGATGGCGCCAACGCGCCAGCGCCTCGAAGCCAATGACTTCGAAGGTGGCAGCATCAATTTGAGGCTGGAAGAATGGGACGAATTCATCCCGCTGCAAACCAGCGCGGATCCCGTCGGCTGTGCGCTTTGCCTGAACGATTTCGGCCTGCAAAGATTCGCTGAAATACTCAAAGCGCCCACGCCCATTGCCCTTAGAGCGATAGAGCGCGATGTCCGCATTGACTAAAAGCTCCCGCGCATCGAAGTCCTGGCCTTCTGCGATCGCAATGCCGACGCTTGCGCCATACCAGCATTCCCTGCCCTCGAATGAAAATGGCTCGCTGGTTCTTTCGATGATCCGCTCGGCAATCCGGCTGAGAACGCGTTGATCTTCGTTGCCGGTGCACAACACGACAAATTCATCGCCGCCGATACGCGATACAAAATCCTCGCGGCGCACAGTACCCTCTAACGTTCTGGCGACGTGAACCAACAACGCATCGCCGGCGGCATGGCCGGCGGTATCGTTGATTTGCTTGAAGCGGTCCAGGTCAATGTGCAGCGCGGCCAACCAGCCCCCACTGCGCTTGCACCGGGCTGACCATTCATCCAGCCGGTCATCAAGAAACCGTCGATTTGCAATGCCGGTCAGCGGATCATGCAGCGCAGTGTGGCGGATTTTTTCCTGCACCCGCATCAATTCTTCGGCTTTTTCCTCCATGATCGCATTGGCTTCTTTCAAGGAGGCCATTGCATCGGACTTTTCCTTGTTTGCGGCCTTCATCAATCGGTTGGCTTTCAACAAAGCTTCGTGCGATTCTTCCTCTTTCGTGATGTCGCGACCCGATCCACGATACCCCATGAATGTGCCCGCATCATCGAAGACAGGCTTGCCGCTGATCGAGGCGTATATCCGCCCACCATTGGCTGTGTTGCTCCAAAATCTGAAATCCCGAAACGGCTTATGCTGATCCAGCCACGCCAGGTGCATTTCCATTTCAAGCGATAGATCCTCTCCGATGATCTCGCGCCGGGTCTTGCCCATATAGAAGTTGACCGGTGCCCCGGTCACGACTTCTAGCTGCGGTGAAATATAGGTGTAGCAAAGATCCGGTCCCATTTCCCAAAGCCAATCGGACGACATTTCGGCAAAGTCAATTTGGCGCTGTCGCGCCGCGGCCAAGGCATCTTCCGCCGTTCGCCAGTTCGAAATATCCTGGGTAACGCCGAAGATCCCGCGCAGCTTGCCTGAGCCATCGATTTCGCAGGCCCCCATTGTGCGGACATTCCGGTGACCTCCATTGGTCAAACCGATACGGGCTTCAAAACCAAAGTCCTGCTTACTGCGAAAGGCGCGGACCAACGACTTTCGGACGTTTCTGCGATCAACCGGCACAATCGTGCTGAAGACGTTCGTGACCGTCGTTTCGAACTGCTCTGGGTCAACGTCGTGGATGCGGTATAATTCAGGCGACCAGATCAGAATCTCTGCGTCAACCGGCCAGTACCAATGGCCGAATTGCCCCAGCCTTTCGGCCAGTTCGTACTGCCTTAAGCGCCGGTTTGTCCCGGCTTCGGCCGACATCTTTTTCTTGCGGAGCGCCATGCTTGACCACTTGGTTCGCAGGCGGGCAGTCTGTCACAAAAGCGGTAAAACAAGCCCTTAGATAATCGTCACAAATTTAGGCAATTGCTATACGTTCAAGCGCGTTCCAGGACCTTCCAGATTGCGCTTGAATGCGCACATTGCCGTCCTTCGGCCCATATTTCCGCCTGCATGAAAACCAGATCACCAACGGCGCGATTCAAGATAGCTGCACAAAGAAGGGTTTGTCCTTTCTTCGCAGCGGCCATGAACTGCGCCTGAAAATCGATCGTTGCGCACTGACGCCATTCCGAAAGCTGTAGCGCTGCGATCCCCATCGTGACATCTGCCAGCGCCATGTAGACTGCACCATGACAAACACCGCCGAGATTTATGTGATGGTCAGATAGCTGGATCGAACCATACCACGTGTCATCCGAACGGGCATGCAGCATTGGGCCGACATGGGTGTTGAAGCCTTTGTCATCAACAACCTTCCATTCCAAGTCTGGATCTAAATTCATTTAGTCCTCTTGTTTCTTTCAATGCACACAATCTAACATGAGCGATGCGCACGGTCATCGATACTTTGGTGATTTCTACGAGAGCTCCCGGACTGCTGTCGATATCGCAGCCGGTTGCTGAGTGGGTGGTTGAAACCGGATTTCACGAAGGCTTGCTGACGATGTTGGTTCAACACACGTCAGCCTCGCTGACCATACAGGAAAATGCGGATCCTGATGTGTTAGTGGATCTTCAGAACGCGGTTGCGGGTCTTGCCCCGCAAGGTGGGCGAGAGCTTTATCATCACCACGCAGAAGGTCCCGACGACATGGCAGCCCACATTCGGACGGTCCTAAGCGGTGTGAACCTGTCTATTCCGATTCAGGCTGGCCGGATGATGTTGGGCACCTGGCAGGGCATCTATCTTTGGGAACACCGGGACCGTGGTCGCCGCCGGGAAATCGCACTGCACCTCAACGGCGTTTAGGCGTTCCTAGTAAGGGATCGGTGCGCCCTGGTAGTCTTCGAAAACGCCGGTGGTTTCCGGCCCCAAGGCTTCGAACCGTGCCAGCAGGCCCGCTGCACTGTCGGGGATGGTCACGGGTGCACTGGTACCGCCCATATCCGTCTGGACCCAGCCGGGATGATAGGCTCCTACAGAAATGCCTTTCGAGGCCAGTTCCTGGGCCAGGTTGCAGGCCACATTTGTCGCCCCAGCTTTCGAGGATCGGTAGATATAGTTGTTTCCGGTCACGCCGGCGGTCGATCCCATGACCGAGGAAATAACCGCGATTTTACCGCCCGGCGCTGTGATATTAGGCAGGCACGCCTTCACTGCCAGAAAAGGCCCGGCAATGTTGGTCATCAGGACCTCTTGCCAGGCATCCGCGCCTGTATCCTCGGCATGCATGTCGCCCCGGCCCCGGTAGATCCCGGCATTACAGATCATCAAATCGATTCCATCGACTGCCGACGCGACAGCGGTTAGGGCGGCCTCATCCACAATATCGGCCTTTAGAACCGTCACATCCAGATCAGCCAAAGCAGCAGCCCCGGTATCGCTGCGCACCGTGGCGGTCACCTGGTCGCCGCGGGCTTTGCACTGTCGGGCCAATTCCAGACCAATGCCGCGGCTGGCGCCGACGATCAGAATCTTCTGGGCCATTCTGCCCCTCCGTTGCATGATGCGTTGGACGCAGTGTGAACCAGCCAGAATGGGAGGACAAGATGACCCCGACCTACAAACATGCCTTGATCATCGGCACCGGACCGGGCTTGTCAGCTTCGCTGGCCCGGCTGTTTCACGCGAAAGGCCTGAAGATCAGCCTGGCGGCCCGAAACACATCTGACCTGGATGATCTGGCTGCAGAAACGAATGCCGGCGTCCACACCTGTGATGCCGCCGATCACGCACAGGTCGTTGACCTGTTCAATGCCCTGGACCCAGACGGCGCCCCGGATGTGCTGGTCTACAACCCATCAGCCCGCGCGCGCGGCCCCTTCGTCAAAATGGATCCGCAGCAGGTTCAAAACGCCGTGCAAGTCACCGCGATGGGGGCATTCTTTGCTGCGCAGGAGGCCGCCAAACGCATGGCTCCGGCAAATCACGGCGCAATTCTGCTTACGGGAGCGTCCGCTGGCGTGAAGGGATACCCTCAGTCCGCCAGTTTTGCGATGGGCAAGTTCGCGATGCGCGGCATGGCGCAATCCATGGCGCGTGAACTGCATCCGCAGGGTATTCATGTCGGCCATTTCGTCATCGACGGCGGCATTCGCAACCCGTTGAGGTCAGAGCGGATGGATCCCACGGACAATCCCGATTCCATGCTTTGCCCGGATGCCATTGCACGCTCTTACTGGCACTTCCTGGAACAGGACAGATCCTGCTGGTCCTGGGAAATCGAACTGCGCCCCTGGGTCGAACGGTTCTAAGACAGCCCTGCCCCGACCTGGGAATGCGGAGACGCGCCTGACCTAATGACCGAAACCTCCGCACCAGTTCGACGCCGCGCGACGATTTTTGTGTTTGTCACGGTCGTCCTCGATGCCATGGGGATCGGCATCATAATCCCCGTGATGCCTGATCTACTGCGGGAGTTGTCAGGCTTGACGATCGGGCAGGCCGCACTTTGGGGCGGTTATCTGTCTTTTTCCTATGCACTGATGCAGTTCCTTTTTAGCCCAGCCATTGGGAACCTGTCGGACCGTTATGGCAGGCGTCCGGTCTTGCTGATCTCTCTCTTCATGCTGGGCATCGACTACATCGTCATGGCACTGGCGCCGACTCTCTGGATCCTGTTCGTGGGCCGGGTTCTGGCGGGGATCGCAGGCGCCACCTATTCAACCTGCAACGCGGTTATTGCTGACATCACGCCGAAAGAAAATCGGGCCACGGCATTTGGGCTGGTTGGTGCGGGCTTCGGCGTTGGCTTCATCCTGGGCCCGGCATTAGGCGGTCTGATGGGGGAATTGGGCACGCGCGCACCGTTCCTGGCCGCTGCTGCGGTCGCCTTCGCGAACTTTTGCTACGGGTGGTTTGTGATGCCTGAAAGCCTGACCCCAGAAAAGCGCCGGGCCTTCGACTGGCGCCGGGCGAACCCGATGGGTGCCTTCGTACAAGTCGCGAAGGTACCGATGGTCGCCTGGTTCGTCCTGGTGACATTGATGTTCGGACTGGCCCACCATGTTTATCCTTCGATCTGGAGCTTTTACACCAAAGAGAAGTTCGATTGGGCATCGTGGGAGATCGGCCTTTCGCTGGCCTCTGTCGGGATCTGCATGGCGGCCGTTCAGGGTTGGCTGATCCGCTATATCGTCCCATGGCTGGGCGAGGTGCGGACGGTTCTGCTGGGGATCGGTGCCGAGGTTATTGCGCTGGTCGGCATCGGATTGGCCACCAAGGGATGGATTCTCTATCTGCTGATTCCAGCGGCCGCGCTAGGAAACATCGTCTCGCCCGCGCTGACGGCTTTGATGGCCAACCGCATCCCCGATGATGCTCAGGGCGAGCTTCAAGGTGTTATCTCTTCCGCGCAATCGATCACGGTCGTTCTGTCGCCTATTATGATGACCCAGCTTTTCGGGGCGTTCACCGCCCCGGGCGCGCCCTATGTCCCGGGCGCCCCGTTCTTGGCGGCGGGGATCCTGATGATCCTGGCGCTTTTGCCATTCTGGTTTGGCCTAAAGCGGAGATAATCGGACGCAAACGTCCAAGCGCCGCGCAAATCTCTTGAATGTCGCTATCCGATCTCCCGCCTGGAGTTGTGCGCTTTGGCCGATTTTACGTATGATCCGATGAATAGTTGACGGAGTAGCAGCGCAATGGCGAACCCAAACGATCCCGAAACAGAGCACGCGGGCGGCAACCTGGGGCATGGTTATTCGGTGTTGCTCAATGATCTCTACAAAGTGGAAGACGACCGGCTCTACGCCGTTGTGAAATCACACCTGGAGTTGGGGCAGGACCCGAACAAGGCTTCGGACTTTGGCGAGACGCCTCTGGGTCAGGCCTTTTTTCGCGGCAGAATGGACGTCTTTAAGCTGCTGTTAGAGCACGGTGCTGACATAGATGTCATGGAATGGAGCGGACTGCACCAAGCCGTTGCCCTTGGCACTGTTGATGATGTGACCTCGCTTGCCTGGCCGAATGCCTTGCTGGTTCGGGACCGCAATGGTTTGACGCCTTTTCTGCTCGCCGTGGATATCGGTGATGTCGAAAAGGCAGACATGCTGTTGGCGATCACCCCTAAAAGCGGGCGCTTCAAGACATATCACAAGCAACCTGCGATGATCGTCGCTGCCGAAAAAGGGCGTTCCGAGGTGATTTCATGGCTCTTGAACAATGGTTTCGATGTCGATGAGGCCGATGAATTTGGTGGCACGGCTTTGATTGCCGCAGTTCAGTACGATCGCCCGAAGATCGTCGATCTGCTTCTGAACCATGGAGCAAGTATCAGCGCCAAGTACAATCTGACGGCATCGGTGAATGCAATTGATCGCATCTCATGGCCTGAGGAACTACAGGAACTGTCTGCGGGATTGGATGATGGTGAATCGTATCTCACTCCGATGAGTGAAACCGAAAGTCTGAACATTGCGCTTCTGCTGATCGCAGCAGGCGCCGCGCCGGGCGATTTCACAGGCGAGGTCATCCGCAAACTGACCGGGGCGGTGCGCATACCCAAACAGCAGATTTCGCCGAACCAGTTCGATGCTCAAAAGTACCGCGTGTTCGGGCAAGCCAACCCAGAGCAAGTGGACTTCGCGCTTTGGCGGGAAATGGTTCGGACCGGAATGTCAGCATTCGAGGCGCACGATGCGTTTGGCCGCGGTCAGCGGGATTACAAATCCCCGGCGATTTGGAGCTTCGACCGATTTGGCATGTCGACAACAAAGCTTCCTGACGGCCGATGGGTGCAAGTCGCGGGCGAACATGAAGACTACTACGACGAGGATTTCCAGATCTACAATGATGTCTTTGTGCACGACGGTCAGGGTGGGCTATCGATGTTCGCATACCCCCGCGACGTTTTTCCGCCGACGGATTTCCATTCGGCCACATTGGTTGGCGATGAAATCTATCTGATTGGCAACCTTGGTTATCCTCAGGATCGCAAGGTTGATCACACCCAGGTCTTAAGGCTGAACTTAACGACGTTCCAAATTGACCAAGTCGTCACGACCGGCGCCATCCCCGGTTGGATCAGCAGTCATGGTGCCGTACCCGTCAACGGCGAGATAGTCGTGTCCGATGGCGGTCTGGACGGGCACAGATCTGGTGCCGCTTGTCGGGCAGTTCTCACTTGATCTGAACTCTCATGCTTGGACGAAAACTGCTTGAAGGCCGCGCCAGGGCAAATGCCTGGAATGCGCTGCCGTTAATCGGATGCGGCCCCGAACACACCGAGCCGAATCCAAGAAGACAGCGAACGAACCCGGGAGACACCTACAGCCGTTCCAGTTTAGGCACCAGTCCAGTTCGGTTTGCGTCGATCAAAGAAGGCCGAGACGCCTTCGTGCGCTTCTGGCTCTTCCCAGCTATCGGCCAATGCTGCGATGGTTCGCTCGATCGTGGCGTCGTCAATCTGAGGACCTAGACTACGGGACAGGCGCTTCGAGGCGGCGATGGCCCCGGGTGCCGCGGCCAGATAGGGGGCGACTTCCGCCTCGACCGCTGCGTCCAGGTCGGCCTCTGACACCACCTTGGCGATCAGACCCAGATCGCGTGCTTCCTCGGCCCCAAACAACCGCGCGGAGGCGAAAACCCGCCGCGCCATTCCCTCACCCATCCTTGCCAGCACATAGGGCGAGATCGTCGCCGGGATCAGGCCCAGCCGCGTCTCGGTGAACCCAAACTTCGCAGCCTCCACGGCAACGGAGACATCACAGATCGAGATCATGCCCATACCGCCGCCATAGGCCTGGCCATTGATCCGCCCGATCAGCGGCTTTGGCAACTCATTCATCGCGCCCAGCATATGGGCGAGCTTGCGCGCCTCGACGATACGGTGTTCCCGCGTGGCGCTGAACTGTTCTTTCATCCAGCCAAGATCGCCACCTGCGCAAAAGGACTTTCCCGCCCCCGTCAGAATAACGGCGCGTACCCTCGGGTCACTGCCCAACTGGTCAGCAGCCTTATGCAGATCATGGATCATCTGCGGTGCCAAAGCGTTGTGTTTTTCCGGCAAGTCCAAGGTCAGGGTCGAAACCCCGCGGTCATCGGTTCCGATGCTGATCGTTTCGAATTCCATCATCTGCTCCCGTGCGACGTGTGGACCGGGTCTTGTGACCCAGTTCGACAGTCAGCGTCAGCCGCCCTGGTCTTCCAAGACAATCAAAACAGCGCCCTCTTCGACCTGATCCCCAGACTTAGCCGACACATCCGCAACCACGCCATCCCGAGGCGCAGTCAACGTATGCTCCATCTTCATGGCCTCCATCAGGATCAGGACATCCCCAGCCGACACTTTGGCGCCCGGTTCGGTCTGGACGGCTTTGATCAGGCCGGTCATCGAGGCAACCACGGAGTTTCCGCCGCTGCTCTCCTCCGCTGCAACGGCAAGCACATCCGGAATGGTGAACCCATGGGCAAACCCATTTGTGAATACAGTGACCTTCGGCCCGTGCTGGACAACGCTTGCTTGGGCCCTGTGCGTGCCGTCATCGACCGCATACCCGGTTTCCGTCCGTTCAACGGTCAGGGTGCCTTCGGTATCAGCCACGGTAATGCCGAAGCGATTGGCCGACAGCGTCGTCACTTCAGCATGGACCACATCAGCGCCTTGATTCAGGAAGACCCCTTGCTTTGCCGAACCCCAGAGCCGCCAGCCATCGGTGTTGTCCCATGGCGACTGTGGGTCGCGCGGCTTCAGCAGATCGAGTGCCGCGAGTGCCGCCAAGGCCGTCGCAGCCATAGGCGTTTCTGGTTTATCCGTCAGCTTCGCCAGATCACGGTCGATCAGGCCGGTATCAACATCTCCTTTCGAGAACCCATCATGGGTGGCCAAGGCGGAGAGGAAGGCTACATTGGTCATGGTTCCCGCCACTTCCGTTGCAGCCAGGGCCGCACGCAACTTTCCAAGGGCCTCATTCCGGTCAGCGCCGTGGACTGTGACCTTCGCGATCATCGGATCATAGAACGGCGTGATCCGATCCCCGGGTCTGACGCCCGCGTCGATCCGGACCCCTGCCTTGGGAAACATCAGATGCTCCAGCGGTCCGGTCTGCGGCATGAACTTTTTCGCGGCATCTTCGGCGTAGATCCGGGCCTCGAAGGCATGGCCATTGATGGTCAGATCTTCTTGGCGCACGGGCAAGGGCGCGCCCGCCGCAACGCGCAGCTGCCATTCCACCAGATCGACGCCGGTGACCTCTTCAGTTACGGGGTGTTCCACCTGCAGGCGGGTGTTCATCTCCATGAACCAGAACGCGTCGGGCCTCAGCCCGTTCGAGCCGTCGACAATGAACTCCACCGTGCCTGCCCCTTTGTAGCCAATGGATTCGGCGGCACGGACAGCGGCGGCCCCCATAGCGTTGCGGACCTCTTCGGTCATGCCAGGGGCGGGGGCTTCCTCGATCACCTTTTGGTGGCGGCGTTGCAGCGAGCAATCCCTTTCGAACAAGTGGATTGCTTTGTCGCCATCGCCGAAGACCTGGATTTCGACATGTCGGGGCGAGGTTATAAACTTCTCGACCAGCACTTTTTTATCGCCAAACGCAGCTTCAGCTTCGCGTTGCGCCGAAGCCAATGCGTCATCGAATTTCGCCACATCCTCAACGAGACGCATGCCCTTGCCGCCGCCGCCGGCGGAGGCTTTGATCAGGACGGGGAAACCAATCTTTTCAGCTTCGGACGCCAGAAAAGATGGGTCCTGTTCGTCGCCATGATAGCCCGGGACGACAGGGACATCAGCCTGTTCCATAAGTCGCTTGGCGGCGTCCTTCAGGCCCATCTTTCGAATGGCATCGGCCGAGGGGCCGATAAATGTCAATCCCACGGCCTCGACCGCTTCGACAAAGTCCGGATTTTCACTAAGAAACCCGTAGCCTGGGTGGATCGCCTGGGCACCCGTCGTCTTCGCGGCCTCGATGATCTTTTCGGCAACCAGATAGCTTTCACGGGCTGGCGCCGGACCGATATGCACAGCTTCGTCGGCCATGGCGACATGCTTGGCCGCGGCATCTGCATCTGAGTACACGGCAACAGTAGCCACGCCCATACGGCGCGCCGTCTGCATCACACGGCAAGCGATTTCTCCACGATTGGCGATCAGAATTTTTGTGAACATCAACGATCCTGTCAGGCGGTGGCGGGTCGGCCCTTCGGGCCAAATTGGAGGCTCTGCCTCCAAACCTCCGAGGTATTTTTGGCAATATGAAGAACGGACGTTTTGATGCGGTGAGACAATTTCATGCCTCCATCTGGTCTGTGACAAAGCTGGGCAACGGCCAGGCCTCCCGATCAATACCAGTCATAGGTCCCGGACGTTGCCCGCGCCAGGCATAAGCATAAAGAGCCCGGTGAAGGGCGATCTCGATCCGGGCAAGGGCTTCGTCGATGACGCCCTTCTTTTCTTTGATGAGCGTCTCGAGCTGTTGCTCGGCGCTGCCGTCCTGGACGCTGCGATCAAAAGCAGATCGGCGAAAAATACTGGTGATCCGGCCGATGGCTTTCTGGCCCGGCTCCATTGCAAGCCAGAGGATGATCGAGCCAACGACTTCACTGCCGAGGGAGAGACCCCAAAGCAAAACATCGCCAATGCCTGGTAACTTCCAGTTCTTCTCGTCCCGTTCAGCACGCAAGGCCATGCGCAGGATCTCGAACTGGGCGGTGAAATCTTCGCGCAGGCGGCGGGCAAAGATATGCCGCTCAAAATCCTGGCGACCTGCCCAAACTCGCAGAACTGGTCGAGCCAGGAATGATTTCTGATTGGCAGTCATGAAACCTTCGAAATCGCAGAGGATTTCGTAGTCCTCGGCTTCCGGCTCGTGGTGGATCACATAGACCGGTACCTCAACATCTGAGGTCAGCGTAAACTCCGGCAAAGAATCCCACGCCGAATTGGCGAGATCACCTGCCATCTTTTTCAGCCCTGAGAATCGGTCCCTCACAAAGGCTACCTCGCTGCAATTGCTTCGACTTCGATCAACCAATCGGAGTCGAAGATCTCACACACGACCACCGTCAGTGCGATGCGTTTGTCACCTAGATAGGCGCTACGAACATCGCGATTCTCTGCTGCGTAAGAACGGTCTGCCAAGAAAGTCGTAGCTTTCACCAGATTGTCTTTGCTCATGCCTGCAGCTTGAAGCTGGGCGTCAATATTCGTCCAGACTTGGGCCGCCTGGCCGGCGAAGTCTGCAGGCGTTTCGCTGAAGCTGACCGGCACCTGACCGCTGATGAACAAAAGATCTTGGACACCTTCCGCCAAAAGCGCATTTTCATAGGTCCCCGCGGGTGCAGGCGCTTGGTCGGAGTTGATTGCGGTCACCTTCATGGCGTCACATCCTGAAGACGCCGAAGTGGAAATCAGGGATCGGCGCATTCAGGGCCGTTGAAAGGGAAAGCCCCAGAACGTCCCGCGTCTTGCGCGGGTCAATCACCCCATCATCCCACAGCCGGGCCGAGGCATAGAGGCAATGGCTTTCCCGTTCGAACTTTTCGATGATCGGTTGCTTGATCGCGGCTTCGTCCTCTTCGGTGAACGTTCCGCCGGCTTTTTCCACTGAAGCCCGGCGCACCGTAGCCAAGACACCTGCGGCTTGCTCCCCACCCATGACCGAGATCCGGGCATTCGGCCAGGACCAAAGGAAGCGCGGGGAATAGGCGCGACCGCACATGCCGTAATTCCCGGCACCAAAGCTTCCTCCGATCATCATCGTTACCTTCGGCACCTGCGCCGTGGCAACCGCATGGACCATCTTGGCGCCATGCTTGGCGATGCCCTCGGCCTCGTATTTCTTGCCGACCATGTAGCCCGTGATGTTCTGCAAGAAGACCAGGGGGATCTTGCGCTGGCAACAAAGTTCGATGAAATGCGCCACCTTCACCGAGCTTTCTGAGTAGAGCACCCCGTTGTTGCCGATGATCCCACAGGGGATGCCGTGGATATGGGCGAACCCTGTGACAACGGTCTTGGAATAGCGGGGCTTGAATTCCTCCAATCGCGATCCGTCCACGACCCGGGCGATCACCTCGCGTACGTCATAGGGTTTGCGCCAGTCTTGGGGGACGATTCCCATGATCTCATCCGGGTCATAGGCGGGAGGCTCGGACGCCTGCAGGACAACATCAACCTGCTTTTCCCGATTCAGGGTGCCCACGATCTGCCGGGCCAGGGCCAGTGCGTGATAGTCATCCTCGGCCAGATGGTCCGCGACCCCTGACAGCCGTGTGTGGGTGTCGCCACCGCCCAGTTCTTCGGCGGTCACAACTTCTCCGATCGCGGCCTTCACCAGGGGCGGGCCGGCCAAAAAGATCGTGCCCTGTTCTTTGACGATGATCGTCTCATCCGACATCGCCGGAACATAGGCCCCGCCCGCCGTGCACGACCCCATAACCACGGCGATCTGCGGGATCCCCTGTGCCGACATATTGGCCTGATTGTAGAAGATGCGTCCAAAGTGCTCGCGATCGGGGAAACCATCGGCCTGATGCGGCAGATTTGCCCCGCCGGAATCCACTAAGTAAAGGCACGGCAGTCGGTTCTGCTGACCGATTTCCAGGGCGCGTAGGTGCTTTTTAACCCCCATCGGATAGTAGGTGCCGCCCTTGACCGTGGCGTCATTGCAGACGATCAGGCATTCACGGCCTTTGATCCGGCCGACCCCTGCGATCACCCCGCCGCCGGGGGCTTCGCCATCATACATCTCATGCGCTGCAGTTGCCCCGATTTCCAAGAAAGGCGTGCCAGGGTCCAACAACTGGTCCACCCTGTCGCGGGGCAGAAGTTTGCCGCGCGAAACATGGCGTTCCCGGGCTTTCTCACCGCCACCTTGACGTGCAATTTCGACGGCGTTTAGAACCACCTCCAGGGCCGAAACCATTTGATCCCGGTTGTCCGAATATTCCGCGCTGCGCGTAGAAATTTGTGAGGCGATAACCGCCATTTTGCGCTCCGTCTTCTTGAGGTCTGCCCAATTTAGGACAGTATTTATGACTTATTTAGCATCACCCCTGTCCGGACGCAAATGCCATCGCCAAAGAACCATGGCCCCTCAGATCACGCAAACATAAAAAATGCCCCGCATCTCAGACGATGCGGGGCACTGATCTTGCGTTAAGCGTCTGTCTTCCAGACACCGAACCTTAGGCCGAGGTGAAAAGCGGTAGCAGAAGCGTCACTTCATCCGTGCCTTCCACCGGTGCGGCATTGTCCGAGACTTGAACCGTAAGTTCGTAGATCGAATCGGTATCGAAGCTTCCGGTGGGCCCAGGCACTGGCTGGATCAACGACAAGACACCGGTCACCGGGTTCAGATCAAAGAGCGCCGCATCCTCGCCGAACAGACGGAATTCCAGCGCATCGTTGTTCGGATCAATCGCTTCGATTGTGACGATCGGGCCCTGGCTGAACTCGGAAATGAACAGCGTGACGTCTTCATCCGGGTTCTGACCGAAGATCGGTTGGATTTCCGGAGGCTGGTTATCACCTGGCTCGAGCACATCCGTGACTGTCACCAGGATCGGCGCTTCAGTGCCGCCGAATGGATCAGAGGCCCGGACAACCAGATTATAGTCATTGTCACCGCCCACATCCAACGGGTTCTCGAAATCCGGGTTTTCGTTGAAGGTCAGCACGCCGGTCATCGGATCGATCGAGAACAGATCAGCATCCGGACCACCGGCGATCGACCAGGTGATCGGGTCGCCGTTCAGGTCGAACGCCTGCAGATTCGCCGCAAGGGACTGGTTTTCCGGCACTTCGAACGACACCGGTTCTGAGATGAACGGCGGGGGATTCACAGCAACCGCCACTGTCAGGGTCGCACTGTCCGTCGCCCCCAGGTTGTCGCGGATGACGTAGTCGATCTCTGCATCGCCTGAGAACCCCGGTGCCGGCTGGAAGCTGACCGTGTTGTCGAAATTGATCGAGGCCACGCCCTCTGCCGGATCAACCGAAACCGAGACCAGCGACAGCGTATCACCCGGATCCGGGTCAAAGTCATTGGCCAGCACATCGAAGTTTCCGGCCCCCAATCCACCAAGGGTGAAACTGTCATCCACCGCAACCGGCAAACTGTTCTCGATCACATCCGTCACTGTCACCAGAATCGGCTGCGCAACATTGTTAAACCCGTCCGTGACCTGGACCGTCAGATTGTAGTCATTGTCACCGCCCACATCCAACGGGTTCTC
>JBCCHJ010000067.1:0-33027 GCA_039028795.1 Pseudomonadota bacterium
CCGGTGTCGTGGACATGATGACAACCGGTCTGAGCAGGTGGGCAACGCCAGAGACAATCTCGACCACGCCCCGGCTTGACATGACGGCAAGCTCTCCGGTGCGCTGTTCTGAAAACCAGCCCAGCGGCAGCTTTGCAATATGTGCGCCAAGACGGGCGTAAAGCGCGCGGCCCAACGCAATGGACGAGACATAGCCATGAAGCTGGGTGCGCACGCGTACGATGGCGTAGAGGGCCAGAAATCCCGCCAGCACGGCCCACCACATCAACGCTGCGCCGTAATCTTCCACCATCAATGCGGACAGGAACGGCAATAGCGTCACCAGCCCCAGCCCAATTAGCAGGCCTTCCAACACCAGTCCGAAGATCAAGCGCCTAAGGGTGTTTTGGTGCTCGGCACCTGCGACCTTGACCAGCATCTTGATCATGCCGCGGTCTCGCGTTCAGTAGCCTGCCAAAGATCGGCGTAAAGACCTTTTGCGGCCAACAGCTCACTGTGGCTTCCACGTGCCACGATGAGGCCGGCCTCCAGCACGCAGATCTGATCTGCATGTGCGATCGATGTCAGATCGTGGGCCACGATCAGCAAGGTGCGCTTGCCGGTCCATTTGGCCAGCGCCTCGCGCAGTGCGGCGCCGGTTTCTGCATCGGCGAAGGCCAGGGCCTCGTCCAGAACCATAATCGGCGGATCAGCCAGCAATGCCCTTGCGATGGTAAGCCGTTGGGATTCCCCACCCGACAGAACGACGCCCTCACCCAGCACAGTGTCGTATCCATCCGAGAGCGCAGCAATCCGGTCATGGATGCGGGCAGTGCGGGCAGCGGCCTCGATCGCCGCCTGATCGGCTTCTGGCGCCCCAAGGGCGATGTTCTCGCGCACCGTTTTCCGAAGTAGGCGGACGTCCTGAAAGACAAACCCGAGCATCTGATAGAGCCGCTCTGGCGCCATTTCGGTGATTGGCACCCCGCCTATTTCAACCTTTCCCGCGTTCGGGTCGAGGAAACGGGGCAACAGCCGCGCGAGCGTGCTTTTGCCCGACCCGGATGGACCGACCAGCGCGGTCGTCGTCCCCGGCTGCAGCACCAGGTCGATATCGTGCAAGACGTTGTTCTGACTGTCATAGGTTGCAGATACGCCGTCAAACACAACGCGGTGCCCCTCTGGTTCGCGGGGGGCGTCCGGCTTTGTAAGCACCGGCGTGTCAAGCATGCCGCTCAGCCGTTCCGCGGCCTTGGCGGCCTGCTGAAAGTTGTGCTGGGCGAAGGCAAGGCTCATGAACGGCGCAGTGATCAGTGGCGCGATTGCGACCAGGGCAAAGCCGTCGATCGGCTGGATCATACCAGTTGCCGAAAAGAGCAGCGCGAAACCCGCCGCAAAGGTAATGCTGGAGGGCGGCGACAGAACCAGTTCCATCAGCGCGGACTGGGTCAGGACGTTCTTTACCCAATTCCAGAAGTAATCGAAGAACGCGTTGCCGCGTTCGATGAACCGCGAAAACGCACGCCCGGTACCGCTGAAGGTTTTGATCACGGCGATGCCGTTCACATATTCGACGGCCGCAGCATTCACACTGGCCATCGCCTCTTCATAGGCGTCCATCTTTTCGCCCTGGCCCTTCATCTGGCTGGCCAAGATGCTGCCGCCAATGGCAACCGGAACCAACGCTGCAGGCACCAGCCATAAATCGACATAAGCAAGGTAAAGCAGGGCGCCGATGGGTACGCAGGCGGCGCCAACCAGCATCGTGAAGGCGTGGCCGACAATGTCATGAAACGATGTGAAATCGTCCTGAACCGCCTTTTTCAACGTGCCGCTATTGGTCTTCGAGAACCACGACAACGGCGCCTGGGCGATCCGGCCGGCAATCCTGCGTCGCAGCAGCAATTGCAGATCCCCATCGGTCAGATGGGTCAGGACCCCCACACTTAGAATGCTGGCAAGGCGAATGGCCAAGGCCAAAGCCGCCAGCCAGGCGATCGTCACGGCGCGGTCAGGGTCGTTGTCGACGGCAAGTGCCCGAGCAATCTCGGCCACGGCAATGAACGGAACCAGGCCAGCGATCGACGCGACGACCTGCAGCGCGCACGCCGCGATGATCCTGAACTTTACCGGTGCGATCAAACGGCTGATGGCTGATCGAGGCTTTGCGCCGCTCAATGGTTTGGTCCCTGCATCAGTTAAAATTTAAGCGTCAGGCCTGCGCCATATTGGGCTGGCAGGCCAGGCGACGCTGATGTGACGGGGGCTCCGGTTGGGCCGTTTCCGAATATCCCGATCGCATCGACATAGTCGGTGTCGAAGACATTTTCAGCGAAAGCATACACATCCAAATGCTCACCGCTCCACCCGACCCGCAGATTGACCAGCCCGTAGCTGTCCAGGGACACCAGATTCTGGGCATCGCCTTTCCTGTCACCGGTGAACTGATATTCCGCCCGTGCGATCACAGCGCCGTCATAGCCGTAGACGTTGAGGTCCTGCTGAACCTCGGTCCCAACGGCAAAGCTGAGCCGTGGAGCATAGGGCACTTCATTGCCAGAACTTACAGTCGGATCGTCAGAGTCTGTGATCTCGGTTTCCAGAAACGCCAGGGACCCGTCAAAGCTAAGCCACGGCGTGGCTTGAAACGCGCCTTCCAACTCGAACCCATATGTCCGGGTATCGGCGTTTTCGATGATGAATTCGAACGTGGTCAGATCGAAAACCTGAAGGTGCTCGTCTTTGGTGTCGTTGAAGAAACCCGAAGCCGCAAAACTGATCCGGTCATCCAATAAGGTGCCGCGAACACCCACCTCGCCCGTCCATGTCAGCGCATTTTCAAAACTGCTGACCGAGCGCCCCGCCCGCACGTCCAGATCACCCAGTTGAAATCCGCCGGTCTTGCCGCCCCGCGCAACGGATGCGAATGCGGTCACAGTCGGCACTAAGTCGTAAGTAATACCAGCGCGGCCCGTCAGCAGGTTAAACGTTTCATCACCAGTATCTGACGCTGATATGCCAAGGGTGCCGCCCGACCCATCGGTGAAGACCGTCTCGAAATCCTTCTGTTCCAGAGTGTAGCGAAGACCTCCAAAAACCCTCAAAGCATCGGTGACTGGGTAAGTCACCTCTCCAAAAATCGAATAGCTGTTTGTTACGAAGTCATTGTCGAATGTGCCGATCACAAAACCGGTGGAGTTGAACTCGGCGCTCAGGTCCAGGGCATTGCGGTAGAAGCTGACGCCGCCGACCCACGACCCGCCGTCGCCGATCGCGCCGTCCAAGCGCAATTCCTGCGAAAGTTGCACATCATCGTCCTGAATGACCCTGAAATCTGCGGCTGGGTTGTTCGCAAAGACGGCCGGAAATCCGGTGATCGCTTCGAAGATATAGCCGTCCGAGTCGTCCTGGGTGAAGAACGTCTGGTAGGTTTGAAATCCGGTGATCGACGTCAGATTGATGCCGTTCCCGAACTCGTGCTCGACGGTCAGGCCCACCCCCAAGGTTTCAAGCTCGTAGATCGGCGAGGTGTCCTGGAAGGCCCTGGGAAAGGTAGGAAAGTCGGCAAACAACGGCCCCAAAGGGATCTCGTCATAGTTGCCATAACGCACATTCAGGCGGGCCTCGGTGCTTTCAGAGATGTCCCATAGCAGTGATCCCGCCAGGTTCGCGACATTGCCGGACCGCATGACCTCAGGTGCTGCATCGTTGAGCACATCGCCACCGTTCGTGCGGACCCGAACCGCGATGCGCCCCGCGATATCCTCGGTCAGCGGTCCCGTCACCGCCGCTTCAAATCGGCCATAGCCATCATTTCCAACTTCTCCGTTGATCTGCGCTGCTGGTGTAAAACTCGGTGGGATCGACGTGATACTGATGGCACCTGCCTGGGCGTTGCGACCATAAAGCGTGTTTTGCGGGCCGCGCAGAACCTCGACGCGCTGAACGTCGAAAAGATCCCTGTCCTGCGATCTTACCGCCAAAGGAATGCCGTCGATGAACACCGGCACAGATGCGTCATCGCCCGACAAGGGAAAGAACGATCCGACGCCCCGAACATTGGGGAAAAAACCGTTTCGCACGCCGAATCCGGCGCTGTTCAGGCCGGGGGTCGCCCGCGATAGGCTCAGCGATCCGTCTATCGCGCGGTTGTCGACGTCCGCCGTGTCGATCACCGTAACGCCAAACGGGATGCGCTGGATCGGCTCTTCAATCAGGCGCGCAGTGACGACGATCTCGCCGCCTTGCAGTTCTTCTTCGTCAGTTGTCTGAGCCATAGAAGGCGCGGCAAAAAAAGGCGCCGCCTGGCACGCCAGCATTCCGGCGATCATCATAGTCCATTGTTTTGCCGGTCGCATAAGTGTCTGCCCCCAATACCGTTCGACGACGACACTGCAAAACGCGGATCAACGAGTCGATCACTCAGGATTATGCTTGAAGCGCAAAGTCTTATGCGAACGGCTAACTGCTGGCGATCGCACCCGGCGTGATCCCGTGGCGTCGGCGGAACGCGGTGGTGAAGTTGCTGGCATGGGCGTAACCCGCGAAATGCGCAGCTTCGGCGATCGTCCAACCCTGAGTGCAGATCCCGTCTCGGGCCTTGTCGAGCCTGAAATCGCGAAGATAGGCGATCACGGATGTCCCAAACATCGCCGGAAATTTCCGCTTCAATGTCGCGACACTGATCCCAGCTTCCCGCGCCAAAGCACCTAACGAGTGATCCGCATGCGGATCTGCTTCGATCATATCACGCACGCGCAGCAGTCGGGACTTGTCACGGACGCAAAGCTTCGCCGGGCTTTGGCTTCGGTCAGAAAGATACTCCAGCATCGTCGACACCATGTCGAGCGCAAAGCCTTCGGCCATCAGACGCTGGCTGAGCCCGTCCGTCTGTGGAGCCAGCATCTCTGCCGCCATCAGGTTCCAGCGCGCCGGAACCGATAGCGCTTTAACCCAAGTCGATCCGGTAAGCCGATCTACTGCAGTGCAAAGTTCATCATCGCGCAACATATCAGGGTTGCATTGAACCACGATCGTTTTTGCGGCGGTCCCTGCCGCGACTTCGGTGCTCATTTGGGCAGGCTCGCCCAGGCTGACTGCCAGTGCCGATGACCTTCGCAGGTTCATCGCTCTACCGCCCTGAAGGCGGGCACTGATATCGTCGCCGTCGATCAACAAGGCGATGCTCAGGGATCGGGGTACAAGGGCCGATTGCTGCGTGTCGGTCAGCGCAACAAGATCGCTGGTTCCCATCGAAAGACCGCTGCCAAACGACTGCGCCGCAATGTTGCCCCGAAAGGATGGGCTATCGCCTCTCAGGGGTGCTTTCGAGGACCCTTCATAGTGCGAGTCAAAACGTCGGGACAGGTCGGCCATATCTTCATGCGAGATGTCACCGATCTTTTCACAGCGATTGATGATGCCATTCGAGATCCGGGTGTCCTGCTGACTGTCTGCCGAACTCTTGCGCAAGACGGTACGTCCCACGTCAGTTCCACTACGCTCCCAATCGATCGAGATGTCGGCCATGGGCAGTCTCCGTGTTCAGCAGAAACGCCTATGAAACTACCACGGGCGCGATTCTATCTCTGTTGGACGGCTTTGCCCGATGACATGCTAAAATGCGCCTGACGGGAAACCTGCCGTATGCAAAGCTTGCATGGGGTGCGTCGACCGGCTCGCTTCTGTCACTATGCATAGCAAGCAAGGATTGTCGAGAATTGGCGCGCCATTGAACACCAGAGCCTTTAAGATGGCCATCTCTCATGATGCGCATCGATGACGAATGCATGGCTATGGTGCAAGGGTCCATGCCGATGCGGATGCGCGTGCGGTTCAGGGCCTTCCCAACCTTCGTGCTCATGCTGATGGTGTTCGTCGTGTACGTGAAGATGCTCATGATCGAACGCAGCATGATGATGGTCCAGCTCAACCGGATCATGGGCTGGCCAGATCAGCAGCGCTACACCGGTCGAACAAACCACAAGCATGCCCAAAACGACGAATGCCGCCGCCAGACCGAACGCACCGCCCACCCATCCGGCCAGCGGGTAGGTGACAAGAAAGCAGGCATGAGAGAGTGCGAATTGGGCGGCGAAGAAAGCAGGGCGATCGGCTTCGGAAGACGAGCGCCGCAACAGCCTTCCCGCTGGTAAAAGCGTCGCGGAATAGCCCGCGCCCAGAATGAACCAAAGGAGTGCGACCACAGTGAAACCAGGCAGGGCTATCCCGCAGAACAATGCCAAGGCCATCGACACCCCGCCGGCCACCATGACCGTACGGTCGTCAACTTTTTCAAGAAGCCGCGGCATGATCAGCGCGGCGGCCATCGAGCCGCCCCCGAACGCCGCCAAAAGCAGCGCTGTCTCCGGCTCGCCCATTCCCAGGGCCGTGCGCACGTAGACCACGGTATTGACAATCACCATGGCGCCACCCGCCGCGACTGCCATCGACATGGCCAACAGGCCGCGTAAGCGCGGCGTTCCAAGATAAGCCCTGATGCCAAATGTCGTGCGGGCGAAAACACCGGCGATCTTTATGGTTTCCACTGGCCTCGGCAGCGTCGTCGAAAACACCAACAACGCCGAGATCACGAAGGCAACCGAATTGGCCACAAAGAGCGTGCTGAAGCTGACCAGCAATAGTGCAACGCCCGCCAGCACGGGGCTGACCAAGCTTTCCAGGTCATAGGACAGGCGCGAAAGCGAGAGTGCCTTGGTGTACTCCTGCTCCTCCTTGATGATATCGGGGATCGTGGCCTGAAAGACCGGTGTGAACCCGGCCGCGCATGCCTGCAGCAAGAAGATCAGCACATAGATCTGCCAAACCGCCGTGACGAAGGGCAGACACAGGACAATCGCTGCTCTCGCCAGATCCAAGGTGATTAAGAACGTTCGACGCGGGACTGCCTGAGCCAGAGCGCCCGCGATCGGCGCAAGCGTCACATAGGCCACCATCTTGATGGCAAGAGCAGTGCCCAAGACCAGTCCCGCATTCTCACCCGCCAGCGCATGGGCCAACAACGCGAGCGCAACTGTGGTCAATCCGGTACCAACCAGAGCGATTACCTGCGCCGAGAACAGCCTTGCATATGTGGGATTGGCGAGCGGTCCAAACATCGTCGCTGAATTCTCCCGGTGTCGCTTACAATGCGCTAATCGCACATCTGAACACCTTAAGAGTGAGCCAGATCTCTTCGCACGGCAAGTCCCACCACAAATTCCGTGCTGCCGTTGAAGGGTATGAGAAACCCATAAGAGCGGCTGGGGTTTTGCTGGTACAGGTGTCAGACGGAAGTCAGATCATTTGGGCCAGAAGACAGACTGCCATGCGCCGAAAGAAGTGCTTCGATCTCTCGCCGTTTGATGCTGGATCGCGCCAGCGGACCGAGAGCAGTTTCTGGATCATCTGCTAGACCCGGATAAATCTCAAAGATCTCTGCCCGATGTTCGGGTGAAAACGCCGCCAAAGCGACGGGCCCTGGGCGGAAGCTCTCGGTCGGGGCCCCCTCGGCGAAGATTACCTCATGTCGGTCGAACAGCAGCGCATAATAGGTAATCTGGCGTTTGCCTTTCATGCGCCGGACATCTGTCAGACCGGTAAGCGCCTTGGCGATAGCAAAGACCTCTGGGGCGTCAAAGGTCTTGGCAATCGCCGGGCCGCTCAGGACCATGCGGTGCTGCGGAGAGACGACAAGGGTGCAACGCGGCAATGGGCCTTCGGGACCTTGGCCAAGCGCCCCTGCCTTAATCTCGATCGGTTTGTCCTTGTCGCCACGCGGGTTGTCGGCGTCGAAAACGACCTCGCGTCTTCCGATCCACCTGAGTGGCTGCGCCCCTCGATCGGCCGTCTGAATCATATCACCGGGTTTGAGCAGTTCTACCGGGACCTCGCCACCCAATGTGGCGATCCGCGTACCGGGCGCAAAGCATGGCGGAACACCCATGGCAACGAGAGAGGCGAACTGGCTCGCTAGGGACGAAGTATCAATGGTTCCGTCTGGGACGGCGACGGTTTCGCCCGATGGGAAGGTCAGGATTTGATCAGAGCCACCGCCCCCGGTGACGGTGACCTCATCGGCCGTCACCGAACCGTCCTGGTTCGTGAGGGCATTGCCAAGGTCAGTCAGGGCCGAGGTGTCAATCTGGTCGGTGCCAGTGCCGAAATCAGTGATGGTATCGTCACCGCCCGAGGCCGTAACGACGAAGGTATCGTCCCCTGCACCACCCGTCAGGGTGTCGTTGCCGCCACCGCCGCTGATCCGGTCAGCACCCGAGCCGCCGAAGACGTCATCATTTGCATCACCGGCGTCGATCGTATCTTCGTTGTCGCCACCATAAACTGTGTCATCGCCGGTTCCGCCGAACAGAACGTCCTGTCCTGTGCCGCCATAGACCAGATCGTCCCCAATCCCAACGGTGATCGTGTCGTCGCCAGCATCACCGTGGGCCGTGTCAGCGGCGCCGCCGGACTCGTTGATGACGTCATTGCCGTCACCGCCATAGGTCAGGTCCGAGCCTGAATTGCTGTTGATAGTATCATTGCCGGCCCCACCGAAGAACGTGTCTTCGGACGTGCCGTTCGTGCTGTTATCGGAAAGGATATCGTTTCCGCTGCCACCATAGAGCGTGTCATCTTCGCTGCTGGTGGAGTCGACGCTGTCGTTGCCATCGCCACCGTACAGCGTGTCACCACCGATGCCGCCCTGTATGGTATCCTCGCCACTGCCGCCTGCCAGGGTGTCGCCGCCCGTGCCTCCGATCAGCGTGTCGTCACCGCCGCCACCATCTACGCTGACCCCGAGGGTGTCGTTGGTTGCATCAAAATCGTCTTCCTGTTCAGTCAGGATGACGTTCTCGATACCATAGAACGCACCGGTATCAGTCCCGTCCGTGAACGTTCCGGCCTCATCGCCGGTATAGGTAACCGTGATGCCCGACCCCAGAGAACTCAGGTCGATCGTGTCGCTGTTGGTCCCACCTTTGCCGCCATAGATTGCGTCGGTACCGAAGCCATCACTGATCAGGATGACGTCCTGGTCATCTCCACCATAGACCAGATCATTGCCGCCGCCGCCATGGATCGTATCATTGCCCGCCAGACCGGAAAGCGTTTTGGCCGTGCTGCTAGCGCTGGCATCGATGGTGTCTTTGACCTGGGTACCTTCGATCCCCTCGATTTCACTGAACGTGATGGTCTGGCCGCGAATGAGGGCGGTCCCATCTTCATCACCTGTGAAGGTCACATCGACGGCATCGGCCGCATCGCTTTCCAACTCGAAGGTGATGATGTCCTGATCCAAACCACCTTCGCCACCGACAATGGTCTTGTCCCAGTTTGATCCGCGGGTCGAAAATCTGTCCGCCCCGTCGCCGCCAAACGCCGTATTGCCCCCAGCCGCAAGTTCGATGTCGTCGTTACCATCGCCGCCATAGATGGTGTCGTGGCCACCCTCGATCAGGAAGGTGTCGTTGCCGGCACCGCCAAAGATGATGTCATTGCCATCTTCACCCTCGACCGTGTCGTCGCCATCCCCTGCGTAGACAGTGTCGGTATCGTCACCGCCATAGATGAGGTCGGCATCCGCACCGCCATAGATCAGATCAGCGCCGGTGCCCCCATCTATGGAATCCTCGTCGTCGCCACCATAAATGGCGTCATCATCCACGCCGCCATCCAGCGTATCGTTCCCCGTCCCGCCATACAGCAGATCATTGCCCAGCGTCGCAGTCAGGGTGTCGTTTCCGGACCCGCCGATCAGCGTGTCGTTACCGGCTGAGTTCGAGAGGACGTCATCGCCTAATCCGCCGAACAATGTATCTTCGCCTGTACCAGTCGACAGGGTGTCATCGCCGGAACCGCCATAGATCAGGTCATCGCCAGCCCCGCCTGCAGCGATGTCATTGCCGGTGCCGGCATCGATGCTGTCATTGCCTGATCCAGTGGCCACCGAGTCGTTCCCGGCACCGCTGTCGATCGTCGTGGCAACTGTTTTGACCGACGCGTCATAGCCATCGTCCAAACTGGTGAGCAGGACGTTCTCGACACCCTGGAATGTGCCGGTATCAGTGCCATCCGTGAAGGTTCCGGCTTCATCGCTGGTGAAGGTGACCGTAATGCCGGTTCCAAACGCGCTCAGGTCCAGCGTATCGTCGTCCGTGCCGCCTTCACCGCCGAAGATTGTGTCGCTGCCGAAATCCGCGCTCAGTTGGAACGTATCGGCGCCGTCGCCGCCATAGATCGTATCCGCGCCTTCCTGACCGTCGAGGATGTCGTCGCCTGCATCGCCATATAGCGTATCGGCGCCGGCGCCATTGCCCCCAATGACACTATCGTTTCCATCGCCGCCATAGACATGATCGGCGTTCCCGGTGTTTCCTCCACCTTGTACCAGGTCATTCCCTGCGCCACCAAGAACCGAGTCGGTGCCTACACCGCCGTCCAGGGTGTCATTTCCATCCCCACCAAATAGCCGGTCATTGTTGGACCCGCCATCGACGGAATCGTTGCCGTCACCTCCATAGACGGTGTCGTGGCCAGCGCCCGCCGCGACCGTGTCATTACCAGCCTGGCCTGCAATCGAGTTGTCAGCGGCGGACCCGATAAGCGAGTCGTCTTTACTGCCGAGATCAACATTCTCAATCGAGTCGTAGCTGTTGCCGTACTGGTCATTCCCCGAGCTCAGATCGATCTTAAAGGCATAGTTGCTGACGGTGCTGCCTTGGATGTCGAGCGTATCGGTCCCCGAGCCACCAAAGAAATCATCATCGCCGAAGCCTGCTTTCAGCCGGTCATCACCATCTCCACCATAAAGCTTGTCATTGTTGGAAAGGCCATCCAGGACGTCATCGCCAGTTCCACCGTAAACGATGTCCAGACCGGAGCCGCCGTCGATCTGATCGTCCCCGGCACCGGCATCAATCGACAGCCCGCCTGTGTCACTGGTCCCATCGACCACATCATCCTGACCAGTCAGGATGACACCTTCGATACCTTCAAAGGTGCTAGTATCGCTGCCTTCAGTGAATGTGGCGGCCTCACCACCGGTATAGGCGACGGTGATGCCGGACCCCAAGCTACTGAGGTCCAATGTGTCGCTATCGCTTCCGCCCTCACCACCATACAGCGTATCTTCGCCGAAGCCGTCATTCAGCACGAAGACATCCAGGTCATCACCGCCGTAAAGAAGATCGTCGCCTCCCCCGCCCACCAGGCTGTCATTCCCCGCGCCTGCAATAACGGTCATGCTGGCGTTGGATGCGCCACCGAAAACCATGTCGGCTTCTTCAGTTAGCTCGAAAACCTCGATGCCTTCGAAGACGCCGTCGTCGCCATCGTCATCGGCGTAGGTGCCTGCCTCATCGCCGGTCAGTGTGACCGTAATCGCATCCTCGACAGAAATTTCCAGCGTGTCGCGGTCGTCGCCGCCCTCGCCGCCGAAGACGGTATCGTTGCCGATGCCGATCTGCAGCCTGTCTGCACCATCACCGCCATAAAGCGTGTTGGCGCCAAGCGTCTCATCAATGATGTCATCGCCGGTTCCACCGTAGACAGTGTCGTCACCAGTCCCAGCATTCAGCGAGTCGCTGCCTGCTTCGCCGTACAGAATATCTGCGCCGGCATTTGCATCGACGGTGTCGTCACCGTCGCCCAAATACAGCGTGTCCGCACCGTCCCCCGCCTCGACCGTATCATCGCCGTCCTGGGCGTTGATGTTCATGCCACCCGTATCGGCACTCGCGTCGATGGTATCGGCATTGTTCGAGGTGATGATCTGCTCTATGTCGACGAACGATCCAGCGCCGGAACCGGACGTGAAGTCATAATTTCCCGCGCCGTTCCCGGTCAGAGTTACAGAGACACCGTCGGAATATGCGTAATTGTAGAAGTTGAGGTTGTCCCAGTCGGTGCCGCTCTCACCCCCAAAGACCGTCTGGCCGTCGTGGTCGTCACCGACCAAGAAGGTGTCCTGGTCGTCGCCGCCATAGAGCGTATCGGTCCCCGAACCGCCGGAAAGCGAGTCATCGCCGGCGCCGCCATAGACAGTGTCATCGTCTTCGCCGCCGATCAGGCTGTCATTGCCCGCCCCACCGAAAAGCGTGTCGTTGCCCTGGTTCCCGGCCCAATCGCCAAGCGTATCGTCACCATCGCCACCAAAGGCCGTATCGCCACCAGTGCCGGTTTGAATGGTGTCGTCCCCAGCGCCGGTCGATAAGGTATCTGCACCGCTGCCGCCAAAAACCGTATCGTCGGCATCCCCGGCATCGATGCTGTCTGCATCATCGCCGCCATAGATCGTGTCGTCGCTGCCGCTGCCGCCATCATCCGCGATGGTGTCGGAACCAGCGCCACCGTAAATGAGATCCTCGTTGCCGCCGCCGCCGATCGAGTCCGTTCCGTTACCGGCAAAGATCGTGTCGGCACCATTACCACCATCTACGACGTCATTCCCGTCCCCACCGAAGACGGTGTCGTCCTGATCGTTGCCCTCGATCGTGTCGTTACCGTTACCGCCATAAATCGTGTCGTTGCCGGTGCCGCCGCCATGCTGTTTTCCCCCTCCCCGCCATAAACCAAGTCGTTGCCGGCGCCGGCGTCGATCGTATCGTCGTCGCCCACAGGAATTGAAATCGTGGTCGGTGTGTTCGAAAAATCCTGCGTTGCAAATGCATAATGTGTTTCATGTCCGCGGCTGGCGAGCGTGAACTCCATCGAAGACTGTTCCGAGAACGTTACGGTCGCCCAGTGATCTTCCTCGACATTCGTCGCGCTTCCATTATTGGCATCTGAAATGGTGAAAGTATCGCCATTATCGATAACCTGAAGATTGGTGACTGGTGACGATGATAGAGATACGGTTTGCGCGTCATCCTTTCCGATCGTGATGCTCTCGGTCGATCCGTCGACATCCTGGAATGTGAATGCGCTGTCGAGTTTTATTGGCTGACCGGTCGACTGGTCGAAAAACTCAATCTGAAGTCCGACAAGATCGCCCGGATCTCCGCTTCCGTCGGCGCTGATCCGCACTGGGATACTGTCAGAATATCCCAATTCCACCTGGATGCTGGAATCTTCAAGCGATGTAACGGAGATCCGCGCCTGGATTGTGGTGCCCTGATCTGTTGTCCCGACATTGTCATAAACAACATAGACGCCCGTATCGCCTGGCCCGCCACCGCTGCCCGACGAAGATATATTGGCTGTGTCGAACGTAAATCCAGAAAGGTCTTCAGAGACGCCCATCCCATCGGAGGCCCCACCAAAGATCACATCATCGCCATCGCCTGCGCTGATACTGTCATCGCCAAGTCCGCCCGCGACCGTGTCGTTGCCGCTACCTGCGTCAATCGTATCGTTGCCCTGTCCGCCATCGATCGAGTCGTTGCCATCACCGCCAAAAATCGTGTCGTCGCCAAATTCAGCCTCGATTGTGTCTTCGCCGGTCGAAAGGCCATCATTGTCCTCACCGCCATAGATCGTGTCGCCGCTGTCCGTCCCTTCAATGTCGGAGTCATCACCGTCGACGCCAAAAATCTCTGGTGCGGAATACAGCCCATCTGACTGCACGCCGTAGGTAAAATTTCCCTGATAGGTGCCGCTCGATCCGCCAGTGCCGAAGTCATGCGTTTCGTAGTTGGACAGAGTTGAAGAATTACCAGATCCATCCAGCGCGGTTTCATCGCCGGTCCCATCGGCGAAGCCAGCGGTGGCCTGCAAGCCACTTCCGCTTGTGTACTGGATGTCTTCATAGATGAATTCGACGTTGAAATCGCCGTCGCCCATGTCGGTCAGGACGATCTGGAACGAATTATTGCCCGATCCGGCAAAAGGCGCCACGCCGTCCCAGGTGATCGTAACAGTGCCGTTTTCGGTGTCCAGATCCCAATGGATGTCGCCGCCCTTGTTTAGGTCGACATCCGTCAGGAAGGCCGCGATCATCGGATGATTGGCAGTACTGATCGTCTCACTATAATTGGATTCGGCCCCGCCGAACGTGATTGATCCATTCGTGTTGATGTAGAGGCTGGTGTAGTTCGAGCCCGCGACATCCATGCCCGAGTTGAAGACCGAGGATACATCGACGGCGACGGCACCATCATCTAGGTCACCGCTATCGACGCCATTTGTCTTAAAGCTGTTCTCGCCGTATCCGGAAGCGCCGCCGAGGCCTGAATTCATCGTGGCCATGGCAAACCCAAAATGTCGCCGGAATTCACGAAAAGAGAGCCAGCCCGAACAATCGACGTCTGAAGGGAAGGTTTCGCGGACCCAGCACGCGATGCGGCTTCATTAACTAAGGCACTGACACCGGCGCAGGTACGGGTAGCGGTAGGATGCCTGCCAGTTTTCTTGGCAGTAAGGGCAGGTCGAACAGTTTCAGTTCCATCACGTACGCTCGGGGCAAAGACCCTTATCGGATCGTCGCCACAAAAAACGGCGTTGAAGCCGGCCATTTACACCACCAAACCGCATTCTGCGGCCGCCAGAAGCAAAAAAAAGAACACCGGATGATCGACGCGGACCAGCGGTCCAAACCGGAAACGACGCTAGGTGCCCATGGCAAATTTTCAGTTAATTTTTCGCGTGATGTACTGAAACGGGGCCAGCGGTTGACGGCTCCGGCAAACGATGCAGCCGGATCAAGCTAAACTGGCGATGGCGCCCTATTCACTGCCCCTTCGAAACCAAATGCGCTGTGCAGGCTTTTCCTGAAAGAGCCTGAATTGATCTGCCGTCTAGAAGTTCGCGCTGAAGGCGTCTGGAAAACTAGCATCATCGCGGAATTGGGCATTACAAATAGAAGCATCGAATCAAACTGAGTTGTTTGAAGCTGCATCAGTCAACGGAGGGGAAAACAATGAAACGTCTCTTTGCAATGGCAACGGCTGCGTCGGTGGCTATGGGCTCGACGGCTGCCTATGCTGCATCTTGTACGAACGATGTCTGGAACAAGGTCATGTCGTCCGGCAAGTTGGTGGTCGGTGTGAAAGCCGACTACAAACCCTGGGGTTTCCGCGACGCAGATGGCAACATTGTCGGAATGGAAATCGACATGGCCCAGGATGTCGCCGACACGATGGGCGTCGACCTGGAACTGGTCGCGGTGCAGTCATCGAACCGCATGCAGTTCCTGGAACAGGGCAAGATCGACATGATGATCGCCACCATGTCCGACCGTGCCGACCGGCGCGAGATTGTCGGCATCGTTGGCCCGAACTACTACACCTCGGGCACAAACGTCATGTCACCCAAGGCGCTGAGCTTCACCAAATGGGAAGATCTGACCGGCAAGAAAGTCTGCGGCAAGCAGGGCGCGTTCTACAACCAGATCGTCGAAGAACGTTATGGCGTGGAAGTCGTCGCCTTCACCGGCAATGCCGAGGCAAAGCAAGCCTTGCGCGACCGCAAGTGCGTGGCCTGGGTCTATGACGACAGCTCCATCGGTTCCGACCTTTCATCTGGAAACTGGGAAGAGTTCGAGATGCCGCTGAGCTCGGAAGACGACAATCCTTGGGGCCTGGCTGTGCCGAAAGCCGAGGAAAACTGCGTTTTCGGTCAGTTTATGTCCGGTATGCAGTATAATTGGCACCGGTCCGGCAAGCTGATCGAACTTGAAGCCAAATGGGGCATTAAGCCGACAGCTTACCTGAAAAAGCAGGCTGAAACGCACAGCGACTGGATCAAGTAACGATAAAAACATGTCGCGCCGGGACCATGGTCCCGGCGCCCGCAATTCCCAGAGGCAGGAGAACGACATGTTCAGTCACGTGATGCTTGGCAGCGATGATATCGCGCGCTCGAAGGTCTTTTATGACGCACTTTTGGGGTCGATGGGTGGCCCGGCAGGTGAAGAAGACTACAAGGGCCGCCTGCGCTACATGCACAATGGCGGGATTTTGATGATCTCTAAGCCGATCAATGGTGCGCCGGCTACGGCGGCCAATGGCGGGACCGTGGGCTTCAGAATGGACAGCCCCGAGGACGTCGATGCGTGGCACACGGCTGGATGCGCAAACGGAGGGATCACCTGCGAGGACCCACCGGGCCCACGCGATATGTTCGGGCGTGTGTTGTACCTTGCCTATCTGCGTGATCCCGATGGCAACAAGCTGTGTGGGTTGCACCTGATGCCATCTGAGTAACGCCGGCAGCAGTTTTCCAGGGGCCAGTCCGCCACTGGCCCTTATTTATTTGACACAAGATGTGGGATTGGCGCCGGGATTTTAGGCGTATGCCATCCGTGCAGCACCTGTGTGCCATGCGTATGCCATCTGTATGCCATCCGTATGTACAGAAAGTCGCTGGGTTAACAAACCGTTGCGCGGATTGAACCGTCGGGATTTGAGTATTTTTGGCAAGCTGAAGTGGCGGACACTTCAGAAAATGTGAGGCATCAGTTTCACCAGTTCCAGCCAGATCGGAAGGATCTTGTCGTAGAGCGCGAGGGTTAGTCCCGCGATACTCGCCCTGTCTCCAGGCGACATACCTTCCAGCAAGATAACCTGCCGGATCCGCAGGAACAGGCGCCCGACAAAGCCCACTGTGCGGACGACGAAGCGGCGGAAGAAACGTTCGTCTTCCTCGCTTTGGGCAATGGCGCCGATCTGCGCGCGACGGAGCTGATCCTCGGCAATCCGGTCCAGCTGCTCGAACGCGTCGCGGAGTTCAGGGCTGAGCAATTCTTCTTGATCTCGCAGGACCCCGGCCAGTTTGTGTAGGGGTTCGTGCAGCGTTTCGGGATCGACCGGGTCTGCCGGTGCAATTGTGTCTGCTGCACTGTCGTCGCTGAGCGCTGCTGGGAAATAATCGCCCAGAAGCGCGAGGTGCGCTGCCTTGAAGTCGAGGGCAATCTGCTGATCACCGGGAGAGAGCCTGTCCTCTTTGATCGCGTCGGTGATCTCGGCAAACAGCGCCCGGGCGATGGCGTGTTGCAGCCCGGCATTGAGCCGCTTTGCATCGAGGCCGTTCAGGTAGGTGGTGCAGCGGTTCGCATCATTGGCGCCCAGCTTGTTCGCCTGCGCCATCTTTTGCAATTCGCCGGCGTGAAAACGCAGGACGTCAAGCGCTTCGGTGTAAATCCGCGTTGGTTGACCGGGTGGGGCCACGGCGCCGCCGAGCGGTGTCAGATGGTATTCTCCTGCTGACCAGGTGATGTCGGAATATGCGAGTTTGAAAAACACTCCATCGAGCGTTGCGCTTACTTGCGGTGCAGTCTGTGGCACTGCTGGCAGTTGGTCTTCATAGGTCTCTGAGGCATCTTGCGGATAACGTTCGCGGAGCCATGCCGTCAGGCGTTCGGTGCGCAATACGAAGTCGCCAAGTCTGGAAATCTTTTTCAATTCCGGATCTGCCTTGCAGGCTGGGATGTTCGCAAAATGAATATTTTCGAGTTTGGAGTGACCAGCTAGTGGCGATAGATCCGCAACCCTTGAGTGCGCGACGTTTAGTTGCTTTAATCCAGAAAGTTCTCGTACCGGTTCAATTTGATTAACTGGCGACTTATTGACAAACAAAGTTTCGAGTGAAGTTAGATACTTCACGTCGTTTAGATCTGACACCTCGGTCTCTACTAGGAACAACGCACGAAGACCTTGCATATCCTTGATCTCAGGTGGGAGCAGCGTGAGGTGGGTTAGACGCATGTCGCCGTCAGCCTCCTCATCTTCGAACTGGGAAAGATCCACATCACCTGACAAATCTAATAGCTTCGCACCGCGAGCTTTAGCATCCGCAATGCGCCGCTGCGCCAATTCATAGGCTTCGCGCTGTTCAGGTGTCATATCTTCCGGAGTCATGGCGTTCTTCCTGAAATTCTGGACGTTAGCGTGACGACAGAAGGGTCTCGGATCAAGTCTGACGTGACGTTCCAGAGTGGCAGGAGATGCTCGATCAAATCGGGCATGACGGAAAGATGAGATGCCGGATCAGTCCAGCCTAGCGGAGGTTTGAGATCCCGGATCAAGTCCGGGATGACTGTCCATCGCCAAGGCGGTCCAATGCTGGACATCCCTCGCCATCTGCGGCACGGTTTTCGCCGAGCAGAAGGGGCACAGATAATTCCTGCCTCTCTACTGCTTGAGGAGGGGCATGGAAGACTTCTTCCGACAGTTGGCCGACGATGCGCCGCGCTGGAACTTCATCTGGATGTATGAAGACCGCCAGCAGGGTAAGATCCTGTCCGGGCTTTGGATGACGGTGAAGCTGTCCGTCATGTGTTTGATCTTCTCGGTCATCATCGGCCTGGTCGGTGCCTGGATGCAGGGGTCAAGCTCGCGGCTCGTCCGCGCCATTGTCCAAGGTTACATCCAGTTTTTCCGCAATACGCCGCCGCTGGTACAGTTGCTGTTCTTCTATTTCGCGCTGGGCCAGTTCACGCCCGTGGTGGTGGGCGAGGACGGTTGGACGGTCGAGCCAATCATCTCGAATGTCGGCTGGGCGATCATTTCTCTGTCGTTCTTTGCGGGCGCTTTCAATGTCGAGATTTTCCGGGCGGGAATTGAGGCCGTTCCCGAGAGCACCCAGGAAGCCGCCGAGTCCTTAGGTTTCACCCGGTTGCAACGCTACATCTACGTTGTGCTGCCTTTGGCCTTCCGGGTTTGCCTGCCTGCGCTGAACAACAATCTTGTGAACCTGGTCAAGACCACGACGCAGGCCTACGCGATCGCGGTGCCAGAGCTGCTGTATCATTCGGTTACCATCTGGAACGACTATCCCAGCGCCCAGTACCCGACCATGGTGCTGGTCTTCGTGGCCTACATCGTCCTGGTCGCGATCCTGGTGTTTGGCATGACCCGGTGGGAGCGGGCGATGAAGATCCCGGGGTACGGGACATGAGGAAGATCGCCGGGGTCGATACGCGCGCGACAACCGACCTGCCGGTTCTGAAGCCGTTCGATATTCATGCCGTCACGCCGGATGGTTACATCTTCACGCGTTGGGTCGCATCGCTGCCTTGGTGGACCCCGGTGGCCGTCGTCTTGATCGCAGCGCTTTGGCCCGCGGTCGCCTACGCCCAATCAGCCTATACCACGGCGGATGCCTTCAATGCGCTCTGGCGGTGGGCGCCGTTCCTGATCTGGTCGGGGTTTTTCTTCAATGTCCTGATCTCGGTCCTGGCCATGGTGATTGGTACCATCGCCGGCGCGGCCTTGGGGTTGGGGCAAATCTCGAAGAGCCGGTGGGTCAGAAACGTCTCTTGGTTCCTGACGCAGCTCTTTCGCAACTCTCCTTGGTTGGTCCTGCTGTTCATCGTGCTTTTGGCCTTCCCGTTCCAGGTGACGATCTTCGGTGTCCTGATCCCGATCCCCGATTGGGTGAAGGGCGTCATCGGTCTTAGCCTGCCGATCATGGCAAACATTTCCGAGGTCGTGCGCGGCGCCGTTCAGTCGGTCCCGACGGCGCAATGGGAGGCCGCGGAAAGCCTGGCGTTTTCGCGCCGTCAGACGTTGTGGCAGATCATCCTGCCGCAATGCTTCAAGCGGATGATCCCGCCCTGGATGAACTGGTATGCAATTCTGACCATGGCGACGCCTTTATGTACGCTGCTGGGCATCGAGGAATTGATCACCCTGACCCGCCAGGCCATGGAGGCCGAGGACAATCACCCAGAACTTTTGATGCCCTTCTTCGGCATGGCTCTGATCCTGTTCTTTGCCTACTGCTATCCGATCGCGCGGTGGACCATCGCGCTGGAACGCAAATACGCGGTGAAACTCTAGAGGAAAGCTATGCAGATCGACCCAAACCACCTGGTGACTGACCGTGCTGCCTTGCGGGCCATCATTCCGGAAGCCGGGCCACGCCCCGCAGGGAAAGTGATCGACCATATCGATCCGAATTGCGCACGGTTCATCGCGGCATCGCCATTTTTGGTGCTTGGCACCTACGGCCCCGATGGCCTGGTCGACTTGTCGCCCAAAGGCGACCCGGCCGGGTTCGTGCAGGTGCTGGATCAAAAGACCCTGCTGGTGCCGGATCGATTGGGCAATGGCCGCCTCGACAGTTTTGAAAACCTGCTGGAAAACCCAACGGTCAGCCTGATCTTCCTGATACCGGGCCACAATGACACCCTGCGCGTCGGTGGGCGTGGGAAATTGACCACGCAGCCCGATCTGCTGGAACGCGGCGCCGTGAAAGGCAGAGCGCCGAACCTTGCGCTGCTGGTGACAGTCGAGGAGGCCTATGTACATTGCGCAAAATGCATGGTCCGCTCGCGGATGTGGCACGCGGACCATTGGCCGGACACATCGGACGTGCCCACCATGGCCGAGGCCATGGTCGCCCACGGCAAGCTGATCGAACGTGGCCTGGTCGCTGACACCGAAGAGATGCACACAATCATCGAGCAAGACGCTGAGAATAGGCTCTATTGAGCCGGAGGACCGATATGACCTGGACCCCCGACCAACCGATTGTGTCCTTGAAGGACGTCCGCAAATCCTTCGGCGAGCTAGAGGTGCTGAAAGGTGTCAGCCTGGACGTCATGAAGGGCGAGGTCATCTGCATCATCGGTCCATCGGGGTCCGGCAAGTCGACACTGATCCGCTGCATCAATGCGCTGAACGATATTCAGGCGGGGTCAATTACCGTCGAAGGTCAAGAGGTCCACGATCCGAAATTGGACAAGCTGGAGCTGCGCAAAAAAGTCGGCATGGTCTTCCAGCAGTACAATCTGTTCCCCCATAAGAACGCGCTGCAGAACGTGATGATGGCGCCGGTCCTGGTGCTGAAGGAAGATAAGGCCGAGGTTGAAACGCGGGCGCGGGCCTTGATGGCCAAGGTCCGGCTTCAAGGGAAAGAAGAGTCATACCCCGGTGAATTGTCTGGCGGGCAACAGCAGCGCGTGGCGATCGCGCGGTCGCTGGCGATGAACCCGGATGTCATGCTGTTCGACGAGGTGACGGCCGCCCTAGACCCGGAGACGGTCAAAGAGGTTCTGGTTACCATCAAGGACCTGGCCGCTGAGGGGATGACCTGCATCCTGGTCACTCATGAAATGGGTTTCGCCCGCGAAGTTGCAGACCACATCTACTTCACCGATCGCGGCATCATTGTCGAGCACGGCCCGCCAGCGACGTTCTTTACCGAAGCATCAGACCCGAGGACCAAAGAGTTCTTGAGCCAGATCTTATAGGCCTGTGAACCGTCGCCAATGGCCCGTGGACCCTGTTCAGGTTGCGTCCGTATTGCCCAGGAAATCGCCGACCCGGTCTGAAAACCGCTTTAGCTGGCTGGTGATATCTGGAGCTTTGATCTTGTCATCATCCGCCAGCATCAGCGCTTTGGACAGGATCACCGACATCCGGGCATCCCCCTCGAACGGCAGCGCCACCTGGCCCGCTTTGCTGACCGCGCCGGGCACGATGCAGAGATACCGGTCGCCGGGCTCCATCAGGATGTTCGAGGAGCCGAGGTGGATCTTGTAGGTGTTCAGTTTGCCCTCGACATAAAGGTACTTGCCCTCGATCCGCGCTACGTCGCGGATTTTCAGCCGTGGGATCAGAGCCCCAAGCACTTGTTTGCGCGTTTCGGCAAAGCCATCGAGGTCACCAAAGGAATAGCTTTGCCAATAGGTCCGGGCCTCGGGCGTCGGGCCCTGGTCGAACCACGCCGGATCATTACCGACACTTGCAACGCCCACGAACAGGTCCGCCTCGCGCATCACTTCGGAAAACAGCCGCGGCGGCACCGTGTCCAGCTTGACCGGACTGTCATCGCCTTCGACAAAGCGCAATTGGTCAGTGCCGACGTAAAGATATATACCCGCATCGTTGAAATGGTCGCCATCCCAATTCGTGTGCGTCAGATATTCGGCCCGAAGTGGTGAGGTGACGAAAGTCTTGGTGGCGAACTGGTCGTCAAGGCCGTCGTCATAGGCGCCCATCAACTGATAGCGCCAGCCGCGCGCCGCCATCAACGTCGCCATCTGGTGCTGTTTCAGCATATGCGCGGCCATGCGGTTCGAATATAGATCCGTGCGCCGCTCCGCATCGGTCAGAAGATAGACCTCGCGATGGGCCTGTTTCATCGGCTGTACGATGTCCAACTCTGCAAGCCGGGCGCGCCAGGCCAGCACATCATCAACGCCAGCCTCTACTGGGTGCCAGAGCCGTGCCCGGGTGGTTCCATCCACCGCCACGGGCGTCCCGGTGACATCCTGCCAGGCCCCATCGACATAGATGGCGCCGATGTCCTTGCCGCCGGTTCGCAGCATCCAGATCAGCCGGGTGCCGATGGTGCCAACCAGGCCGTGGCCGACATAGAATTCCACGACCTCTTCCAACGGCCAGTCCACATCCTCGGCAAAGAGCTTGTCGATCCGGTCACGCTGGGCCGTCAGCACTTTCTTCAGCGCCGCGATCTCGGCCTTCTGTCTGTCGAACTTGGTCTTCAGAGCGGCCTTTTCGACCACAACCTTGGGCTTGGTCTTCTGCACCTGGCCATCGGGCTTCAGCCAAGTCTGGGTCAACCGACCGGGCCCATCCACGGTGATCCGCAGGGCATAGTCGTCAAAAGCCACGGTCTTGGTGCCCTGGGCCAGCCCGTAACCCGGCACCACGCGTTCTTCCAATTGAATGGTGGTGATGCCGGCCTGTTCGGCTTTTTTGGCAACGATCTCGCGCACCCGTTTCTGGATGCCTTTCTGCTTGATCGCGGTGCCAAAGCGCGACAGCCGCGCCGTCGCCTCGGCGCCCGGTGTGACCTCCAGATACCAAAGACAGGCATTCGCCGTGGCCTGGGCGGCGGGGCCACGGTTCGGCACCTTGCGCGTGGACTTTTCGCAAAGATCAGCGACCAGATTGACGGTCTTGCTGTCCTGAAAGCCGCTGCCGCACATCCAGACCAGGCCCTTCAACAGGACGATATTGTTGTCAGTGAACACGGTCTCGGTGGTGTGTTCATAGACATGGCCACCCCATTCATTGCGATGCGTGACCATGCTGGATTTCGCAGCGATGGCCCGTCCTAGCCAGTCGTGGATCAAAGTGCGGATCGTTTCTTTGCCATGACGCTTTTGCAAGGCTTTGGTCTCGGCCAGGAAGGCCTTGGTGGGTTTGGCACCGCTGGCGCTGGCCGCTTGGTTCAGCACCTGATGAGCCTGGGCTGCATCCTCTGGGCCAAGTGTCTTAATCCACGCTTCCAGCGGGTCGCCGAATGTATCGCCAGAGAGTTTTTTGTAGGGTAGCGTCTTAACCTCGACGCCAGCGGCCTCGCCCAGCAAGCCCCTGATGCGTGTCCCGAGCTTGGTGAAGTCGGTGCCGTAATAGGTTTTGCCACCGGACATTTGCGGCCAGTCCAGCATGGCCTGAAGCTGGGCAATGGCGGCGTCGGATAGCGGTACCTTCTTGGCATGGCGTTCGACCGCCTGGATCATCGCAGCGATGGGCCAATCCGAAAGCCCGATCCTGTGGGCCGCCTGGATCGGCACCGTCCCGCACTCGCGGTGCAACTCATCGGCCCAACCTAGGATCTCTTCGGGTTCCAGGTCCAACGCACCGCGCATCAGCGACCGGAAGGTCGCAAAACCAAACCGCGATGCGGTGGGCTGGTAAGGATCATAATCCCGGGCTCGAGTAGCTTTGCGGCGCATGATCCGGTTCCGGTTCTCGAAAAGATATCGTGCTATCTCGGTTTGCCGGACGGTGGGTTGCTTCTTCAGTGCTTTATAGGCGGGACTGACTGAAGGTTTTGGATCGTAATAGGACCAGATCGGCGCATTGCGCATTTCCTTGTCGATAAGTTTCAGCAATTCGTCGAAATCCGCTTCGCGGTTCTCGGCATCATCAGGGGCACCGCCCGAAAACAGGCGCTTCAGAAAATCCACCATGCTTCAGGCCGTTTCAGCCACCAACCAGAGGCGTCAGGCGCAGAAAGGTCACAACCGAGTTTTCACGGATCTCGACCGGATCCTCCAAAGCCTCAACCTGAGAGTCATCGACCAGCAGGACAAACGCGTTCTGCTGAAACGCCTCTTGTGCCCGGTGGATCTGAGCGTCGACGTTTTCACTTTTGAACTTCAGCAGATGTTTCGGTCCGTTCAGCACCGTCTCATCAGCATTGGGGGGAACCAACGGGGCCACCGTCTGCCCCTGCCGGTCCAGCAGTCGGCTGTCACATTCCGCCCTCACCCGCTCTGCAATCAGATCTGCCGCCGTCAGTTGCGCCGAGGCGAGCCGCAGCAACATCTCGACCGCTTCAGATCGTTGCGGGGTTTCATCCCGAATAATAACACCCGGTCCGTCGCCGGGCCGTTCCAATTCTGTGATCGCCATTAGATGTGCTCCGCGTACTGAAATACCCTGAAATGATTTTTAGGCTATCGTTGCGCGCAGGTCTATCGCCAGGCCTATGGGATTCGCATTTTGGCTTTCAGGCCCCACGGCGGTTGAGATTGATCGCATAAATCGACGTCGTTGCTGTCATGAACAACCGATGCTTGTGTCGTCCGCCAAAGCAGACATTCGAGACAAGTTCTGGCACCAGAATCTTGCCCAGCAATGTACCGTCCGGAGCGATGCAATGGACGCCATCCGCTGCCGATGACCAGATGTTTCCATCCATGTCGCATCTGAAGCCATCAGCAGCGCCGGGAGAGATTGAGTGGAAGACTTCGCTTCCGCTGAGGCCAGTGTCTACGACGTCGAAAACGCGGATATGTGTCGGATCGGATTCGTGCATCCGGCCGGTATCTGCAATGTAGAGCTTGCTTTCGTCTGGGCTGAACGCCAAGCCGTTCGGACAATTGAAGTCACCAGCAACCACCGAGATTTCGCCCGACGCAGCAACGCGGTAGACATTGCAGGGCAATTCCTGTTCAGCATGCTGGCCTTCATAGTCCTGTTTGATCCCGTAATGCGGATCGGTGAACCAGATCGATCCATCGGATTTCACCACCACATCGTTCGGTGAATTCAAACGCTTGCCGTCAAAGATGTCAGCAATGACTGTGATCGTGCCGTCGTATTCCGTGCGCGTGACACGGCGGCCCAGGTGTTCGCAACTGATCAGGCGGCCCTTGCGGTCGCGTGTGTGTCCATTGGCGAAGTTCGACGGCGCGCGATAGGTCGAAATCCCGGTCTCTGCGTTCCACCGCAAGATACGATTGTTTGGAATGTCCGAAAACAGCAGGCAATCGGCGTCCCCAAACCACACCGGTCCTTCAACCCAGTCAAAGCCAGTCGCCAATTGCTTCACCGGAGCGTTGCCGTGCACGTAGGTTTGAAAAACCGGTTCAAATGCTTCGAAAAACGACATGAGCTGTTCCTGCGCCCCGGGCTTGGTGATATGCGTGTTACCGATAACATAACTTGTCGCGCAAGAGGTACAAGACCCATGGAGCATGTCGAACAAACCAGGCGCCTGACGCATCGCGGGGTCATGGCGATGCTGTCTGCTGGCATCGCAAAGGCCGAGGAAAAAAGGCAGCCGCAATGCATCGTCATCTTGGATGCGTCGGGGGAAGTCCTGGGAGAGATCCGTATGACCGGATCAAAATTTCTCAGCCGGCGCAGCGCTTTGGCCAAAGCGTTGACGGCCGCATCCCATGGGATGGCTTCTGAGTTGATTCCCGAGACCGTGCGTCCCGCCATTGCCGCGGCGACCGATGGCGGGGTGACTGGGCTGCCGGGCGGCCTGCCGATCCGGGTGGATGGGGTGTTGGTCGGTGGGATAGGCGTCGGGTCAGGCGCGCCGGATCAGGACGTCGCCGTGGCGCGGGCAGCCCTGGCCGCGATCAGTGCGGATGACGTTTGAGGCTGGGAATGGAATACGTGCGGCCGAAATGCTGAGATGTGTGTGGTGAGCAGAACCCAACCTAGCTTCCGTGGCCGCTACGGCGCTTGTGAATGAGCAACGCCAGAATAGAAACCGCGATTTCGTGCGGATCGATTGCACCGATGTCCAGCCCGGCCGGGGAAATCAATTGGTCCAACCTTTCCCTATCCATCCCCTCTTCGCGGAGACGGGTTTTCAGATGCTCGGCTTTACGATGGCTGGCGACCATTGTCACAATCGCGGCAGGGCTTTGCAGGGCCCGACGCAGCGCCGCTAAATCATTCGCACCCTGCGATGCGATCACGACGGCATCGACGCCCGCCTGTTCTGTCACGTCGTCAAACACAGCGAAGCCCATCAACGCGGCATGCGCCCGCACCGCCTTGGCAATCGGCCCATTTCCCAGAACACAAACCTGAAACGGCTGAAGAAACGGTTCGATGAATACGTCTACTGTCCCGCCAGACGGACAGCCGCTGCTGTGGACTTCCGTGTCTAAATCGTCCGAGGCGGCGTCGCTTGGCCGAACACTGATCATGCGGGCAGCACCTGTTCTGAGAACTTCGGCGGCTGTCTTCGTGACCGCCCCGCAAACACAGGCACCGCCGAGATGTCCGATGATCTCACCGTCTTGCGTGACCAGTGCCTTTGCACCCGCCTTGGCTGACGTCAGATCTGCTGTGCGTATCACGGTGGCCAGGCAGAAACGCTGCCCTTTCGCGCGCAGATCACTGATGAGCTCAAAGACATCCACTTGCGTCACGATCCATCGGTCCGCTTGGATCTGTTCATGCTTCGACATGTGTTGCAAACTTCTCGAAGAACTCGCCGGAGAGGCGCTTGGCCGTTCCAGCGACAAGGCGGCTGCCCAATTGCGCGATCTTGCCACCGATATCCGCCCGGGCCATGTATGCGAGGACAGTCTCATCGCCGTCCTCGGTCAGGGTCACATCCGCACCGCCCTTTGCAAACCCGGCGACGCCTCCCTTGCCTTCGCCTGACAGGCTGAACCTATCCGGGGCGCCGCTGGGGTCGAGCACGACCTCGCCTGCGAATTTCGCCTTCACCGGGCCAATTTTCAGCACCACCTTCGCCGCCAGTTCGTTGGGCGCGGTCTGGTCCAGTTCTTCACAGCCGGGAATGCAGGCCTTCAGCACGCTGGGGTCATTGAGCATCGCATAGACTTTGGCTTTGTCTGCCTTGATGCGGATTTCGTCGGCAAGCTCCATTTCGTTCTCCTCAGAATTTAAAGAACTCCTGCTCCAGCGCGCCCAGCGTCTCGATCGTGTTCGCAGGAAAATGCGCATCCAGATATGGCTGGGCCGCAGCGATGCCCTTTGCGACGGGCTCATAATCGCGCCAGCCCTTCAGCGGATTGAGCCACACGATCCTGTGCACGCGCCGCCGCAGCTTGGCGAGCGCTGCACCCAGATGTTCCGGCGGCGAGGTGCAGTATCCGTCCGAGAGGATCAGCACCACGGTCCTGTCATCGGCCGCGCGGGCGGCATAGGATTGATTGAACTGGGTGATCGCGCCGGCAATATCCGTTCCACCTGCAAACCCTTCGGCCATCAGGCTGAGCCTTCCAGCCGCCCGTAATGTGTCGGTGTCGCGCAACGCCGGGGTTACGCGCATCAGGCGCGTATGGAACAGGTAGGCATCCGTTCGCGTATCTGCGCCGACCAGACCTTTGATGAAGGCCAGAAAGACCCGGGCATAGACCGTCATCGATCCCGACACATCGCAGAGTGCCACGATTTTCAGTGGCTTGTCCGGGCGGTGTCGACGGTAGAGATCCAACGGCTCGCCGCCCCGCGCAAGGCTCGCGCGTAGTGTCCGGCGCAGATCCAGCCTGGAACCATGCGTCGCGGCCCGGTATCGGCGGGACCGCCGGTCGCGCAAGGCCCGGGCCAAACGCGTCGCGGCGCGTTCGGCGGCGCGCAGGCTGTCCTCATCCATCAACTCGCGCAGGTCGCGTTTGGTCAGATTGTCTGTGCGGGTTGCAATAAGCCGACCGTCTGTGCCTTCGGCCTCTCCATCGCCTGTATCGGGGCGGGCATCAGCCTGGTCGCTGGTGCCACTTTCCGTTTCAGTGTCGAGATGCGGTTGCCAGAGGGTCGGGCGCGCAGACTGTGTGCGGATGTGATCGGCTTTGACCTCTGCCTGACGCTGCTTTCCGGTGTTAAACCAGTACGCGTCATAGAGGTCGTCGAACTTCTGCCAGCCATCGTGGTCAGGCACCAAGAGAGCCTTCAGCGCCATTCTGGCCTGGCCTGGATCAGCGGCATTGATTGCGCCGAGTGCCGTAAGCCCGTCCTCTGTCTCGCGCGGGCCTGCCTGTACGCCGTTCATGCGCAGATGGGCGATGAAGCCGGCCAGACGCTCTGCCGGCCCAGTGGCTTGCGCGGGAAATCGGGTCGCGCGCATCAGGCAGCTTTACCGACGATGCGCGCCAGCACCTCGGCCGGGACCGCATCGCAGTCAGCGGCGGTCTTCAGCAGGCAGGTCATCGTCGCGGCGACTGCCTGCAGATCTTCCGACAGATCGTTGATGCCAAGGCCCGAAAGTGCTGCAGCCCAATCCAGCATCTCGGCAATACCCGGCACTTTCTCCAGATCCTCGCGCCGGATTTCCTGGACCGTGTGGATAATCTGCGTCGCAAGCTGGGCTTCGATGCCCGGTGCCCGAGCTTGAAGTATAGCCAGCTCCGTCGCCCGGTCGGGATAGTCGATATAGGAATAAAGACAACGCCGGCGAAGTGCATCGCTAAGCTCGCGGGTCCCGTTTGAGGTCAGCACCACCATTGGCGGCGAAACCGCCTTGATCGTCCCCAGTTCCGGCACAGTGATTTGGCCTTCGGCCAGAACCTCCAGCAGATATGCCTCGAAGGCCTCGTCGGCGCGGTCGATCTCGTCGATCAACAGCACGGGTGGCGAGCCTTGCGTAATCGCCTCTAACAGCGGGCGTTTCAGAAGATACTTGTCGGAAAAGACCGCGTCTTCGGTGTCGGCATCCGAAGCCCTGAGCGCGAGCAACTGCCGTTGATAATTCCATTCATATATCGCCTGAGAGGCGTCCAGGCCTTCGTAGCATTGCAGCCGGATCAGGTTCGCATCCTTAATCGCCGCAAGCGCCTTGGCCAGATCGGTTTTACCCACCCCTGCAGGCCCCTCCAGCAACAGCGGACGCTGCAGGACCAACGAAAGATGAAGCGCCATAGCCAACTCATCCGACGCGACATAGGCGTTCCGGGCCAGATCGGCCTGCAGATTATGGTGAGGCGAGGTCATCCGGTCAGCCGTCCCGCAACAGAACTTCGCCCTCGATCTCGATGGCAAAGTTCATGGGAAGCCCAGCGACACCGATCGCCGACCGGGCATGGGCGCCGACGTCTTTCCCGAAGACGTCGACGATCAAGTCGCTGAAGCCGTTGATCACAAGATGCTGATCGGAATAGCCCGGGGCCGAGTTGACCATCCCGAAGACGCGGACCCATGCGGCAACGCGGGAGAGATCCCCGATCTTGGCTTTGAGATTTGCCAGGATCGAAAGGCCGATTTCCTGGGAGGCAGCGTAGCCTTGTTCCGTCGTCAGTTCCGCGCCCAGTTGCCCATAGGGTCCGTCAATCGCCCCATCGACAGATTGGCGTGGATGGCCGGAAATTAGGGCGCGATTGCCTTGAACGTTTATGAACGAAAATGGCAGATGCAGACCGGGGGGCAAGGCAATAGGTTTCGGTAGGGTAAGGCCCAGGCCGCCAATTCTTTCTTCAGGTGTCGGCATCATCAGATCCTTTCGGCGTTGGATAATAGGGTGCGTGCAGGCACGCACCCTACGCCAGATCAGTCGTGAAGGCCCAGCTTCGAGGCCGTCTGCCAAATGCGCCAGTGATCATGGGGCATGTGGCTTTGCGTCAACCCGAAAGGTCGGAACGCGTCGTGGACGGCGTTCGAGAAGCATGGCACTCCGCCCACGTTCGGACTTTCGCCGACGCCCTTGGCACCGATGGGATGGTGCGGCGAGGGCGTCGTCGTGTGGTCAGTGTCGTAATGCGGCGTCTCCCACGCAGTCGGGATGAAGAAGTCCATCAGCGTCGCGGTCTTGTGGTTGCCGTCCTCATCATAGGCGATCTCTTGCCCCATCGCGATGGCCAGCGCTTCGGTCAGGCCGCCATGAACCTGCCCCTCGATGATCATCGGATTGATCCGGGTGCCGCAGTCGTCCAGCGCATAGAACTTGCGGATGTCGGTCTCTCCGGTGTCGACATCGATATCCAATACGCAGATATAGGCACCGAACGGATAGGTCATATTGGGCGGGTCATAGTAGCTGACCGCCTCCAGGCCGGGTTCGATCCCCGGGATTGCCTGGTTGTAGGCCGCGAAGGCGATCTCTTTCATGGTTTTCACCCGCTCTGGCGCGCCCTTGACGACGAAACGATCGATGTCGAATTCAACATCGTCATCATGGACCTCCAACAGGTAGGCCGCGATCATCTGGGCTTTTGCGCGGATCTTGCGGCCCGCCATGGCAGTCGCGGCCCCGGCAACTGGTGTGGAACGCGAACCATATGTGCCCAAACCATAGGGCGCGGTGTCGGTGTCTCCTTCTTCTATGGTAATGTCATCGGCAGGCAGGCCGATTTCCGAAGCCAGAATCTGCGCGAACGTGGTCGCGTGACCCTGGCCTTGGGAAATCGTGCCCAACCTTGCAATGGCACTGCCCGTGGGGTGGATCCGAATCTCACAACTGTCGAACATGCCCAGGCCAAGGATATCGCAGTTCTTGACCGGTCCGGCGCCCACGATCTCGGTAAAGTGGGTTAGGCCGATGCCCATGAGCTTTCGGGTGTTGCCCGCCTTGAAGTCCTCGACCCGCTGCGCCTGTTCGGCGCGCAGGGAGGGGTAGTCGACCGCCGTCAGGGCCTTATCCCAGGCAGTGTGGTAGTCGCCTGAATCGTACTCCCACCCCAAAGCGGACTGGTAAGGGAACTGATCGGCCTTGATGAAGTTGATCCGGCGCAGTTCCGCCGCGTCCATGTCCAGCTTGATCGCCAGCACCTCGATCATGCGTTCGATGAAGTAGGCTGCCTCGGTCACCCGGAACGAGCACCGATAGGCGACGCCGCCCGGGGCCTTGTTGGTATAGACCCCGTCCACCGACAAGAACGCGGTGGGGATATCGTAGGACCCGGTACAGATGTTCATGAACCCTGCCGGGAACTTGGTCGGGTCGGCGCAAGCGTCGAACCCGCCATGGTCCGCCGTTGTATGGCACCAAAGGCCGGTGATCTTGCCTTCCTTGGTGGCGGCGATCTTGCCCTGCATCCAGTAGTCGCGGGCGAACGCCGTGGCCATCAGGTTGTCCATCCGGTCCTCGACCCATTTGATCGGGACGCCGGTCACAATGGAGCCGACGATGGAGCAAATATAGCCGGGATAGACCCCCACCTTATTCCCGAACCCGCCGCCGATATCGGGCGAGATGATGCGGATGTTGTGCTCGGCGATCCCTGAGATCAGCGAGGCCACCGTGCGCACCGCATGCGGTGCCTGAAACGTACCCCAGACGGTCAGCTTGCCGTTGACCTTGTCCATGCTCGCAACACAGCCGCAGGTCTCCAGCGGGCAGGGATGCGTGCGGTGGTAATAGATCATTTCCTCGGCCACGACATCCGCGCTAGCAAGCACAGCCTCTGTCGCCTCGCGGTCGCCCTGTTCCCAGGTGAAGATATGGTTGTTGTGGCGCACGGGGCCGTGGGCGCCCTCGGTTCGGTCCTTGATGTCCTCGCGCAGGACGGGGGCGTCCGGCTCTAGCGCCTTGAACGGGTCGGTGACGACGGGCAGTTCCTCGTAGTCGACATCGACCAGATCGACAGCATCAGCCGCGATGTAACGGTCATCGGCGATAACGAATGCCACTTCCTGTCCTTGGAACAGCACCTTGCCATCGGCCAGCACCATTTGCTTGTCGCCTGCTAGGGTTGGCATCCAGTGCAGGTTCAGCGGTGCAAGATCCTCGGCCGTCAGAACCGCGTGAACCCCGGGCAGGGCCATGGCGGCATCCTTATTGACGGACACAATCCGGGCATGCGCGTACGGCGACCGCACGAAGTCCCCGAACAGCATGCCGTCCATCTTGATGTCGTCGACGTAATTGCCTTTGCCCTGGGTGAAACGGGCATCCTCGACGCGCTTGCGCGCAGACCCCATGCCGCCGAGGGCGGTCTTACGGGCCTCTGGTGACATGTCGTTCATTCCGCGGCCTCCTTTTGAGCATTAAGGACAGGCGCAGCGGCCATGATCGACTTGACGATGTTCTGATATCCGGTGCAGCGGCAGAGGTTGCCGGACATGCCCATGCGCACCTCTTCTTCTGTTGGTGCCGGGTTTTCCTGCAGGAACCGATGCGCCCGGGTGACCATACCAGGCGTGCAATATCCGCATTGCAGGCCGTGGTGTTCTTTGAACGCCTCTTGAATGACACCCAGCGTGCCATCGGGGTTCGTCAGCCCCTCGACTGTGGTGATATCGGCCCCGTTGGCCTGACCCACGAACATCGTGCAGGATTTCACCGATTTGCCGTCCAGATCTACCGTGCAGGCCCCGCAATGGGAGGTCTCGCAGCCAATGTGCGGCCCGGTGATGTTCAGGTCTTCGCGCAAGAAGTGGATCAGTAGGGTCCGGGGTTCGGCCAGGGCTTCAACCTCTTTCCCGTTGATCGTCATTTTCACACGCATTTTTGCCATTGGTTCTGCTCCCCCCTACGCGCGGCTTTGTGCGCGCAGGATGGCGCGCCGCAGGATCACCTGCGCGACGTGTTTCTTGAAGGCGATCGGGCCTTTCATGTCCTCGCCCGGATCGATGGCGGCCATCATTGCGGCGACGCAGCCGTCCACATCGCCGCTGGCCAATGCGGCCCCTGCGTCCGCGGACCATATGGGCGTGTCGGCTAGGTTTGTCATTGCGACCGAGGCCTGCCCGCCGCCAACCAGAACCGCAGCAGCGGCGGTGGCATAGTCGCCGATCTTCCGTTTCTGTTTCTCGTAGGCGTAGCCGGAGTTTCCGGGCACAGGTATCATGATACGCGTCAAGATCTCGTCATCGGCCCGCGCTGTGAAATAGGCGCTTTCATAAAAGTCCCGGGCGGCAACGGTGCGGGTGCCATCAGGCCCGACAAGTTCATACGACGCGCCCAGGCACTGCATCAGGCCTGGCATATCGTTGCCGGGATCACCGTTGGCGACGTTTCCCCCCACGGTTCCCACGTAGCGCA
>JBCCHJ010000068.1:0-31637 GCA_039028795.1 Pseudomonadota bacterium
ACGTCGGGAATGACAAATCAACGACGTCTTCCGTGCGATTGTTGCCGATGGACTGGCTAGAGTCGACATCCACCCGCTCGGACATGTTGTTCTGAACGGTGCGGTTCTCATCGTTCTTGATGAGCTCAGTATGGTCTTTCTGGGCCTGGAAATAGACCTCTTCCGATCCCGCTTTGTCCTCAAAGCGCAGTTCGTTAAACCCGCCTCCGCCCGGCGAGGAATTTGACTTCCAACCAGATTGGGTCGCATTGCCCGGCAGCTCGTATGGCGGCCTGTTGGCGGCATTATAAACCCGCCCGGTGATGATCGGTTTATCCGGATCGCCATCCAGAAAGTCCACGATCACCTCTTGGCCAATACGCGGGATCTGGATGAAGCCCCAATTGGTCCCTGCCCAGGCAGAACTGACGCGAACAAAGCAGGAGGAGTTCTCATCGTTCCCGCCAATCCGGTCCCAATGGAATTGCACTTTCACCCTGGAGTATTCGTCGGTGAATATCTCCTCGCCACCAGGCCCCACGACTGTTGCGGTTTGCGGTCCGGGAGAGACCGGGATCGGGGCCGTCCGCGGTGGGCTGTATGGTAGGCTGGAAGGCTGCGCCACCAACGAGATCTCAAAGGTCACACCTTCCCGGTCGCTATCCGAACGGTATTCGGGCCCCCAAAGCTTATATTCGCAGCGCAGGACACAGAACTCGGCGTTCTCGGCATCACGCGGATGGTTGGTGAGCGAAAAGAGCGCCCCGGACCATAAGCCCCGGATCGTACCCTTTGCCCGGATACGCGACGCAATGGCCTGCACCTCCTGGCGGTGCACAACAGCCAGGGCATCACCGGCAGAGATTTGATGGTAGATGCCGGGATAGCGGTAAATCTCGGCATCGGCGCCATCATGTCCCTGTGGGTCCGACGACTTGGTCATCAGATCAGCCGCGGGTTTGGTGAAGTCATAATCCGTGTGAGTGAACTCCCCGGTTGTGACCGAACCAATCGGAGACCAGGATGAGAAGGCTTCGAAGTCTTCAAAGCGAGATGACTCGTCCGACCGGAACGGAATTTCTGCGAAACCCGGCACCGATTCCAAAGCGGCCACATCATTGGTCAGAACCAGAGTGTGTTCACCATCAGCGTGTTCGAAATAGTAGAAAATGCCGACTTTCTGCATCAGCCGTTCAACGAAATTCAAATCGCTCTCGTTGAACTGGACGCAAAATTCTACCGGATCGTAGGACCCCTGAAGTCGTACTTCGTAAGTAGCTGTTCCGTATTCTGAAAAAACTTCCTCGATGATGTCAGGGATCGAGAGGTTCTGGAATATCTTGCAGTCTTCGCTTAGGGAGAGGAACCACAGCCAAGGCTTTACGATTGCCACGTAATGCGCATAGCCTTCGGTAATTTCATCCAGCCTGAACTCTGAAACCAGACCATTGAAGTAACGGGTTTCACCCAAACCTCCGGGTTGAGCAGATACTGTAACCGGCTTTCCAAGGATTTGATCCGCGGTGATGTTCAGATCTTCCGAGAGAAGACCAAGCTCGAATTGGAAGCAGCGCCCAATCTCGTCTTGACCAGACATGTAGTCGAACAAAAGCACATCCGAACCAAGCGGGGTCGTTACGGAAAATTCCCGGCCTTCAGTCACGGATCATTCCTCCGGTCAGACCACTATAGTGTTTTGGGGCATTCTAGCCCCCGAATACGATCCCACACGGACAGCAGGTTCGGCGTGGTATTAAAATCTAAATCCAAAACGACGCTTCCGCCGTCTGTCCTAAGATACCACAAAAAACGACGACCTTCATCCCGGGGCCGCCAGCGGCTGCGCTCGGCCATCCGGAAAAACCCCCATGGCCCGGGATCGGCCAGCTCCCGCCGACCTATCGCCGTATCGATTGTCAACTTGAATCCGGCCGCGGGGTCAGTGCCAGGCCAAACCATAGTGACCGGCGCACCATCGATCCCTAGTGCGGAAGAGCTGCCGCCCATTTGCGCATGCGGTTTTCCGTTCTGCGCGACAGTTGTGAATGTTATCGGCGTGCCGTCGGTGACACCCTCTGGAAAAAGTACTGATGAAATGGTTTCGGCGTCTTGCAGAAAACGCACGGAAGCCGGATGCAAACCCGCAAGCCGTGCTTGAGGTTTCCAACGCCATACTGGGCCGGATTTGTCGATCAACTCCTCCAAGCGGCTTGCGACGCCATCGATCAGGCCGCCGGGTGAGAAAAGCGCAGAGACATCGTTGAATCGGGCGTCCGGCCCATCCCGAAACGGATAACGGCTCTCGATGAATTGCTCGCAGCGGATCCCGATCGTGCCCCGCCACTCGCGAACCAAGGGGCCGATGGTTGCGTCCTGATCGACGACAACACTTTGCGAAATTACATCATCAACGATTTGCCGGATCAGTGCTGGTGCATATGTCAGGATCTTCTCGGAACTTGCCTTTGTCGCCAGATTTCCGGTGCTTTCTTCTGCCAAAAGAGCGAAATTCAAATCAGCGAACAGCCGGCGAATGTCTTCCACCTGGCCTTGTTCGACATATCGAATGAGGGGCCCGAAGGCAGACGCAATAGCGATTTGATTTTCGTAGGATCGCCTTTGGTCTCGCCCACCGACTTCGGTCCAGACGCTTTCAATCAAAGCAACAAGCGGAGAATCGCGGCCTCCCAACCGGGATGAAACCAGCAAAGCCGTTTCGCGGTCATCAAATGCACGCACGCGAAGGTCAGATAAGTAGACCGCCCAGACCTCGTTTGATTCCTGCTGCAAAAGCCGAAGCAGCTTTGCAGCCGGGTCGATATCTCGCGGCAGAGGTTCCGCGAACAACTGGTCGGCCACATCACGGGCTTTGGTTATGGCTGCGCCCGTGGTGTAATCGCGAACACGCTGCCAACCTGCCGCCGTGTACAGCCCGGCGATTGGTCTTCGGATGTCCGCACCGGAAGCTCGAACAAATATGTCCTCAGCCGCTGGCACTGCACCCTGAAGATTCCAGCCCGGAAGATTGCGGATCGAAGGATTGCGCTTCAGCTCCAGAAAGGCTCGATCAGGCTCTGACGCCGCTTCGGCGAACTCTCTTGTCTGTCTCAAGAGCACGGGATCGAACGTATCGATGTCGATAAGAATCGGATCAACCGCATCGACATGGTGCGCAAGGCCGGCAAGCCCTGGAATGTCCTTGGCGTGATCTTCAAGCCATCCGGCAATGAACGCAGGTTCCCACTCGGTTTCGCCCGTGACCATCGCTAAGACACGAAGGTTGTCGTATATTCCAACGTCCAACCCTTCAGTGGCCATCGACAAGTCCAGAGCCTTGGGAAGGTGGTTTGTGAAGACCTTCTCAACACTGGTTGCATAGTCATCCCTGATAAGGCTGGAGACATCCCGAAAACCCAGCGGGGCAATGATGCGGACAGGGATTGTTGCCAGTTCCTCCCGTGCATGCTCTACCGCTGATCGAATGCTGTCGAGCTTGCGGCTGGCGTGATCCAATTCGTCAGCTAGGAACGGAACGTTTGCATTATGTACGGCATAAAATTTGGACAATATCGTTGACTGGCGCGACCATTCGAACGAAACGATCCAGGCAATACCCAAGACAGCCAAAAGCATCGCGATACCGCCAATAGTCCTGAGACCGCTGGCTTTCGGTTTGATACTTACTGTCCGGTGCGTCGATTTCTCGAGACAGAGCATCAGGAACTTTTTGATCTGCTGGAACTTTTGCCCGCCGCCGCCCTCGGCTTTGGAGATCAAATCACGCAGATGCGCAAGCGATGGATCACGCGTGCTGAAAACACGGCCATAAACTGCGGTGCGCCACGCAAGTGGATCGATCGAGCTGTTGCGGCGAGCAGCAGCGTTCAATGTGATTTCCAAGCCCGAACGGGCTGCGCGGGCTTCTATTTGATCGTAACCTGCTTTCGTCGCGGCGATCTCAAAGCTCTCAATCTCGCGACGGCACGCTGCCGCGCAGTCCTCCACCGTAATGCCATTGGTGATTGGGATCTTTTCAGCAAGTGCGAAAATGCGGCTGGCGAGGGCCGTCAGTTCCGCTGATCGAGAAGTGTTCTGCGACTTCGCGTGCAGTCTCCGATCACTGATCATGACCGACCCCTCAAATCGAACCCTCCGCGATCCAGCGCTCGACCAGCGCCTGGCTCGCCTCGAAATGCATCGAATCCTCGTGCCTGTAACCGGCACCCCAATACCAACCTGCTTTGTTGAACTCTTGGGCCAGGAAGATCAGTCCACTCTGCGTTCTTCCGTCACCCTGTCGGTCAAGATCCCCCCTCAGCTTCAGATCAATCGCTGTTCCCCAAGAATGATTTGAAATGGCCGTTCGCGAATTTCTGACAAAGCGCACGCAAAGCCCACCAGCGGTGCCCAACGCATCATGCAATTCGGGCTCGAGTTCTTTGAACCGCGAAAATACTTCTGCCAATGAATCCAGCGCAGGCTTCAACATCGTCGCCCGGATCGGGCCAACCGCCCTGGTTTCCATCCGCGCTTTCAGCCTTTCGTTCGTCAGCGTGGTACAGTTTTCCGCATAATCCTTTGCAACGCGTGGATGACCCAGACGGTCGAGCATGAAAGTGTTGGACGTATACTTGAGTCCCAGATTGAACAGCCGCTTTGAAATCCGCAGCGCTTCAATTGCATCTTCATTGGGTTGGTTGGACGGGCTCGCCTGTGGCGGATCGACCCGGCTTCGTTGCTCGAGAACATCAACCTGATTAACCAGATCGATCAGGCGTTCTTGCAGTTGCTGATTTTGGCGGGACAGATCTTCGATGATCTGCTCTTGCTCATTGACCTTAGTCTCTAAGGCGTCAAATCGCTGGCCCGGCACACCGCCATCTGAAGAAATCAGCGCGTTCGCGACAACATAGATCAGCGCAGCTGCGACCAGTCCAATCGCGAAAATGATTGGTCCTATAAGCGCTTCCGGTTTCACGAATGCACCGCCCTGACATCGATCACAACAACCGAGACATTGTCCTTGGCGCCACGGTCAAGCGTGACGTCGATCAATGCGCAGCAGGCCTCCTCCACCGTCTCGGTGGACCGCAATGCTTCGGACACAGCAATGTCCGGGGTGACACCCGTCAGCCCATCGCTGCAAGCCAGCAACCGGTCACCGTCAAGCAATTCAACCTTGCGAAAGTCGATTTCAATCCCCGGTAAGACCCCAAGACCGCGCGTCACGACATTTGCTTCTGGATGGTCGTCTGCGTCGGCCGGGTCAAGCAACCCGCGATCAACCAGATCTTGAACCACCGTGTGGTCTTGGGTGACTTGGTGAAGCCTACCTGAACGCATGACGTAGCACCGCGCATCACCAACCCAAGCGATAAATGCGCGGCCGCCGACGATTGCCAAAACGACTGCGGTTGCACCCATGCGATCCACACCTAAGGATTTGGCGTGTTTCAAGATTTGTTGGTTTGCACTTTTCAGCACCCGTTCGATCTCGACGCCGGGATTTCGGTTGGGCCGATACTCCGACAGCGCATCAATCGTCATGTTCGCCGCGAGCCTGCCATGGTGATGACCACCCATGCCATCCGCCACCGCCCAGATGCATCTGGTCGGATCAGCCAGCGTTGCATCTTCGTTTTGCTGCCTAACGAGACCGATATGAGAGAGTGCTGCACCGTGTAGGCGAAAAGCAGATCGGCCGGAAAGCGGCAGATTTGTTTCAGGATCAGGCACGGCCACTGGCCCAATTTGCGGCTCTGGCCCGCATCAAAATCTTTCCACACACTTAAAGCCGCGGAACATAGACAAATCGAACGGGTTTTCGACACTTGCCGCGATAAGGTGGTAGTGAACCCAATACGGAGTTTCACCAAGGCTAAGCCGGAAAAGGTCAGACCGGTTTGTGCGTTGCAATTTACCTTTTCGCACCATCCGCAACCAGGCCCAGGCGCCATTGTCCGTCAAGATAACTTCAGGGCTGTTGTCGGTAGGCGTAAAACTCAATGACACCAAATTTGTGCCATCCTTGCCGGGCCAAGTCATCGGAACAGGTCGCGCGGCCGCGTTGGAATAGGCCAGCACATTGCCATCAACGTTCAGCGTTGAACGGATCGCGCCTTCCATATCTGTCGGCTCTAGATGGAATGACAACAGCGGGCCTGCGCCACCGGCAAACAAAGAATCTCTGATGTCCCGGGCTTTTTGCAGTGACGCTAACGGGACCCTACCCAGCCCGTAATCTGCCCGCCATGCCCAAGGTTTTTTCGTCGTGTCCAGATAGGGCGCCAGCTGCTCATTCGTAAACGTGTCGATCAGCCCGCCAGGTCCGAACAATCGTTGGAAGTCTGCCACATTCACATCAACGACACTATTCTCTGTGAACGGGTACCTACCGCCGATGGCGTTCACACAAAACGGATAGACATCCGCACGCCACCGGGCATTTAGCTGAGAGATGACCGTGTCTTGTGTTGCAGCACCTGCGTCTTGCCCGATATTCGCAACCCAGTCGTCAATCGGATCGGGAAGGCTGGGCGCAACGTTCACAACTTGCTGCGTCAGGTTCGCCATGCCCCCTCGTTCCAGAATGGCCTTTTCGGGGCTGGGTTGTGCCAAGACGATTTGCAGTTCGTTGTTCAAGGCCCCAAGCGCTGCAACGGCTTCATCGATAAGCGGTGGTGAGCCATCAACTTCCTCTACCATCTTCCGCAGGCTCGCAAAGTGCAGCGAGACGTATTCACCGGGAATTGCCTCTTCTTCCTTCCCGCCGCCCTTACGTCCGGCAAACTTTGATCCCTTTTTGATCAGCTTGCCGACGCGGCCCAGTTTTCCAGCAGCCTTTTTCAAAAGTTTGCGCCCTGGGAATCCCGAGCCTTCATCAGCCTCTGGCTTCGGCCGCGTCAGGTATGTTTCATTCACAACTGACGTCAGAAGCCGTTTCAAGGCGCTGTCTGCGCTGGCCAGGTCTTTCAAGCTTTCGGCGGTTGCACGTATGTCAGTATGTCGTTTGAGCACGATGTCACGCAGCACGCCGTCCCATTGCGCAATGTAATCTTCGTAGTAGAGCTTCAGGATATCGACTTGTAGACGGCCACTGGTTGTCCGGGAATCACCGCAACCTCCTTCAAAGGCCATACGATCGAGTTCTGCCCGCGCTGCAACCTCGGGCACCAATGGCAGAATGCTCTCGTGAAAACCCTTATAGGTGTAGGCACCCGGCAAACCCACGCGTAGGCTTTGATTTGACCGCCTCTCGAATATCTTCATACCGTTCGGGCCAGATACATCAGCTGGAACCCACTCTGGCAGCGCGGTGATCGCATCGTTCGCCAACATCGCGCGGTAGGCCCGCACAGACAACGGTACGCTGCAGATGCTCTCAACGGCCTTCGCCAGCAGATACTCATCCGCCTCTATGCGATTTCCATCCGTCTCCAATCGCCGAACCGCCGCAACCTGATGTTCAACGGCCCGTTCAAATGGAACCAGGTTTATCGGAACACGAGCATCGAACTCCGTCGTCCACCACGTTGCAACAAACTCAACATTCAGCGGCGCGCTGCCCGTCAACATGCGATACACTTTCAGCGCGTCCAGCATGAATTCCGGGTCGCGGATTTCCTGCCACATCGTTGCCTCCAGAAGGGCCACCATGCGGGGTTCAAGGATGTTCTTGAGCGCATTTTCATATGTGACGGTCCGTGCGATCTCGATCTCCGACGCCGCGGACGGTCCAAAGGACATCACCACCGAAGGCGACACTAGTTGCCGTTCCGGGTCGGCTGCCTGAACAGCTTCCAAGGCAAGGTGCAATTCTGGTCTTTCAACGGCGGGCGGTCGGACGTCGGCGGCGGTGAAGCGGCCGTTCAAGTCCTTCATTTCATCTGAAAGCTTGGCAATCGCACCGCTATGGCCAAGATAGGATGCGAAGAAAACAAGCACCGCAATCGATGCTGTCAGGACAGCGCCTGACAAGGCACCCCGCCAAATCCACTTTCGTTTAAGTTCCTGGCGAGGATCATAGGACACCAGACCCGCCTCTCCGAACATAACCTCCGAAAGCACTTCCTTCAGGAAGAAAGACCTTCTGTCTTCGCGGGCAGGCGCGCGTGGCAGGTTTATCGAAAGTCCATACTCAGTGCTCAGATCGCTGACCAATGCGTCAATCGGGGATCCTTCCTGGGTCGCGGATGAAAAATAAAATCCGCGTAGCCACGCGCCGTCTTCGAAACGCGAACGTGAAAAAATTGCGTCCACCAGGTCGCGCAACGGTTTTGCCAAGTTTTGGAACCGGCTTGGAAAACGAAAGATCTCAGCTGCCTCCGGCGCACGATCGGCTGCTGTAATGCGATTGGTCAATTGACGCTCAAGGATCTGCACAAGCGCCTTGAATTCAGAGGTGATGACCGTTTCATCGGGCGTTTCGGCGACATCCAGTGTCGCGCCCCAAACCTGCTCGCGCGCCCGGGTGTTGAGGTTTCCAAAGAAAGCCTCGAAGCCTGGTATCAAATCTAGTTTGGTGATCAGCAGGTACACGGGCAGGCGCAATCCCAACTCGGACTGCAGTTCGCTCAATCGACGGCGAATCTGGCGGCCATGGAAACGCAGACGCTCGGGGCTCTCGAACAGTTCTTGAACCGACAACGCGACGACGACACCGTTCAGCGCGCGGATCCCGCGATGCTTTTTGAGCATCCGCAGAAAACCAAACCATTCCGTTGAATCGACTTCAGGGTCGCTTTCTTGTTCAACGTAACGACCTGCAGTGTCGATCATCACCGCGTCTTCGGTCAAAAACCAATCGCAATTCCTGGTCCCGCCAACACCTTTCAGGTCGTCGACAAGGTCAATCGGAAACTCAAGACCCGATTGCTTCAGCGCGGTCGTCTTACCGGTTCCAGGCGGCCCGATGATGACATACCAAGGCATTTCGCGCAGGAACTTCCTGCGCCCCAACTTGTTCTGCTGCATCTCCGCCAGGATGCCCTGGAACTTTCTATTGATCGTCGCGATGTTTTCATCGCCCACGTCCGGTTCGGGATCAGGCTCTGCATGGGCAACTTCTCGAATGAAGACCTGATTGGCGCGAATGGCGCGAATGACTGCGAACAATAACGACACCAGCCACGCGATGGTGATCAGCCCAATGATTACAAGTCGTGTGACCGGACTGGCAAAAACCTCAGTCTCGCCAAACTTGATCTGCGGGCTGAAGATCCAAATCAAAACGCACAGCAAAACCAGGGACAAAAAAATCCACAACCGGCGGGAAAACAGGAAACCAAAAATTGCTTTCAAAAAACGCATGATCAGAGACTCTTTCGAATGATCAATTCTACCCGGCGATTGCGTGTGCGACCTTCCCGGCTAGCGTTACTGGTGACCGGTTCAGTTGCACCCGCGCCACGCGTCTGGATCAGTTCCGGGGGAACTCCGTATTTTTCGAGTAGGGCTGCAAAGCTTTTTGCGCGGCCTTCTGAAAGTTCTGTGTTGTCTTGGAATAAACGTGTGGGCCGCATCTTGACCGAGTCTGTGTGACCCACAACCGTCACATTTCCGATAAACTCTGCATATCCAACGATGGTCTTTGCAAGAGACTCAACCAACGGCAGATGTGCATCGACCAGGTCAGCCTGCGCTGGCTGGAACAAGTCTGCCTTATCGCCTTCGACACTAATCGTGACCGCCGAGTTGTCTTCTTTGCCAGAGAATCTGACTGACAGCGCTTCTGGTTTGCTGGCCTCGAACTGAGGCAACAATTCAAACTCTACGGTCTCGACGCTGATACTATCGGGAACCGAGATGTTCCGCTCTGGACGATAAATGGCAGGTTGCTCCCTGGGCGGCAAAGCATACGCCAGATCGTAAAGGTGTTCGCCTTTATCGCTAAGCCGAAGGTCCAATAGAATGTATCCGAAGGTTGCAATGACCGCTGCACCGACAAACAGCGTCCAGATCGGTACGGCAAACCGAGGTGGTTCATTTGCGGCAGTGACCCCATGCCAGTTCGGCGACAGTTCCGATACGGCATCGCGGGCAAACAAAAGCCGGGCCGTCGCGGCACGTATTTCAGCAAGTGACCCGCCCGATACACTGTCTTCAACGCGGTATTTGCCCTGAAATCCCAGAGACAGGCAGAGATAGGCCAACTCCAACATGTTTGGATCGCGATCAGGGTAACGGCGCAGCTCTTCCAAACGCTCGAAAAACTGCACACCAGCATCGACATCGCCATAGATCGTCGCGACCAAAGACTGGCTGGGCCATGTGCCGTGGCCGCCCCATGGCGTGTTCAAAACCAAATCGTCGATCAGCGCGGCAACCAACCAAGCTGCGCTATCGGCCCGGTGGAGCGATCCGACCTCGGAAACAGCAACATCTCGGGCCGCAATGATATCATGGTGCAAGCGAACACGAAGGCCTTCGGGGTCTTCGGGTGGATTTGCCCGCCGTAGATCTTGCGACAGATCAAGGATCCGAGCGAAAGCAACAACGACAGGGTTATCGTGAACGCGCGCAGGTGCCTCGGACAGATTGATCGGCTGTGGCTGTGATTTCGGTTGGCTGTTATAAGCTGCAACCGGACGAACGACCGTCATTGCCGGATCGTGCATTAAACCGAATGGATCGTCCTTGTTCATCACCTCACCGCAGAATTGCGTAGCAATCGATTTTCGGCTCGTCCGGCAAGTCGCCTGCGACGCCCAGAACGAAACCAGGCGCATCTGCCAGGGACTTCCAATGTTCTGATTTTTGGTCGAGCTCAATGCACAGACGATCACCGTCATAGGGGATCTCGCGCGGTTGAGTATGCAGCGGCTTCAGCGGTATGCCGCGCAATCGGACCCGCCAGAGTTTCTCAAACTCATCCGACGATCCGACTGTCGCCTGGTCGACAAAGATCTTCCGCAACGATTCATCCGATAACTCTGAACCGACGCGCAGCACGATGCGTCCGGACTGCAGGATGGATGGATCATCGATGCGCACCTTCCACACGTTCTTGGCATGGGTGGCAACGGTCAGCGGTTGCGATTTTGGCTCGACATACCTCAACGAAAGCACCAGCGATCGCAACGTATCAAAAACCGCCGTAAAGGCAGCTTGCGGGTGACTGTGGTCATAGTCCGGCAGGTCGCTCAGCATGCGCCCGCTGGATCCGAACGTAGACATCTGTCCAGCAAGTCGCGCCAGATGCCGGTAAAGCTCACAGGGATGGTATAGATCCTGGGCCAGAATATGGGCGATCTCTGGTTTAGCGCTGTTTGCCAATTGCAGAACCATGAGGTTTTCGACGGACCGGCCGGAAGATCCCATAACCATGCCACCATGGGCCGTTGCGATCCGATCGAGCCCCAGGAGCAGTTCTTTCAGAAACTGCCGATAGGCTGGATCCGCTCCGGTCGACAAAGCAGGCGGAAAATAATTCTGCAGCAAAGATACGGATCCATCAGAGGCAAGCCCCGAAGTTTCGGCCACACCCAGGCTCACATAGCCTTCGTGCGACTTATCGGGCGGGATCAACTTCGGACAAAGCCGGGCGATTTCGATGTCGGCTACGTCTGCCCCGTTACGAACCGCATCGCGCACGGGGACAATCCGGCCATGATACCTGGCACCACTTTGTTCCATATGCGCCTGATCGTATCCGGGCATGCCAGATCGGATGAATGGTACCGCAAGACGCACGACGCCCGACGCGCGGTCTGAACTGATCGGTAGCGGTTCAGGTGGGTCCATCGTTTCGGGAATTTGGAAAGGGGTTCCGTCCGGAAAGACGCCTGATGCGGATTCGATCGCAATGGACCCCGCCTCCAGCGCTTGCTCATCCAGCGTCAGAGACAGAAATCCAAATGTCTGCAAAGGCGCTGCACTGACGGCGCCGCGCATCAACGATTCCACATAGCGGTCCTGTTGTTGAAAGTGCTGTGTCTGCAGAAACAGGCCCTCCGACCACAACACCTTGTTCGATTCAGACATCGCTACGCCCTTCTAGCCTGACCCAAACGACACACCGGTCGGTCCGACTTTGATTTCGACTGGTAGTTCTTCCTCACCAGGCTGGGTTGGCTGGGTGATCCGAAAGATTTTTCCGGCAGGGTCGCGAAACCCAGCGATGACACCCAACATCGTTGCATCGGGCTCCAGCGACATCAGCTTTTCAGCCGTTGCCTCCGGCGCCAGGGGAACCTGTTCGGTCACCAGAAGATCGCCGCCAAGTACCGCAGCAGGATCCTGCAGTGCATAGAAGTCCGCAGCCTCGAACGCGCCGGCACTTTTCAGTTGCACAACCGTCAGAATGATGGGGCGTTCTTCGCCATTGCTGCCAGGGTTCATCCCGGGTTCCGCACTTGCTGAAATCAGGATAGACCCGGGCCCGTCAGGCCCTCCACACCCCGGCAGAATAAGAGCGATCGAGCCATACAAGATGCTTCGACGACTAAGCATTGGACATGCCACCCCGTGCCTCATATGCGTCGCGGAAATAATCCCCAGCATCGCCAAGGAATTTGTCTTCCGCGGCCCTCGAAATTTCTTCAAACTCTTCTGTATAGAGCTTCCAAAGAGTGGCGCTTTTCCCACCTTCAAGAAGCTGCTCTAGCCGTCCCTTGGACGCGGCTTTATACTCGAACTGTTTCGGCTCGAACCGATCGATCATCTGTCGAAGTGCCGATTGAATTCCGTGCCAGGACCGTGCGCGGTGATCAATCAGATCCTGGAAAGCCTCGTGGATCGCCCGATCAGGGGGCAGATACCCTGGGCCTTTGTGTTGGATGATCGACTGAATCGCCTCGTCCAGCGTAGGCAGGAACTTCAGCGGGTTCACATCCTCCCGGCCAATGGCTGTCATCTCGACCCGAAAATCGGTTTTCTCCCGCGTGCGGCTTCTCAGAAGATCGACCAAGCCGCCGATGACAAGACGCATTCTGCGACCGATCTCTTCCATTTCAGCTTCATTGATTTGCTGCTCGAAGTCCGGAGCAAGACCCAAGCCTTTGAAGAAAGCAGCTTTCTGATCGTCTGGTCCGGGATCAGAAACTGGCTTTGCGATCTGAGGTTCGGTTCTTACTTCTGTTCGTGGCTCAGCCTGTTCTTCAGGCTTCGCACGCTCGATCTCTTCTGCGGGACTGAATGGGTCCATTTTGAACGGATCGTCAGGATGCGCTGCAACTTCGGACTCAGCCTCGGCAATTGATGTCGCCTGTTCGGTTACTTCGAATGGGTCTGGCAGATCCTTGGGTTTCGGTTCCGTTGAAACCTGTCTCGCAGAGGTTGAAAAGAATGGATCCTCCTTAAGTGGTTCAAACGCCTTGGTTTTACCATTCGACTTCGAACTGACGTGCTCAGGCTCTACCGTCGGCTGTGGCGCCAGGGATGCGTCTTGGTCGGGCGCCTCGATCTGAGCAACAATGACCAGATCCCCAAGACGCAGTCGCATCTTGTTCTCTAAGCGTTGAATATTGCCTGGCCCCAAGGGACGCGGCGACCCGTCGACAAGCAGCCCGCCCCGGCTAGTGTCAGTAACAACGTAATCATCACCGTCCATAGAAACGCGGCAGTGACTGCGAGAGATAAAGTTATCCGGATCATTGAGCCGCCAGTCAGCATCCTCGCCACGCCCGATCACCAACACGCCGCCGTCATAGCGGTACTCGGTTCGAGGCTGCGGCGATGTGGAGGATTCGATTTTAAGAACGAGGGTCATGCCGCCTCCTGAACATTCGAGCCAGCGCGATACCGGAACGCATAGTCATTCGCCCTCCGATCATCCTTTGGCGACAACCAGGCCGTATGGCCAACGGCGCAGGCCCCGATGCGCGCTCGCGGTACGTCCTGCTTCTTCAGAACAAAGCGCAACGTCGCGGTGACTTCGCGGCTGAGTGCGAAGTCCAGGGCGCGCTGCAAGGCGGCCCGTTTTTCGCCTCCGGGAAGGAAGTCCTGATATTCATCAAAGCTCAGTGGACCCAAACGGATCTCGATCGCACCTTGGCGATCAAAGACGCGCTTGCCGACGGTCGCGGTTTCGGCCAAGCGGCTGTGCCGTTTGCCCAACCTGGTTTGGATCTCGGTCGGAATTTCCATCCAAGAGGCAGCGAACTCTTCAACCTGCACCGGAACCTTCAAGCATTCGGACAAAAATCCAACTAGGCGTTCAGGCCCATGGACTTGGTGACCCAGCGACCCCGCCTGCCGCATCGCAACGGCATCGCGTTCCTGGTCGATCGTTCCCACGGTCGGTAAAAAAAGACCGGACATCGCTGCAGCCATTGCGTGGATGCGGCCGCCTGCTTTGCGTTCGATCTGAATGCTTGGCCTTGAATCAGCCCAGGCCCGATAGAACAGCGCGATCATCCGATGTTGCAGGACATCGCAGAAATCCATGAACGCCGTATCGCTTTGTGCGTCTTCAGCGTCACTTCGGAACCAACGGTCCGAAAGACGATCATAGATCCACCGCGTCAGGTGATAAGGCATCGGCCCTTCCGGACCCAGCAATCCGATCAGATCAACTTGTATCCGCGGCGCCCGAGAGTCATCATGCGGATCAACCCGTGTGACGTCGGTCGTCGCAAATTTCATCCGAACATTCTGACCCAATCGCGCAGGCTCGCGGTCCGGACCGCCAAGGCGGCCGAAGAATTGCTGATCAGTTTCAAATCGGCTCAGGATCTCGAAGAATCCCAAGCCCGGATCCAGCTTCAGATCAGATTGCGCTTGCCTGGCAGTATCGGCCAATCGACTTCCTCACGGCTTCGCATCAGAATAGTTTTTGTTCGAACGTATGAATTGATGCTCGAGTATCGTGCACACACATGGGCGAGCAGCGCCGACAGCAGATAATTGCTGTGACCGGCAAAAATCGTCTCATCCATTTCAAGTGCGATCTCGACGCATCGCCCAAAACACATCGGCCCCGATATCGGAAGGCGTTCCACCCGCGGGCGAGACCGAAGTCCAACCAGCGCTTGCGCGTGCCGCTTAAGCTTCGGATCACCCCTGTCGCTATAGAGATCCAGCAATGCTTGAAGCGGCCGCGCGTCGGCACCTTCCTCGGCAAGGGATATAAAATTCAACGAAAACTGGGACACCAGACGCCATGTCAATTCATCCGATCTGCTTTCTTCTGCAATCGACTGAGGGGCCTTGATGGTGATTGCCGGGCGCGGGGGCCGGATCGGCGCGGAAAGCTCGACACGACCCACGGGATCTCCGCTTTCCAGCGTCAGAACTGGGGTGTCGTCAAGGATTGGCAGATCCCTGTTGGTGCAAAGTGCGCGAATATCCAAACGCTTCGCCATGCGGGCTGCGCCGCCATCGGCTGGCGTTGAAATCGAGATATGAACGTCTTCACCAGCATAGCTGGTGCGCAGATTTTGCTGACGGCGTTCTTCGTCGGTCGCACGTCTCGGACGTCTTTCAACGGAATAGACTTGGCCAGTGCCGCGGTTCTGATCGAAAGAGAACAACCGCTCTATCGTTGCATCCGGCCCTTCCCGATCCACATCTTCAACACGCAAAAGCCTGTGAATCTCAAAGTCCTGGGGCCGGGTCCGGTCCGGGTGGACGATGTGCTGAGTCCGCCGCGAATCGATATCGACGACGTTGCACTCTTTTTCGAACAGGTTCACGACCGGTGTCGAAAACAGCTCAAAATCTGCAAGTGTGACATCAGCGATGTTGGCGCAGTCCCGGTCAAACAGCAGAATGATGTCCAAAGGCGCGTCAGAACAGTCCGCCACTGCCTTGGCCAATCCAACAAACCGCGCATAGTGGAACCGGTCGGGCGCAAGGAAGTACTCCTGCAGCACGCGATACCCTTCAAAGGCCTGCCGCGCCGGTGGCAGCAAGGCTTCAGAATCCTTAAGGCCAATCATCGATGGCGACGAAACTTCGTGGACCTGCGCATCATCCGTTGCCGCGCGCGCCAGCACTTTGGCTGTCGCACCAAAGATGGCGTCGAACAAACGCCCCGCCATTGGCATCCGCGGGAAATGCACGTCCAAGCGGTCCAGTCCGACAAACGCATCGCTCTCTGGCGATTTTCGTTCGGACAAGATGCTCAGTTGCTCGGCACCCGTTGCCGCAACGGTCAATTGCAAACCAGTCGTCGCTGACCGGATGAACTCATCTGGGACACCGGCTTTCGCTAACGCGCTTTTGTCCTGAAGGAAGATCGCGTCTTTTAACGTGATCGGCCAAAGCGTGACATCCTGAACGGTGGTATAGATACATCTGGTCGACAGCCCATCCTTCAGGGCGCTCACCAGCCGGGTTCGACGTTCAACCGTGTGACCCCTGGTCATTGTTTGAACCTGGGGTCCTGGATGCAGGATAACCTTGGACAAGGCAGGCGCGGGACCCGCAATGTTTGGATAAAGCTCGTCCAGAATGTTCCGGGTATAGCGGCTGCTTTCGACATCAACTTTCAGACGCGCACGGGCGCCCAGGAACGCCACGCCTTCAAGCAAGCGTTCCACGTAAGGATCAGGGCACGGCGCATGATCGACGCCCAGGTTTCCTGCGACATTCGGATGAAGCTCGGCGAATTCCACGGCCAAGTCGCGCAGATGTGCGAGCTCTTGTTCGTAATATCCAAGGAACGCCTGATCCATTCCTAGGCCTCCAGCGACGTCTTGGCGCTGCCGCTGTCCAGATCAATCGACGTCTGCAACCGCAATCTCTCGGGAAATGGCGTCATTTGCAGGACGCCGGCGATCGAGACGACAAGACCCACGCCTTTCGCCCGTTTCAGTCCGACCTCTATGGAATCCTTGCGCAATCTCGGCTCGAACGTCGCCAAAACTTCGCGGATCTCTTTGGACAGAGAATCAAAGTCGAAATCAGAGATTGAGCGCCCGGCAAAGGACGGCATGCCAAAATTCAACACGCTTCGCCGTACGTTCGGAAAATCGAGCAGATCGACGGCGCAGTCGCCGAAGGATCTGCGCTCTTCATCCGAAAGCAGCGGCTTCGCATCCAACCGCTCTGTATTGAACAACGCTTCAATATCCCGGCGCACTGCTTCGCGCAGCACATCAGGCGTGACGACAATGCCGCGCGCCCGCAAGGAGCTTTGCCGCATTACAAGCGATGACAACACCTTCAGATCCCGCTTTTGGTCATCATCCAAGTCTTCGACGCGCCCTATTGTGCGTTCTCCACCAGAGACGCACTTGTCGACGACGTCCTCATCCAGGTCTTTGATCAACCGTTGCCAAAGGCTTTGAACTTCAAATTCCAAGCCCGGAAGATCATCCCAAAGCCGGTCCAGCAAACTTGGCTGGACCGCTTCGCGTTTTGCCCCGGAAAGGGCAATCTCTGGCTGGCCGGGCATGCTTTCGGATCACGATCTGATGCTATGCACCGGCCTTAATGTCGTACTCGAATTCGTGCTCGCCGCCGGACGATCCATCTTCTTCCTGCACGGTGTATTTGATCGCAATCTTATCGCAGGCGATCGCTACCTTTTCTTTGATCAAGCTGTTCGAAGGATCGTTGCCATCATTCTCCATTTCAAAATCCGAGATGACGCAATTCGACATCGTGACGATCAGATAATCGATGTACTCATCCCCGGAATCCTTCCGGGCGGTAAAGATGACTTCCGGAAGAGCCTTACCTTGCATTGCCGCTTGTGCGAGGTATGCGCTGGCCGCATCGCAGTACTTGTGGAACGTGAAACTGCTGACTTCGCCGCGTCCTTGGGTCAGACCAGCACCTTCCCGGGCAAAGTCCTTTTGCCTAACACGCCAGTGAACACCAAAGACATCAATTTGGTCTTCAACACCATCTTTCTTAGACTCGCCTTGAATTTCATTAATATCGAGAGACCCTGCAATCATTTCTATTTCCTTTCATGCTTGATCAGTTCTTCACCGATGGAAGTTCGGATACCAGACGAAGGCTCGCGTTAATTCCTTCAAGTTGATAATGCGGACGTAAGTAGAACCGGGCATTATAGTAGCCGGGGCGGCCTTCGACGCTGTCGACCTGGACTTCAGCCATCGCCAAGGGCCGTTTCGCCATCATGGCCTCATCGGCCATCGCCGTGTTTGCCAATACGTATCGATTGATCCACTCGGACAGCCATACTTCCATGTCGGCGCGTTCCTTGAACGTGCCGATCTTGTCCCTGGCAATGGCCTTCAGGTAGTGGGCGAACCGACAAACCGGCATCAGATAAGCCAGGTTCGCCGACAGCCGCTCGTTCGCCTGGGCGTCAGTATCGACCAACCGCCCTGCCCTGGCTTCGTCATCTTGCAATGAATGCGCGCCGATGAAAGCCGCTTTGTCAGTGTTCTTACGATGCAAGATCGGCATGAAGCCAAGCTTGGCGAGTTCGGCCTCGCGGCGGTCATCAATCGCTATTTCTGTTGGACACTTCATGGCCACGGATCCGTCATCCGTCGGGAAAGTGTGCACCGGCAGATTTATCACAGATCCACCTGCTTCGACACCGCGGATCCGACTGCCCCATCCGTAGAGTTTATGGCTGCGGTTGATGTTCACTCCCATCGCAAATGCAGCGTTCATCCAGGTGTACTTGTTGTGGTCTCCGGCGACTTCTTCCTCAAAGGCGAAACCTTTCACCGGAACCGTTGCGGCCCCATAGGGCAAGCGGGCCAAAACCCGGGGCATCGCCAGACCAACATAGCGGGCGTCTTCGCTTTCCCGCAGGCTTTGCCAAGACGCGTATTCCGGTGATGACACGATCATCTCCAGATCCTGCGGGTTCGGCAGCTCCTGCCAGCTTTCCATCCGGAAAATCGCCGGATCTGCAGCGGCAATGAACGGCGCATGGGCCGACGCGCAGATGCCAGAGATGTTACGCAGCAGGCTCACATCGCGAGGATGGTTCGAGAATTCATAGGCGCCGACCAACGTACCGAAAGGCTCGCCACCGAACATCGAGTATTCGGAATCATAGATCTTCTTGAAGATCGGCGATTGATCCCACATCTGGCCTTCATAATCGCCCAGATTATCCGTCAGCTCATCCTTCGTGATGTTCATCACGCGGATCTTCAGCTTGGTGTCGGTTTCCGTGTTGTTGACCAGATAATGCAACCCGCGCCAGGTGCCTTCGATTTCCCGAACTTCCGGCGCATGGATGATCTCGTTCACCTGGTCGGTCAGAATCCGGTCGATACCGGCAATCAGTGATTTGATCGACTTGACGGCATTCCCGGAAATTGTCGCCGTACCGCTTTGCTCCATCGCGGCACTTGCAAGATTCCCAACCAGCTTCTTCAGACGATCGCTGTCGTCCTCCTTAACCCGGACATCTTTTTCCAGCAGCGTGCTCCACTCGGAAAGGTCGATTTCCTGGGCTTCGACCGCAGCGTCTTTGGCTTGTGCTTCAGTCTCGGTCACTTATCCGTCCTCCCCATCTGCAACGCCTTCCGTCACGGCCGCTTCTGCCGCCTGTTGAAGCAACGGTTGATTGGCCAACAAATCGGCGATCCGTTTTTCTGCCGAAACTTTGCCGTCGATAAATCCAAGCAGCTCTTCAAGTTGACCGCGCATTTTCAGAAGCTCGGCCAATGCCGGGACTTGCTGGGCAACCTTGTCAGGCGTGAAGTCGCCCATGTTCTGAAAGCTGAGATCGACAAAAAGCTCGTCTTCGGACTCTGCGCCGTCAGTCGCAGGTAATGTGTTCTTCACCCGCGCCTTCACGCGAGGAGACAAGGCTTCCATGAACTTGCTGAAACGCTGTGCATCGACGTCGACAAAATTGCGATCGTTCAAAGGCTTGGTTGCTTCTTTGGTCTCTGAATCGCCGCCAAGGTCGGCCATAACGCCCATCACAAACGGCAACTCGATTGTCGTCGGACTGCCATAATGTTCAACATCATAGGCAATCTGAACCCGCGGTGGACGATTGCGTTCAATGACCTTTTGTTTGCTTTCACTCATAGAAACCACCTTCTGTTCTTAAGATTTGTCACTTCCAATCCCGGCGACGTTCTTGAAATCCTTCAAGCCGCCAGGAGCTATCTCCTCCATGAGTTCAACGAAATTCATCGGCACCATCTTCTGCAGCCGACGGGCAAGATGCGGGATCGGGCTGGACGGCTCGGTCCGCTCGTAAAAATCCACGACCAAACCCAAGACCCGCGCGACATCTTCCCGGGATTTCAAATGCTCGGGCATTGTGCCTCCATTGAGTTTTGATGCGGGTGTCAATGGTGCCGACGCCGTATCTTCCGGCGGGGCTTTCACGTCCTGCTCTGTGGGAGCGTCCTTGCTTTCAGATTGCACTTCTGCATCCGCGGCACCCGCGGCCTGACCAAGCGTTGCCTGCATTCGGGTCAGCGCCTTGGCCAGCTTCGGCAAGCGAAATGGTGCTTTGTCGGACAGCACATCAGTGACGATGGTCTCAAGGTTCTTGACCGCGACAGCAGCCGCATCCAGATCATCGCGGATCGCTGCAAATTCCTTCGCGTCTTGTTTGGCCAGCCCTCTCGCCGCGCCATTTATACGGATCACCAGGTCTTCGTGATCAGATTGGGCCTTTGCTTTTTCCTTTTCGCCCAGGCCCTGTGCAGACGCCGCAAGCACGTCCGCTACGGTCATCGACGCTGCCGCTAGATCTTGACCCGTTACATCGCCGCCACCTCGAACAGAGAACAGTGTGGCGTTCATGATGTCGCCGATCAGTCCGTCATTCTCGTTCTCTAACTGAAGCAGAGCATTCTTGCGGCCAAGCGCAGAATCCGGGTTCTCAGCCGGTCCTCTCAGACCAGGGTGGATCGTGTCCCAAAACTGCTTGATCGAACTGGACAAAACATCCAAGGCCGCATTCAGGCCTGCGAAACCACCCGTTTGGAATTCGGCCTGCGCGATAATCACCAGCAATCGCAAATCTCGTCCACGCTGAGCCAGCTCTTTCGCGTCTGCCAAGATGGATGTCCAATCGGTTGGGATCTCCGAGCTTGAAACCGGGTTGTTCAGATTGTCGCGTGCGACTTCGACCTGGGGCTTCAGCGAATCTGAAAGACGTTGAAAATCAGGATCGTGCCGAAGCTCGATACCCGAAGGGTTTTCGCCTGGAATGGGCGTCAGCAATGAATCTAACTGCGCCATACAGCGCCCCAAAAAAATCTTTCCGTCGACCAGAATTCATCTCTGATCAAAATTTTGGTCAGCTCAAATAAGTCTTTGCCAGCCCCCAAGGGTTCCAGCTGAACAGGTCTTGGATCGGCAACCAAAGTCACTTTCGTCAAACTAAAATCTCCTGATCGCCGAGTTAGTCGAGTCAGAAGCGCCATAAACTGGTGGGCGAACAACGCACGGTGTACAATCGTAAAAATAGAATCAAATTTTACCACATTTGAACGCGAGTTGGCGATGAAAGTACAACCATGAATAAAATTGCCGTTGACGGACGATTGAAGCGAAAGGACCTGGTTGGACGTTTGAACCCTGTTTGTCTGCAGGCATTTTCCAACGCTGCCCAAAGCGCAAAGACCCGCGGCAACCCCTATGTTGAACTGGTTCACTTCATCGAAAGTCTTGCGCAATCAAAGCAATCCGACTTCGATGTCATTCTTCGCGCAGCCGAGATAGATTTCGGCAAACTTGACGCTGACATCGCCCGATCGACAGACGCGCTTTCCCGCGGCGCAGGGTCGGTCGAGGAGTTCTCTGACCACATTTTCCGAGCCATGCGCATGGCCGCCAATTTAGGCGCCGTCGAGTTCGGCGATGATCAAATCCGTTCCTGCTATTTGATCTTGGCGATGATGCAGGATGAGGTTCTGGAATCCCTTCTGCTGCGCATCAGCCTCGAGTTTGAGAAGATTGATCCAGCTTCGCTCAGCACCGCGTTGGATGATCTTCTAACCGTGTCCATTGAAGGATACCTCGCGCCACAGGACACAGCGGCTAGCCCCGGCCGCACCGCCCAGTCGGCACTCTCGCAATACGCCACGGACTTGACCGCACGGGCCCGCGACGGCAAGATTGATCCAGTGATCGGTCGCGACGCGGAAATTCGCCAGATCATCGATATCTTGATGCGCAGGCGTCAAAACAATCCGATTTTGACGGGCGAGGCCGGCGTCGGAAAAACCGCGGTTGTCGAAGGGTTCGCATTGCGGCTGGCAGAGAACGACGTCCCGCCCCAATTGACCGATGTTGATCTTTACATGCTGGACATCGCTCTGATGCAGGCTGGCGCATCGATGAAAGGCGAATTCGAAAAACGTCTGAAGATGCTGATCGACGAGGTGCAATCTTCCCCCCGGCCGATCATTCTATTTATCGACGAGGCGCATGCGCTTATTGGCGCCGGGGGCGCCGCCGGGACCGGCGATGCGGCGAATATATTAAAGCCAGCGCTTGCCCGGGGCGAACTTCGAACGATCGCCGCAACTACCTGGTCCGAATACAAAGAGCACATTGAAAAAGACCCGGCGCTGACGCGCAGGTTCCAGGTTGTGAAAATTGAAGAACCCTCGGAAGACATGGCCATCAGAATGCTTCGCGGTGTGGCGGGTGTTCTGGAACGCCACCACACGGTCGAGATCCTGGATGAAGCCATAGCCTCGGCAGTGACGCTTTCGCATCGATACATCCCGGCCCGGCAACTGCCCGACAAAGCGATCAGCCTTTTGGATACGGTTTGTGCCCGGGTTTCGGTATCGCAGCATTCCACACCTGCCCAGGTCGAGGACCTGCGCAGGCGGCAATCATCGCTTGAAATAGAAAAGGCGGTGATAGATCGCGAAGCGGCGATTGGTGTAGACGTCACGACACGGCGCGATGACGTCACAGCAGAACTCGAAGACTTGGCAAATACCCTAAGGGATGCGGAAGACCGTTGGGAGAATGAGACCAAGCTTGTTCAGGACATTTTGGACCTGCGGTCTACGCTGCGCGGGGACGGTGCGCCGATCGACCCCGAACCGGGAGAAGACCAAATCGATCCCGACATGATCGAGATGCGATCGAATCTGGCAGAACTGACCAGCAAGCTCGAAACCATCCAGGGTGAACGGCCGATGGTGTTGCCATCGGTTGACAGTCTGGCCGTCGCCTCAGTGGTGCAAGACTGGACCGGCGTTCCGTTGGGCCGCATGCTTAAAAGCGAGACCGAGCACGTCATCAACCTTGCTGAAACACTGGCCGAACGTGTCTTCGGTCAGAACCACGCGTTGGGTCTGATTGCAAATCGGGTCCAGACCGCGCAGGCAGGTCTTGGCGATCCGAACAAACCGATTGGCGTCTTTTTGCTCTGCGGTCCGTCCGGGGTCGGTAAAACCGAAACAGCCCTGGCGCTCGCCGACACGTTGTATGGTGGAGAGCAAAATCTGATCACGATAAACATGAGCGAATATCAGGAAGCTCATACGGTTTCGACGCTGAAAGGATCGCCGCCCGGTTATGTTGGCTATGGCAAAGGCGGCGTCCTGACCGAAGCTGTCCGGCGTCGTCCATATTCTGTGATCCTGCTGGATGAGGTCGAGAAAGCGCATCCAGACGTGCACGAAATCTTCTTCCAGGTCTTCGACAAAGGCATGATGGATGACAGTGAAGGCCGGCGGATTGACTTCAGGAATACGCTGATTTTGCTGACGTCGAATGTCGGGACCGAGCTGATCATGAACAGAACGGCAGAAGGTGCCGACCGGGTCGACCATGAAGCTCTGCTGGAAGACTTACGCCCTGAACTTCTTAGGGTTTTTCCGGCCGCGTTGCTGGGACGCCTGTTGCCAATTCCGTACTATCCGCTGTCAAGCGAGATGATCGAAACCATAGCAGGGTTCCAGATCAACCGGATCAGAAAGCGCCTTAAGAAGTCCCATGATGTCGCGTTGGAAATTGGCGACGGTGTCGTCGATCTGATCATCTCGCGGTGCAACGATCCGGCCTCTGGCGGTAGGGCGATCGATGCGATTCTCACCAATTCTTTGCTTCCGAACCTCAGCCTTGAATTGCTGAAGCGATCAGTCGCTGGCGACGGGCCGGACCGTGTAACCGTCCGCGTTGAAAACAACAACTTCGTCTATGATTTTCATGGAAGCGATATCTCATTGGAGGGCGTTTCCTAAGTTTGACATGCCACAGACAACCTAAAGTGGTACAATTTTTTCGACGTTTACTTGGAATAATTTTACAGGAGGAAAGGCCGATGCTGGGAATTCGTGCAGCAGTCATCGCAGTGGCGGTTCTGGTCGTCACAGCGCCCTCTGCAGGCGCACAAGGGCTGAACGAACAACAGTTACGAAGCAAATTCGAGAAGCACCGTGGATTGGTGCCGGCACCAAAAGGCAATGCTGCAAAGCCTGCCCCCAAAGGCGCAACCGTTAAGAACACAAACCAAAGCCAGAATAGAACGAACGCCAATTCACAAAGGGCAAACGCAAAGCCGGTGAAGTCCAAGGCAGAGCCTGCAACGCGGCCCTACGTGCCAATCAAGCAATCCGATGCCGTCAATATCCAAGTTTTGTTCGACTATGATTCCGCCGTTCTGCGCGCCGATCAGCGGCCAAAGCTCAGCTCGCTCTGCAATGTGATCCGCGAGATGAAATCAGATACGTTTCAGATCGTCGGCCACACCGATGCAGCGGGGCCCGCCTCGTACAACCGGCGCTTATCGCGGCTTCGGGCAGAGGAAGTGGCGCGTTATCTGACCGTGTCTTGCGGCATTAGTGCAAACCGGTTGAGAACCCTGGGCGTGGGTGAAGAATACCTGTTTGATCCAGGCAAGCCCCTCTCAGGCCAGAACCGGCGTGTCGAGTTCCAGTTGCTCAGTTAGCCCTGTAGATATCGGATGTCGGTGCTGAAACCTTCGCTGCCCAGCGATGCCTTCCAACCGGGAGATTTGCTGAATAATACCTACCGGATCGAAGGCGTGCTCGGACGTGGATTTACCAGTGAAGTCTACCTGGCTCAGAACGCACTTTCGGGCCAGGTCGCGCTTAAGGTGCTGAAGTCGAAATTCGCAGGCGACGACGGTTACATCAATCTTACCAAGCGCGAACTCGAAATCCGGCAAATTCGCCATGACGCGATCGTAGGGTATCGGGATGGTTTCCTGACCGCGGCGAACGATGTTTGCATCGTCATGGACTATGTCGTGGGACCGACATTGGCCGAGCTCGTAACAGAACAGCCTCTCGACACTGATGACCTCGTGACGATTGCGGATCGTCTGGCAGACGGATTGAGCGAAGCACACCGGCACGGAATCATCCATCGGGATCTATCGCCGGATAACGTCATTTTGCGGAACGGCGACCCGGCAAAGGCCGTTATCATCGACTTTGGCATCGCGAAGGATACCAATCCTGGTGCGATGACGGTGATCGGCGGTGAGTTCGCCGGGAAGTATCAATATGCGGCACCAGAACAGCTTGAAGGACGGGTCGACGAAAGATCCGACCTCTACGCGTTAGGCGCTTGTCTCCTGACCGCCTATCGTCGCCGTACACCCGATATCGGTAACAGCCTGTCCAGCATTCAAAGGTTCAAGTCAGCAGCACTGGATGTCTCGGGCGTCCCTGAACCCTTACGCACGCTGATTGAACACCTGTCCGATCCCGATCCGGAAAAACGTTTTCAATCGGCCGATGCGGTCAGGCTGTACATCGCCAATCTCGAGACCCCGGACGGCGACGAGGACACAGACACCAATGGCCGGTCGTTGGCCGGATCCGTCGCGATCGCATTTGGTCTTCTGGTTCTTTCCGTCAGCGGGACTTGGGTATGGCTTACTGATCCACTCGAATTACGCGGTCCTCCCCATGTGGAGATCTACCAGATGTTGGCCGAGCGCACGCCAACCGGGGCCGTCTCGGCCAATGGTCACGTGCCCAACGAAGGAGATGCGCAGAAACTGACAGAGGTTCTTGAAGCGGTCGACGGGACCCTGTCCTACCAGCTCGCCAGAGGCGCACCTTCTGCGACTTGGACGCAGGATGTGATCTCGACAGTTTCGGCGTTGAAACCTTTGTCCGAATGGTCGGCAAAGTTCTCGAAGAACTCCTTAAAGATCGAGGGGATCGCGAAAACAGTATCAACCCGCCAGTCCGTAATGACGACCATCAAGAACTCAAAGGTCGCGACGTTGTTCGATGTCCAGGTCAACATCGGTCTGCCTACTCTGCTGATCAAAGACGTGAAAGCCGCGCTAGACGATTCTGCTGAATGCGGACCTCTTTATTTGGTTGACCCGCCTGATGGCGCCTTCGGGGTTACCGACGTCATATCGATAAAGGGCAAGCTTTCAGGTCCAAGACATGCGCAGAAGCTGACCGAGCGGCTTGAAAAGGTATCTGCAGGCCGGGAACTTAAACTGGAGACAAGCTTCCTAAATCCAGCCCTCTGCGGAATGGAAGGCGTCCTGCCTCCAAGCCCTGCTTGCACTGCCCAGATGCGGTTCGGATATGGCAACAGTCCGGAACCAAACCCAAGTGCGCTCTATTCGGAAGGTGATAATCCCACGATTGACGTCGTGACGCCTGCCAGCAAAGCCAATGGTCATCTCTATGTCTTTGTCGTCGACGTGACAGGAAATGCATATAGCCTGCTGCCCAGCCGCGCTTTCCCGGAAACCCGCATTTCACATCTGGGACGCATCGAGGCATCAACCCGCTTAACCCGCGTTGCCTATTCCCTTGCCGAACGCGACGCAGAACCCGAACGGCTGGCATTCTTGATCGACAACACATTCGGCGAAAGCCGAATCTACGTGATCCATACCGAACGTCCGGTCTTCGACTTTGCTCGGCCGCTCAGCGAATCCGCAGAAAGTCTTCGCCAGGCACTGCTCAAAGACGTCGACTGGACCAGTCGGGGCGTCCTATCGATATGCAGCTTTAAGTTCGACTCGCGCTAAATCGGCCGCGGGATCACAAAGTCAAACCAGAGACATCCAGCTTCCGCGTGCCATCGCCAAAGACCGAAAAGCCTGACCAGAAGAATGGATGCGATCTCTTAGGATCGCGCGCCATGTCGCGACGGGCGATCATCATCGCATCGGCGATCGGAATTTCATCGCGGATACCAGCGTAGAAACTGATCATCAGATCTGCGGTTTCGGCATCTGGAACAAACCAATGCGATGCCACCAGATTGCGCGCGCCCGCGTAGAAGAATGCCCGCGCAAGTCCCGTTAAACTTTCGCCGCGACCTCCGCGAAGGCCTGTGCCCAGCGCATCGCTGGCACCGATACCTCCGGTGTCACAGGCACTCAAGACCACAAGATCCGCATTCAGCGATATCTCAACAATCTCGCTGGCCTCTAACAAACCATCGCTGTTGGCCCCGCCTAAAGAGGTGACGATAGCGGGCTCTGGCAAGCACTCTTCGGATATCGGCAGCAAAGCGTGGCTGGCGATGTGAACGACGGCACTGTCGCTTGGGAAACCGCTGCGGAAGGCCGCATCCGTAAAGCCGCGGCCGCTCAAAATCGCGTCCGATCCAGCGTTTAAGAAGGCGCCGACCTGCTGGGTTTCCAGCAGCGAATTCCGCAATTCCGGCAGGCCGCCGATCGAGGCGTATAGATCGCCGCAGGTTTGCGGCGCGGCCCGCACATCTTGGACGGTGCCGGCGCTTTGCGCTCCGAATGGTTTGAAATCTGCAAACCCTGCGAAGACACGTTTGCTGCCACCCTGGGCGGCTCTGCGTAAAAGAACAAGCGACACTGGCGACATCGCGAACGAAACTGATCTGTCCGTGCCCAACCAGGGGATTCCAGAATAATCAAAGCTTCCAGGCGACCAGTTCAGCGGACCTTCAGCAACATAGAGACCCACCGGAACGCTCAGCAAAGGACCATCCGGAATGAATGTGATCGTCTTTGCGCCTTCAAGGGCTGCTTGAACCGGCGCCAGCACAAACCGATAGAGATCCTGCGCAGCGGCCACGTCAAACTCCGGCTCGACGATGGTTGCGCGGACACGCTCGGTCAACCCGGTCAATTCTGCGCGGCTGGTCGAGGTAACATCCATCTGAAAACCGGACGGCGTTATCGCGGCAATGACGGACCCGGTGTCTCCGGACCTGACCATGACGATAACTTCATCCGGCTGCATCACGGCCCGCAATCCTGAAAGCGAAACCGACCGGTCCAGAAGCTGATCGTAATTCGGTGCGCCCTTCTCAAGCTGTGCACGCGCACCGTCCAATTCAGCCTGGGCCAGGATGAACTGCTTTCGGGCAACGCCGATCGAATTGACTTTGCCCTCCTGGGCCGACAGCCGGTCAATTTCCGCGCTAAGACGGTTCAACTGACGCTCTGCATCCTGAAAGCGCCGGATCGCCTGCGCTTCGATCGAATTGCCTGTCTCCAGGCGCGCCGCCGCGCGGGCCAAAGTGGTCGCCGTCACGGGGCTGCGCAATTGCTGCAAGGCTAAAATAGCTTTTTCGCCGGTTGGGTCATAGGTGGCATCATCAACCAACAGCCGCAGATATGGCGCAATCTGATCAAAGCTGATCCCGCGCCCGCCCTGCGCCAGAACACCAATAGCCTTCTCATAGGCGGCCACGGCATCGTCAGCTCGGCCCTGCTGGGCCAGCAACCGGCCCCTAGCAAGATGCGCCAATGCCTCCGGCCGTTCCTTCCAGGCAAAACGCTGGCTGATGGATACCGCATCTCCCGCACTCGAAAGCGCCAGTTCCAGATCACCGCCTTCTTCAAGGATCCGTGCGCTTTCCAGTTTGATCGAGGCCCGAAGCCATCGGGCCGCCGATGGCGGTACCGTCTCCAGCAACTTGATGGAGTTGTCGATATTCTCCGCAGCACGTTGGTCGTTCGAGCCTCTGCGTACAGCGGCCAGGATAAAGTTCCCGTGGGCTTCCAGGATCTTCAGCCTTTCAACATAGTCCAGCGTTCCGATATCGATCTGGTTGTCGTCAATGCCCGATGCATTGATGATCGCCTCTTCCTCCCGCGTGATCTCGAAACTCGTGACCACGCTTCTTCGGCCCGCTGACGGTGTTGCCTCGGATGGCTGGTTCGCTTGCACCCGGGCGGCACGGGCTGCTTGAACCGATGTCAACGCCTCGGCCTCGGCCAGCACCGGATCACCAGAGTTTAGCTTGTGCTGGGCATAGTAGATCGACGCGGTCATGCGCGATAACGCACCACCGCCGGAATTTATGATTGGCCGGGCGGTCAGGAACAGTTGCTCGGCCCGTTCAAAGCTCCCCTGATTGCTTTTGTTCAACGCAACCAGCAATTGCTGCTCTGCAGTTTCCAGCGGGTCCTGAGCCGCCTTTGCAGCGGTGATCAGGTTGGCGGTTCGGTAGGCATTTTCCGCCGTCTCGAACTTCATGATCGTGTTGTTGGCATAGCCTTCCTTGACGCTCGACAGCAATTCGTCCGTCGCCTCTGAAGACACGAACACCGACCGGTCCACGGTCGTGCAGCTGACCAAAAGCGCCGCGCCCAGGATCGGAAAGTGCCTGGCAATCGACATCTTCGAAATCATCGGCCCCACTCCTCGTCATTGCCCCGGTTGACGATCGGCTCATCCACTTCCAGCAGCGGGCGGCTATAGGCAAATTCTTCAAAGATGCCGAAGATACGTTCTTCATTCGGTGACAACGGCCCTTCACGCTCGAACGTTGTTGCCGTGTCCCGCGGCAATTGTGGAATGGTATTGACCACATCGATCACCTCTTCCGGCACCGGTCTGAAGACCTGGACCGTCAGGGTCGCTTCTGCTGTGCCGCCAAAGCCATCATCCACCGTGTAATCAATCGACGTCGTTACCGTCTGATTCAGCGGCAGCGCGTTGAAGATTTCTGCGGGTTGGAACACCACTTCGCCATCCGCGTTGAACTCGAAAACCCCGCCATTGGATGGCTCGGAAATCGATATAACGGTCAGCACATCCCCCGCATCGCCATCGCTGTCATTGTTCAACACATTCAGCGTAATCGGGGCTGGAGAGTCCGTTGCAACGAAGTCATCCACGGCCACAGGTTCGATGTTACAATTTGCAATCGCCAGACTGCAGTCGTTCACCTGATGCAGATCGTTCACTGTGAATCCCGGCGCCACGGCAACGCCATCGCGCGCGTCCGCTGCATCCTGGCCGCCGATCGTTCCATAAAGCTCTAATCGGTTCGCATTTCGAAGCTCGACACTGTCGACATTAAGGCCTGTGCCGCCAAACCCATGCGACAGCTCCGGGGTTCCGTCTGGGTCCGAGCTGTTGACCTGCAGGAAGTCGCCGGTGACATCGACGACCAGAGTGCCAGCCGAAACTATCGTGTCCCCCGGTGCGAAGGTGCCTGCGCTCGGATTGATATTGACGTCGCCATCCACATAAAATTGGAACGACGTCGCCTGATCTTCGATACCTGTATCGGTGAAACCCAGCAATCCGAAGACATCTACACCGGTTGGACGGCGGCCACCGTCTTCCCCAAAGCTGATGTTCAGAACGTCCTGCTGAGGAGAGTAGGTTCCGATCACATTACCCAGAACCTCGATATCGCCCGACGCCGTAAAGGTCACATCCGTTGGAATCCCAGTATTATAGTCGGGCTGGAAGTCCAGAATGGTCAGCGATCCAAGTGAATCGACCGTCAGCGCATTAGGGGTAATCCGCTCAAGCTCACTATTATCCAGCCCCCCGTCCGCAGGCGCGTCCGGACCGCCTAATTGGCCATCGCCGCTAAACGTCAGCCGCACCTGGTCGCCAGAGATCGACCCGTCGATTTGATATTCGGTGGAAGAGACGGTCGTCGTTCCGGCCATGATCGACTCTTCGCCTGGCAACCGGAAGCGTCCCGACCCATTGTCCTGGAAAGTCAGACTCGCATTGCCCAAATCGATGCTGCCATCCAAATCAGCACCGCCGGAATATTGAAAATCCAGCTCTGACAAGTTGGCGCCCGATCCGACGGAGAGATCTCCGTCCAAGGTAACACGGCCTTCTATTTGAAAATTCACCTCCTGAACGACCGGATCGTTGATGTCGAAACCTTCAACAATCAGGGGACCGTCCGTGTTGAAATTCAGAACTGGTGCAGATGGCACAGCCCCGCGGAAGAAGATCATATCACCGTCAACAACATCAACCATATTGACGGTGAAGCTGGTGCCCGAGGAGATCGGCTTCTCGTAAAACCACCGTTCTGCCGTAAGAACGATATCGGTCGCCGCCTGGATAGATCCATTCTCTGTTGTTATCGGATCACAGGCCGTTCCGCCGTTGCAGGCCGATGAGACCAAAGTCCGTGCCAACGGCGTGGTGGTGTCGTCGCGGTTCAGGAAATCCACGGCACCAATCCCGGTGCCGCTGCCCTGGCTGGTTGCGGTGATGTCGATACCCGCAGCAGATCGGATTGACCCGCGAATTTGAACGCCGCCCGCTTCGATATTCACGCCAGACCCATTGGGATCACTTGCAATGATGGTGATCAAATCAGTGCCGAACAAGTTGTCCTGAAAGAACAAGTCATTCGGGGCGCTGAAAGACGCAGATCCACCGGATATCGTAGCCGTGCTTTCGACAAAAATATGCCCGGCCCGGCTGGTGGCTGACAAATCACCAGTTTCCGCAACAACGTTGTCGAAAATCTCAATAGGCCCGGTGGCATTGAAGATGATGTCGCCGGAAGTGCTTGTCGCAATGTCCAGTATCGGGGGTCGCTGCGGCGAACCTATCCCAATGTACCCAGGAGCCGTTGCC
>JBCCHJ010000069.1:0-31485 GCA_039028795.1 Pseudomonadota bacterium
CGTCAGAGGAGCCCTTTAGCATCTCTGCCCAGTCCAGCCACCAACTGCCCTGGTGCTTTTCTGCGGCATCGGCCCAAGCCTCAGGCGTCTCCGGCGATGCCGGAGCCTTCATGTACCAGGACTTCGGATTGCCTGGCGGGTTCAACAGGCTTTGCAGATGCCCGGAATTCGACAGGATAAATGTCGAGTGGTCACCGAAAAGCCGCGCGGTTTCATAAACCGCTGTCCACGGTGTGATGTGATCGGTGGTGCCTGCAATGACATAAGTCGGGTAGCTGACCTTGGTCATGTCGATCTCTTCACCCGCAACGGTCATCGCACCTGGATTGAGGAACGGGTTGGAGAAAATCATATCGAGAAAGTCGGCATGTAGACCCGCCGGCAGACGCGTCGTATCAGCATTCCAGTAGAGCACGTCAAAAGCAGGCGGCTCGTTGCCCAAGAGATAGTTGTTTACCCAATAGTTCCAGATCAGATCGTTTGGCCGCATCCAGGCGAACATCTTCGCCATATCTTGCCCGTCCAAAACGCCTCGCGTCGCGGACATCAGCTTGGCTGCTTTGACCGTTTCCGGCGTGACCAGCGCCGCCATGTCTTGATCGGCTCCGGACATCGTGTCGAGAACACAGACCGCCAGGACAAGCTGGTGCACTTTTTCGGCCTTACCCTTCGCGGCAAGCCAGCCCAGATAGCTGGACAGGGTGATCCCGCCGGAACACGACCCCATGATGTTGACGCCATCGGCACCGGTTATCTCGAGAGCAGCATCAACTGCCTCGTCCAGCGCCTCGATATAGGTGCCCAAATTCCAATCGCGTTGTTCGGCAGTTGGATTGCGCCAACTCACACAATAGGGTTGAATCCCATTGGCCAGCAGAAACTCGATCATGCTTTTGCCAGGTGCCATGTCGACCGCATAATACTTGTTGATCTGCGGTGGCACGATGAAGAACGGTCGGCGGTACACATCGTCGGTGACAGCTTGGTAATGGATCAGTTCCAGCACGTCGTTGCGGAAAACAACACTGCCCGGCGTCACCGCCAAGTTCTTACCTACTGTAAACTTTGACGTATCAACCGAGGACGGAAGGCCATTGTTCTTGGTCATGTCATGGATCAGATTCTTTAATCCATTGACTGCGCTTTGCCCTCCGGTCTCGAACAAAGTCTTCATCGCGGTTGGGTTGGCCATGAAGTTATTCGAAGGTGCCATCGTGTCGATGAAGATCGAGGTTGCCAGACGGGCGCGGGCCGCGTCCTTGTCGGGAAGATCCAGATCCTCGACCATCTCGGAAAGCGTTTTGGACCATGCCACATATGCCTGCATCATCCCCTTGGAGAACGGATTGTTCTTCCAGGCCGTGTCCGCAAAACGGCGATCCTTGGGATCCGGCGCGATGTCGGATTTCTGGGTTACGATTTCCGTCGTGCTGCGCGCGACATCCATCATGTGCTTTGCCAGCATGCCGGGCTGCATCGCAATCGCCCGGGTAAGGTTCATGCCAGCACCCAACATGTCCTCGGCCCTCAGCGAGATCAGAGGGTTAAGCGCCAGCGTGTTCTCGGCCGCGTTCTCTGCGATATCCCGCGCGTTCTTGGACAGTTTCTTCAGGCCGTCGTTATCGGTCATAGCGGCATCTCCCCCTCGGCGTCAGAGTGTTGCTGACGGACCAGGCACCAGCATGGCCAGACTCTCGGCGATCAGGGCTGGCTTGTCGCTGCCCTCGATCTCCATCGTGTTTTCAGCTTTCATCAGGACCTGGCCATTGTCCTTCTTCTCGAAGCCTGCCAACTTGACGTGCAATCGGACTTTCGCGCCGACGGGCACCGGCGCCAGAAAACGCACTTTGTCCAGCCCGTAGTTCAAGGCAGCAGCAGTTCCCGCCGGTACGACGCCAATCGTTCCGGAAAGATCAGCAATCAGCGACAATGTCAGATATCCATGCGCGACGGGGCCACCGAAAGGGCTTTCTCTCTTGGCTCGCTCAACGTCGATGTGAATCCACTGCCGGTCACCTGTGCAGTTGGCAAACTCGTTCACCGCGTCTTGAGTAATCTGGTGCCATTCTGAGGTGCCAAGCGGCTTTCCGACCATATCGGCCATGCCAGCATAGGTCAGTTCCGTCATTTTCTTTCCCCATCGTCAGGCTGCGTTTCAAGCAGGCTTCTGTCTTGTTGCGCAGGTCAATCCGCGAAATCTTATGGTATTCATCAACGAACACGACACGTTTCGATCTCTTATACTCACGTAGGGTTCTGGCTGCAAAAGTGACAGACCTGATCTTCCCTTGAGTTGAGATCTGGCTTGTCGATGAGCGCATCAGAGCTGGCGGCATCTGGACAGATCCGAGTCCAGATACGCCCCATCGTTCTCTCCCCTAGTCGTCCCGAGTAGCCGCTACCCCGATATGTTGACGCAACGTTCCTCGAAATCCTTCTTTAACGTGTTACGCTAACCGGTTTAGTGAGGGGATCAAGAAAGACGTTGCGTCAGCAAAGTCATGGGAGGGTTGACATGAAGCAATTGAGCGGGATCGACGCCACATTCCTTTATATGGAGACTGATGAAACACCGATGCACGTCGCTTCGGTAACAATGCTTGAGTTGCCGAAGGGTTTTCGCGGCTCTTTTCACAAGCACTATACTGAATTCTTCAAAGGCCGGGTCCACCTGATCCCGATTTTCGGCATGAAACTTGCCAAGACGGTGTTTCAACTTGACCATCCCGGTTGGGTCGACGCTGGCGAGCTAGATTTTGACTATCACGTGCAATCGGTGAAGCTACCGAAACCCGGTTCCTTGGCGCAAATCGAAGAAGTGGCGGCCGAATTGCATGCGGTCAAGTTGGACCGCTCTCGTCCACTCTGGCAGATTACGGTCATCGAGGGCGTCGAAAATCGTCAGGTTGCGATCTACTCTAAGATGCACCACGCGGCTGTTGATGGCAGTGCGGGAATTGCCATCACGCAAGCGCTTTGTGACTTCACTGACACGCCTCGAAAGGTAAAGCCGCCAGAAGAGAAAGAGCCCGAGCGCAAACCCACAACTGCAGAGCGCGCGGTGATGACGGCGCACGACATCGTCTCGAATGTCGCACGCCAGCAGCTTTCGCTAATGGCCAGCGTGCCCAAGGTCATGGGCCAGATGGCCGAAATGGCTGCACCCGTGCTGGCCGGTAAGGTCGGGTTGCCGCAACTCATGGCGCCGCGCACGCCGTTTAACACTACAGTTGTTGCCGAAAGGCGATATGCGGCACGGCAGATACCTTTGCTCGAGTGCAAGACGATCGCCAGGGCAACGGAGTCCAAGCTTAACGATGTCGTCATGGCCATCACTGCGGGGGCGTTGCGGACGTATTTATTGCGCAAGCAGCAATTGCCAGACGCAGCGCTTATCGCATTTGTGCCGATCTCGATGCGTGAAATGGGCAATACCGAGATCAACAACCAAGTCTTTGGCATGAACTGCAATCTGGCGACCAACTATGGCGATCCGTTGAAGCGCCTGAAGAAAATCAAGCAGGAGTCTCTTACCTCGAAGGCTGTTTCAGGCAGCGTTCAGGATGCGGTGCCTGCCGTGCAGGATTTTACCTTGGTCGGTGCGCCAACGATTTTGCCGGGATTGATGCAACTCTTTGGACAGTCACGGGCGTCTGACGTGGTACCAAATGCCGTGAACCTTTGCATCTCGAACACGATGGGCCCGCCGATGCCGCTTTATATTGCAGGTGCGAAAATCACTGCGCTATATCCTGTTTCGATCGCCACACATGGTGTTGGCCTGAACGTCACGGTTCAAAGCTACACGGACAAACTCTGTTTCGGCGTGACCGCGGCTCAGAACGCAGCGCCGGACCTCAATGTACTCGCCGATCTTTTGCTAAGTTCGTTCGAAGACCTGAAACAGGCAGTCGAAAAAGAGCAACCTGCGAAGGATGCGTGAGGCAAGCGGGCATCACTTTGGTATTGTAAACCCAGGTTGACGCTACGCCAGAAGTTGACAGTGCAGACGGGGCTTCCCAGGTTACCGCTATGCGAAAAAAGAGTGCGCAGAAACGGAGTTCAAAGATGGTCCAGTCGACAACCACTGCACCAAGCCGGGCCTTATTGTTTTTGGAGGCGCGGGCGATTCCGGAACTGCTTGGGTTCGCCACATCGCTGCCGGCCTTGCATGCAATCACGCCAAAGGGTGACGGGCAGCCGGTTCTTGTGCTGCCGGGACTGGCCACCAACGATAGTGCTACCGTCGCGCTTCGTAGGTTTTTGAAGCGCAAAGGGTATCCAAGCTACGGCTGGAAGATGGGCTTCAATCTAGGCCCCAGACCGGGTGTTGAAGACGGACTGATCCGTCTGGTCGACCGTCTTTGGGATGAACATCAGCGCAAGATCAGCATCGTCGGATGGTCATTGGGCGGCATTTATGCGCGCCAACTTGCCAAGATGATGCCTGACCGGATCCGGCAGGTAATCACGCTGGGCAGCCCGTTCGGTGGAACACCGCGGGCGACCCATGCCTGGCGGGTCTATGAACTTGCCAGCGGCGAGAGCGCCGATGAGGGCGATCGGCACATGGGCGGTCTGATCTCGGCCCCACCGGGCGTTCCGACGACAGCCATTTATAGCCGCACGGACGGCGTCTGCGCCTGGCAGAACTGCCTGGAAGAAGACTTGCCGCACACCGAGAACATCGAAGTGAAAGCCAGCCATTGCGGACTGGGCCACCATCCGGCAGCGGTCTACGCCATCGCTGATCGGCTGGCTCAGCCGGAAGGTGAATGGACGCGGTTTGATCGCGGCGGAAGCCGAGCGCTGGTTTACCCAAAACCCGCCTACCGCCACTAGTCGCGGCTCAGAGCGCTATCTCAGTCCTTCTTCTGCCCGCCGGTCAGATCCTCCATGCTTTCGGTCAGGCGATCTTTCAGGATGTTCATGACATCCATATTGCCCTTCTGGACCGTCTGGGCGACATCGGCCATATGCTTCATCGCGTTGTCGAATGATCGTTTGGCAAGATCCGCGGGGGCAGCCATCAACTGACCGGTCTCGCCGCCCTTAGATGCGTTCTGAACCGTGTCGGCAATCTCGCTTAGGGTTTGCTGCAAAGCATCGCGCTGTTTTTCCAGCACTTCTTGGGCAGATGTTGTGCTGACACTGGTCGCTGCCTGCAAAGCGGCCAGGTTCTTGCGATGCTCGTCCATCACCTTATTCAGGTCAGGGCTTGGAATGTTCAGGTTTTCACCAAAGCTTTTGAACATATCCAACAGTTGAGGTTTATCCGCCATTCGTGACTCTCCCGTCAGTGCGCAGGGGCGCGCATGCTTCTGCAGCTAGATCAATGATAATACGTGGTGCTCGATCACAAACAAGATCAAGCCAACGCAACCGCCAATCAACATACCGTTGAAGCGGATGAACTGCAGATCGCGGCCCGCGTTCAGTTCAATCAGCAAGATTAGCCTGTCCATGTCCCAGCTGCGCACCTGATCGGCGACATAGGCGGCAATGTTGCTGCGTTGGTCATGAACGACATTGCTCAACAAAACGACCATGCCTTCGTTGATGTCCTGCGACAGTTCGGGATCGTCTTGCAGGGTTTCACCGATGTCGACGAACAATGCTGCCAATTGGGATTCGATCTGTGGGTTGTTGGTCTCTAGATCCGCCAGAATAAAGGCGCGCAGATTAGCCCAGATCTGGCCCGCCAGTCCGGTGAGCTCTGGCCGGGCCAACACCTGCCGTTTGACCTGCTCGACACGCCGGGCAAACGCCTTGGTGCGGCGAACTTTCTTCACATACTGGCGCAGGAAAAGTTCGAAATCGGCACGCAGTGGATGCGCGGGATCATCCTTTATTTCTTCCAAAAGCTCCGCGGTCGCCCGCACCAGGCGATTTAGCACCAAGGAATCCGCCCGCCAGACATTGAAGACGACCGGCAGCTCCTTTTGCACCTTCGCCCGGATGACGGCCAGGGTTTCGGGATCGTCTAGATAGCGGCGGACAACCGGAATGATCTCATCCAACAGAACCTGTGGCCGGCCTTCGCTGGTGAAGGTGTGGATCAGACGCCCGACGGCTGGGGCCATATCGGTCTTGCTCAACTGTCCTGTCACCCGTTCCGAGGCAAACCGCACCATCGCGTCTTCATCAATCGTGTTCAGAATTTGCGGGATCAGTTGCGACACGAAACCGGCAAGGTTGCGTGACCGGTCCGGATCAGCGAGCCAACGCGCCATTTCCCGGGCGAAGTTGATCTCGCGTAGCTTTCGTTCCACCTGGTCACGGGCCAGGAAGTTCTTCTGGAAGAACCTGCCCAGGTTATTGGCAATCCGGCCCTGATTGGCTGGGATAATCGCGGTGTGCGGCAGCGGAATACCTGCGGGATGACGGAACAGCGCTACCACCGCATACCAATCCGCGATGCCGCCGATCGTTGCGGCCTCCGCGAATGCAACAATGATTGCCAATTCAGGAAATCCCGCCTCGAACAGCTTGGCAACCACCATGACCCCGAAGCAAGCCACAAGGACCAAGGTTGCCAGCACCTTGATCCGGCGCAGCCTGAGCAGGCGTTCTTCCTCGAAAGGTTCGAGCTCTTGCATGGTCAATCCGCAGTGCTTTCTGATGTTCCGCAAATAGCATTCGGCAGAGTGCATCGCAATATATTGCAGCGCACCATTTCGATGGATTTGAGCAGTTTCTCTGGTTTACGTAGCGTAATCAGGAACGGAGCTTTTATGACTTTGGGTGCGCGTGAAAGCTCTATTTATATGATTTATTTGGATAAAATTTCATATAGCAGAGTCTTTCAGGTTATGCATGACGTTAACGTAACGTCATGAGAAATTTATGTTGCACTGCACAAATACTTCACCCATATGAGTTGTGTCCCGGGTTGGACATCAAACGGGACCGACCCATAGCTTATCAAAGGATGGAGACTGAAATGACCGAGACGAAAGCAACAAAGACGACCAAAAACGCCGCCGCCAAAGCGCCTGCTGAAACCACGTTCTCCGAACGTTTGACAAGCGGCCTCAGCGAAGCAGTGCTGCGCTCGACCGCAACGGCAAAAGAGCGGACCGATGACCTTTATGACTCAAGCAAGCGCCTGAACGCCCAGATCGAAGACCGGCTGGTTCGCGCTGCGAAAGGGTATGTAGACGTGTTGGGCAACATCAACGATTTTGTCTACGCCAACCTGAACCAAACTTATGCAACGGCAGAAAAAGTCGTCGCTGCCAAGTCGTTTTCGGAAGCATTCCAGATCCAAGCCGACTGCATGCGTGAACGTTCCTCCAACACCATGGAAGACCTGCGCTCCGCCTACGATTATGCTAGCGACGTCGTAAGCTCGAATACCGAAGAACTGCGTGAAAACGCTTCACAGCTTTGGAATTCAGCCAAAGAAGACGGCAAGACCGCCTAACGGCACTCTCCCTGACCGAGCAGTCGGCCCGCCTCTTCCTCCCTGAGGCGGGCCATTGCATTTGGGGCCGGTCGCAAAACCAGCCCCAGCTCCGTTCTTAGACCGAGGCCCAAACGTCCAGCGCGTACCGTCCACGCTCGATCATGTCTTCCAGCCAGATCTCGGCAGCCTCGGCGTTGACGTCCTTTTCTTCGGAATAGATCAGCGTCAAAGCCCGGCGTACGTCCGGTTCCATCCGACTACCGTCCCCGCAAACAAAGACATGGGCGCCTTTGTCCAGCAGGGACCAAACCGCATCGCGCTGCTCACGGATCAGATCCTGAACATAGACCTTGCGGTCGCCCTGCCGTGAGAATGCCGTGTGGAAATCGATGAGGCCCGCGGCGGCAAAGGCCTCAAGTTCCTCACGATAAAGGTAATCTTGATCCGGGTGTCGACAGCCGAAAAACAACATAGCCGGACCCAATTCGATGCCATCTGACTTTTGATGAGACCTTTCGCGCAAGAACCCGCGGAACGGCGCGATTCCGGTCCCCGGGCCGATCATGATGACCGGGACTGACGGATCCTCTGGCAGCCGGAACGCATCCGTGGTTGATCGGAGGTTCGCCTGCACGATCGAGCCTTCCGCCTGGCGTGCCAGGTAATTCGAGCAGACGCCTTTGAACTGTCCTTTACCCGACCAGGCAGGCTCGTCGACCACGCCAACTGTGATTGAACAACTCTCTGGCTGATCAGAACTGGATGACGAAATTGAATAATATCGTGGTGTCAGGATCGGCATCAGTTCCAAGAACACACCGAACGGGAGTTCGCAGGCGGGAAATTCTTCCAAGATATCCAAAACGCTGAGACGTTTGGCCTGCACGGCACGTTTGTAATCCTCGCCCGCAAGCGCTTCGATTTTTGGTTTCGACATCGGACATTCGGCGTAACGCGCCAGAGTGGCAACATCCTTGCGAGATGCTGGAGCCTGCAACTCGACCATCTGCATCAAGAGCCGCTGGGCCGACATCGCCGTGTCCGTAGGCAACTTCGAATGATCACCACTTTGCGAATGGATTCGGATCTGGGTGTCGGCGGAGTATCCAAAACAACGCATAACCCGGGCAACAAGTGCGCCTGAATTCACGGGGACCACGCTAAGATGGTCGCCCGTGCGGTATGTCATACCGGGCTTTAATGCCACCTCGATATGCCGGGTAGACCTACCGGATGCTTCGACGTCCTGCAATTCGCGATTCTCCAGCACGGCAGTCGCTTGTGCGCCGGCCTGATAGGCAATCGGGTTCGTATCCGCGTCGCTTAAACGCTCGATTTCATATAGCGGCTGTGCCTCGGCCTCGACCAATTCGATATCAAAGGTTTGTGCCAAAACCGGCCAAAGGGAAACTGACCATGCTTCGAACTTCTCATCCAAGTCATCACGTGCATCGCCTTCGCCCTTAGGTGCGATCCGCGTAGCGCCCAGCGCCTCCAGCCGCTCATCGATCAACCGGGGCGTCGCTTGAAACGTGGCGGCCCAGTCGCTGTGACCACACCCGAAGACCGCATACTTCACGCCTGATGCCGTCGCTTGCTCTGCCGCTTCCAACCAATCGACGAACATGGCCGCATTGTCCGGTGGTTGGCCGTTGTAGCTGGCACAGGCGATCAGCACTGCGCCAGTTGTCGGAAGTTTTTCGACAAAGTCATCCAGCACGCCCAAGGTCACGTCAAATCCGTTCAATTCAGCAGAACGAGCGAGATCTCGCGCGAATTCCTCGGTCGAGCCCAAGTTCGAACCATACAGCACCAACGCCGGTGTGCCGTGGCTGGGTCGGCTGGCCGTTTCTGTCAGGCCACCTGCTGTCGGCGAGCCAGAGGCTTCGGGCAAAGCTCCGGGCACCAACTGGCTGCGAACAATGTCATTTCGGAACCGAACCTTCATGGTCAGCCCATCCGGTTTGACGGACAGGCTTTCCTTGATGACCAGCTCATAATTGGTGTGATCGATCAATTCGAAGCGCTGCAGGATCATGCCTATCACCAGCACCGCTTCCTGCAAGGCGAACTGGCGCCCAATGCACGCACGTTGACCGTTGCCGAAAGGCTTGTACGCATTGACCGGGCGCTTAGCGACAGCTTCGCGGCTAAATTGTTCGGGATCGAACGCCTCGGCATTTTCGCCCCAGACGCTTTTGTCCCGATGCAGCATAAGGGTCAGAACCGTGGTGAACGTGCCCTTCTTGATTTTGTACTTCCCACCGATGATCTCGTCTTCGTAGGGATAGACCGAAAAGGCAGGTGCCGTTGGGTAGTGGCGCAGCGCCTCTTGAATCACCTGCAGAACATAGGTCAGTTGATTAACCTGCTTCAGTGTCGGTTGGACCGAGATATCGCGGCCCAGGACACGGTCAACTTCCTCGTAACACTTCGCCAGAACATCCGGGTGGTTCATCAGGAAGTAGAGTGTGAAAGACATCAGGCCGGACGTCGTTTCATGCCCGGCGATAAGAAAGGTGTTGATCTGATAGCGGATGTTCTCGTCCGAAAGGCCTTCACCAGTGGCCTTGTCGACGCCATCCAACATGTAGTTCAGCAGATCGTTTTCAACGCGGTCGCCACCCTTGCGCCGCTCGGCAATGATATCGTCGACCAGCTTGTTCATATAGCCGACATCTTTGTCCATTTGCGCTAAGCGCTTTTTCAGCAGGGTCTGCTCGAACGGCAGGCCACGCTGCATCATGCAGGTTTCCAGCGTATTGGTCAGCGCGTCGATGAACGGATGGTAGTCCTGACGGTAAAAGGAATTGAAGCGGTAGTTGAACCCGCAGATCCCGATCGTGTCGAGCGCAACGGCGGTCATATCGTGGACGATGTCAATCTCGTCGTCCGCGTTCAACCGCTCCCATTTCAGGCAAAGCTGGCTGGCCACATCCAGCATCATCGGGAAATAATTGCTCATCGCCTGGCGACTAAAGGTCGGCAGCAAGATGTTGTGCGCCTTCGACCAATTGGCCTCTTGCGTATCGCCGGTGAACAATCCGTCGCCGCCGATGGCGCGCACCCTGCGCAGCGAGCCACGGACAGCTTTATCGAACCGCTTTTCGTCGCAAAGTTCATGTACCAGATCATGACCCGACGCCACGACGATCGGCGTCCCCATCATATCCATGCGCATGATCGGACCCAGTTCGCGGGTCATTTCCATCAAACTCTGCAACGGGGCCGTCGAGTCTACCGAAAGAACATTGCCGATCAACGGCATCTTCTCCGGCATCGGAATCCGGGCGAGCTTCGTTTCCTCCGTCATGCTAGGGACTCCCAAGTCTTCGCTGGTTTGCCTTACCTATGCCATTCGTGGGGAAAATTTGCTTATGTCAATGCGCGAAAGGGTTGACCAAACGTCAATTCCAGGAAGGCGGAAGCGCCTCTTACTTCGTTATTTGAAATATCTGCGTGCGCAGCAGTAGGTTAAAGAAGGTTGCTGCAACGACCTGGGTCGCGAATAAAAACACGGGTAGGGCGAAGAAATGCTAGTTCAGCATTCCCTCTCCAATTGTACCCCAGGTTCTGCAGATAAGCAGCGTAGAGTCGCCCACATCGCTGCTATTAGCAGACCTGGTTCCAAGAAGTCAGATGAGGACCTGTCATATGCCTGCTTGCTTTGAGGCCCCGTATCCTGCGCGCCTGCCAAAGACGGCACCTGACGTCAAACCTGATCCGCCGGGATAGCCCCCAAAGAAAACGCCGCCGACCAGTTCGCCACAGGCATGGAGGCCTTCAATGGCGGTGTCATCCTCACGCAGCACATTCCCCGCAGCGTCGATCTTCAAACCGCCATAGGTGAACGTGATACCACCGGTCACCGGATAAGCCCGGAACGGCGGCTTATCGAGGACCTGCGCCCAGTTGGACTTAGCTGGATCCAACCCCGTGGTGCCCTTGCCATCCAGCACGGTTGGATCGAAGGCCGTATCCTGGTCGACGGCCCGGTTAAAGTCTTGCAAGGTCGCCAGGGCGGTGGCGGGGTTCACGCCGTCAAGCCGGGTCACCAGGGCCTCTAAACTGTCGGCCTCGACAAAGTGGGCATCCTCAAACCGGTATTCGCCGTAAAGCAGGTCCATAACCTTGGCATCAAAGATCTGCCAGGCGAAATGACCGGGCTGTTCCAGCACGGCGCGCCCGAACTGCGCATAGGTGTAGTTTCGGAAGTTGATCCCTTCGTCTACGAAACGGACGCCGTCGGCGTTCAGCATCACGCCCAGGAAGTAGCAGATCTTGCGGTAATTCTTCCGTTCCAGGTGCGGGATATCCAGATTGCCATAGTTCTTCATGTGCAGATCCATCGGCGTGGCATGGCAGCCCTGGTAACTGCCGTAACGCTGTGCCCCGGCATCCCAGGCCATGGTCAGGCCATCGCCCATATTGTGCGGCGTTCCACGCACCTTGGCCACGGCCCAATCGGGCCCGATCAATTCGGCCCGCATGGCGTCATTGGCCTCGAACCCACCACAGGCCAGGATGACCGCATCGGCCGGCAGCTCTTGCCCAGCCGCGACAATACCGGTGACCCGATCACCCGCGTGGATCAACTCCGTCACCGGAGCTTCGTAGCGGATCTTTCCGCCAAGCCGCTGAAAGGCCGCCAGTTCCATGTCGAACAAGCCAACGCCCTCGTTCGCCGCGGCCAGCGAAAGCCCGCCCCAAAAGACGTATCGTCCATCTTTTTCGAAGCTTTGACGGGAATAGATCGGCTCGTAAGTCACCTGATGCCCGGCAAGCCAGAGTACGGCTTCATAGGATTTAGACACCAAAACCTGCTGTTCTTCGGATAAGGGGCGTCCTTCGTTAAAGCCCAGCAGGTCCTGAGCGAACTTGTCCTGGCTATAGCTGCCGAAATCCGTCCTGGGGATTCGCGGATCTTCGGGAATGGCCAACAGCGGGATCAGATCTGCGCTGGTATCGTAGGCAAAGCGCATAGCGCCAGCAGTATACTTCGTGTTGCCGCCTGCCAAATCCGGTGCGGCCTTTTCCAGCATTAGGACCTCGGCGCCCTGTTCCAATGCGGCGATCCCCGCGCACATGGCAGCATTTCCTGATCCGACGACGATGATTTTCTGGGGCATGGTACGTTCGCAGAGTTAGTTGGCATTAGGCGTCTGTTTGCGGGCTTTGGCTGATTTCGGCAAGAGGGCGGTGTTGGACGGATTGGCCATATCAGCCATCTTTTCCGGGGTGAGTGTTACTCGACAACCTGCAGCAACCCAAAAATCAGCACGGCCAGGAACACCGTTTCCAGAACCAGCAAAGCAATCGCGCGTCCGCCGACCTGCAGTACCTCTTCCAGCGATGTCCTGACGCCCACAGCAGAAATTGCAATTAGCAGCGCCCAGCGCGAGGCCTCGCCCAATGTTGTCACCACGACCGGCGGTAAAAATCCGGAAGAGTTTGCAGCGGCAAGAATAACAAACCCTGCAACGAACCAAGGCACTAACGGTGGCCGGTTAGTCTGATCACCCGTATTCAGGTTCAACCATCGGATCATCAGGACAGCACAAAAAATCACGGGTGCCAACATCGATACGCGGATCAGTTTGACGACTGTCGCGGTTTCGCCCGCATCGTCCGAGATCGAAAATCCCGCTCCCACCACCTGGGCCACATCATGGATCGTCGCCCCTAGGAAAATGCCCGCCATATGGTCGTTGAAACCAAGCTGATCGGCAAAGATCGGATAGGCGATCATTGCGACGGTCGATAGCAGAGTAACCCCCGCGACAGTGAAGATCAGCCGTTCCTGCGTGCGCTCGTCTCGTGGCAGGATCGCCGAGATTGCGATGGCGGCGGACGCACCACAAATTGCCACCGACCCTGCGGACAAAAAGGCGAACCGCGGGCCGTGGCCAAGGAACCGGGCGATCGCCATCCCGAAGACGATCGTTGCCAGTAGGCCACCGACAACCATCGAAACCGTCGACCAACCCAGCGAAACCGCCATTTCAACGCTGACACGGGCACCCAGCAAAGCGACGCCTGCGCGCAGGACGGTGGAGGAGGCAAATGCAACACCGTTCTTCGAATGATCCTCTTTCGACAGAAAATTCAATGCGATCCCGAAAAGCAGCGCCATCAGCATCGCTGGCGCGCCATAATGGTCTGAAATGAATTGTGCCGCCAACGCGATCAAAGATGCGATCAAAAGCCCAGGCAATACCGGTTTGATCGAGCTCTGGTATCGCAATTTCAAAGACTGCATGACTTGGAGGCTCCTTGATAACACCCATGAACCGCACGGCCGGATCAGCCTTTCGCTCGAAACCATGCTTTTTGTTGGGCGGGGACAATCTGGGTTCCCATCGCTGGCATGGCCGCAATGTTCACCTTGCGTTCCTGTCCATTAACGGGCGCGCTAAATCAAAGCTAACACCAGAAAAACGCGATGGTCCAGCTAACAGCACTGTGCTGCGGCTTTACGTCGTTTGCCTGAAGCTTGATAGGAAGGCTGGTTCCAATTAAATAAGAACCACCAGCCAAGCGTGTTTTAGACACGTCGCCAGATAGCCAAAATTACGGACGAAACGATGGTCGGGTGCCCTGCGCAACCGGCCCTTACCATTTGGTAAAAGGGACGCTTTGACGAATCGCGAGCGCAAATTTGGCCTCTACGATCCGGCGCGCGAACACAGCGCGTGCGGCGTAGGCTTCCTTGTCCGCAAGGATGGGTCTCAGACCCATGATTTGCTGCTGAAAGGCCATGAAGCACTCTGTTCTGTCCCACATCGGGGCGGAATGTCGTCTGAAGGCGTCGGCGACGGCGCCGGTATCTCAGTTGATTTGTCGATAGAATTTTTTCGCAGATTGACCGGGCAACAGGACCTGCAACCCGGCGCGTTCGGGGTCGGCAACTTCTTTTTACCATCGGACGAAGGCATCCATGAACGGGCGACACAACTTGTCGCGGATACCCTGGCCAAGGCCGGGTTCGACATTCTGCTGGTCAGGGATCTCCCAGTCGATACTTCGAAAATCGGCGAACGGGCGATCAAGTGGCAGTTATCGATCCGCCAATGGGTCTTCCGGGCGCCTGATCATCTGCGTGGACCTGCGTTGGATGCCGAGATTCACTTGGCTCTGCTGGCGATCGAGGCAGTCGCCTATACCGATGCCGATCTGGACGGGCTTTATCCGTTGTCTATGTCGGCGCGCACCCAGGTTTTTAAGGGCCGGCTGAATTCCTGGGAAATCATTCCCTATTTCAAGGACCTGTCGGACGCTGACCACGCGGTCCATACCATGTATTTCCACACGCGGTTCTCAACAAATACCGATCCGCATCCGTCCATGGCGCAACCTTTCCGGTTGATGGCCCATAATGGCGAGTTGAATACGGACAAGAAAAACCGCCTGTCGGAGGCAGCGATTGCCCTGGCACGGAACAAGTCAATCGTGCGCCCCAAGGGTCAGTCCGACAGTTGCCGCCTGGATCAGACCCTGAATGCCCGGGTGAACGAAGAGGGTCTGGATCTGGTGACCGCCGTGGTGGCGATGATGCCCCCGGCATGGGAAAACGACAGCCGGATCAGCGATGATGCCCGCGCGATGCTGGAATATTTCTCGCTGAGCGAGGAAAAGAACGACGGCCCGGCTGCTCTGATCTTTGGCGATGGCAATATTGTCGGGGCGCGCTTGGACCGCTTGGGTTTGCGCCCGCTGCGTTCGGTCGAGACCCAGGAATATCTGGCCGTGATGTCCGAAGCCGGACAGATCAGTTTCCCGCCGGAAACGGTGATCAGCCGCGGCCGGGTCGAGGCCGGTGGCATGATCTATTGGAACCATACCGAAGGCCGCGCCTATGACACGCATCAGGCGTTGGAGATGCTGGCGGAAAGAGAAGATTATGCGGCGTTGCTGGCCGATGCGCAGATCAACATAGACGACCTGCCGCCGGATGACGAGCAAGACCCCCAGGTCGCGGCATCACGTTACTTCGGCGATCTGGACACACCGGCGCGCTATGTCGCCTTCACGCACAATCAGGAAAGCTTCAAGTTCCTGATGGATCCGATGTTGCAAACCGGGGTCGAGAAAGTCTCGGCCATGGGATACGGCAATGCGATCAATGCGCTTTCCGACAATGAAGGTGGCGTTGCCAAGTATTTCAGTCAACGATTTGCCCAGGTCACCAATCCGCCGTTGGATTCGATCCGCGAAGCGGATGGCATGACCTTGCGGGTCGCCTTGGGGGAAAAACCGCATCTGGGTCAGTCCCGATCCCGTCAGATCGTTGTGAATACGCCGATCCTGCGCATGTCCGATATGCTGAAGATCAAGGCGCAGACAGAAACGCCCTGGGACCGTTTCGACATCCTCTATGAACCCGTCTTCGGTGACAGCCCGTTGAACGAACAGGCGCTGACCGAGGCGATCGACAAAGTCGCCGATCAGGTGGTTGCCTTCGCCCGCGATAAAGGCGGCATCGCCATATTGACCGATCGTCATGTGTCGCGTGCCATGGCGGCGATGCCCATGACTTTGGCGGTCTCGGCCGTCAATCAGCGGCTGATCGAAGAAGGTGTGCGCCTGAAGGTCAGCCTGATCGTTGAAAGCGGCCAGATCGCCTCGTCGCACCATATTGCGTGCGCGCTGGGCTTTGGTGCCTCGGCGGTCTACCCGCTGGCCGTGCGCCTGCGCGCGGAAGAACTTTATGGCGACGAAGCGACGCCTGCGTTCTGGAAATTCCAGAAAGCCGCCGAAAAGGCGCTGATGAAGACCATGGGCAAGGTCGGGCTTTGCACCGTGGAAAGCTATTCCGGCGGGGAATTCTTCGAGCCGAATTTCCTGGACACCAATGATCCGGTCTTTCGCAAATATCTGCCGAATATGAAAACTCCGGTGGGCGGCGTGCAGTTCAAAACCATCGCGCAATCAGTTGCCGATTGGCAAGAACGCGCACTAAGCGTCGAAAGTGCCGGGGATATCCCGATTCTGGGCCTGTTCAAGGAACGCTCGGAAGGTGCGGGCCACAGCTATGGCACCACTGCGGTGCGCGGCTTTGTCGATCTGACCGAAGAGGCGATCTCTTTCGGCGGTGATGATACGGCTGCACTCGACGGTGAAACCGATCCGTTGCGCCTTTTGACCCTGCGCCAGATGAACGATGCGTTCGGCATCGACGAAGACGGCTATGTGAACACCAGCTTTGACCAGTTGTCGCAAAACCAGGTCGACACTTTCAAGATCACGCCGGGTTATCGCGCCTTTAGTTCGATGATGGCCGAAGAACGCCACCGGCGTCCTGCAGCGCTGCGCGATGTGTTGGAATTCCCGGCGGATATCACCTTCCTTGACGGCGTCGCCGACATCAAACGCGAGATGATGCTGTTCAATCGGGCGGGCAATCTGGGCTTCGTGATCCGGGGCCTGGACTGTCAGAACCTGGGCGATGGCGAATTCCTGTTGCGCCTGACCGGTCCGAAGGCACATGACCTAGGGCGCCTGGATGCCTTGGGCGAATCTTTGGTCGAACGCTTTGGCGATGACCTTGAAGGCCATTACATCACCAAGGGTGCGCTGAAAGTCGCGGCCAAGGGGTGGGCGTTGGATTACCTGTCGCGCCTGCGCCCTGCACTGGATCGTATCGACCTGGCAGAGGTTGAGCCTGCTTCGGCGATCACGCGGCGGTTGGCCTCGGGCGCCATGTCCCATGGTGCGCTGGTCGCAACTGCCCACGAAGCTGTGGCGCATGGCACTAATATGGTCGGCGGGCTGTCGAATTCCGGCGAAGGCGGCGAACATATCAGCCGCTATGGCACCATCCGCGCCAGTCGGATCAAGCAATTCGCGTCGGGCCGGTTCGGCGTCTGGGCCGGGTATCTTGCCGATCCGAACTTGCAGGAACTGGAAATCAAGATAGGCCAGGGCGCTAAGCCCGGAGAAGGCGGACAGTTGCCCGCACCCAAGGTGACGGTGGAAATCGCCGCGGCCCGGGGTGGCACGCCGGGGGTCGAGCTGGTCAGCCCGCCGCCGCACCACGACACTTATTCGATCGAGGATCTGGCGCAGCTTATCCACGACTGTAAGGCCGCGCGCAAAAAGGTGATCGTCAAGCTGGTCAGTTCCGAAGGCATCGGCACCATCGCGGTTGGCGTTGCGAAGGCAGGCGCCGATGTGATCAACGTAGCCGGGAACACCGGCGGCACCGGTGCTGCGGCTGTTACGTCGCTGAAGTATACCGGCCGTGCGGCGGAAATCGGCATTGCCGAAGTCCACCAGGCGTTATGTGCCAATGGCATACGGCAAAAGGTCTGGCTGCGCTGTTCCGGTGCAATGCAAACCGGGTCTGACGTCGTCAAGGCGGCTCTTCTGGGCGGCGACAGCTTCGAATTCGGCACCACGGCGCTGATGATGCTGAAATGCGTCATGGCCAAGAACTGCAACGTCAAATGCCCGGCTGGTCTGACAACCAATCCGGAAGTGTTTGACGGCGATCCTCGGGCGCTGGCGCAATACCTGCTGAACATCGCGCATGAAGTTCGCGAGATTCTGGCCCGGCTGGGCCTTAAGTCGATTGAAGAGGCATGGGGCAGGGCAGATCTGTTGCACCTGTTGGATCACCCGTCATCCGTCGGTCAGTTGAACCTGCGCGAAATGCTGACCCGCGTTCCAGAGGTCCCGGTGGAAAACCCCGTTTACCTGGAACGGGATTTCGAGGTCGACGACAAGCTGCTGGAACAGGTCAAGGACCGGCTTTTATCTGGCGACGAGACCAGTATCGAGCTGCGGGCCAACGCCCCGCTCAACAACCGCAATAAGACCGTCGGCGGACAGTTGGCCATCGATATCGAGCGGATGTTGAACCACGAAGAGGTTGCGCCGCCCTGTTCCTATCAGGACGCGCGGGGGCGTCGGTTCCTGGATCACCGTTCGATCAAGGTTGTGACCCAGGGGTCTGCGGGCCAAAGCTTTGGCGCCTTCTGCAATGACGGCATGGTTCTGGAACATACCGGCACCTGCAATGACGGCGTCGGCAAAGGCGCCTGCGGTGGCGAGATCGTCGTCCGTGCGCCCGCAGGCGGTGGCACTGGCAACGGCGAAAATGTTCTGATCGGCAACTTTGCCCTCTTCGGGGCAACCGGCGGCCGCACCTTTATCGAAGGTCAGGCGGGCGACCGGTTCGCCGTGCGGAATTCCGGGGCGACGGCAGTGGTAGAAGGCGTCGGGGATTTCTGCGCCGAATACATGACCAACGGCGCGATACTGAACCTGGGTGGGTTTTCCAAAGGGTATGGCAACGGCATGTCCGGCGGGTTTGCCTATCAGTATGACCCGGACGGCCAATTGCCCGAAATGCTGAGCCGTGACTCCGTCTTTTCCGGCATGCTGGGCGACGGGTCGGCCGAAGGCGATATCCACGAAGCTGCCGTGAAGCAGTTACTGATTTGGCATGTCGAGGCGACGGGATCGGCGAAGGCCACGCAGATCTTGGACAATTGGCAGACAGAACGCGCGAACTTCGCCTGGATCATGCCGAAGGCCCTGCTGCAATATCAGGATGCCGATGCCATCTTGGCTGCGTCCACCCGTAAGGATCTGGTCGACGAATTGTCCACCGCTTTGGCTGCCCACCAGGTCGCGGCACTGAAGACTGCGTGGAAATCCGGCGCACCAGTGCATGGCGGTGCAGCACCCGGTCAAGAGGCCGTCGACAGCGATGTGATGTTCCGGCTGTTGAACAGCTATACCGTGCTGGAAATGGCGCAGACCCTTGCGGCCAAGCGCAGCGGCGTGAACGCGCTGAACCGGGAAAAGGCCGCCCGGAACCTGATCCTGACCGAAGACTTCGGGCTTATGGCGGCGCTGGCCAAACATGCCAAAGTCGCGATTGCTGATTATGACGACGCTGGCTTGGCGACACTGGTCGCCCACAAGCGGCTGACGGACTTCAAACAGGCCCTGTCGCTGCGCAACGTTCTGTCCATGGACAGCCCTGGCACCTATGCCTGGATCATCCATCAAAGCGGCAAGAACACCGCGGCTCTGGGTCAGATCCCAAGCTTCGACGAGTTGTTCGCCCGTCAGGCCTTGCCCGACATGGCGGCCCGCATCGCGGCCGAGTGAACGCAATGAACAAGCCGCTTTTTCCGAAAGACGCCCCGTTTTCTGTGGACCAGCGCGCCTGGATTTCTGGGTTCATGGCCGGACTGTCCACACGGCTGATCGGTGGGGATGATGCGGCCAATCAGGCCGACGTTGCCGCCAAGCCGATGGATATTCTGTTCGGCACACAGACCGGCAATGCCGAGGAAGTGGCTAATGAAGCCGCCGCCCTGGCCCAAGCGCGGGGCTTCAAACCGCGTGTCGCGGATCTTGATGCGGTCGAAATGGACCAATTGGCCGCGATGGAACACCTGATCGTTGTGGTCTCGACCTATGGCGAGGGCGAAATGCCCGACAATGCCGAACTGTTTTGGGATGCGTTGTCAGCCTCGACCGCGCCCCGGCTGGAAAATCTCAGCTATGGCGTTTTGGCCCTGGGTGACACCAGCTATGAACATTTCTGCCAGGCCGGAAAGCTGATCGACACCAGGTTGGAACAGTTGGGCGCCACGCGTCTTGCGGCCCGTGTCGATTGCGATGTCGACTTTGAAGAGGCCGCGACTGCCTGGTTGGAAGGAACGGTTCCGGAAACCGGTGCACCGGCCGCCGATGCGCCAGCGGCCAAACCCGAAAAATCCGCCTGGAATCGCAAGAACCCCTATATCTCGCGTATGGCGGAAAACCGGGTCTTGTCCGGCGCCAAGTCCGCCAAGGAAATCCGCCACATCGCTTTCGAACTGGGCGACAGCGGCATGACGTACGAGGCGGGCGATGCCCTGGGCGTGATGCCGGTCAATGCGCCTGACCTGGTCGAAGCTTTGCTGGCGCGGCTGGGCGCTGATTACGATACCCAGATCCCTGGCAACGATGCCCCCCTGGGCGATTTGCTGACCCACCGGTTAGAGATCATGACCCCGCCTCGCGAGTTGATCCGTGGGCTTGAGCCCCTGGCCGGGCATGATGAGCTTTCCCACGTGGTCGGCAATGGCGATAAAGAGGCCTTAGAGCATTTCCTTTGGGGCAAGGACACGCTCGATTTGCTGAACCTGAATCCGGAATTTGCACTGGACCCGGCTCAGATGGTGGACTGGCTGAAACCGCTGCAACACCGGGCTTATTCGATATCTTCCAGCCCCAAGGCGCATGAGGGCGAGGTTCACCTGACCGTGGCGGCAGTGCGTTGGACGTATGATCGTCGCCAGCACAAGGGCGTCTGTTCAACGTTCCTGGCCGATCATGTGCCGGAAGGTGCCAGCGCCGGGATCTTCATGTCGCCAAACAAGTCCTTTCGTGTGCCGCAAGATGATGACCGCCCGATGATCATGGTCGGGCCCGGCACCGGGGTTGCACCGTTCCGCGCCTTCCTGGAAGAACGCCGGGAACGCGGGGCCAACGGCACGAACTGGCTGTTCTTCGGCGATCAGCATCGAGCAAGCGATTTCATCTATGAAGATGAAATCAGCGGCATGAGCGCGTCTGGCCTGCTGACCCGCCTGGACCTGGCCTTTTCTCGGGATCAGGACGAAAAGATCTATGTCCAACACCGGATGATCGAAAACGGCAAGGATCTGTTCGGTCTTCTGGAAGAAGGCGGGCATTTCTATGTTTGCGGCGATGCGACCCGTATGGCCAAGGACGTGGACGCAGCATTGCAACAAATCATCGAAACCCAGGGCGGCATGGCCCCCGAGGCGGCAACTGATTATGTGAACCGCCTAAAGCGCGAAAAGCGCTATGTGCGGGACGTCTATTAAGGAACGTCATGTCCCGGATTTGCGTCTGTCGCGCTGGAGGCCAGCTTTGCCTTGCGGACGGCGAGTTGCCCGCAACGGTGTCCGAACTGAATAGACGAACATCGGTGCAACCTCTGGAATCTGGTCTCGAAGAACTGGCCCTTACCGGTACGCAGTTCGAAGACGCAGTCATCACGACGAGAAACTCAGGCGCATTAATTTCAGGCCAAGGTGGATATTGCGCTTTCCAGCCTGCACACACGCCGTGGCGTCTTTCGCACCGCCGGGTGAACATCCGGGTGAGCCCAGACAGCAACCTACGATTGTCGCGATCGCAAATTGACCTGGAAGAAAGGATACCTGGGTCCATTGTGGCCACCGATCGGGACGGAACGATCGTACATCGGATCCAGTATGTCATGACACAAGATCGATTGGTTGCCGAGGCACTGACAACCAAGACCGCTGATGGTGACGAAACCGCGAGCGATGACCCTACCTCGGGAAACGTGCCTTCCCTGGTAGCTGTTCGCGCTGCGCGCGACACATGGGACACCGCGGGCGCGACCGCGCACTTAAATGACCTCATCTCCCGGGATAGCGGTCGTCAACGGCGCCAATGCCTGCCTCATGTCGGCAGAAATCGGGCATGGAAAGTCCGGGCGGACGTTATACCAAGTTTTCTGATCTTCCTCTGCGATCGCAAAACTGGCTATGCGCGGATGGTGCCAGGTCCTGGGATCGTTCAGGCAGATCTGAGCCCTATCACCCAGGTTACGAAACACGCGGATATACTGGTTGCCTCCGGCGCCGGCAGCATCTTCTCCATAGATCTCGATAGCATCGAAAGCGCTTGGGTCACAGCCTGTGGAATGGACTGGCAGATCGAGCTCTACGCCAGGGACAAACGGGCGATCGCAATACTCGGCTTCCATCCTATGGAAAACATTCCAAATTGGCGCGATCTTCTAACATCTTTACCCTGTGCCGCTTGAGTTATCGCATTCGTGACGGCAGAACGCGGCGCAACATGGCTGTGACAAAGCAAGGTGACGAAGATGCTGATGGGACTGAATGACTGCCACAACTTCCAGGACTTTCGCCGCCTGGCAAAACGTCGTCTGCCCGGACCAATCTTCCACTATATCGACGGTGCTGCCGATGATGAGCAGACGTATCAGCGGAACACGGCAGCCTATGGCGATTGTGATCTTGTCCCGAATGTCTTGGCCGGGGTGGAAACCGTTGACATGTCCGTCGATGTCATGGGCCAAAAGATGGACATGCCGCTTTATTGCGCCCCAACGGCGTTGCAGCGTTTGTTTCATCATGAAGGTGAACGCGCCGTCGCCCGGGCTGCTACGAAATATGGCACTATGTTTGGGGTCTCATCTCTGGCCACGGTAACAGTCGAAGAAATCGAAAAACTGGCCCCCGGGCCAAAGATGTTCCAGTTCTATTTCCACAAAGACCGCGGCCTTAACGATGCGCTACTAGAACGCGCCAGGAATGCGAACTTCAACGTCATGGCGCTAACCGTTGACACAATCACCGGCGGTAATCGCGAACGTGACTTGCGCACTGGATTTACATCTCCGCCCAAACTGACCTTGGATTCGCTGTTCAGCTTTGCGACACATCCGATGTGGGCCTGGAACTTTTACACCAAGGAAAAGTTCGATATGCCGCATCTGTCAGGACATGTGGATGCTGGAACCAACCTTGCCGTTTCGGTCGGCAACTATTTCTCTTCTATGCTGGATCAGTCGATGAACTGGAAGGATGCCGAAGAGCTTTGCGCTAAGTGGAACGGCCAGTTCGCACTTAAGGGAATCATGAGCGTCGAAGACGCAAAGCGTGCCGTCGATATCGGCTGCACAGGCATCATGGTGTCAAACCACGGCGGGCGTCAGCTTGATGGCTCGCGCAGCCCGTTCGATCAATTGGCCGAGATCTGCGACGCCGTCGGTGACAAAGTCGACGTGATCTGCGAGGGCGGCATCCAGCGTGGAACCCATGTGCTGAAGGCACTGTCGATCGGTGCGAAAGCATGCTCTGGCGGACGGCTCTATCTCTATGCGCTGGCCGCAGCAGGTCAGGCCGGTGTCGAAAAAGCGCTGGGCAATCTGCGCACAGAGATCGAGCGCGATATGAAGCTGATGGGTGTGACAAAGCTGGATCAGCTAAACCGTGAAAACCTACGCTTCCATAACTCTCCACATTAGGCGGCGGCCTTAACAGCGCCGCTGGTAAGCCACGGCGCTGCATCGCCTTTACGAAGGCTGATCACAATATGATGTTCAGACCACCTGTCACAATGAACCCGTTGAAGGTGCGCTGAAGTCCAGTCACAGGGAACACATCCTCGACCAATCGCATATACTGCGCACGGAAATCCAACTGGGTTTTATCGCCCACTTTCACCGAGGCCGTCGGTCCAAACAGATACCGTTGACGCGCAGGTAAGAAAAGGTCCGATGTTTCATCAAAATCGTTCCTCTCCCTACGCAAATACTGGCCTGCTACACCAACCGTGCCGAACGAAGTGCGATGCCTCCAACTGGCGTCCACGCGGTAGACATCACCGGCGCTTCTTTCATCCTCGACCCGGAATGTGCCGGTAAAGGGATCAAACCTCTCATTCTTCGTGAACCGCGCAGCCGAGAATGACAAATTCACGATGTCCTCACCTGTGACGGACATGCCGAACTGGCCGTAGAGCTCGAAGGAGTCCCCGGGCCGAAAGAACGGAACATCGTCCAAAGTTGACTCGGTTTCATAATTAAATTTGAAGCCCAGCGAAGCCAGCATGCCAGGGTCCTGGTATTGAACCTCGGAGTAGAGAACGAACTGTTCGCCTGGATCAAACACCTCGCCTCTATCGCCGTCAGGCACGTAGTCTCCGCGAAGGTTGTAGCTGCCGCCAAGAGTTGCCGTGATGTTCTTTGTAATTGGGACTGTAACGCCCGCACCAACGTTGACGTTGAACCCTTCACCAAAACGGGTCTGCTCGACCAAATCAGAATCGACCACTGCATTCTTTTCGATCCCACGCAGCGTCTCTTTCCCGGTGGGCAGGTTTAAAGACGCAGTGACGAATGGAAAGACAGGTAGTTCCGGGTGAGAAAACGTAGCAGTTGCACTTACGACGGTGTCGCTAGGGCTTAACACCCCGCCATCGGCCCCTGGCCGACTTGTCTGGGCTATGATGTATGCAGCCCGAGCATCCAGTTCCAGCAAGATCAGTTCATTGCTGATCGATGTGCTGATGGTGAAAGGCGTGACTATTTGAAACCCGTTGTCCGAGGCACCGGCCTGATTCCAATAGTAGATCCGAGTTTGGGCAGACAGATTACTTTGGGTCGTCAGGCCTTCGATTCCCAGAAATGTCTCGGCAGATACAGAAGGCATCGTGAAAACAATGGCGGCGGAAGCGCCAAGCAAAAGTGTACGCATCGTAGTCGTTCCTTGTAATCGAATTTGCCTATTGGGCCGTCGGATTGTTGAAGAGCACTGCGCTGGGGAACAATTCGTCACCGACATTGTCGACTTCGATCCGCAGCGTGACGGTGCCCCCTGGTGCGACGGGCAATCGGTTGACACCGGCGCGCTGGAACCCGGTCTGTCCCGCGGTTCCACCCAACGGGTCAGGCAAGTTATTCACAGGCGTAAACGTCGATTGATTGACGCTTTGGCTAAAGACAGTTTCCACATTAAAGGCCTGCCCCGCCGGCGTGATCAATGTGATCCGACCAGTGTCATCGAACTGGGTGCCGACAAATTCAGGGAATTCCGTCGTCACAAAGTTTGCGAATGTCTGGAAGGTGAAGTTTCGCTGATTGGAAGGCAGTCGGAATGTTTTTTCAACTACTGTGCGCGACTGTCCGGCATTGTTGACTGAAAAGATCGGCCCACCCGCTGGCGCAGTGATCGGGCCGAATGTTCTGCCCTCACCCAGGTTCGTTGCTGGATTGCCTTCAACGATGAAAAACGGACTTTCAACGATGCCACTTGCGCTGGCGATCAACCCCTCTTCCGCAGAATTGTAATCATCGAATGGTAACAGCGCCCCCGAGCCCGCAGGGCTACCAATATGCGAGACATTGTTCGAGAGGATTCCAACGGTGCTGCCGCGAGCAATCTTTACGTTTGCCCAGTTCGTTGCGTACCCCCTGGGCTGATCGTCACTGGCATATGCGCCCAAACTGGTAGGCAGCTCGCCAGAGACATCCACTTCCTTGCTGAAGTCCTTTGCGATCAGTTGAGCCAACTTCAACCAAGACAGGTTTGCCTGCCAACGACTTTGAATGTTCGGCGGTGCAGGCTGCGTCATGGCCCAAGCAACAAACTTTGGATCGTTCGCCTCGCGGACCATGTCTTTCCAACGACCTAGTGCTGTGGCCAGCGTCATGAACGGCGTCTTTGACGCCAGGGCCTCTAGCTTGGCGCGCCCGATCTTTTCAATCCACTCATCCCAAGGACCAGTGTCAGTTGCAAACTTGGTCTTGAAACCGTCGAACTGTCCGCTGCCCGGATAGGTATTGCTGTCGTCGAATTCTGAGAAGTCGAACCCAGAAAAAACTACGGGATCAACCTCAGGCGCATCGAACTCTGGTGCGTCAAATTCCGGTGCGTCAAACTCAACAGGTTTGCCCGAGTTCTCACGGGCGCGATTCCAGAAGTCGTCGATGGCCTTCTTTTTCGCAGCCAGTGTGGCCAGCTGTTGCTCGGTCAACTGCGGTTTCTGTTTTGGTTCAGCGCCCAAAGTCCCGCCGGCAAATCCACCGTCGCCGCCGATTGTCCCGTCCAGTGTACCTCCCGTTACAACGCTACCGGTCGATTGATCTTCCTGAGACGGCTGCTTCTTTGCAGTTTGATCTGCGGTAGGGTAGTCTACCTTAGTAGCATCTTCGACACTCTGTCGGATGCGTTCCGCCTCTTCAGCTGTAACGCGTCCCGTCGGTCTTTGGTCTTGAGTGTTTTCGTCATTTGGGTCCCGCCGCGGCGCGGGTGGATCACGTTCTACGAGAGGCGGCAAACCAGGCGCGGACCTTGGATCTTCTAAAAGCCCTTCTAACTCTGCCAACCCGTCTTCAACATCGGCAACACCAGCTTGAAGATCGCGGTCCAGTTGGTCGATCACACGCAGCGTATTTTTGAACCGCCGGATTTCAGTCTCACGTAATCCCGCCTCGGCCAATGCCGCCTGCGCCCAAGCTTCCTCTTTCTGAATGTAGGCCGCTCCAATATCGTGAAACGATTTTGTAGCCACTGTCAAAGCGCCGCTTACTGCGCCCTCCCAGTCGCCAGAAACAACCGCGGGGCCTATCCCGACAATCACGTCCCAACCGACCCTACTCGCGAGTTGACCCAGGTAAGAGGTGCTTTGGCTACCCTGTAACTTGGACATATCGCTGGTCAGAGCTTCGGCAATCGATACCGCATTGCCGACATGGGACAGTGCGCCAGCGCCATCGTTCAGCCGCTTAAGGGCGCCTTGCTGCATGAATTTGAATCCAGACGCGGTCTCGCGCATCGCTTGACTTTTCGCGATCTGGTCGATTCCGTCGTTTTTTAAACTGGCACCTTCTTGCATGAGATGCACAGCTTCTTTGACGAATCCGCCTTCAAGCAGATCGGAGCCTCTTTTGAACAACTCATCGCCAAGCGTGATATCGCGGGCACCGTTTTCAAATACAACCTTTGCCTCGCTGGTCATTGCCTCGGAAATCGTGCCAAGAACGCCTGCATATGTTCCATAATCTGCAGCTTTTTGCGTCGGCTGCTTGATGACATTTGGCGCCTGTTCGGACGCGATCACTGGCGTCGACGTAACGACCTGCAGCGAAACGGCTACCATTGCAAACTTGGACACATTGGTCCGGATCCAGAGTTTTCCCATCGTGCTGACTCCCTCGCCTTTAAGATCAGCAACGATGTTTTGAATGCCGAAAGCAGGCATTCCCCAATTAGGTAGTAGATAAAGACTTTTGTTGAAATTGCCCGGTTCGAAGCCGGAAGAACCGCAGTAAGGCGCTGCATCTATTGATATTTATTATGCCTGTACGATCTCGGAAATCTTGTCCCAAACCAGATCGGCATGGGATGCATGGGCAAAGTGACCACCTTCTTCCAAAACGTGCAGCTTGGCCCAAGGGTTGCTTTTCATGAGCTCGCGCACATCGTCAACGGTTGTCAGGGAATCTACCGGACCGTGCACATAATCGACAGGCATGGGATGACAGGACAAGCTTTCAGCCCATTCCCCTTTGATAATCATCCGGAAGTCATCTGCGTACCCGACCGGTGAGACGCTAAGGAAATCAATAAGCCATTCATAGGCTGATCCCGCACCACGCATGCCTTCCATCGCCTCCAGATCCGCCGGACATTCCCGCATGATCCGAGTCATTGTCGTGCGCATGGCCTTCCGTGTCGTGTTGAACTTTCGGAATTGCCAGGCGACGAACCGGAAAATCGTTGGTTTGGCAACCAACTGACGTAATCCGCCATGGAAGCGCTTTGCAAAGCTCTTTGCCGTGGGATCGCCCTTGACTGTGTTGATTGCAAACAGGATCAGACGTTCCACCAATTCAGGGTTCCGCGCCGCCAGGATCGCAGCAATTGGGCCGCCCGCGAGTTCACCCATCAAAATGACGGGGCGCTTCCAGCACTGCGTTAGAAAGAGCGTCAGATCCTCGATCGTTTGCTCAACTGCGTCTTCGCCGTGATAAAGGTTTGTGGCCGACCGTTCGTCCAAATATCCGGTCCTGATCGGCATCATAAGTCTTAGATTATTCCGATCCAGATGCGCCGGCGCATTGATCGGTGCAAAGGGAAACATGAAACCGTGGATCATGAGGATTGGCGTGCCGTCCGAAGGTCCCGCTTCATAGAATCGCAACAATCTACCATTTGGAAGGCGCTGCACTGCGATGCGAACATCGGAGGGCAGATGATTGGCGGCGAAAGTTTCGGCCACTTGAGCATGCGAGGATTCGCCCTCACTTACATAAGCGAAATGCACCATCTGACCGACGAGCAATCTGGCCAATCCAGACTGACCGTCGCATTCGAGTTTGGCGATGGCTTGCTTGATTTGAAGCCGTTTGGTTTCCACGCCGACATCATCGGCCTCCGCCGCTTCACGGAGACTTTTACCACTGACAAATTGGAAACAGACACGCTTTTCAGCGGGCGTCAGGCTGGCATCAGGATTGAAGATGTCGATGACCTGGCCGAAAAGTTCTAGCGTGATCGAAAGACCGCGCAGTAGCGTTTTTGGCATCCTATCCCGGGTGGGCGGCGTGTATGGAATGAACCAGAACATCAGGTCTTCGTCCGGCAAGGCCTCGATCAGTCCTGGTTTGAGTTTTAGCTGACTGGCCTGGTCAACAAGGCGCCGGACTTCGGTGTCATCGCTAGGATCTTTCAGAATCCGAGTCGTTAAATCAGTCAGCTCGGACAGACCGCCGCGTTGAAACTTTCCGTCCAAATCGAAATCGGCCCACTTGATCGCACCGGAAAGACGTTTGTCGCTTTCAAGGTACGTCTCGAGCACGGCCTGGCGGGCATGGTTGGCGCTTTCCTCAGGCATCAGGGAAAACACGTTCCCGATGCTATACTCTAGACCTATGACTTGTTCGACTTCGTGAAAGTTATCAAGCACTTAACCCCAATCGTTCTTTTTGAACGACCCTCCGCCACGAACTTGGGGCCCCCACCCCTTCCTTCAGAGCACTCTTTCAAGACACCCAATTGTTCTACACTATCACTTTGGTTTCTGTCATAAGTGACAATATGCCCTCGTTTTCTGCCAAACCTCGGTCCAATGTTGTCTTCGTGACCTTCCCAAACGCCAAACTATTGGACGTCACGGGACCTATTCAGGTTTTCACCGATGCCAAGCGATTTGGTGGTGAAGACTATGAAATCTCTATCGTTTCCGCCGAGGGTGGCGATCAACTCACCGACACGTGCGTTCCACTGCGCACTGAATCTATAGATCTATGGCACGATCGACCCATTCACACCTTACTTATTGCGGGCGGGCTTGGCGCATCTCCGGCGGCGCAAGACCCTGCAATAGTGTCGGGGGTTTCCGCGCTGGCACGTCGATCTAGCAGGATCGGGTCTGTGTGCACTGGCGCTTATATTCTGGCTGCTGCAGGCCTGCTTGATGGCTGCCGTGCCGTCACGCATTGGGTGGCATGCGGGGATCTCGCCAAAAAACATCCGGAAGTGGCGGTCGAGCCGGATCGGATCTATGTAAAAGATACGATCTGGACGTCCGCAGGAGTAACCGCCGGGATCGACATGGCGCTGGCTATGATAGCCGAGGATTCTGGACGCAAGGTCGCTTTGACATTGGCTCGAGCACTCGTGGCTTATATGGCACGGCCAGGCGGACAAGCCCAGTTCAGCGCCGTTTTGCAAAGCCAAACTGATGACGCTGATGGAAAGTTCGATGACCTCCATACCTGGATTGCAAATCATCTAGACGAAGATCTCCGGGTGGAACGGCTTGCTCAGCAGGCCGGGATGAGCGTGCGCAACTTCGCCCGCGTTTATCAGACCACCACCGGCCGAACACCGGCAAAGGCCGTAGAACTCTTTCGCATTACAGCCGCACGTAACCAGTTGGAAGAAACCGACGACCCGATCACTACAATCGCACGGAAGACCGGATTCACCGATGACGAACGCCTACGCCGCGCGATGCAGCGCGTGCTAGGACTATCGCCAACACAGTGCCGCGAGCGCTTTGGAAGGATCGGGGTGTAACTGGCAACGGCCAGGGCGTTCAATTTGCCCGATCTTCCCCCGCCAACAGAGCTTTGCTGATCCAAGCGATGCCACCGATGGCAAGCACCATCGCCAACAAGACCAGAGCATCACGCCAGCCAGCGCCGTCTTCCAACCCTGTTAGGAGTTTCAGTACAGCAGCGCCGAGCGCCAAGATGACTGGAGTTATGACGCGATCCAATCCCTCTTTGAACAAGCACCGCGCCAACTCAAAACCTGCAGATAGTGCCAGGAAATTCGCCATCAGTCCCAGCATCGGCTCGCACCGCAAGAGGTTTCCCAAAGACCCACTGTCCGCAACACATTGATGGTCCGTTAGGATCGCCATGTACACTTTCAGGATCAAAGCCACCACCAGCGCGAGCCCGAGGATCATCTGGCAGATCATTGGGATCAGCCGGGCTGGTCGCGCTGCGATGCGCGCCAACTGATCCGCAGGTGAGCTTCCTCGTATGTCGTTCATGCGCGGCCACCCTTGATCATAGAGATGACGGCATCCGTTGTCGTGACTGTGGCAACATTTGCCATGGCATAATCAATCGAGGCCCGGTGCCAATCGGCGTTCATGGTCGAACACGAATCCTCAGGCACAACGACGCGAAAGCCCTTATCAGCGGCGGTCCGCGCGGTGTGTTCGACCGACATATTGGTCCAAGCACCCGTGTTGATCAGAGTGTCAATTCCCAGCCGGCGCAGAAGTGACTCAAGGCGTGAGGTTTCCCAAGCGCTCATTGATTGTTTTTCGACAACCAGATCACGCTGGGCGGGCTCCAATCCCTTTGCCGGTTGTGCACCCCAGGTCCCACTAACAAGGGCATTGGCGTCGATTAATCCTTCAAAGAGTGGCCCATTCCGGGCAATGCCGGGATGGCCCGGCTCGCATGCAAACCAGATGTGAATCACCTGTATACCAACAGCACGGCATGCTGCTGCCAGACGCGCCGAATTCTGAACCACATTCTGTGTCTTTGCGTGATCGGGCGCACCGCTGTCGGCAAAGGCGCCACCTGGCATGATCACATCGTTCTGCATGTCCTGGATCAACAATGCCGTGCGCGAAGGTGTGAGCCCAGTAGATTGATCTGCCGCAGGGGCAGCCTCATTGAAGTCAACTGCTCCTGAAGGACGTGCATCCATGAACGGCTCACGCTTCCCTTGGGCCCTTGTCTTCAGCCGATAAAGACCCGTGCAGGCACAGAGATAAAGATCGGACCAGTTGTCCCCGCCCCAGTGCAGATTGGCGACCATTTCGGGTATTTGGATTTCGCCCAGCAACATCCCATGAAAATCGTAGACCCAGACCCCGCCCGGGGCAGTGAAATATCCAGTGCCATTCGAATCGAAACGCCCGGTCATCGCCAAAGGCGACAGCGGAACGATCTATGAGGCAGAGGCGGTCATCCTCGCCACCGGCGCGCAGGCGAAATGGCTGGGGCTGGA
>JBCCHJ010000070.1:0-31364 GCA_039028795.1 Pseudomonadota bacterium
CGGCGCCTTGACCGGTGTCATTGTGACACTGTTGTTCTTTTACTTGACCGGTGTGGCCATTATATTTGGTGCCCAGGTTAACGCCGTTGTGAATTTCGGCCTACCCGAGCGTCAGGAGCGTCCATGAGGTCCGTCAAAAAGAAGCGCCGCATTCAGATGCTGGTCTTCGGCGGGCTGCTGCTTATCGGGGCGTCTGCATTGTTTGGTTTCCTTGCTCAAGACGCGATTGCGTTCTTCAAGTCACCGAGCGAGTTGAGAGCTCAGACATTTCGCGAAGATCAGTTGCTGCGGGTAGGAGGCCTTGTGGTTGATGGTTCGGCCCGGCAAGAGGGCGCCGAGCATCGATTTGACGTCACCGATGGTGGCGAGACCGTCGAGGTCCGGTTCGCCGGAATCCTGCCGGATCTATTCCGTGAAGGCCAGGGGATCGTTGCGCAGGGTTATTGGCGCAACGGCATCTTTACGGCAACGGAAGTACTGGCCAAGCATGACGAAAACTATCTTCCAAAGGAAGTTGCTGATGCGTTGCGCGAACAGGGGCATTTCCGCGAGGCGGCCGAGTAAAACAGACTGAGGCCGGAGCCTCCCAGGGTCGAAAGCTCTGTCTTGTACGAGCAACTATTGTTTCAGTTGAAAGGCGGCTTCATCCACCATGCAGGAAGTGCAGAACATCCCCGTCGGAAACCACATAAGCCTTGCCTTCGGCGCGCATTTTTCCGGCTTCTTTGGCGGGTAGTTCGCCGCCAAGTCCGACATAGTCATCATAGGCGATGGTTTCCGCGCGGATGAACTTGGCCTCGAAGTCGCCGTGGATCACGCCTGCAGCCTGCGGTGCGGCAGTACCTTCAGCGACGGTCCAGGCCCGCGCTTCCTTCGGTCCTGCGGTGAAATAGGTAATCAGCCCCAAAAGATCATAGCCTGCGCGGATCAAACGGTCCAAACCGGGCTCGGTTAGCCCCATATCGTCCAAAAACGCCGCACGGTCTTCATCATCCAGTTGCGCGATTTCCTCTTCGATAGCGGCTGAAATCACCACATGCACGGCACCCTGTGTTTTGGCCATTTCGGCCACGCGGGCCGACTGAGCATTGCCGTCGGCAGCAGAGGCCTCTTCAACATTGCAGACATAAAGAACCGGCTTTGCGGTCAGCAATTGCAGAATGTCCCAGGTTTTTTGGTCTTCCGGTGCGATCTCGATGGTGCGCGCCGGCTTGCCGGCTTCCAGAGCTTCCTGCGCGACCCGCAAAAGTCGGTCTTGATCCACGGCTTCTTTGTCGCCGCCTCGAATCTTGCGGCTGAGACCCTGCAAACGGCGTTCGGTCGATTCAAGATCAGCCAGCATCAGTTCGGTTTCGATAGTCTCGGCGTCCGAGATCGGATCGACCCGGCCTTCGACATGGGTGATCTCGTCATTCTCAAAACAGCGGAGCACATGAACGATCGCATCGACCTCGCGGATATTGGCCAGGAACTGATTGCCCCGTCCCTCGCCCTTGGATGCGCCCTTCACCAGGCCTGCGATATCGACAAAGGACATCCGTGCCGGGATCACCTGAGCGGATTTGGCAATCGCTGCGATTTTGTCCAGCCGATTATCCGGCACCGAGACCTCGCCGATATTGGGCTCGATGGTGCAAAATGGGAAATTCGCAGCCTGTGCTGCGGCGGTGCGGGTCAACGCGTTGAAAAGCGTCGACTTACCCACGTTTGGCAATCCGACGATACCACACCGAAAACCCATGACTTGCTCCTTTGCCTGCGTGCGGCGCGCATTGGCATGGGCTGCAGTGCGGGTCAAGGGCAATGGCGCAGCAAGATGCCGCGCGGACTTAACCCGGTGGAAGTCAAAGATCTTTAGGACCCTTCCCCATCAGATTCTTTCAGGCACGGGGGCTCAGAATGGCCAATCTCCGCTTTACGGTCCGCAATACCGCCGATGCGGGCGGCGCACATTTATCGGCGTTCAGGATCACCCTGCATGGCGGCGAATATGACCCTTTCAATCGAGGCCAACCCGCGTCACCGGGGTTTGAACGCTTTGCAGAAGACGACAATAGCGGACTGTTGGCGCAAGAATGGGCGCCGCTGACGGGTGCCGACCGGATCGACCGGACCACAGGCGGTACGATGGGTCCTTACGGTGTGAGCACGATCGAGATCTTTAGCCTGCCCGGCACAACGCATCTGACGCTTTTGTCCAAGATCTTGCCGTCCAATGATGCCTTTATCGGCACTGATGACCCGATCCGGCTCTTCGATGATCAGGGCGTTTTTCTGGGCCCGACCAAGATCCAGTTCGATGGGTCGGACGTCATGGATGCAGGGACTGAACTGAACACCGAAGTCGACGCGTTCTTCTTGAATCAAAGCTGGCCTCTTTTGAACACCGGGGTCTCCGAAAGTGGGGTTGTGGCCCCGCATCCGGGTTTCAACGGGTCCGTCGGCAATCCCGAAACGGGCTTTGATCAGAATATTCTGGGCGGCTTCAACTCTAATTGGCGTGCCACCTTCGATCCGGTCGCTGCCGATTTCACCCGCCCCGGCGCGCAGATCGCCGAGGTTTACGTCAACACCTATGCCGAATTCAGCGGAACCGGACAGCGCGACGTCCACCGCGGCACCTCGTCTGACGACATGGTTCAGGGCGAAGGTGGCAAGGACATCATATACGGCAAAGGTGGAAGGGACTCCATCGACGGTGGCAATGGACGCGACATATTGTTCGGTGGCTTGGAAGATGACGTGCTGCGGGGCGGCGAAGGGAATGACAAGATCTTCGGCGGCGCGGGCAATGACATCGCATCTGGTGGCGATGGCTGGGATGTTATCTTTGGCGAGGCCGGCGATGACGGATTAGAGGGTGGCGGCGGTACCGATCAACTGTATGGCGGGGCCGGTGCGGACCAACTCATCGGCGGTGCCTATCGTGATCACCTCTATGGCGGAATTGGTGACGATACACTGATGGGCGGTGAAGGGAATGACCGGATGTCCGGTGGCGCCGGGGCCGATACGTTCTTCATCTTTGGACGCAGCGGCAAAGATCTGATCCAGGACTTCAACCCCGGCGCTGATATGCTCGTCTTCCTTGAAAGCCGTTCCCTAGACCCGTTGGCCAACGCCCGGCAGGTCGGCGACAGCGTGCGGATCGACTATGCCGCCGGTTCAACAGACGACTTTGTCATGTTACGTAACGTCAACATCACCGATCTTTCGGCAGACAATTTTGACTTCGTCTAAGGCGCAGCGGGCGGCGCCGTGGCGTCAGCTTTCTACGGTCTCTGGTTGATAATCCAAGGCAACGCCGTTGATGCAGTATCTCAGACCGGTCGGTTCCGGCCCATCGGGGAAGACGTGACCTAAATGCGCATCACAGCGGGCACAGTGAACCTCGGTGCGGCGCATGAACCAACTGCGGTCTTCCTGTTCTTCTACGGCGTCTGCGATCGGTTGGTAGAAACTGGGCCAACCCGTGCCGCTGTCGAACTTCGTGGCCTGCTCAAAAAGGTCGGCCCCGCAGCAGATACATGCGAATGTACCTTCTGCCTTTGGAAAGTTGTCATGGGTGAAGGGTCGCTCGGTCGCATGTTTGCGCGTAACCCGATAAGCCTCGGGTGAAAGTTGCGCTTGCCATTCGGCATCGGTTTTCGCGATTTTCGTACTCATCAAGGCCTCCTGACGCCACGTTTCTTTTCCCGAACGTCATAATGTTGTAGTCTCAGGTATTGTATATAGTTCAGACAAACGTATCTGAAACCCGCGGAAACAGGCGGACCGGAAACGGAGCAGTGTCATGATCTTTATCGGTGGACGCTACAAAGCCCGACTGGCCGAAACGTCCAAGGACGTCCTTGCCTGCCAGCAACTGCGGTATATGACGTTTATCGGGAGCCGCGGGCTGACGGATCGGGGTAGCGATGCGGGACTGGATTCGGACGAGTTCGATCCTCACTGCCGCCACATGATGGTCGAAGACACTCGCAGCGGGCAATTAGTGTGTTGTTTTCGAATGATGCCGCTTCGATCCGGTGCGGACATCGGACGCAGCTATTCGGCAAAGTACTACGATCTGCAAGCGCTGCGGGACTACAAGGGACCGCTGGTGGAAATGGGCCGTTTCTGCATTCACCCGGCCTGGAAGGATCCCGCAATCCTGCGCGTAGCTTGGACGGCCATGACCAAGTTCGTTGACGACAACAAGGTCGAGATGTTGTTCGGCTGCTCCAGCTTCGAAGGTGTGGATGCCGACGACTATGCCGATGCGTTCGCTTTGCTGTCTGAGCGCCACATCGCGCCAAAGCGCTGGTTGCCGCGCGTGAAAGCACCGAAGGTTGTGCTGTTCGGGCGCAAATTTAAGCTGCGCGCCCCCAACATGAAGCTCGCGCTCGGCCGAATGCCGCCATTGCTGCGGACGTATCTGGTCATGGGCGGCTGGGTATCGGACCACGCGGTTGTCGATAACGAGTTGAACACATTGCATGTGTTTACCGGGGTTGAGATATCCCGCGTGCCGAAGTCCCGTGCAAGGTTGCTTCGGGGCGGTTGATCATCCGCGCATCCGGGCGCTGTTACTCCGCAGGCCGGTGTGACGGATCCCCAGTTTTCTTGCCGGCACATTCATCAAATTTTAGCAAAACCTGCGTAAAAGCCGCATCGTTGTTCTGGAGCACCGGGCTCATTGCTGCCTGCAACAATCGCGACGGCCCGCAAGACTGCCCCCGGCAAGGGCAGCGGCAGTAAGTCCGCATTTGCTGAATTGGCCGCCGAAGCGGGATAGCTATGAGCTGCCCCCCGAAAGAGCGCAGTTTCAATCCGGCAAGGACCACTCCCGTTGCGCGGACGGCCATGGAATATGCGTAGATCTTCCCCTGAATCACGATGGTTAGCGCCCGATCGCAACGCCCTCACGCCTTGGATCAGCACCGCCCTCTAACACTCCATTTGGGCCAATGCGGATCAAATGTAGGCCCGAGGTCATAGGCCGTTCTTCAACCTGATGACCCCGTGCCGCCAGACCGTCGCGGATCGTGGCGCCGATTTCTGGCTCGACCGCCAAGCCGCCGCGATTGCGGTGGCTGACATGGGGCAGGGCAGCTGCCTCGGCTGGGTCTAGGTCAAAACCCAAAACGGCCAGAAGGCTCTGTGCCACATATTCCGGGATGCGGGATCCGCCTGGTGATCCGGCCAGGACCACCAAGGCATCATCCTGGTAAACCATCGTAGGCGCCATTGATGATCTTGGCCGTTTTCCCGCTGCAATCGCATTGGCGATGGGGCGACCATCTTCTGCAGCCGGTCGGAACGAAAAATCCGTCAACTGGTTGTTCAAAAGGAACCCGGCCGCCATGCGGCCCGAACCAAAGGCGGTTTCGATCGAGGCGGTCAGGCTGATTGCCAGACCATCGCCGTCAATGACGGACAGGTGGGTCGTACCGGGAAGGTCCTCTTGCAGATCTGGCGCGTAGAGATGCCCTTCGCGCCAGGGGGGATCTCCCGCGGTGGCCTGTTCTGTCGAGGCCTCGACATGCGGGATCAACCGGGCACGCTGGTCCATGTATGACGGGTCCAGCAAGCCCGCGATTGGCACTTTGACGAAATCGGAGTCAGCGAGATACCTCGCACGGTCGGCATAGGCCAGGCGTGAGGCCTCGGCAAACAGATGCCAAAGACGGTCCTCTTCCAGCGCCCAATCGGAAGGTTTGAACCGGTCCAACAACATTAGAATCTGACCCACCGTTGTGGCGCCAGAGGATGGCGGACCCATCCCGCAAATCCGGTAGAGCTTGAACGCGTGGCACACGGCCGGGCGTTCCACCACCTGATAATCCGCCAGATCCTGCAAGGTCATCGACCCGCCGACGTCACCCGCAGTGACCGCGGCGACGATCTGTTCCGCGACCGGTCCGCTGTAGAACCCATCCGCACCCTCTGCCGCGATCGCCTCCAGCGTTGCGGCCAGCGCGGGTTGCTTGAAGACCACCCCCTCGGCGGGTGCCGCACCGTCTGGCAGAAACACCTGCCCGGCATCGGCTTCGGCCAGACGTCCTGCAGAACTTTCGATCGATGCTGCCATGCGCGGGCTGACCGGAAAGCCATCCCGGGCTATGTCTATGGCACGCTGAAAGAGATCCGCCCAGCGCAGCTTGCCATGACGGGCGTGCAGCGCCTCCATCAGGCGCACCAGACCCGGGACGCCGACGGACCGCCCACTGGCCACGGCCTGCAGGAAGGGCATCGGTTCACCATCCCGCAGAAACATGTCGGGGGTGGCCCCGGCAGGTGCGGTTTCGCGAGCGTCCCAGGATGTCAATCCGTCCGGCCCGTGCACCAGGGCAAAGGCTCCGCCGCCGATACCGCTGGACTGCGGTTCGACCACATTCAAGACCAAAAGCGTGGCAATGGCCGCATCCGCCGCCGAGCCTCCGGCCGCCAGCACATCTGCCCCAGCCTGGCTGGCCCGAGGATGGGCTGCGACGATCATATAATCCTGCGCCGTGACCAGCGGCTTCGCCGTCAGCCCGGTTGCAGCTTCAGGATCGGCTTGAGTCTGAGCCAAAACCGGGGCGGCCAGCAAGCAAAACGCGACGGTGAGAGATCTGAGCATCAGGGAGACTCCGTTCTGGTCCGCCATCAGAATGCGCTGCCGCGCCCTACTTGGCCAGCCCGATCTGATCCGGCGGGCTGCAAGTGAATGGAGTATCCCATGAAGAAGACGGACCTGTCCGTGCCGGATCAATGGCTTTCGATTGGGTCACGACTGGTCGTGCATTCCCGATCACCTACTTTGCTTTGGCCGGCTTCATCCATGATGACGAGTTAGCAGGTGCGGAGTTGACCATGCTACCCGCCAATCTCTCCCTCCGCATAAGGCGTGGTTTGATAAATCTGATTAATCCAATTGCCGAACAGTAAGTGCGCGTGGCTGCGCCAGCGGTTTTCCGGAGCCCGGGTTGGGTCATCATCGGGATAGTAATTCACCGGCACATCGATCGGATCGCCACTGGCGATGTCGCGGTCGTATTCTTCCTTCAAGGTCGTTGAATCGTACTCCAGGTGATTGAACATATAGAGCGCCCGATGCGCCGGATCGTCGATCAGGCAAGGGCCGACCTGGTCCGAATGCATCAGCACCTCAAGCCCGCGGTCTTTTGGCAGATCTTCGTTGCGGGTCTCGGTCCAGCGGCTGACCGGTACCGCGAAGTCGTCCGAGAACCCGCGCAGATAAGGCGAGGCCGGGGCGAGGTTTTTGTGCCTGAAACACCCGAAGGCCTTGGCGTCCAGCCTGTGTTTCGGCACGCCGTGGAAATGGTGCAGCATCGCCTGGCCGCCCCAACAGATCGCATAGGTCGAATGGACATTAGCCTGGGTCCATTCAAATATCTCGGTGAGTTCGTCCCAATAGGTGACTTCCTCGAACTCCAACAGTTCAATCGGAGCTCCGGTGATAATCAGGCCGTCGAATTTCTGTGACCTGGCTTCCGCAAACGGTTTGTAGAACGCCTCCATATGTTCGGACGAAGTGTTCTTCGACTGATGATCGGACATCTTGATCAGCGTCAGTTCCACCTGCAGCGGCGTCGCGCCGATCAGGCGCGTCAGTTGGGTTTCCGTCTGCACCTTTTTCGGCATAAGGTTTACCAGGCCGATATGCAGCGGACGGATGTCCTGGCGCAGCGCCGATTCTTCATCCATCACCATCACGCCCTCGCGCGTCAGCACGTCATGGGCAGGCAATTTTCTGGGGATCTTGATCGGCATACCGTTCTCCTTGGGCCGTCGCAGATACGGCCTTGGAACGTGATTTTCAACCAAAGCCGTCTGGCGGTCACCGGTCTGTGAGCGCCTTCGCCATCAACACGTCGAAGTCCGCGGCCGACTGAACCGCGGCGATTTCCGCGGCGCTGACCGTTACCCCCCAATTCTGGGCAATGGCGTCATAGCGCGGCAGCCTGTGGCTAAGCAGGCGCCGGAACCCCCAGCGGATGAAATCATCGGGGTCGACATCCGTTTCCTTGACGTCTTTCTCTGTGCAGTACGCGTCCCAGGACTGAACCAAGAAATCTTCCGGGTAATACATCGGCTTCGGTGCTTTGCTGAAACGGGCCACCAATTCTTCTGCATCGTCTTCGGTGCCTTGAATTTGGACAAGCAGCATATGCTGAGTGATCACCGACAGGACCGGATCGTTCTGGTCGGATGGGTCCACGACCTCGCACAGCGATCCGGAGGTGTCGCAGAGAAAATGCGGATAGCCATAGATGCCGCGAGCTTTCTCTGTGAACTGCACGGTGTCCAGCATCGAGCTTACTTCCGCATCGCGATGAATGCGCTGGCGCGCCAAATACTCTTTAAAGGGGATCCCGCCTTGGTCCGGATTGCCAGGTTTGCCTAAATAGGTCGACAGCGGCGCCAGGTTCTCGAACGTCAGGTTCGATGCGATGTAGACCGAGTCCGACATCAGTAACTCACGCAGAAACGGCACCTGCATTGCGGCGCGTTTGAAATTGTCAGCGATGTGCTCGCCCATGTAGTGGGTGCCGATGCGGTAATCGACAGAGTAGTGAAACCAGTCACCGGCATCGCGCAACAGACTGGCGATGCGCGTCTTGCCCAGGCCCGACATTCCGAACAGCGCGACGCTGCGCTGCGGCGCATCCAGATAGTCCTGCGCGGTTTCGTAAATCATATGTGGCCCCTCGGTTCTGGTCCCATCCCACTAATGGCTAAGGTTCGATTTTCCAAGCCGGAACGGCCGGTGCGCGGTTCCGAAGCCGAGTGGCGGTATCTTTGGCTCAATTTGTCAGTGCGCAGTCGCCCCTGTCTTTGAAAGGCCGAGGGTGCAGTGGTAATCTGTGCGCATGAAAAAAATATTCTTCGCACTCTGCGTCTTGGTTCTGATGCTGCCTATTGTGTCGGCGGCTGAAGAAGTTTGTGGCTGCAATCGTCTTGTTCCTTATCCTGGCGACTACCGCATCGATTTTCCGGAAAAGCGCGGCACCCCTGGCGTCGGTGGTGCAAAGGTGCAGGTCGGTATCGATGCAATGGGCAGCACCGGCGGCACGATCATCGCTAAGGGGGCGAAAGGCATTCTGTCCTTGTCCTGTGTGCCCGGCGGCGGATTTGCCGGGGTTCTGCAACCGCATAGCCAAAAGGCATCGATTGCGCCTGGTGCGCTGGGCGCGTTGGCCGGTGGATATACCGGGGTAAATGGGACGGTTCCCATGGGACTGGACATGACGGACAAATTTGACGTCATCGTCGTGCGGCCCGGCCTACCTGCTGCATCGAACGAGGTGCTCGAGCCGTTTTTGAAATTCAGCCGAAGAGGTGGGCGCGGGAAGATGCCCGAGGAATTTTGCACCAGGGTTTCGAACGCCATAGCTTCTGCAGAAACGATGAAGGCGGCGTATTCGGATCCGGCGATTGTTCAGCAGGCTTTGGATGAAAGTATGGCAGGCTTGGTCGAACAGGTTCAAGCGTGGCCGGACAACGGCTTCGTTGGTTCTTACCGACCGCAAAATCCCGACCTCACATATGACGAGTTTATCGGCTTGTCGATTGACGGTGGGGCCAAGCTTTTGGATGGCGATATTGTTCGTGAAACGTCCGAGGTTGGCGCAAGTCTCAACACCGAAGATTGTACCATCAACCCGCCAAAATCACATCGAAAGTCAGGCGCCTGTTGGCTGTCGATCGAGATCGAAGCCATGATGGCGCACGAAGCCGATCATAGAAGACTATGTCTTGAAAAAAGAGCCGCGGCTCACAATGACAAAGCCTTTCTGTACTGGACCAATCATCCACCCAATCAATCGGCATCTGTAGTATCGGCATACGACGCGACCCTGGACATACTTCGCCCTTGGTACGCCACGCATTGTGGTGGGTAATCACACCGGTTCCCAGCATCCGACAGTGTATTTGAAACCGATCTCGTGACTGATTGGATTAGTCCAAAAATCTAGTGTAATGTCGCCGGAAAGGAGCCGCATATGTCTGCCGCCAAGTCCTTTCTAAGCTCTGACGAAATCCGGGCGCTGACCCGGAAGTCTGATCTCATGGGTCTTGGGATCATGCTGCATTGCTGGGGGATTATCTTCGGCGCGGTGGCGCTGTTCGCTTGGTATCCTTCCGTTGTGACATTCCTTCTGGCAGTCATGCTGATCGGATCGCGCCAATTGGGACTGGCTGTCCTGATGCACGAAGGCGCGCATGTCGCATTGTTCAAGACGCAGTGGATCAGCGAATGGGTTGGTCAGTGGCTATGCGCGCGGCCGATCATGGCCGAGATGATCAGCTATCGCACCTATCACATGGTACACCACCGCTATACGCAGACTGAGAAGGACCCGGATCTGCCGCTGAGCGCGAAATTTCCAACGACGCGGGACAGTCTACTCCGCAAGTTCAAGCGCGATCTGACCGGGCAGACCGGCTACAAACTGCGCTTGGCGCAGTTCCGTCAGGCCATGCAACTTGGGTTCGATGAAGACGCCATTTCTGGGGCCAAATTGGCGCAGACCTTTCAATCGGCAGACCTGAAGCCGGCGTTGTTTTGCAATGCCATCATCTTCGCATTGATGTGGGCCATCGGGGATTGGTGGTATTGGTTTGCGTTTTGGGCGCTGCCATTGTTGACCTGGTATCAGTTCGTGATCCGGATCAGAAACATCGCCGAGCACGCAGTGCTGAGCGATCCCAAAAACCCCCTGGCAAACGCGCGAACCACCTATGCCGATCCGATCACGGCACTTTTTTTGGCGCCATACTGGGTGAATTATCACTTGGAACACCATTTGCTGATGCACGTTCCCTGCTGGCGCTTGCCGCAGTTCCACCGTCTGTTGCTGTCCAAGGGTTTGGGCGAGCGGATGGAGACTGCGCCCAGCTACTGGAAAGTCATGGGGATGGTTGGCTGGTTCAACCGCAAGGACCGCGCAAAGTTGGCCTAGGCCCACTTCCGGTCCAGCCGGTGGGCAAAGTTCTTTTGCCAGACAGGTGCAATTGCCGGATCGTCCACCACACGGTTCGCAAGCTTAACGCAGTTCGGCAGATCGTCCTTGCGCATATGCCATGCTGTCAACATCGCCAGATAAATATCTGCAGCGCTGATACCTGTGCCGATCAAGGCTTCGCGGCCTTCGAGGTGGTTTTCCAGCACTTTAAAGGCTTCGTGATTTCGGACTGCCGCGGCAGCCGAGACACCATCACCGCCATCTTTAGCCGTTGTATATCGGTCTGGGTAAGTTTGCCGAAGTACCCCCTCATACAGCGCCGTACTCATGAACACGATCCAGCGGACAAAGGTGGCGTGGTCGTCGGTCCACGGGTCCGGCCCCAGTGAAGTATGGCGCCCGGACAGCCATATCAGGATTGCACCGGTTTCCGTCACCAAGGTTCCGTCTTTTGTTGTCAGCGCAGGGACTTGGCCCCAAGGATTGACCTTACGAAAACTATCGGGCAGCGGGGTCGAGGGCTTCGAGTCCAGGATTACCATTTCGTGGGGCGCGCCAGCCAATGTCAACGCAGCCTCGACGGCGAAGCCGCCCGACCCCACGCGGTTATAGACTTTGTATGTCATCGGCCTGGCCCCCATTGAACTGAAGAGATCTTGTGTTGCTAGCAATGGTCGACTGATCGGGCCAGGGGTTTCCGGTGGCGAACCCTTGGAAAGGGTCGATCCGGGCATGCAGTCATTTTCCTTCTTGAAATCGATGGCAAAATGATACATCTATGTCTCATGTTAGGCATAAAACTCTCATCCCGCGACGCGATCATCGAGGCCGCTTTTCAGGTCTTCAACCGTCAACCCACGGCGACCTTGGCTGATGTGGCCGTTCATGCCGGGGTCGGGCGGGCCACCCTGCATCGGCATTTTACGTCACGTGCTAACCTGATGGTCGCGCTGGCCCACGTGGCAATGGAGGAGTTGAGCCAAGCCGTAGAGGCCTCGACAGCGATTGCCACATCGCATGGCCATGGTTTGCGATTGGCTCTGGAGGCCGTCATTCCCTTGGCGGAACGGCAAGGGTTTCTCGCCCAGGAGCCCGTCGATCAAGACCCCACGATTGCCGAGGCGCTGGCGCGCCAGAAAACTGAAACCTGCCAGGCGATCGACGCCGCGAAAGTCGAAGGCGTGTTCGCCAAGGCCGTCCCGACCGCCTGGATTGCCGAGGCTTACGACGCGCTGATCTACGCCGCTTGGGCGACGGTCCGCTCGGGCGAAGCGACGCCCCGCCAAGCCGCTGATTTAGCGTGGCACACTTTGACCAACGGCCTGAATGAGGCGCCAAAATGACCCCTGAAGTGATCTATGAGGCAGCAATCCGGATGGATGAAGCCTTCTTCTTGATTGGCGGTGCTATACTACTGATCGAGATTACCGAAATGTCGTTCAAGGGCGAATTCCGAAAGAAAACCTTTGTCGAGATGCTGGCGAGTGCGTCAACCCAGATCCCTTATTTGGCTGTCGAAGCCTTTATCCTAACCGGCGCATACGCGTTTTATTATGTCTTGGCGTACTCCTACGTTCCTTGGTCTATCCCGATCACGTGGTGGAGCATCGCGTTGGTTTTGATCCTGGCGGATCTTACTTATTATTGGGAACATCGCATCGCCCATGAAGTCCGATTGCTGTGGACCCAGCACGCCGTTCACCATTCCTCACGCGATATGAATATCATCACCGGTGTGCGTTTCGGTCCGCTGGAAGGCGTTTGGTCCGCTGTGGTGCATTTACCGCTGATCTTGATGGGTTTCGCGCCGGAGATGGTCTTTTTCGGTATCATCGTCGTGCTGGCCTATCAAACTTGGCTGCACACAGAGATGATTGGAAAGCTCGGGCCACTGGAATGGGTGCTGAACACGCCGTCCCACCACCGGGTACACCACGGCTGTGACGACAAGTATCTCGATAAGAACTATGGCGGGATGCTGATCATCTGGGACCGCCTGTTCGGCACATTCCAGGTGGAAGAAGAAACCCCGCGCTACGGCTTGAAGCGAGACTTCAACAGTCAGAATCCGGTCGCGGTATGGTTTTCGGAAATCCCGGCCTTGGCGCGCGACGTTGCCAAAAGCCGGTCGGTTGGCGAAGCTTGGCGGTATCTGATGCGGCCCCCGGGATGGTCGCCCGATGGGAAGTGATGGACTGCGCCCGGCATCATAACTGGGCGCGTTCGATCGCCTCGGTGATCATAGACCGTGCCTTTGCAGCGTCACCCCAATCCTGGACTTTGACCCATTTGCCGGGTTCCAGATCTTTGTAATGCTCGAAAAAGTGGCCAATTTGCTGCCGGGTGATATCGGGCAAGTCCATGAACTCGGCAACTCGATCATAGCGCTTCGAGATGCCCGTTGAAGGCACGGCAACCACTTTTTCATCCTGACCCTTTTCGTCCTCCATCACCAGGACGCCAACTGGTCGGCAATTGATGACGCATCCCGGAACCAGCGGCCGGGTGTTCGCAACCAGAACGTCTATCGGATCGCCGTCATCTGACAAGGTATGCGGTACAAAGCCGTAATTCCCGGGATAGCGCATCGGTGTGTAGAGAAAGCGATCGACGAACAGGGCGCCCGAGTCTTTGTCCAGTTCATATTTGATCGGTTCGCCGCCGATAGGAACCTCGATGATCACATTGATGTCTTCAGGTGGCATGTCCCCAACCGGGATGGCGTCCAGACGCATTGGAATGTCCTACTGCTATTCAACACAGCGCCATATACGTCCCAATTGCCTATGCTGCAATGCACAATAGGCCGGGTTCAGATCTTCTCTTCCGGCGGTAGAAGATGCCGCTCGTTCATCCAGGGATGAAACTCCAGAGCGTCACGCAAGGCATTTTGCCCCAGTTCTGTGCGACCCATTCTGATCAACGTCAGACCCTTACCGGCGATTGCCGCGAAATGGTTCGGCAACAACTCCAGCGTCGTTTCAAGATCAACCAACCCGCCTTCCCGGTCCCCGGCCAGGAATTTTTCGTATGCCAGTTGGTTCCAACCTTCCGCATAGTTCGGGCAATAGTCCACCAGATCTTCCAGCGCGGCCTGCGCGCCGGCGAAACCCCCTGCGCGGATCTGGTTCACACCGACATCCAGCATCGCCTGAGCCTTTGCGTCCGGTGCCTTCTTCCAGATCTCCCATATCGCGTCCGACGGCACGAAGGCTTCCCGTTCGTTCTTGGATGCTTTCAGTGCGCTGTAATGCGGGGCAAGGGCCGCATCCCGGGATGCTGCATCTAATGAAGGGCAGGTTTCAGCCAGTGCCGGCAGGGGCAAAAGGAAGAGCAGGGGCAGAAAGATCTTGCGCATAACGCCAGACTGCCCCTCTGGTCTGAGACTCTCAAGTCAAATCATTGTGCCGCTTAACGGTCCGCGTCAGTCGATATGGTCCCGTTGCTTGTCATCCAACAACAGCTTCCAGACATGGCTCTCCACTTTGTCAGACCGGAAAAGATCGTGAGCTTCTTTGAAGTCCTTGACGGCTTCCGCGGTCTTTGGGCCGAAAATGCCATCGTCTTTGATGAACAACAAGCGCTGTAGATAGGCGACCGATTTGCCCCGATCTCCAAGTTCCAGATCGGGCAGTTTGTCCGGCTCGGTCCCGGTCTTATTCTTGACCTTGGCAGCGGTGACACCGCTCAACCCAAGCCGTCCGAACTCGTCCAGCTTCAGCACTTTCTTGTAGTCGAAGACGGGGCAGGCCTTGGCGGCGACTTCCTTGTGTCCGTGGAACGTGACCCGGCCATCATAGGCATTGTTGATGGCGACACACAGCTTCTTCAGCGTGTCGAACTGTTCCTTTGTAAACTTGTCTTCGCGCAAGCCATGACAGCAGATGGCAACCGTCCCAGTGTTGTGGCCGCGCTGCGCGGCAGGGGTCTTTTCAATCGGGCGACCGTTCTGCAGCTTGCCGGCCTTTGTGATGAAATAGTGATAGCCGATATCGCTCCACCCCCGATCCAGGTGCATCTTTTTGATTGCTGATACTTTGTCGTGATGCTTGTGGTCCGAGGCGCTGCAGTGAAGGAAAACCCGGTCGATTTCGCGGCTTGGCTTGTTGAACATGATCTCCCCAATTCTTTGCTGAATAGTCGTTATCATAATAGTCTCTCACAACCGTTGCGCGATCGGAAGCATCGATTGAAACAATTAAGCTGGTCAAAACCGTCTGAAAAGATCCATGATAAAACAGGGGGCACATTCAGAATAATATCAAATCGATTTGGGAACTAAATCAGATGGCGGCCGGTAGGATATTCATCAGCTATAGGCGTGGTTACGACAATGGCGAAGCGCGCTCGCTCTACTACCAGCTGGAGCGTCACTTTGAACGTGATAACTTATTCATGGATGTGGACGACATTCCCATTGGTGATGATTTTGTCATACACCTGGATAATCAAGTGGCGCAATGCCAAGCTTTGATTGCAGTCATTGGACGTGGGTGGGTGCAACCTGAGAACGTGAAAAGGCTCCACACTGAGAATGACTTTGTTAGGATCGAGCTCGAAGCTGCTCTGAAGCGTGGGACTCAGATTCCAATTATACCTCTGCTGATCGATAAGGTAAAACTGCCTGACAAAAGCGAGCTTCCGAAGGTGCTACGCAAGCTAACAGACCGTAACGGCGTAGAAATTGATCATTCGAGCTATGCCTCTATCATCGAACGACGGCTCTATCCGGCTTTGCGCCGGTTATTAGATGAAGAGAACCGCTCGCCCACAGGGCCTGATAGTTCGAAATCGACGGTGGTCATAACGGAAAGAACCACTGCAAAACCTGCGAACAACAACCCAGCATCGAGTGAAGCAGAACCACCAGAAATTGTGGTCGAAACGTGGGATGGCGCGACACCGATGCAAGAGCTGCCACCCAATACACGATTCCGCGAACATCCTGATTTTCCAGACATGGTTGTTTTGCCGACCGGTGCGTTCCACATGGGCTCACCGAATGCAGAACTTGGTCGGCTTGACCAAGAAGGCCCGCAACGACGTGTCAAAGTACCATCCTTCGCGATGGCGGAAACAACGGTCACCTTTGATCAGTGGTATGCGTGCGTGGATGATGGTTGGGAACTGAGCAATCCCGATCCCGATGACGAGAGCTGGGGCAGAGGGGATCGACCGGTGATAAATGTGTCATGGTCTGACGCTCAGGAATTTATCTCCTGGATGAACTCGAAGTCTGGTTGCTCATCTGATGCATATTGTCTGCCTTCTGAAGCAAAGTGGGAATACGCCTGCCGCGCGGGTACGACCACGGCTTATAGCTTTGGTAGTGGTATTGGAACGCATCAAGCCGTCTTTAGGGATGAAGTCGAAGCTCGCGGAATGACGCTACCTGTCAGGTCACTAGAAGCGGCGAACCCCTGGGGTCTTCGCCACATGCATGGTAACGTTTGGGAATGGACGGAAGACGTTTGGCATGACCACTATCTAGGCGCGCCAAAAACCGACGTTCCGTGGAACCCAGAGCCAATTCGAGGGGACGAAGCTAGAACCGTGCGCGGGGGATCCTGGTACACTTCGCCACGGAGTCTCCGCTCCGCGACACGGCTTCGAGAACCTTTCGACCGACGCGTTAATGATGTTGGGTTCCGGGTAGCTAGGCTTCTTCCGTCTCGTGAGCCCGGATCGTAAACGAGGCCCGAGCGTTGCCGCCCGGGCCTTGATCTTTGGTCACGGTGGGTTCGAACCCACCTACGGCATCAAAGCAGCGGTGCAATCACTAGGCTGACAATCGCCATCACGTTGATCAAGATGTTCATCGACGGACCAGAGGTGTCCTTGAACGGATCCCCGACGGTGTCGCCAACGACCACGGCTGCGTGGGTGTCCGTACCCTTGCCGCCGTGGTTGCCCTTTTCAACGTACTTCTTGGCGTTGTCCCAGGCACCGCCTGCATTGGCCATCATCAGCGCCATCAACACACAGCCCAGCAATGCGCCGCCCAGCATCCCGCCCAGCGCCTCCGGGCCGATGATCAGGCCAACCACCGGAGGTGCTGACACAGCGATGACGCCCGGCAGCAACATGCGCTTCAGGGCCGCCGTCGTGGCGATGTCGACACACTTGGCACTGTCTGGGTCGGCATTGCCTTCCATAAGGCCAGGGATCTCTTTGAACTGGCGCCGGATTTCGTTGATCATATCGAAGGCCGCGTCACCCACAGCCGTCATTGTGATCGATGACACCAGAAAGGGGATCGTGCCGCCAATAAAGAGACCCACCAGCACAACCGGGTTATCCAGTTCCAAGGAGAATTCAGGCAATCCGGCTTCAAGACGGTTGGCGCCGACGGTCTGCACGAACGCCGCGATGATGGCCAGGGCCGCCAAGGCAGCTGCGCCGATCGCGAAGCCCTTCCCGATGGCCGCGGTGGTGTTGCCAAGCTCGTCCAGGCTGTCGGTGATCTCGCGTACCTCCGAGCCCATCTCGCCCATCTCGGCGATACCGCCGGCATTGTCAGCCACAGGACCATAGGCGTCGATCGCCATGGTGATGCCGACGGTGGCGAGCATGCCTACCGCTGCGATGCCGACGCCATAGAGGCCTGACAAGGCTGTCGAGACATAAACAATGGCAGCAAGCACCAGCAGCGGTACCACAACCGATTGCATGCCGACGGCCAGTCCAGTGATCATCACCGTCGCTGGGCCGGTTTCTCCCGATGCCGCGATTTTGCGAACCGGGGCAGCAGCGGTGTAGTATTCCGTGATCAGGCCAATAGCGACGCCACCTGCCGCGCCGCAGAGCACGGCGAACCAGATGTTGATGCTGAGTCCAAGCGCCATGATCAGCACCACGGCGCCGACCAGGAACAATACCGGCGCACCGAGCGTGCCGGTGCGCAGTGCCGCGGCGGGCTCTTTGGCCGACTGAGATTTGACGACAAAGATCATCACGACCGACGCGATCAGGCCCAGTGCCGCCAGACCCAGCGGCAGGAACATCATCGCGGCTTGCGTTTCTTTGAACGCGGCCTCGGCCAATTCTGTGCCAAAGATGGCGTTGAACGAGGTTGCTGTCAGCGTCGCCGCAATCGCAATGGTGGCGATCATAGCGCCACAATAGCTTTCGAAGATGTCCGAGCCCATTCCTGCCACGTCGCCCACGTTGTCGCCGACATTGTCGGCGATCACACCCGGATTCCGCGGGTCATCTTCCGGAATGCCGGCTTCGACCTTGCCCACAAGATCAGCGCCCACATCGGCGGCCTTCGTGAAGATGCCGCCACCAGCACGGCTGAACAGCGCCACTGTCGAGGCGCCCATACCGAAGCCTTCCAGGCTGTGCGCATCGCCGCCCAGGAACATGTAAAGCCCGCCCAGACCGATCAGGCCCAGTGCAGCGACGCATAGGCCCATGATCGACCCGCCGAAGAAGGCGACGGTCAGCGCTGACGCTGCGCCATCGGTTTGCGCCGCTGTGGCCGTCCGAACGTTGGCCTTGGTGGCAGAGTACATGCCGACCCAACCCGCAACCGAAGACGACACGGCACCGACGATCACGGCGATGGCCACTTTAGAATCCAGGAAAATGAATGTCAGGACAATCTGCACGGCCAGGAAGATCAAAAGGATAGAATATTCCCGCTTCATGAAGACCATGGCGCCTTCGTGGATTTGGTCGCCGATCTTTTTGATCGATGCTTCGCCCTCGGGATACTTCATCACCATTCCGTAGAGCATGTACGCGACGACCAGCCCGCCTATGCCAAGAAGCGGCGGCAGGAAGCTGAGTAAGTCCATGGATTTTCCCCTCGTTTACAGCGGGTTCTTCACGCGCGGCAAACCGGCCGCTTATGTGTTGTTGTGCGGTGCAGAACGCACCGGGCGGGGGGCGATATACGGCTGATTATGGGCGGTGTCCAGCGCCGCGCTCATGCTGCGGAAAAATGCCGCCATGTTGACTTAAGGACTGTACTTAGGAAGCGCTGCGTCGTGATAGCATGTAATATGTAGTCCCGTTGTTTTCATTAAGTGTCAGAGGTATGGGAAGTCTGTATGACAGAAGGTCGAAGGTGACGACATCCGTGCGCGTATCACCTTCCTCGGTACACAGAACTCCACAATCATGACTCAGACGCAGTTTGCTGATGCAAAGGCTGCGGCTTTGATGACAGTGATGAGCCTGATTGCACTGCGCAGCCCTTTCTCGCAAGCGGCAACTCTCAGCGATCCGCTGGATCTGGTCACATATGCTCTGATCGTTCTGTCGGTCCTTTTGTGTCTCTTGGCACTTGTGCCGCGATTTCCATCACGCAAGACGTGCGAAGATGTTCTGACCAGGGATAAATTTAGTTGGATCGCGATCTCCAGCGAACGATGGTCTGCCGACGAACACCAAAACTTTGCCCGAGACGCTGATCTACAGGAGATGATCAGCAGTCTGGCGCGCAGCAGCATCGGTAGTGCCTGTGTCTTGCGCAACAAGTTCTTGGCGTTGCGGTGGGCGTTTGCGTCTGGGTTTGCGGCAGTCTTGCTGATGACGATCAGGTATTTGCCGGGCTGATTTTCGGGGCTTCGCGTCAGACTGATGCATTCCGACTGGGAATGTCCAGATAGATCCCGCCCAACAAGCGTTCGGACTGCACCGGCAGGAAGATCACGCGGCCTGGCCGGCCGTCAATCTGCAGGTCCCATATGTCGACAATGCGGCTGCCGATCGCGCCTTGACGGGCAGGCCTTGATGTCAGGCCGCTGTCATCAAGCATTTGCATCAACCGGGAACGCGCCGCTTCCGCATCTGGGTCTTCAAAAACTATCGAACAGCGCTCGACCGAAACGCCGCCTGTCTGTGGCCTGGTTTGAACTTTGGCCGATACCGTTCCGGTGGGATCATAACTGGCGCCGTTTGGACGCACATCCGTAAGGCCCGCACGTTCCATTCTGGTTTGGGCACTGAGGAAATCCGGGGCCGTCGCCAGGCAAATCTGGGCGAATAGGTCTGCGGCACGGTCTGCTCTGACCGGCAGGTTCGCCGACGTTGTTCCCTCACTAGAAGGTGAGGGGTCCGCGCAACCAGAGCACAAAAATGTGAACACCACGAACGCAAATCTTGCTGTGTATCCAAAGATCACAACAACCTCAGGATGTCGAAATCTTCGCAAAGCGCAAAAAAGTGCATCTCAGTGTTTCAGATCTGACCGCGCTTGCCACATTTTCGCCATGTTTCAAGGCACGCTAGTTAGTTAGGTCTAGTTTGTTCGTGTTCTGACCCGAGGTAATAGTACGATGCGTGAAGTGTCCAGGTCCGCGGCTGTTGCCGCCCTGCTTTTCATAGCTTTTTTGCCGTTTCATTCGGCTCAAGCTCTGGATCGCCTCATAAAGCCCGATGCAGCGATCGTGGCGACCGACCAGCAGTCGATCAACATTATCGATATACGCCATAAGAAGCTTGGTTTCGAAAGGGGTCATATTCCCGGTTCGGTATCGATGCCCTATTGGGATTTCCGCAGCAAAAATGGTGCTCTGGTGTCCGATCCGGAAATGACCCAGATGGCGCAGCAGGCCGGACTGCGAAAGAACAAGCCGGTTCTGATTGTTCATAGTGGCATGGATCATCGGTCATTCTCCTCGGCGGCCTGGGTTTACTGGATGCTCAAGAGCACTGGATTTACCGACATCTCGATCTTGGATGGTGGGATCAAAGCCTGGAAAGAAGCCGGTGGAGAGATCTCGCACACCCCGCGCAAACCAAAGCGAAGCGCCGTGGTTTTAACATTCAGCGATGAATGGCTCGCCTCAACCGAAGAGGTGCAAAGGATATCGGATGGCGACCAGCAGGGGGCGTTGCTGGACTCCAGGGTAGAGGAATCGGTGAACGCCGGTTCGATCCAAGGCGCGATGTCCTACGCGGTGGATATGCTATTGCAGAAGGACCGACGCGAGGCCCTTGATCCTTTAGACACGTTAGAAAAGCTGAAGGCCGTACAGGTCAACTGGGAAGGCGACCCAGTGATTACTTTCTGCAATGACGGCACCCAGGGCGCGGCCACATGGTTCATGGCGTCCGAAATCGCGGGCATAAAGAAGGTCCGGCTTTACGCGGAGTCCTTGCAAGGCTGGGAAAAGCGCAATGTGAATTAGGCGATCTTTTTTACAGCGGCATCGTCAATAGCGGCGAGGGTTGCATCCCAGGCCAGCAAAATCGATGAATGCCGGTTCTTATAGTCTTTCGCCGGAAGCAGAGCTTCCAGATCCTGAAATGGCGCGGCGGGGGCCTCGCCCTCTCTTTTAAGCATTGCCTCCAGCGCTTCGCGCCCCTCGGAAATCTGGTCCCGGGTCAATCCGATGATCTGCGAGCCCAGAACCGAAGCAGATGATTGGCCCAGTGCGCAGGCCTTCACATCGTGGGCGTAGTCCGAAACGGTGCCATTCTCTAAAGCGATATCGACCGTGACAGTTGATCCACACAGGGGAGATCGCCTCATTGCTGACCCATCAGGTGTTTCCAGTCGTCCGATCCGCGGAATCTCTGCCGCCAACGCAAGAATGCGCTGGGAATAGAGCTTCATCAGATCTTGGGTCACCGCCGACATGGACGCCTCCGTTCTGGCCCTGTACATAGCGCCGCAAACCGTTGGGGAAAACCCCTGAACGCCTTAGGACAAATTCAACTGAAGTGAGAGACATGGCGGAAAGCCCCCTTCCAGGACCTTTCGACCCGACGACGCTGACATTCAATGCGGACGGGTTGCTTCCGGCCATCGCCCAGCAACACGACACCGGCGAGGTTCTGATGCTGGCATGGATGAATGCCCAGGCAGTGGCCGAAACCCTGGCTTCGGGCCGGGTCACGTACTGGTCCAGATCGCGCCAGAAGTTCTGGAAAAAGGGCGAAAGCTCTGGCCACATTCAGCATTTGGTCGAACTGCGCGTCGACTGCGACCGGGATTGCCTTCTGGTGCTGGTGGATCAGATCGGCCCGGCATGCCATACCAATCGGCGGTCCTGTTTCTACACGGCTGTCCGCGATGGCGAGGAACAGAGCATCGCCGAACCGATGGTTTGAGCGATAGCCGGGATGCCAAATCTTGATTGAAGGCTTTCGGGCGAAATGGGCCGCCAGAACGACCCCCAAGGCCCTCAAGCGACTCGGCCTTGGTCTTTTGATCGGCGCCGTCGGCGGCTTCGTCGCAGAGTACTTTCACGTGCCATTAGCCTGGATGTTGGGGCCGCTGTTCTTTTGCATGGCCGCGGCGGTGTCGGGCCTGCCCGCTGAAGTACCGCTTTGGATGCGGGCGAACTTCATGCTGCTGATCGGGCTGTTCCTGGGTGAAAGCTTCGAAGGGATGAGTGTCGACGCCATCATGCAATGGCCGGTTTCGATGGCTGGCTCGGTGATTTACATGCCAGTGGCCACCGCTGCGGCTTACCTTTACTACCGCCGGGCCGTCGCGCAGGCGCCAATGACGGCGCTATGTTCGTCTATCCCAGGAGGACTTACGGCGGTGGTGCTGGTCTCGGGCGCGATCGGTGCTGATGAGAGGGACGTTGCGCTGGCACAATCGCTGCGGATCGCAATCGTCGTTTGTATGGCGCCCTTGGTGGCCTTTGGGTTGCTGGGTTATGCCGACCGGGCCCACGATGCGCTGGCGGTCCAGAAACTGATTTCGCCGTCAGATTTGGCCATCTTGCTTGCAACGTCCTTTGGCCTGATCTTCGCGCTGAGAAATACTGGGGTCCCAATACTGACGATGGTGTGCCCGTTGATCGTCTCGGCCGTGCTGCGCCTAACCGGCGTGATCGAGGGCGTCTTGCCTCATTGGTTGGTCGAGGTCGGGTTGCTGGTGCTTGGCGCATCGGTCGGAACGCGATTTACGGGTGTCCCGGTTCGCCGCCTGATTGGCTTTGGCACGCTGACTTTCGGCGGCACTGCTATTTTGATGGCCATCGCAGGCGCATTGGCATGGGCGGTCTCGGCGATCACTGGCCAGCCCTTGGTCGCATTGTTGTTGGCCTATGCGCCCGGGGGCGTGGCAGAAATGTCGCTGATTGCGTTCGCAATTGATGCCGACCCGGGATTTGTTGCCGTCCACCATGTCGTGCGCATCATCTTCGTCATGGTGATGGTACCGGTAATGGCGGCCTGGTTTGGCGGATCAGATGGTTAAGGCGATGTTCACCGTATATATCTGAATTATAAAGATAATACCTGCCATTACACTTCAGAAGTTACCGAATGTTAACAGGTCTTGTGGTTTCCTGAATGCCTCCGGTCGATGATGCTGGTGTGGCAAGGGGAATTCAGATGTCGAGTTTTGGGTTACTTGTTCCCGGTGGCTTGCAGGAACGGTCTGGCCTGCGTGCGACCCGGGATATGCAGATCGTTGCGCTGACCTCGCAAAAGGGCGGGTCCGGCAAGACAACAATGACCGGGCATCTGGCGGTTGAAGCCGTGCGTACCGGAAATGGGCCGGTTGCGGTGGTCGACACCGATCCGCAGGGGTCCATGGCGGGCTGGGGCCGTGCCCGTGTGGCAGAGGACCCGATTGTATTCTCTGCGTCGCCCGGTCAGTTGCCCGCAGTAATTGCCCGGCTTCGGGCTGAAGGCTTCAAACTGGTCTTCATCGATACCCCGCCAGCCGTGACCGAGGCGATCTCAACGGTCGTGGCGATGTCCGACATGGTGGTGATCCCAACCCGGCCAAGCCCTCATGATTTGCGGGCCGTCGGTGCCACGGTGGATATCGTTGAACGCTATGACAAGGCGATGATCTTTGTCGTGAACTCGGCAACACGGGGCGCACGAATTACAGCCGAGGCTGCAGTCGCGTTGTCGCAACACGGCACCGTTGCACCCGTGACCCTACACCACCGTGTCGATTATGCCGCCAGTATGATCGACGGACGCACGGTGATGGAAGTCAACGAAAAGTCACGTTCATCCAAAGAGGTCATCGCACTTTGGGAATACGTAGCTGACCGGTTGGACCGCCTGCAGGGCGAGATGGTTGCGCAGGAGGCGTATCAGCAGCACGAACCAGAGCCTGCTCCGGCGCCCGCGCTTGGGATCGTGCCCCTGCACCCACAGCAACGGGGTTTTGGCCGCCGAACGGATTCGCCAGCCAACTGAACCAGATTTTCAGTTCATTGGGCGTCATACCAGACAAGGATCAAAGGATTAGCACATGCAGATTGCATCTCTTCATGCTGGACTGATTGAAAGGGCACGCCCGGCAAAAGAGCCGATCGGGATTCTGAAATTGCGAGCCGCCAGCGCGCCGCCGCCCAAGGTCGCTGGCCCCGTTGAGATCCTACAAGCACGCATTGAAGAGCCGTCCACCGCCGTGGCCATGCCGTCGCGCCGGCGGTATGGACTGACCTTAAGGGTCGAGCAGGACATGCGCCGGCAACTTGCAAAATTCACGGATCAAACGGGACGAACCCTGCAAAGTGTGCTCTATGCCGCCCTCTCAAGCTACCTGGTCCGGGCCAACTCGGTGTTGCAGCATAAAGAGTAGTGTGCAGACCGGGTCGGTCGACCGCGCATTGCATCGCAATGCGCGATAGACCGGTCTGCATAGGCTGCAAGGTCAACTGAGCTTAGCTAGGGCGTGGCGCTTCTTTCCGGCTGAAAGTTTTACCGGCCTTACCATATCCTCGGTGGTCATCATCTGGCCCGCGTCCGTTACCGGAGCATCGTTCATCCGCGCGCCGCCACCTTCGATCAACCGCCGGGCCTCTTTGCCCGAAGATGCCAGACCAGACCGGACGAAGAGCTGCGCGAGAGAGATCGGTAGATCCCCGCCAGACACTTCGATGGTTGGCAGATCGTCTCCCGCACCGCCGGCCTCGAAGGTTTCCTTCGCGGTGGCGGCTGCCTTAGCCGCAGCGTCCGCCCCGTGGCAAAGCGTTGTGACCTCGTTGGCCAGGATGATCTTCGCTTCGTTGATCTCTTGGCCCTGCAGTGCGCCCAACCGATCGCATTCGTCGACCGGAAGATCGGTGTAGAGCTTCAGAAACTTGCCGACATCGGCATCCAGCGTGTTGCGCCAGAACTGCCAGAACTCATATGGCGACAGCATGTCGTCGTTCAGCCAAATGGCTCCGGTGGCAGACTTGCCCATCTTCGATCCATCTGCCTTGGTCAGCAACGGACTGGTCAGGCCAAAAACCGTTGCTTCGTTCATCCGGCGGGACAGATCGATGCCGTTGACGATATTGCCCCATTGGTCCGAGCCACCCATCTGCAGCAAACAGCCGTAACGGCGGTTCAACTCGGAAAAGTCGTAGGCCTGGAGGATCATGTAGTTGAATTCCAGGAAGCTGAGGCTTTGTTCGCGATCCAGGCGCGACTTCACAGATTCAAACGACAGCATCCGGTTGACACTGAACAGCGCTCCTACTTCTCGCAGGAAAGGGATGTACTGCAGACCATCCAGCCAGTCGGCATTGTTGGCCATAATTGTCTTGCCGTCCGAGCCATCCGCCGATGAGCCAAACTCCAGGAACTTCGAGAAGACGCCTTTGATGCCTTCGATGTTCTTGTTGATCGTCTCGTTGGTCATCAGGGATCGTTCATCCGCCCGGAACGACGGATCGCCAATCTTCGAGGTGCCTCCGCCCATCAGCGCAATCGGCTGATGGCCTGTTTTCTGCAGCCATCGCAGCATCATGATCTGCATCAGGCTGCCGACATGCAGGCTGGTCGCGGTGGCGTCAAAACCGATATAGCCGGGAACCACGCCGCCCATCAGGGCGTTGTCGAAACCCTCCATGTCGGTGCAGTCCTGGAGAAACCCGCGGGCGATCATCACCTGCAGGAACTCCGATTTCGGCTGGTAAGTCATCGGTCCTTCCTCTTTATTACGAGCCGCGCGGTGTAGCGGAAGGCCTGAAGGATTGGAAGGGGATGGTTGAGGTCAGCACAGGACAGCCGGTCTGGGCGCTTGGCTTTATGACCGGAACCTCGATGGATGGTGTCGATGCCGCTGCGATCCTGACCGACGGCGAAACCGTCGAGATGTTCGGCCCGACTCTGTCGATACCGTTCTCAGGTGAAGATAGCGATGCTTTGCGCCAGGCGATTGAGTGGTGTGCAGAACACTGGCCCAACCACGGTAAGCTGCGCAGAAAAGTTGACCTTTGGGACATCGAGATCTTGCGTCAAGCCGACGAGAGACTGGTCAATGCTCACGTAAGAGCCACAATCTCGCTGACAGAACAACTTAACCAACATCCATCTCAAATGTCGCCGCCTTGGGTTCAATGCTTCTGGGGCAAGCGCGGTCAGGTCGACGTCCTGGGCTTTCACGGACAAACCGTCCTACACCGACCAGAAACTCGGTTCACGTTGCAGATTGGTGATGCGGTGCTTCTTGCAGAACGATCTTGGTTGAAGGCGCCAATCGTGCACGACTTTCGCTCCGAAGATGTAGCGCAAGATGGCCAGGGCGCGCCTCTAGCGCCATTCTATCATTTTGCCCTGGCCAAGCATATCGGGGCGACGGAACCGCTGGCGTTTCTGAACATCGGCGGGGTTGGCAATGTGACCTGGGTCGACCCTTCGAAGGATGCGCCAGAGGAACCGGGGGCGCTGATCGCCTTTGACACAGGGCCGGGGAATGCCTTGGTCAACGATTGGATGCAGGCCCAGACCGGCGATTTATTGGACCGGGACGGCACGGCGGCCGCCCAGGGCCGGGTGCATCGCGACCGGTTGTCCACCAACTCTGGCCAAGCCTATCTGGACCGCCGCCCTCCAAAGTCGCTGGACCGTAATGACTTCCACGGCGTGCTGACAGCGATGGCGGGGCTGTCCACCGAAGACGGGGCCGCGACTCTGACCGCGTTTACTGCCGACGCAGTCGCTCAGTCGCTGAAACATATGCCCTCACCACCCTCGCGCTGGCTGATCTGCGGCGGCGGACGCCATAACAAGACGATGATGCAGATGCTAGCGGATCGCCTAAATGCCCCGGTGGACCCGGTTGAGACCGTGGGTCTGGACGGCGATATGCTAGAGGCCCAGGCCTTCGCCTATCTGGCGGTGCGGGTGCTGCGTGGATTGCCCACATCTGCACCTTCGACCACAGGGTGCCGTGAACCTGTCTGTGGTGGCCGGATTCTTTATCCGGCTTAGCTTCCAATTCGACATCCAAGATTTTTCCGCTAGTTCGTTCGGTAAAAAGGAGCCCCGAATGTCCGTTGCCAGCGATCCTCCGTCCGGCCGCATCAAAGCGGCCGCACCAGAGACCACGGCACAATACATGGAGCAGGCGGTTGAGAAGATAGATGGCGCGTTCGGTGTGGGATATGCCCGGGAGCATCCCGAACTTCTTGCCGCCATGGTTCAAGCCGCTGCCATCGAGGCGGCGATCGAAGCGGGTCGCGAGGCGCACGGACAAGCCATGGTGTTGGCGGATCGTGTCGACCGCGAACTTTGCGAAACGATCTTGAAGATGAAGCCGAGATGTTTGGGCAAGCAGGCCTCGATGCTCTAACGCAGCTACCCAGGCTCTGACTAACGACCGCCTTCGGTCATGCGGACCTGCACATAGCCCTTCACGATATCGATCATGTTATCCATTCCTTTTTCAAAGAAATGGTTGGCCTCCGGCACAGTCGTATGAGTGATCGTGATCCCTTTTTGAAGCTTCAGCTTATCGGACAGCTTCGTCACGTCTTCCATCGGCACGATCCGGTCGGATTCTCCGTTGATGATCAGTCCGCTTGACGGACAGGGAGCCAGAAAGCTGAAATCGTACATGTTCGCCGGCGGTGCAACGGAGATGAACCCATTTATCTCAGGCCGGCGCATCAGCAATTGCATGCCGATCCAGGCGCCGAAAGAAAAACCTGCGACCCAGCAGGCGCTGGCGGCCTCATGCATGGACTGCAGGTAGTCCAGGGCTGAAGCAGCGTCGGAAAGCTCTCCGATCCCCTGGTCAAACTCGCCTTGAGACCGGCCCACGCCGCGGAAGTTGAACCGCATCACAGTGAAACCGAGATCCCGGAAGGCATAGTGCAACCGATAGGTCACCGGGTTGTTCATGGTCCCGCCATATTGCGGATGCGGGTGCAAGATCAGCGCAATCGGCGCATCTTTTTCCGGCAGCGGATGATAGCGCCCTTCAAGGCGGCCTTCGGGTCCAGGAAAGTGTACTTCAGGCATGCGCGTCCTTAGGCCATCAAGCGGGTCCGGGAATGCTTGACAACTTCCGTCAGCAAACCTAGAACAATTCTAATTCTAAACAGCGAGGATCATCCCGCATGGATAGCGGGACCTAGCGATCTAGAGTGCTGAGGTCAAGAAGGCCCGGCATGTGCAGGAGGACGGATGAAACTCAGCACCAAAGGTCGCTACGCTGTCACCGCTCTGGCCGATATTGCCTTGAATGGTGGCGATGCACCTGTGGCGCTGGCGGATATCTCGGATCGCCAAGATATCTCAGTGGCTTATTTGGAGCAGTTGTTTGTGAAAATGCGCCGGGCTGGTTTGGTGGAATCAGTTCGGGGCCGTGGTGGTGGCTACAAATTGGCGGACGAGCCGGGCGAGACGCGGATCTCGGACATTATGGCCGCCGTCGATGAGCGTCTGAACGCCATGGGCGGGGATCAGCCCGTCAGCAGAGAAGGTGCTTCGAAAGAAGCGGTGCTGACCGAAATGCTGTGGGAACAGCTTTCTGCCCACGTTCATGTATTCCTGAACCAGACGACAATTGCCGACGTGATCGAGGACCGGATGATGCCGTGTCCTGCCGTGCCTGACTTCATCGGAGTGGTGGATGAGCCCGAGGTGATTTCGCCGTGACGATGTTCCCCCTTACTCTAACCCTCTTCCCTCTGGGGAGAGGGGACGCTGTCTGCGATGGCGGTGCATTATGACCGGCCTGGACGGACAGCGCGTCTATCTTGATTGGAACGCCACGGCGCCTTTGCGGCCTGAGGCGCGCGCGGCGATGCTCGAGGCCATGGACGTCGTTGGTAATCCATCCTCGGTTCATGCCGAAGGTCGCGCAGCCAAGGCGATTGTAGAGAATGCACGGGGCCAGGTCGCGGCGTTGGTTGGATGCGCGCCGGATGAGGTGGTTTTCACCAGTGGGGCAACAGAGGCGGCGACACTGGCATTTAGCTTAAAATCTGCACGGCCAGGGCCGCTTGCGTCCCCCATCGAACATGAATGCGTGGATGCCCACGCCAGTTTGCAAGAATTGTTCGAACGCGATTCAAATGGCGTCTTCCATCCGGATCAGGGCATCTTTGATGTTTTGTTTGAAGGCAACAACATTGTCTGTGAGGCACTCGCGAACGGAGAGACGGGACAGTTAACCAACCCGTCGGACTGGACAGCTGAAAACGGTGCGCGGAATTTCAGTTTCTCTGATATCACTCAGGCCGCCGGAAAGATGGTCATTGATCTTTCGGGTACTCCGGTCGATCTGGCCGTAATGTCGGCTCACAAATTCGGCGGGCCAAAGGGCATCGGTGCAACCATTAACAGATCAGGGTTTGATCTGGATCCAACGTTGAAGGGCGGCGGCCAGGAAAAAGGCCGCCGGTCCGGCACGGAAAACGTCGTCGGCATCGCCGGTTTTGGCGCGGCCGCAGAGGCTGCACGGCACGATTTGGACTCACAAGTCTGGGACCGGATCGAAAAACTTAGAAACATTCTAGAAGACACCCTTGCCGCCGCTGCGCCCGATACCATCTTCTTCGGTAAGGAAAGTGCTCGTCTGCCCAACACGTCATGCTTTGCGGTTCCGGGCTGGAAGGGTGAAACGCAGGTAATGCAGATGGACCTGGCTGGGTTCGCGGTAAGTGCAGGGTCGGCCTGTTCTTCCGGCAAGGTTCAACAGGCTAGCCGCGTGCTTCTGGCGATGGGATTTGACGAGGAAACGGCGTCTTCAGCGATCCGAGTCTCGATGGGGCCGACTACGACTGAAGCAGAGGTATTGGCCTTTGCCGATGCATGGATTGACGCATACCGCCGACGCAAAGCGCGCGCGGCGTAGGGGAATAGGCAGCAAGGTGGCATAGCCGCCCAGCAACCAAAGGCCTCTTATAACGAAAGGTAAGAGAATGACCGCACTGGATGTGACACAGCCGGAAGACGGCGAGGTCAAGGTCAAGGAAGGCGTTGATCAGGAAACGGTTGATGCAGTGCGCTCGGTCGGTGAACGATACAAGTATGGCTGGGATTCTGACATCGAAACTGAGTTCGCGCCAAAGGGCCTGAACGAGGACATCGTTAGACTAATCTCGGAAAAGAAGAACGAGCCGGAATGGATGCTGGAATGGCGCCTGCGCGCCTATCGCCGGTGGGTCAAGATGAAAGAGCCCGCCTGGGCGATGATCAATTATCCCAAGATCGACTTTCAGGACCAGTACTACTATGCCCAGCCGGCTAGCTTTAAAGAAAAGCCGAAAAGCCTGGACGAGGTCGATCCCGAACTGTTGAAGACCTACGAAAAGCTGGGCATTCCGCTGAAGGAACAGATGATCCTGGCAGGTGTCGAAGGTGCCGAGGCCACGCCCGCCGATGGCCGCAAGGTCGCCGTTGATGCGGTTTTTGACTCGGTGTCCGTCGGAACAACGTTCAAGGATGAGCTCGCTGCGGCCGGAGTGATTTTCTGTTCGATCTCTGAGGCGCTGCACACCCACCCGGAATTGGTACGCAAGTATCTCGGCTCGGTCGTGCCGCAGACCGACAACTACTATGCCTGCCTGAATGCAGCAGTCTTTTCGGATGGATCATTCGTCTACATACCGGAAGGCGTGCGCTGCCCGATGGAGCTGTCCACCTATTTCCGGATCAATGCCGAAAACACCGGGCAGTTCGAACGGACGCTGATCATTGCCGAAAAGGGCGCCTATGTCAGTTATCTGGAAGGCTGCACGGCGCCAGAGCGCAAGACCAACCAGCTGCATGCGGCCGTGGTTGAACTGGTCGTCCAGGAAGATGCAGAGATAAAATATTCGACCGTGCAGAACTGGTTCCCGGGCGACGAAGACGGCAAGGGCGGCATCTATAATTTCGTGACCAAACGCGCCGATTGCCGGGGCGATCGATCCAAGGTGATGTGGACGCAGGTGGAGACCGGCTCCGCCATCACGTGGAAATACCCGTCTTGCATCCTGCGCGGTGAGGGCAGCCAGGGCGAGTTCTATTCCATCGCCATCGCCAACAACGCCCAGCAGGCCGATACCGGCACCAAGATGGTGCATCTGGGCCGGAACACGAAGTCTCGGATCGTCTCCAAGGGCATCAGCGCGGGCAAGGCGCAGAACACCTATCGCGGGCTGGTGTCGATGCATGGGGATGCGTCGCACAGCCGGAACTTCACTCAGTGCGATAGCCTGCTGATCGGTGACAAATGCGGGGCGCATACCGTGCCCTATATCGAAGTGA
>JBCCHJ010000071.1:0-31210 GCA_039028795.1 Pseudomonadota bacterium
CCACCGTTATCGGTCCGTTTTGTACAGTTGCCAATGACAACCGTGCTCCGGTGGCGATGGCTGCTTAATGCAGTCGGATCTACCGAAATCTTAAGTCCTAGGGCCTAGCCGCCTTAGGCGGGGTTCGCAGGCGCCTGGCAACAGAAGCCTGCACTTTCCCCCAAAATTCCCGTTGTGCACCTAGATTATGGCACTTTTTGCCATTTCGAGGGTGGTATTTGCGTAACGGGAAGTTCAACAAGTGTCTGTAAGCAGCCCGACGAAGTATCGATTTCTTTTCCTTTCTTGGGCTAGAGAATCGGATAATGTCGGTAACCGGGCAGAAGGAAGCCTCGGGTATGAACGCAGACAACGGTTTAAACTACGGGCATCTCATGCAGAAGGCCATGCGCAGCATGATGGCCGACGTGCTTTGTCATGTCGTAGATCATGGTCTGCCGGGCGATCATCATTTCTATATCTGCTTTGAAACAGATCACCCAGGCGTCGATATCCCAAGCTGGCTGCGGGAAACCTACCCGGAAGAGATGACAATCGTTCTGCAGGAATGGTTCCGCGATCTCGAAGTTGCCAAGGACCGGTTTTCTGTCACGCTGAATTTCTCGGATCAGGCGCAGACTTTGGTCGTGCCTTTCGCCGCCGTGCGCACATTCGTCGATCCCTCAGTGAAGTTCGGGCTGAAATTCGACGCCTACGAGGCTGATGAAGTTCCGGTCGATCCGGTTTTGCCCGAGGAAGAGACGGCGCCTCAGGAACCCGTCGCGGCCTCTCACAGCGCCGAGGTCGTCAGCATCGACAGCTTCCGCAAAAACTGAGACGCGGCTTCGACGTCTTTCCAATTCTTTGCAAGTTTAAGAAACTGACACTTAACGATCCGTGGGTTCAATGTTGGGCAAGCTAAATCGGGCTCAGCAACATCGCACGCATCAACTCGGCCTTAACGAACATCGCTCGATACTCTGCCCGAGATGCGTATTTGACTGATGCTGATCGCATCGAAGCTTCGATCGCAACAGGACCTTTCGTGCTCTACAGGATCGTTTACATCAGCACAGCAGCGGCGAACTTCCAACTGCGTAGTATGCCGAAGCTGCTGAAAGACGCACGCGACCGTAACTTCAAAAGCGCCCTTAGCGGATTGCTGATCTTTGTGGACGGGTCCTTCATGCAGGTTTTGGAAGGCACCCAAGAAAACGTCCAGGATTGCTACGGCCGGATTACAAGGGATCCGCGTCATTCCAATCTGCAGGTTATCTTCTCGGAACCGATCCGCCGCCGCGCATTTCCAGGCTGGTCGATGGCCTGGCACAATTGCCCGCCCGGCGGTGAAGTCACGGGTCTGATCCGGTCATTTCAAGATCAAGACAGCCTTGAAAAACTGACCATTTGCAACGCTGTTGATTTGGAAGAAGTGCTCAATGCGTTCGCGCGGTCAAAATTCACCGACGCAGCCTGACCGATCCTGGTTTGACGGGGCTTGTCTGCGTTCGTTATAGCCATGCCAACATCCCACAGGAGCTCAGCATGGCCAAGACTCAGAACGACAAATCCAAGGCGCAAAAGACCCGGACCGAGACCGATAGTTTTGGCCCCCTGAAGGTCCCCGCCGACAAATATTGGGGCGCACAAACTCAGCGCAGCCTGATGAATTTCCCCATCGGATGGGAACGCCAGCCGGTTGCTTTGGTCCGTGCTTTGGGGGTGATCAAAAAGGCTGCTGCACAGTCCAATATGGCGCAAGGCAAGCTGACGAAGAAGATCGGCAATGCCGTCGCCAAAGCAGCCGGTGAAGTCGTCGATGGCAAGCTGGATGATCACTTTCCGCTAGTGGTCTGGCAAACCGGGTCCGGCACCCAATCGAACATGAATGCGAACGAGGTCATCGCCAACCGCGCGATCGAGATCCTGGGCGGAGAGATCGGGTCGAAGTCCCCGGTTCACCCGAATGATCACTGCAACATGTCGCAAAGCTCGAACGACACGTTCCCGACGGCGATGCACATCGCGGCGGCTACGACGGCGCACGACGTACTTTTGCCGGGTCTGAAGCACCTGCATGCCGCCCTGGATGCAAAAGCGAAGGCGTTTGCCAAAATCATCAAGATCGGCCGAACCCATACTCAAGATGCAACCCCCCTGACCTTGGGCCAGGAATTCGGGGGCTATGCGCATCAGGTCAAACAAGGCATCGCACGCATCGAGGCGGCCCTGAAGAACGTCTATCCTCTTGCCCAGGGCGGCACAGCCGTCGGGACAGGGCTTAACACCTCCAAGGGATTCGATAAAACGGTCGCGGCGAACATCGCCAAGATCACCGGCCTGCCCTTCAAGACCGCGCCGAATAAGTTCGAGGCGCTGGCAGCGCATGATGCCATTGTCGAGATGTCGGGTGCCGCCAAGACCGTGGCGGCAAGCCTGTTCAAAATCGCCAATGACATCCGGTTCCTGGGCTCTGGCCCGCGGTGCGGCCTGGGCGAACTGATGCTTCCTGAGAACGAGCCCGGGTCCTCGATCATGCCGGGCAAGGTCAATCCGACCCAGTGCGAAGCGCTGACCCAGGTTTGTGCCCATGTCATGGGTAATGACGCAGCCGTCGGCTTCGCGGGCAGTCAGGGCCACTTCGAGCTGAACGTCTTCAAACCAATGATGATCTACAACCTGCTGCAGAGCATGCAGTTGCTGGGAGATGCAGCAGTGGCCTTCACGGACAAATGCGTCGATGGCATCCAAGCCGATGAAGGCCGGATCAACCAGTTGATGTGGGAAAGCCTGATGCTGGTGACCGCTCTGGCGCCCGAAATCGGTTATGACAACGCCACCAAAGTTGCAAAGACGGCGCACAAGAACCGCACGACCCTGAAGGAAGAGGCGGTCCGATTGGGCTTCGTCGACGAGGCGACCTTCGATCGCGTGGTTCAGCCCAAGAACATGATCGGACCTAAGTGATGTGATCGGGGGTGCGCGCAAGCGCACCCTGCCCTTCAGGCGCTTTCTGCCTCTGGGCGTTCCTGACCGACATAGCATCCGACCAGCGCTGGACAGAACATCGAAACGGCTTCGAAAATCCAGAAGCCGCTGACGCCAAGCTGATCGAGGTATGCGGGCCAACCCCATGGCGGTATTGAGAAAAATTTCAGCGCGCCAAATGCGCCCCCGTCCATCAATGACCATGTGCCCCAGCGCGTCAGAAAGAAACCGACACCCATCAGCAACCCCAGTCCAATAGCGCTGTAGAACTGTTGTCGTGCCGAAATTGCACCAGCCATGATCAGCACCAAGGCACTGGCCAAGCCCACCAGGACCTTGACCAACAGAAAGTCGAACTCGTGGGCAATAATACCTTGAACGCCACCGGCAATCATCGCCATGCCCAAGGCAATGGTGGCGCCGCGATACCCGTAAGCTCGATCAAGTGAGGCCAAGGTAATTGTCCTAAACGGGGCTTGCATGTAGATTCTACGGTCAAGCCATGGAGGTTCCGTGAACGCCCGCATAATCAATCTGAAGTCCCGGCGCAAACAGAAGGCGCGGGCGGACAAGGCCGCCCAGGCCTCAGCAAATGCTGCTAAGTTCGGGCGCACCAAGGCGCAAAAGCAGCAAGAACAGGCGTCCGACGATCAGGTGGTCCGGCATCTGGACGGGCACAGGCTGGATCGCGCGCCCGGTGATGACGATCGCTGACCGCCCGCAGAAACACTCTTTGACGCTGCAAGGTCACAGGACGTCAGTTTCATTAGAACGTCCTTTTTGGGATGAATTTTGCCGGATCGCCGCAGCGCGCGGTCAGTCAGTCAATGCACTCGCGGCGGAACTGGATACAGACCGAACCCCGCCTGCGTCCCTGGCCAGCGCAATCAGATTGTTTGTCCTGGCAGAGGTCAAAGCCGGGCGGTAGCCAACATGGCCCCGGTAGCGCCACTTCCGGCTAATCCGCCCGCAGGCTTTCATAGCTGACCATGACGTGCTGCTGATATGCGGGCCGTTCGGTCAGACGTGCATAGTAAGCGTCGATATTGGGTGTCGCTGCCTTGTCAAAATCCAAGGTCATGTATCGATACAGGATGTGCCCAGCCATGATATCGGCAAAACAAACATTATCGCTGCCCAGATAGGTGACTTCGGCCAAACGTGCATCCAACCTGGGCATGAGTGTCTTCAATGCGGCAGCGCCACTGTCGACCATGGCCTGATTGCGTTCGGCAGCCTTGGTTCGCACTAACTGCCAAAACACTTTGTAGATCAATTCCGGGGAAACCGACGTCTTGGTCCATTCCGCCCACATATCCAGACGCGCCCGGGTGGCCGGATCTTTGGGCCAGAATGCCGCGTTTCCGTACCGAGCCCCGAGATAACGCAGAATGACGGGGCTTTCCCACAGCACGGTATCGCCGTCTTTCATCACCGGGATCAGCCCGTTCGGGTTCATAGCCCGGTAGTCGGGCTCGTCATTACCGCCAAACGCCCCACCCCAATCCAGGCGTTGATGCTCCAACCCAAGCTCGGCGACCGCCCACATGGCAGTCTGTACATTCGATGACGTTGACCGGCCCCATATCGTCAGCATGCTTCCATTCCCGCTGAATTTCTGCTGGAAATGTCTCGGAGACGGCACAAGTCGTCAACATCAATACGGCCTCGCCCCATCGTCTTTGCGATATTGGACCAATGGGCAATTGCCGTGCCGGAAAATATCGGTACGCTGGCGTGACCGGAGTACCGAACGACGAAGCAAGGGAAACGCCCTTATGGAAATGTCAGGCGAACGCAGCATCAATGCCCCCAGAGCCGAGGTTTGGGAGGCGTTGAACAATCCGGACGTTCTGAAGGCATGCATTCCCGGATGCCAGGAAATCGAAAAGACGTCAGACACGACCTTCGTGGCCAAGGTGGTTCAAAAGGTCGGCCCGGTGAAGGCAACCTTCACGGGCGAGGTAGAGCTATCGGACATCGTTGTCGGTGAAAGCTACAAAATCTCGGGCAAGGGCAAGGGCGGTGCTGCCGGTGGTGCTTCTGGCGGCGCGAATGTGACACTGGCAGATGCGGAAGATGGCACATTGCTGACCTACACCGCCGAGGCAAAGGTCACGGGGAAGATCGCGCAATTGGGCGGGCGCCTGATTGACGGCTTTGCCAAAAAGATGGCGGATCAGTTCTTCGACAGCTTCCAGCAAGAAGTCGGCGGGCCCGTAGACGAGGCCGATGCAGAAGACCCGTCAATCGGTGACCACCTCGATGCAGCCATCGGCTCGGCAAAGGACGCTGTTGTAGAAATTGCGGACAAAGCCGAAGAGGTCGCGCGCGGCGCAGCCAGCACCGTTGCGGAGACAGCCGGTAATCTGAAAGACACAATCGAAAATGCCGAACCGGACAAGAAAGGATTTTGGAAGCGCCTGTTCGACTGATCGACACATATATCGTACATTTGATCTTAGGGAGGTAACCGATGCCAAATGTATCCATGACCGTGAACGGCAAATCCGTTTCCGGGCAGGTCGAGGGACGCACGCTGCTTGTGCAGTTCCTGCGCGAACATCTTCATCTGACCGGAACTCATGTAGGATGCGACACGTCCCAATGCGGCGCTTGCGTCGTCCACGTGAATGGCGAGAGTGTGAAGTCCTGCACGATGTTGGCGGCCACGGCCGAAGGTGCAGCCGTCACCACAATCGAAGGCATGGCCAATGCCGATGGATCGCTGGGGACAATTCAACAGGCGTTTCAAGACAATCACGGTCTGCAGTGCGGTTTTTGCACGCCCGGCATGGTGATGTCGGCGGCCGATCTGCTGCAGAAAAACTCCGATCCGACGGAAACGGAAATCCGCGAATGGCTTGAAGGCAATATCTGCCGCTGCACCGGATACCACAACATCGTCAAATCCATTCAAGCCGCAGCAGCGGCGGGCGCCGGTGCAGCGACTCACGCGGCTGAGTAACGCGCAAGGTGCCGCATCGGATCTCGTTCCGGGACAGCCGGTGACGCCAGATCAAACCTTTAGCTTAGACCGCCGACCCAAACAGGCCAGGCGGAGCCAAGGAGAACCAAATGCCGAAAGATACCGGAATTGGCGCCCCCGTCACACGGACGGAAGACGTGCGCTTCACCACCGGCAAAGGCCGCTATACCGATGATTTCACCTGCGTCGGACTGCATTACGCAGCCTTTGTCCGCAGTCCACATGCGCATGCCCGCATCACGGGAATAGACAAGACAGAGGCGGAAGCCTCAGACGGCGTTGAAGCCGTTTACGATGGTGCTCAGTTGACCGGCGATGGCGTCGGCAACCTGATTTGCGGCTGGGGCATCACGTCAAAGGACGGCACGCCCATGAAAATGGGGGCTTGGTCGGCCCTGGCGACCGAGTTCGTGCGCTATGTCGGTGACGCGGTGGCTGTGGTTATCGCTGACAGTCCTGCCAACGCGAAAGATGCCGCCGAAAAGGTCGATGTGACCTACGAGGAACTGCCCGTCGTCACCACAGTTGACGCCGCAATGGCACCGGGCGCACCGCAGATCCACCCCGAAGCTGAAGGCAACATGATCTATGACTGGGAGATCGGCGATCAAGCGGCCACGGACGCCGCGCTTGCGGCTGCGGCGAATGTGGTAGAATTAGAGCTTACCAATAACCGCTTGGCACCGGTTGCCATGGAACCGCGCGCGGCGATGGCGCAGTATGATGCGGGAACGGATCACCTGACACTGCACACGACCTCGCAAAACCCGCACGTCGCGCGATTGGTTTTATCGGCGTTCTATCAGATCGCACCGGAACACAAACTGCGGGTCATCGCGCCGGATGTCGGCGGTGGCTTCGGGTCGAAGATCTACATCTACCCTGAAGAAATCGTCTGCCTCTGGGCGGCACGCAAAGCCAATGTACCGGTGAAGTGGACGGCCGACCGGTCGGAAGCATTCCTGACGGACGCACATGGCCGGGACCACGTCTCGACCGCCAAGATGGCCTTTGATGCAAACAACAAGATCACTGGCTTCAAGGTCGATACCAAGGCGAACTTGGGCGCGTATATGTCCCTTTTCTCATCTTCTGTGCCGACGTATCTCTATGCGACGCTACTGTCGGGCCAGTACAACATCCCGAACATCCACTGTAATGTGCAGACGTTCTACACGAACACTGCGCCGGTCGATGCGTACCGGGGGGCTGGACGTCCCGAGGCCTGCTATCTAATCGAGCGGATGATGGAGAAAGCGGCAAAGCAACTGGGCACCACGCCTGCCGATCTGCGCCGGACAAATTTCATCACAGAGTTCCCGCACGAAACGCCGGTGATCATGGCCTATGATGTCGGCGACTTTAACGCGACGCTGGACGCGGCCGAAGCCGCGGCGAATGTCGGCGGCTTTGCCGGACGCAAGGCTGCTTCGGAAGCTGCTGGAAAGCGGCGGGGCCTGGGCTATAGCTGCTATATCGAAGCCTGCGGGATAGCCCCGTCTGCCGCCGTTGGATCTTTGGGTGCAGGCGTCGGGCTCTGGGAATCGGCTGAGGTCCGGGTGAACCCGGTTGGATCGGTCGAGGTTCTGACGGGATCTCACTCGCATGGTCAGGGCCACGAGACGACGTTCGCCCAACTGATCAGCGACCGGTTCGATCTGCCCTTCGATCAGATCAAGATCGTCCATGGTGATACCGACAGCGTACAGTTCGGCATGGGGACCTACGGGTCTCGTTCCGGCGCGGTTGGCATGTCTGCGATCGTCAAGGCACTGGACAAGGTCGAGGCCAAGGTCAAGAAAATCGCGGCCCATACGCTGGAGGCCAACGAGGCCGACATCGTCATCGAAGGCGGCGCGGTTAAGGTCCAAGGTACCGACAAGCAGATGCTGTGGCACGAGGTCGGCCTGGCCGCCTATACCGCGCACAATCTGCCGCCGGATATGGAGCCCGGGCTGAAGGAAGGGGCGTTTTATGACCCGACCAATTTCACCTTCCCTGCCGGATGTTATATCTGCGAAGTCGAGGTCGACCCCGACACCGGCGTTGTCGATATCCAAAGCTTCGTGGCGGCGGACGACTTCGGCCAGGTGATCAACCCGCTGATCGTTGGCGGCCAGGTCCATGGCGGAATTGCCCAAGGTGTTGGCCAGGCTATGCTGGAAAACATCGTCTATGACGATAACGGCCAGCTGAAATCGGGTACGTTTATGGACTACACGATGCCGCGCGCGGATGACCTGCCAAGCTTCCAGGTCTCGACCCACGAAACCTTCTGCCCGGGCAACCCGCTGGGTATCAAAGGCTGTGGCGAAGCCGGGGCGATCGGCTCTCCCCCCGCTTTGGTGAATGCCGTGATCGATGCGATCGGCACCGACAATATCCAGATGCCGGTGTCACCACAGAACGTCTGGAAGGCGATGAACGGCTGAGGCCCCGTCAGGCCGGGTCTGAAGACCCGGCCTACACGTCACAGGAGAATAAGATGTACAATTTCGACTACGTCAAACCGGGGTCCGTCGCCGAAGCAATTACGGCCCTGCAATCGGAAGACGCCGTGGCCATGTCCGGCGGTCAGACACTGTTGCCGACTATGAAGGCGCGACTGGCGCAACCCTCGACCATCGTCGATCTCAGCGGAATGGCCGAGTTGACAGGCATCACGGTCGATGCCGGCAAGGTGACGATCGGCGGAGCGACACGGCACGTGGCCGTCGAAACCTCGTCAGAAGTTCAAAGCGCATTCCCCGCGCTGGCTGCTTTGGCTGGCGGAATCGGCGACCCACAAGTCCGCAATCGCGGAACCATCGGTGGGTCGGTTGCCAATAACGATCCGGCGGCCTGCTATCCATCGGCCTGCCTGGGCACCGGCGCGACGATCCACACCAGTACCCGGACAATAGCCGCGGATGACTTCTTTCAGGGCATGTTCGACACCGCGCTGGAAGAAGGCGAGTTGGTGACTGGCGTCAGCTTCCCAATTCCGTCCCAGGCGAACTATCAAAAGTTCGTCCAGCCGGCTTCGCGCTTTGCGCTGGTCGGCGTGTTCGTTGCCAAATTTGATGGCGGCGTGCGTGTCGCGGTCACCGGCGCTTCTGAGGAAGGGGTTCACAGATGGACGGCCGCGGAGGCCGCCTTGTCAGCAAACTTCTCGCCTGACGCGGTACCTGATGCACCGCCGGCGGAGGGGATGATCGGCGATATCCATGGCTCGCCCGAATACCGGGCCCATATCGTCCAGGTCATGACCAAGCGGGCTGTTGCCGCGGCCTGATCATTCTGTAGGGTGGGGTTAAACCCCACCCTACCCTTCGTATCGACGGCTTGCGAATAACCACGCATCGCGATACGAACATTACATGAACACTTGTCCTCTTTCCGTTGGCTCGGCCTCTTTGGCAGCGCTTGGATCCGGTGCGCTCTGGTGGCCTTCAGAGAGTCTATTGGCCGTTGCGGATCTGCATTTAGGCCGCTCCGAACGGCAAGCCCGCTTGGGCGCCGGTTTGCTGCCGCCATATGAAACAGAGGATACGTTGAACCGGTTAGAGGATGTGATCACCACCAGCGCAGCGCGGACAATTGTCTTCGTCGGAGACAGCTTCGATGACCTGACCGCAGCCGAGGAACTCGCCGATACAATTGGCGAGCGTCTGTTGCGCCTGGCGTCCGGGCGACGCTTTGTCTGGGTGGCCGGTAATCATGATCCCGGGCCTGTGGATCTACCCGGATCCAACATGTCGGCATATCGGCATGGGGGCTTAATGTTCCGGCATATTGCAAAGCCTGGAGCAGAGGGAGAGGTTTCAGGCCATTATCACCCAAAAGCACGTTTCCGGCTGAAGGGGCAGTTCATCTCTCGCCCCTGTTTCCTGACAGATGATCAAAGGATCGTGCTGCCAGCGTTTGGGACCTATACGGGCGGGCTGGATATCCAAAACCCGGCGTTCGACCGGGTCTTTCCTGACGACTGCCAGGCAATTCTGACCGGGCGCAGGTTGGTCAAAATCAGCCGCGCCCGGATTGGCGACACAGCCTCTTAAGCCGCAACCGGCATCGGATCGCCTGTAGAGGGCGGGTTGGTCATGGGTTGCGGCGGTCTGGCGGCATTCAGCACATCCCTAAGCGTGGTTGCGGCACTGTAAAAGCCTAGGCCCAGCGCAATCGCTGTAAGCCCCAAGGCAAGATAGAGGCCGTTGTATTGCTGCTCGACCAAAAACGGTAGAGCCGTTGCGATCAGCGCGATCAACCCTGCCCCAATGGCGGCAAAGCCCGTGGTGACTACGATGGTGCCGACCCGGGCGGCAGCAGCGATCTGCGGGCAGTCTGACGCCGCACGACCTATAACGACCAAGACAACGCACAGCGCTATCAATCCAGCGAAGCCGAGGCCCAGAAAGATCAGATCCGTCATAGCGTCTCTCCTTTTGCATGTGGACGGGAATCATAGATTGGTCAGCCGCAATTGATCATGCGGCCGGGTTTTGCGCGTAGCGCTATGCTTGCGCCTCAGCAACGCCGCGAAGGTTGGCCCAAACCCGATGGCGACGATCACTGCGGCAAGGGGAAGCAATATGCGGGTCATTTCTGCGCTCCTTTCAGGGATTGAGACGTGTTCGTCGCACGATAATTGGGCGCCTTTTTCATGCCCGGCGGCCGAGTCCAATAGCTGTAGAGACCGCCCATCGTTCCTGCCCAAACCGGGGCAAAAACCATGCCAATCATCGTAATGAAGTCGTATCGCGCCAGTGGGGCGTCGAAATACCAAGCGTAGAGCGGGCCGCTTAGAAAGTTTACGGCAAAACCCGCCACCATCAGACCTAGAATACGTTGCGCCGGTGTGACAGTGACCTTGAGCACCATCCAGAAAACTGGTGTACCCAGGACCAGATAAGGCACATAGCCGAAGTAGATAGCAAAAGGCGGCACTACCAGAACGATACCCAACAGACCGACAGCCAGCGGCGCTGCGATCAAAGCCAAAAGGAAGCTTTTTTGGTGAACTGGCTGGAACGGCGAGACGATCAGGTCCCAGGGATCTCTGACAATTGTGTCTGTCATTTCTGTATCCTCAGAAATTATGGGCCAAATTTTTTTGCGGTGACTAACTGCCTTTCGGCAGGAATCTCGCGATACCAGCGCCAATTTTAAGAAGCGCCATTTGCGTGCCGTGGGGTAGCTTCGCCATCTCGGCATACCATTTGTCGAACATCTCCATCACTCTCAGCGTCTCGTCCATGCGTTTGGTGATTTCCGCTGGCGTCTTGCCATCAGCTTTCGCCTGATCCCGCGCATCAGCGACGGCGGCGATGGTCGGCTGAAATTCACGCGAACGGCGGCCTTCGACAACCAGCCGGACAACCTGGATCATGTCCTCTTCGGCTTTAAAGTGATCCCTACGATCGCCGAGTTCTCGACTGACTCGGATGAGTTTCCAGCTTTGCAGCTCCTTTATTCCATTCGAGACATTGGATCGCGCCAGACCCAAGGTTTCCGCAATCTCGTCTGCAGGCAAAGCCTTTGGCGACAGATGCAGCAAGGCATGGATCTGAGCGACCGACCGGTTAACCCCCCAACGGGTGCCCATCTCTCCCCAGTGGAGGATGAATTGCTGCATGGCTTCCGTAAGCTGCATGGTGCTTTCCGTAATTTCTGTCGTAACAGAAATATTTGACGTGCACAGAAAATTCAAGACTCAATCGCGGGATTCTCGAAGAGTTCGCCTCTTGAAAGGGGATCAGGCGCCAGAGTTGAATTGTGCCGCCTTATCGCTCGCCAGACTATTCATCACCGCGCGGGCGACGTCATTAATTTGCCTACGAGCCTGGCCGCCAGTGGCAAGGTAACCTTTGGTTGGCGCGAACGATCGGAGCTTGTCAGGCCGTAAGCCCCTCGGGCTCGGCCAAACCGTTGGCCCGGCACGCGGCCGTTAGAGTATTGGCCAAAAGGCAGGCAATGGTCATCGGTCCGACGCCGCCGGGGACCGGCGTGATCGCCCCTGCAACTTCGACGCAGCTTTCGAAATGGCAGTCGCCAACCAGCCGGGTCTTTACACTGCCGTCTTCGTTCTGGCCCTTTTCTGGCGCATCGATCCGGTTGATGCCCACATCGATGACCGTCGCGCCGGGCTTGACCCAATCCCCGCGGATCATCTCGGGCCGCCCGACCGCGGCAACCAGGATATCAGCCTCGCGGCAGACGGCCTCGATGTCCTTGGTTCGGGAATGGGCGACCGTAACTGTGCAGCTGTCCTTCAGCAGCAAGTTGAACATCGGCTTGCCAACGATATTGGACCGCCCCACGACCACAGCATTTAATCCGGACAGAGATCCATGATGATCGCGGAGCATCATCAGACAGCCCAGCGGCGTGCACGGCACCATCGACTTTTGCCCGGTGCCCAACAGTCCGACATTCGAGATATGGAACCCGTCGACGTCCTTGGCGGGGTCAATCGAGTTTATCACCAGGTCTGAGTTCAGATGATCCGGCAGCGGCAATTGCACAAGAATACCGTGGACCGCCGGATCCTTGTTCAGCTTGTCTATCAGTGCGAGCAGATCTTCTTCGGACGTTGCGGCATCCAGCTTGTGCTCGTAGCTGTTCATGCCGACTTCCAAGGTCTGTTTGCCCTTGTTGCGAACATAGACCTGGCTGGCCGGATCTTCGCCCACAAGCACAACCGCCAGACCTGGCGTGATACCGTTTTCTTCCTTCAGCCGCGTCACATGGGTGCCCACCTGAGCCCGTACATTGGCCGCGAAAGCTTTGCCGTCGATGATCTTTGCCACGTTGTCCTCGCCTCGATGTGATCCCCAGACGCTATCCGCGCCCACGGTAGGGCTGTACACCAGTGTCTGGCAGCCAGACCCCTTCTGGCACGTCACCTGTTTGCCAGAATACGTCAATCGGAATACCGCCGCGCGGATACCAATAGCCCGCGATCCGCAACCAACGCGGTGCAATTGCCTCAACGATTCGCTTCGCCACATCGACGGTGCAGCCTTCATGGAAAGCCCCGTGATTGCGAAAGCTGGTCAGGAACAGCTTCAGCGACTTCGATTCCACCAGCCATTGGTCCGGCACATAGTCGATCACCAAATGCGCAAAATCAGGCTGACCGGTTACCGGACAGAGAGACGTGAATTCAGGCGCTGTGAACCGGGCGACATAATTCGTATCTGGATGCGGGTTTGGCACCGGATCCAGCTGAGCCTCTTCGGGCGAGACCGGTTGATCCACGGTTTTACCCAACGATGTCTGGCTGAGATCGGTCATAGAACGCGCCATATCGCGATGACACGCGCGCTGCAAGCTCTGGCAACATGCTTGACCGCATGCAGGGTCAGTCGGCACGATCTTTCCCATGTCGACAGGAGGATCTGCCATGTTCGAGATCACTAAAGTGACACCCGCCATCGGTGTAGAAGTCTCTGGTGTCGATTTCAGCGAAGGTTTGCCATCTGCGACCTGCGACGCGATCTATCAGGCGCTTTTGGATCATCAGGTGATCTTCTTTCGCAATACCGATATCAGCCCGGCGGCACATATGGCTTTTGCGGAATCCTTTGGAGAACTGGATCAGCCGCACATCCACTATCCATTTGTCGACGGCTTCGACCGCATCATGCTGCTGGAGAACGACGCTGACACGCCGCCGGATACAAACAGTTGGCACACCGATCTGACCTTCAAGGCGAACCAGCCCTTCGCCTCGGTCCTTGTGGCCCGCACCGTGCCAGAGGTCGGTGGGGACACTTTATGGTCCAGCACCTATGCGGCCTATGACCGGCTGCCAGCCGGGATGAAGCAGGACCTGGAAGACCTGCGAGCCATCCATGACTATGGTGACTTCAGGAACAGCTATGCTGCGGACTTGGACGGGAAGACCGCTTCCGAACGTTTGACAGAAAGTGCCGCGAAGTTCGGCGCGACGATCAAGCCGCTGATCGGCTCGCATCCTGTCACAGGGCGCAAGTTCCTGAATTTCAACGAGGCATTCGTGATCCATATCCTTGGCATGACCACCGGAGAGTCGAATGCGCTGAAGACTTACTTGGCAGGCCACATGAACTTGCCAGAGGATCAGTTGCGCTGGCGTTGGCGCGCCGGTGACATCGCGATGTGGGACAACAGGGTGACCATGCACTATGCGGTCGCGGACTATATGCCGAACTATCGGTGTATGAACCGGATCACAATTGTCCATGATCGCCGAGCCGGCATGGCGCAGGCAGCAGAATGACCGGCCAAGCCCAAGCCTCCAATTGAAGCGCAGCGCCCTTAGCGTAACGACTGGGTTGACGGTTATTTCTCTTGGGGAAGTGCCGTTTTGACCCGCTGCGGGATATTGGCGGCTTTCATCAGGCTTACTGCGGCTGCGCAGTCGCAATTTCGGCATCGCCCGGTTCCGGAAAATACCACGGGGCCTAGGAAGGTGATGAACCAACCGTCTTGGGCACCGCTGCGGCCTTTGGGGTGGGATCCTCTCGACCCTGGCTCTCACCAGGTCCGACACGTGTGGACAGCAAAATGGCGCCAGACAGTTAAAATTTGATGAAGTTTTTAGATAAACGTCATCTTTGGCCGGGAGAGGCCCTGTCTTGCACGTTTTTGATCATTGTCGAAAAGTCCGCACTGAGAAACCAGCGCCCGTGAACCGTTGGGGCGTCATGTTTGAAGGTGTCGGGGCTCCGAATAAGGGCGTTTCAAATCATCACTCCAAGATAATTCGATGCGACCAGGTCACACCGTCGGAAACTACGATATCCTCAAAGCCCAACAGCTTGGCCAGATCAAACCAGGTCGCAACGAACTGAAGGTTGTTCGACTTGAAAAACTCGGTTCCCCGCGCATTCGCGGTCAACTGCGCCATGACCGCCCTTGCGCGATAAAGCGTGCGGAAGACTTCATCGTTCACGGCCAGAATGATCATATGTTCTGCCGCCGCGCCTTTGGCGAAGACCACGAATTTCGGGTCGTTTGAACCTTCCAACTGGGCCTTTGTTATCTCGGTGATGAAGTTTGCCCGTACGGCGCGGTTCGCCGGAGGCGTGTTGCCGAGCGAGCGCACGAACGTCTCTTCCGAGGTCACTGCCGGGTAGTAATAGCCGACGCGTTTGTCTTCGGCGGCCGCTGGAATGGCCGCGGCCACGGCAAGAATGAGGGCCAAGATTATGCGCATGATTTTCCTCCGGATTGTCGACACCACATGATCAGAGGTATAGCGGGTTCGGCAAGGTGTTTTGCATAAGGCCGGGCACCGATTTTTTCCTGTGAGGTCAAAGAATGAGATTCGCCGTTCTTGCCGATATCCATGGAAACTCAGCGGCGCTGAACGCCGTCTTGTCCGACATGGACACTCTGGGCATTGCCGACGCGATCAATCTTGGCGATCACTTCAGCGGCCCGCTAGATGCGCATGGAACCGCCGAACTTTTGACGGCCCGGAACTTTCCGTCGATCCAGGGCAATCATGACCGTTGGCTTCTGGGAAAAGACCCGTCCGAGATGGGGGCATCAGACAAAGTTGCATTCGACAAGCTGTCCCAGGATCATCTCGGCTGGATTGAAACCCTTCCGCCGACGCAGTTCTTTTGTGGAGAGGTCTTCCTATGCCATGGAACGCCAACCAGCGATCTGACCTATTGGCTGGAACGCGTGAATGAAGACGGATCCATCAGAACGGCAACGCTGGATGAAATCGAAGAGGACGCCCAGGGCATCAATGCTTCGCTGATTTTGTGTGGACATACGCATATCCCCCGGCAAGTCAGATTGCGAGACGGTCGTGTAATCCTCAATCCGGGCAGCGTCGGATGTCCTGGCTACTATAATGATCAGCCTGTACATCATCGCATGCAGGCTGGAACCCCGAACGCATCTTATGCGGTTGTTGAGAAAACCAATGATGCCTGGCTGATCACTTTCCGATCCGTACCCTATGATGGGCGGAAGATGATCGAGTTGGCCGAAGCGAACGGTCGCATGGAATGGAGCCGTGCTTTGAAGACCGGTTGGATCGACTAGGTTGCGAAAGCACAATATGGCTTGCGGGGGTAGTAAAAAGTCCCTGCCCTAGAGGTGCGGGTACAGCCTTTGCGGCGGCACGTGCAACCGACATTTGGCGCCGATGGCCACGGGCCCAGGGCGTTCGACCCACGCGGTGACACCACGCTTGTTGATCGCTTTTGCAGGAAATGCTTTTCCGTGGCCGGGATGGGCTGCTTCGATCTTAGCGGCTGGAAACTCGCACGGTGCGTTTTCCATATCGATCACCAGCGCCGCGCCATTTTCAAAAATCAGCCTGGCACTTGGCGGGACCAGTGTGAAATCTGGGATTCCCGCCACCACGATATTCGCACCAAGCCATTCCGGTTGGACGTTCGGGATGTCCAATCGCTCTGCCACCTCGGCCAGTTCTTCCTCAGATACGATGGAAAGCTGGCGAACGTTTGCAATCTCGGTGTTCTTAGGGTGCTGCACACGCACACGAACGCAGGCCGGGCGGGTCCGGCCAGAATGGCAGTCACCGCCGGCGCCATCCCAGCCTAGGTTCACCTCGGTCAGGGGTTCAGATGCGATGTCCATCTCGCTATCCGCTGTCGCGCCAAGCCAAGTTACCTCTCCATAGATCTTCGTCGGTTTCAGAATTGCCATTGAGGTTCCTCAGAAGGGTTTCGCGTAACCGTCCAAGGCTTCCACCTCGGCAATAAACGGTGCCGGGTCATCCATCGCCATCAATGGTGGACGCAGGCGGCTCCAGGCAGCATCGCCAGTCCATTGATGCATCAGCGCTTTTTGCGCAGGGATAGGCCCTGCACCTGCCACCAATTTACGGAAGGCTTGGACCTGGGCGTTCAGTTCCATGTCCGGTGTACCGGCTTGTATTCCGTCGATCAGGCGGGCGATCGCTGCGGGGTTTAGGTTCGCTGTGGCCGAGATACAGCCAGCCGCGCCCAAGGCATGGCCCTCGACCAGCGTCGATTCCTGCGCGGGATAGGTGATCATGGATTTGATCGCCAGCAATTGCTCAGTGTTCGACCAATCGCCAGAGCTGTCTTTGATACCCACCACGATTTCCGGATAATCCGCATGCAGCCACGCTGCCACCTTCGGAGGGATCCCGACGCCTGCGACCTGCGGGATATGATAAAGATAGACTTTCAGATTGGGTCGGTTCACGCCCTCGATCAACTGGACGAAGTAGTCATAGAGCCCCTGATCCGGCACGCCTTTGAAGTAAAACGGTGGCAACGTCATCGCCCCGGCACAACCGACATCAACCGCATGCTGGGTCAGCTTGACCGTATCCGGCAGATTGGTCAGCCCTGTTCCTGGGATGATCTTCCCGGGATCGATCCGGGCAGCGAGCTTTTCCAACAGGTCCATCCGTTCGGCGATACCAACGGAAAGCGCCTCTCCGGTTGTCCCAAAAGGCGCAAGTCCGACGCAGCCCTGGTCGATCAGCCATTCAGCATGATCCAGATACTGGGTTTCCGCGACGCTGAAATCGGCGTTGAACGGCATCAGATTGGGCGCGATCACGCCTCTCAGGGCCTTGGTGGTCATAGGAAAACTCCGATTCGACTTGAGCCGATCTGATCAACGGCGTCCTGCAAAGTCCAGTCGAGCGATCCTCAATAGACCATCAAGGTCCAAATGCTGTTCCAGATGATCTGCTAACGCGTCCAGCGCTTCCTCGACCGCTGTTGCATAGGCGTAATCTGCGTCGTGCGCGCCCAGCAAGGCCAGCCAGGCCGACCGGAACGCATCTTCTGTGAACATGCCATGAAGATAGAGCCCCTGGATCTTGCCGTCGGTCGATTGCGCGCCTTCGTCCCTGTCTCCGACGTGCAGAACCGGTCGCGCACAGTCCGGACCTTGGGTGCGGCCGATGTGAATCTCGTATCCTTGAACGGGCAATCCCGTTGCAACATGTGTAGACCGGGTCCGGGTCAGCTGTTTTTTTGGCACCATCACGGTTTCAACATCCAAATGACCCAGACCCGGCGTGGTCCCGGCAGGCCCTTCGATACCTTCGGGATCTGCGATAGTACGCCCTAGCATCTGGTAGCCACCGCAAATGCCCAGTACGTGGCCGCCGCGACGGATATGCGCGGCCAGATCCACATCCCAACCCTGGGCCCGCAAGAACTCTAGATCACCGCGGGTCGACTTGCTGCCAGGTAAGATCACCATATCCGCGTCGCCAGGCAGAGCCTCGCCCGGCTTCACCATAACCACCCGGACACCTGGCGCCTGGTTCAACGGATCCAAATCATCGAAATTGGCGATACGGGAAATCAGTGGGCACGCCACGACGATCTCGCCATGCGCGTTTCCGGGCCGTATATCGGCGGCATCCTCCGGCGGCAATTTGTGGGCATCAGCGAACCAGGGGATGACCCCCAACCCGGTCCAACCCGTCCGGTCCGCAATCTCGGCATAACCATCGTCAAACAGGCTTGGATCACCGCGAAATTTGTTCACCAGGAAGGCCACGATCCGATCGCGGTCTTCCGGCGGCAACACCGTGTGGGTGCCGACAAGCTGCGCGATCACACCACCCCGATCGATGCATCCCGCCAGCACGACGGGTATGCCAGTGGCTTCTGCAAACCCCATATTGGCGATATCGCCTTCGCGCAGGTTGATCTCTGCCGGAGAGCCCGCGCCCTCAACCAGAACCAGATCTGCGTCAGACGACAATCGGTCGTAGGCCTTGACCACCTTGGTCAACAGTTGCGGCTTCAGTTTGGCGTATTCTCGCGCCTTTACCGTGGTCAACCGGTGGCCACAGAGGATTACCTGTGCGCCCTTTTCTGTTTCTGGCTTCAGCAGCACCGGGTTCATATCGGTGTGGGGATCAACCCCACAGGCTAGCGCTTGCAGTGCCTGGGCGCGGCCGATCTCTCCACCATCCACGGTGATTGCGGCATTGTTCGACATGTTCTGCGGCTTGAAGGGGCGCACCGTCAGACCACGTCTGACAAAGGCACGCGCAATCCCGGCCACCAGCATCGACTTGCCAACATTCGACCCGGTGCCCTGGATCATCACGGCGGGCGTTTTGGTCACGGTTGACCCTTCAGGGTCAACGGCAGTCCTGCCGCGATGAATTCGACATGGTCTGCTGCAGCGGCGACGGTCTGGTTCAAACGGCCTTGGGCATCGCGGAACCGGCGCGCCAGTGCATTCTCTGGCGCGATGGCCAGGCCGACTTCGTTCGAGACCAGGATCACCCGCCCTGCCCCGCTTAGCGCATCGATCAGCCGGGCGGACTCCACTTCCACTAACCGTTCGTGATGCATCAGGTTTGAAAGCCAAAGCGTCAGACAATCGATCAACAACACGCCGTTCTTGTGAGCCTGCACTGCGGGTGCGATGTCCAAGGGTTCCTCGATTAACCCCCATTCCGGGCCACGCTCGGCCTTGTGAAGGCCGATACGATCGGCCATTTCTTCATCCAATGCCTCGGCGGTCGCAAGGAACGTATACGGCCCTGGCGCTGCCGCAGCCAAGGCCAGCGCCCGGGCAGACTTGCCTGATCTTGCACCGCCCAGGATAAACGAGACCCGCGCCGTCATGCCGCCTGCCGCACCATTCGGATCGGTTCAGCATAGGGCACTTTGGCGGCAAAAACCTGCTCGAAGCTCCACCCCAGCAATGTCATTTGCACGGCGCGGATCACGCCGGCATGGGCAACGATGATCGCATTCTCTGGGGCATCGGCAATCGCTGCGCCCACCCGCGCCAAAACCTCGGAGAAGCTCTCACCGTCCGGCGGTGCCAGGTTCATAGCGTCTTTCGCCCAGGGATCGCTTTGATCTCGCGGGATATCCGCCCACATCATGCCTTCCCAGGCACCGAAGTTCATCTCCCACAGTCGGGGATCCTCGTTAAGCACCGCATCATCGTTGCGGCCTGCCAGCGGTTCCGCCAGCGCCTGACAGCGTAGTGCCGGGCTGGTAACTACCGGGCCTTTCGGCACCGTTTCCAGGGCACGGGCAATCTGCGCCGGCGCTTCGGGTCCCAATCCGATGTCCAAACGACCATAGCACAGGCCATCGGGTGCTTCGGTTTTAGGGTGGCGGATGAAGATCATACAGGGCGCACGCCGGTCAGAACGACCAGAATCGCAATCTCGGCCACCTGTTGAATAGCTCCGAGCCCGTCGCCAGTATAGCCGCCGAGCCGCACGATCAGCAGCGACAGCACCAATCCCCCGGCGATAATTGCTGCGGCGAACGCAGCAATTCCTGGCACCGCGCCTGCCACCATGGCCACGGCGAATGCCAGCACAACGGCAAAACCTGCCTCCCAGCCGCTGACGCCCTCGGCAACCGAACTGGCAAGCCCACGGGTTCGCGCATAATGGCCCGAAACCAGAACGGGCGGGATCATTGCGCGGCTGACCGTATGGCAGACAATTAAGGCGATCAGCCCCTCGTTCGGCTCAAAACTGGCCAATGCGGCCCATCGGAGGCCAATGGAAATGATCAGAGCCGCGCCGCCGAATGTTCCAATCCGGCTATCGCGCATGATCTCCAGCGCGTGTTCGCGCGTTGCACCGCCGCCAAGGCCATCACAACAATCGGCCAGGCCGTCTTCGTGCAAAGCACCCGTCAGCAGCAACCCAGCAGCGATTGTCAGGCCCGCTGCAATCGCGGGCGGCAGATGCAGCATGCCGCGAGTGACGTAAAAGACCAAAGCCGTCAGCAATCCGATCAGCACGCCGACTACCGGGAAATACCGCGCTGATCGTGCCAATCGACCTTCGACATGGCGCAGTCCCGACGGTACGGGAAGGCGCGTCAGGAACATAATGCCTACGAAAAAATGTCCGATCTCGCGTTGAAGAAAGCCCATAGGTTCTGCCCACAGTCAGTTATTTTTCCGAAACGCCCGCTTCTGCAAAGGTCGCCATTTCGTTGAGCATAGCACAGGATGCACGCAAAAGCGGCAGCGCCAGTAACGCACCCGTCCCTTCACCCAACCTAAGATCCAGATCCATAAGCGGATCGACCTGCAACCAGTCCAGCATAAGCCGATGCCCGGGCTCGTGCGACCGGTGGGCGAAAACTGTGTAAGGCCTGGCCTCGGGCCGGGCGATCAATGCGACCATAGCCGCAGCGGTCGCAATGAAACCGTCCACCAAAACCACGGCCCGGGCGGACGCAGCCCCGATCAAGGCCCCCGTCATGGCTGCTATTTCAAGGCCGCCAAAGGCCTGCAATGCATGTGACGGGTCGTTTGACCCAGCGGCACGCGCGGCGGTAGCCACCAAGATCTCCCGCTTCCGCGCGACGCCCTCGGCATCCAGCCCGGCCCCCGGGCCAGTCAAACCGTCGAGGTCCAAACCCGCCACCGCATGGGCAACCAAGGCGGCAGAGGCAGTGTTTCCGATGCCCATCTCGCCCAGGGCAATGACCTTCGCCCCGCCCCTAATCCGGTCGATAGCCAGGTCAGCGCCGAACCGCAGCGCGGCCTGGACCTCGTCCGCGGTCAATGCATCTTCCCGGGCGGCGTTACGTGCTCCGCGTCGGATCCCGGCCCGCACCAGCCCCTCGGCGTCAGGAAGGTCCGTGGCGACCCCTGCGTCTATAACGGTAATCTCGCAGTCGTTCGCCCTTGCAAAGACATTGGCCGCAGCGCCGCCCGACAGAAAGTTCAAAACCATCTGTGCCGTGACTTCTTGCGACCAGGCCGAAACACCTTCTTCAACCAGCCCATGATCTCCTGCGAAAATCAGTAAATGCGCTGGATCGGCCACCGGGGCAGCGGTGCCCTGCGCCAGGGCCATCTGGAGCGCGAGCATTTCGATTCGCCCCAATGACCCCGGCGGTTTCGTCTTAGAATCAATCGCCGTTTGGACGTGCGTGCCGAGCGCCGCATCGAGTTGCGGAACAGCCAGATCAGCCAGCATCTGCGTCCCCTAGCGACGGGATTCGGGCAACGAAGTGGCCTCGGACACCTTGAGGCCATTCCTTGAAAGGCACCCGGCCGGTTTCGGATGCTGCATGCGCTTCCGCATATTCGACAATTGCCTCGGCCGAAGCATCCGTAGGCGTGAACATCCCCAGCACATAGGTCAACTTGCCAGGTGCCGTGATCGCTGTATTGCAGTGACGATCACACCCCATCAAGCACGGCTGACGCTTCACCTGAACCTCTGCTTTGTGTTCTGCCAGCGTCTCGATCGCTTCCGCCAGAACATCGCCACCGGTACGCCCGTCGGGACCAATCTTGTCCTCGCGCGAATGCCGACACGTGTCACAGACGAAAATTGTGGTGGGCATATGTACTCCGTTTTAGATCGGATTCAGACTATCGCCCCCTTTGGTCGCGTCTGCCGACAATCGAGGCGTTTTTACGATTGAAGGCGACATAGAGCCAAGCTAGACCCTTGTCTACGGACAGCGCACCCAAATGGGGAGCAGAGCGGATCTGCCAGATGGCCGACCCAAACAGGGGGTCGAAGGTAGAGCTGACCAGATCGGCCACATGAAAGGCCGCTCCTCTTGCGTATGGATCAACAAAGAGGAGAGACACATGAACCGTTTCATTCTGACCACGACCCTGATCGGCATCGCGACAACAGTAGTTGCACACCCTGGACATACCGTTGCATCGAATGGGAATGAAACCTGGACCATCGCCGGTTTGGTCGTGCTGGCGCTGGCCGGCGTGCCTTTTTTGCGCAGAGCGTTGCGAAAGTAGGTCACCCCGGAGTTCTTTGTGAGGCTTTTCGATACCATTGTGATCGTCGACTGGTCGGCACGATCAAAGCCGAGCCCGGTTCGGCCAACAAAGGACGCTATCTGGTGGGCGATCGCAGGATCAGACCTGGTCAAAAACCCGGCCTATCATCGCACACGCCACGCAGCATTGGACGCCTTAGTTGAGACATTGCGGGCGGATTTGACCGTCGGCCATCGCGTCCTGGTCGGCTTCGACTTCCCGTTTGGATATCCGGCGGGAACGGCAGGTGTGCTGACGGGCCGGGATGACGCCCTTGCCTTGTGGGCCTGGTTGGCAGACCACATCGAAGATGCATCGGACAACGGAAACAACCGGTTTACAGTCGCACAAGAGATCAATGATCACTTTCCAGGGATTGGTCCCTTCTGGGGACGGCCAGAGACATGGGATTTTCCGCGCATTCCCACCCATGGGCGGGATCGAAACGGTGCCGGACATCCGGCCGAACGCCGGATTGTCGAGCGCCATCAAACGAATGCGCAACCCGTTTGGAAGCTTTACACGACCGGTTCAGTGGGATCACAGGTGTTACTCGGTTTACCGGCGCTTCAACGCTTGCGCCTGACGCCCGATCTTGCGGACCACATTCAGGTCTGGCCGTTCCAAACTGGGCTGAATGTCCCCACGGCACCGATCGTTCTGGCAGAAATTTATCCGTCGTTGCTGGCAAGTTTGGTCAAAGAGCGACAGCGCGATGGGGAAATTACCGATGCGGCCCAGGTCCGAGTGAATGCCGCCGCCTTTAGCGCCTTGGACCGCGATGAGCGGCTCGGGCCGCTCTTTGCCGGTCCACCGGATCTGACCCCTGAAGAACGTCGGACCATAGAACAAGAGGAGGCCTGGATCCTGGGCACCGGCTTTCGAGAACAGTTGGAGGCCGCCGCCTGATGCTGCGTTACGAGAAAGATCCCGATCAGATCTATCGCCAGTCCTTCGAGACCGTGCAGAGGGAAGCCGATCTGGATCATCTGCCTTTGGACCTAAGAGACGTCGCCATTCGGCTGGTCCATGCCTGCGGAATGCCGGACATCACAGCCCGCCTGGCATGGTCGGATGAGATGGTGGCATCGGCAAGAAGGGCCTTGTCTGCCGGTGCGCCCGTGCTTTGCGACTGCGAGGCCGTCACCGCCATGGTGATCCAGCGTTTTCTGCCAATGGATAATCGGGTCATATGCACGCTGAATAATCCAGCGACGCCCGATTTAGCACGAGACTTGGGCACGACCCGGTCCGCCGCAGCGGTTGATCATTGGGAAGATCTGCTTGCCGGTGCAATCGTTGCGATCGGCAATGCCCCGACCGCGTTGTTTCATTTGTTGGAGCGCCTGGACCAGGGGTGGCGTCGACCTGCCGCAATTCTCGCTTTTCCAGTCGGCTTTGTCGGTGCGGCAGAATCGAAGGCAGAACTTGCGAATAACCCGCGAAGCACACCTTTCCTGACACTAAGAGGCCGCCGCGGCGGTTCGGCGCTGGCTGCGGCTGCCGTCAATGCACTGGCAATTGCATGAGCGCGACCTGGCTTTCCATTATTGGCATTGGCGAAGACGGCATGGCCGGCCTTTCTGCCGCTGCACGGCAGATTGTCGAAGAAGCAGAGGTAATTGTTGGTGGCGACCGGCACCATCACCTAAGCCCTAACGTCACCGCTGAACGCCTCAGTTGGCCGCATCCCTTTGATGCGCTGATCGAAGATCTGACATCGCGGCGCGGCAAACGCCTGGTGGTCCTGGCGACCGGCGACCCTTTGTGGTTTTCCGTAGGCGCCCGGATCGCTCGTGCCATCCCACCCGAAGAGATTTCTTTCTTTCCGCAGCTTTCCGCCTTTCAATGGGCAGCGGCGCGTATGGGATGGTCGATGGCCGATGTTGAAACCCTGACTGTCCACGGACGGCCTGTCGAACAGATCATCCCCCGGTTCTGGCCGAACGTGAAGCTGCTGATCCTGACGTCTGGGGCAGACACGCCCGGCAAGATAGCTGGTTTGTTGGCGGATCGTGGATACGGGGCGTCTCGCCTGACCGTGTTGGGAAATCTCGGCGGTCCGGACGAAAACTGCACACAGGGAACCGCCGCAGCCTGGGCAGAACAGGATCCAGGCGCGACCCTGCCAGCTTTCAACACGCTGGCCGTGGACTGCATAGGAACTCCGGAAAAACTGCTGTCGGCGATACCTGGCTTGCCGGATGACGCCTTCGTCCATGACGGAAAGATCACCAAGCAGGAAGTCCGTAGCCTGACACTGGCCAAGTTGATGCCGGCCCGGGGAGAGGTCCTTTGGGACCTGGGTATTGGATGTGGCTCTATCGCCATCGAATGGATGCGCGCGGCGCCTGATGCACTGGCGGTCGGTATCGATCGCTCTGCGGATCGGTTGGACATGGCGCGCCAGAATGCACAGGTCCTCGGCGTGCCGAAACTACATTTTATGCAAGGGGCACTGCCGGGCGCATTGGATGACATTCCCGCGCCTGAGGCCGCGCGAACGGACCTACGCAGGCCCAATGCCGTCTTCCTGGGCGGTGGTATCTCTGCGGATCTGATTGATCGGGCAGTCAACGCCTTGGCAGCCAACGGCAGATGTGTCGCAAACGCAGTAACGCTGGAAAGCGAGAGCATATTGATCGACGCACACGGCCGCCATGGTGGCACGCTGACCCGGATATCCGTTCAGAGGGCCGAACCAGTGGGACATCTGACAGGCTGGCGCCCAGCCATGCCGGTCATGCAGTGGGCGCTGCTGAAATGACCGGAAAGCTCTATGGTGTAGGCGTCGGTCCGGGGGATCCCGAACTGATGACCCTGAAAGCGCACCGGCTGATCCAAACCGCGGACGTCGTTGCCTATCCGGCGCCGGACACCGGCGACAGCCTTGCGCGCGCCATTGCGTCCGATGCGATCCGTCCCGGCGTTGCCGAAATCCCGATGATCGTGCCGATGCGGACGGAACGGTTTCCCGCGCAAGACGTCTATGCCGATGCGGCGGAGGATATCGCCGACCGTCTGAATTCCGGGCAAACGGTGGTGGTTCTCTGCGAAGGTGATCCGTTCTTCTATGGCTCTTTCATGTACCTTTTCGCCCGCTTGGCGTCGGACTATCCGGTAGAGATTGTTCCGGGTGTCTCCTCTTTAGGCGGATGTGCAGCTGCCCTAGCGCAGCCGTTGGTCGCACGAAATGACATCCTGACGGTACTGCCCGGACCTTTGCCAGATGATGCGCTGCGTCCCCGGATCGAGGCCTCTGAAACCGTATCCATAATGAAGGTCGGTCGTCATCTGCCAAGGCTTCGTGCGTTGATCGACGGGATGGGACTGATGGATCAAGCCCACTACATTGCCCGCGCATCGATGCCTGAAGAGGTAACCTGCCGTCTGGTCGATGCGCCTGACCGCGCCCCATATTTTTCGATGATCCTGGTGACAAATGGACAAGATCCTTGGCTGACCCGACACCCATCGTCATAAGTTTGACCGAACGCGGCGCCGGTGTGGCGCAGCGGATCGCCGACGCGATCGGTGCGCAGATCCATGGCCGTGCCCGCCGCGTCGCGGCCGACACTACCTTTGACGAAACGACCGCCCATGTCAGGGATCTTTTCGCAGCAGGGGTGCCGATTGTCGGTATTTGTGCAGCCGGCATTCTGGTGCGCGCCGTCGCCCCATTGCTGGCAGATAAGAAAGCTGAGCCCCCGGTCATTGCCGTTTCTGAGGATGGCAGCGCAGTCGTACCTCTGCTGGGCGGACATCGGGGCGCCAACCGATTAGCTCGTAGGATCGCCGAGGTCCTGGGGGTCAAAGCCGCTATCACAACCGCAAGCGATGTATCCTTGGGTGTCGCCCTGGATGACCCACCAGCCGGGTGGCGCATCGCGGCCGGTGCAGAACTGACATCGACCATCACCGCGCTGGTTCAAGGATCGCCGGCTCGTGTGATCGGCGATGCTGCGTTTTTGTCGCCGTTGTTGGCCCACCCGCAAGTCGAGCATAGGCCGGATGGACCGCCAGGCGCCGTGACGATCGAAACCGAAGCAGGGTCAAGCGTAACTTATCACCAAACACGGTTTGCCCTCGGTGTTGGGTGCGCGCGGGACTGTTCAGCAGCAGAAATGGCTGACCTGGTGATGGAATGTCTGGCAAATCAAAAGATTGATCCCTCTGCGATTGCGGGCGTCTTTTCCCTGGACCTAAAGTCGGATGAAGCCGCCGTTCTGGATCTGGCGATGTCGTTGGCGGTACCGGCCCGGTTCTTTACCGCAAGCGAATTAGAGGCCGAAACACCCAGGTTGGCCAACCCCTCGGATATCGTCTTTGTCGAAGTCGGCTGTCATGGCGTGGCCGAAGCCGCAGCCGTGGCCGCCGCGGGACAATACGCAGAATTGATCGTGGAAAAGCGGAAATCCGCCAACGCCACCTGCGCAATCGCCAGGGCGCCCGCTCCCATGACCACCCTACCCGGCAAAGTCCGTGGGCAGGTTAGCTTGATCGGTATTGGCCCAGGCCAAGCCATCTGGCGCACACCAGAGGCCAGCCGATTGATTGCCAAGGCCGATGAACTGGTTGGATATAGTCTCTATATCGACCTGCTGGGACCCGCCGCCGCAGGCAAACCCCAGTCTGATTTCCCTTTGGGCGCGGAAGAAGACCGCTGCCGTTATGCATTGGAACAAGCCGCCGCCGGTCGCAATGTTGCTCTGATCTGCTCGGGCGATGCTGGAATCTACGCGATGGGCGCTTTGGTCTACGAACTCATGGCCCGCAGGGAAAACGGCGTTTCGGATAAAGCAAGAAGGGTTGAAGTTGTGACCGCGCCCGGTGTTTCAGCTTTGCAAGCCGCCGCAGCCCGTGCCGGGGCGCCACTTGGCCACGATTTCTGCGCAATCTCTTTGTCCGATCTTCTGACACCGCGCAGCGATATTGAAAGGCGGGTGCATGCAGCGGCGACAGGCGATTTTGTCATTGCCTTCTACAACCCGGTCTCGCAGCGCCGGCGAGAGATTTTTCCGTGGGCCATTGAAACCCTGCGGGGCCACAGGCCGGACGATGTGCCGGTGATTCTTGCCTCCAACCTCGGTCGCCCGGAAGAAGCCGTCCGGATTGTCAGACTGGACCAGGTCACGGTCGATGATGTTGATATGCTGACCACCGTGATAGTTGGATCGTCCAATTCGCAGCGGGTCCGTGTCGGTGGCCGCGATCGGGTCTTCACGCCCCGCGGTTACGCCGTGAAATTCGAGACTCAGAAAAGGCATGCGATATGACCGTCCACTTCATCGGCGCGGGCCCGGGTGATCCAGATTTGATCACGGTCAAAGGGCTCAGGCTGATTCAGTCTTGTCCGCTTTGTCTCTACGCCGGGTCTTTGGTGCCGGAAGCCGTGGTCGCCGAAGCGCCGGGACGGGTGATCGATACCGCGCCGATGACCCTGGATGAGATCATGGCAGAGATCGCAACTGCTCATGAAGCAGGCGAAGACGTGGCCCGGGTGCACTCTGGCGATCCCTCGCTTTACGGTGCGATTGCTGAACAGATCCGCCAACTGAAGGCCATGGGCATTCCCTATGAAATCACGCCTGGTGTTCCGGCATATGCGGCAGCGGCGGCGGCCCTTGGGACAGAACTGACCATACCTGAGGTCGCCCAAACGGTGATCCTGACCCGCACCGCCATGCAGTCCAGCGCGATGCCGGAGGGCGAGGATCTCGACACGCTCGGGAAAACCGGCGCAACACTTGCGATCCACCTGTCAGTGCGCAATTTACTGGAGGTTGAGCGCCAATTGACGCCGCATTACGGTGAAGACTGTCCGGTGATCGTCGCCTATCGGGTCGGTTGGCCAGATCAGCAGTTCATCCATGGAACACTGTCGACAATTCGGGACCTGGTGCGCGCCGAAAAGATCACTCGGACGGCTTTAATCCTGCTCGGCCCGGCATTGTCCGAGACTGACTTCCGGGACAGCGCCCTCTACGATGCAGCCTACCCCCATATACTGCGTCCAAAGCGACGCGCCGTTTAGATCGTGCTGTTTGACCCGGTTTGCCAGGATCAAGCCAGGTCTATTATGTGGGCAAACGAGCCCATGGTCCGCGCATCACTCAATCCCATAGGCCCCAACGACGCCCCCGACGCATCCCAGCCACCTGCAAACGGGACACCTTCAGCCTTCAAGGTCGTCGCGTAGTGAAATTCATGTGCCTTCGCAGGGCCTTGCCAGGGGCCATCTTTGATGTCGATGGACCGATACCCGAGATGCAATCTGCGGTCGGCAAAGCTGGTCTCCAAGCGCAACATTCCCAGCATTGGGTGGCGGTCGCCGTCTGCATCAACCAGTCCGTCACCCAAGACCATGTAGCCACCACACTCACCGTAGATCAATGCGCCCCGGCCTGCAGCAGCGTGCATCCCCCGGCTAAAGTCGGTGGCGGACGCTATACGGCCCGCATGCAGTTCTGGGTATCCACCAGGCAAGAACACGGCATCCGCTGCCTCGGATGGGCCTTGGTCAGCCAAGGGACTGAACGGCGCAATCTCAACGCCCTGATACCTCCAATCCTGCAGCATGTGCCAATAGGCAAAAGAAAACGCTTCGTCGCTGGCGACGGCGACCACCTGCCCCAGCGGTCTGATCGGTTTTCTCACTCCGGTATCGATCGGCCTGGCCAATTGCTGGATTGCCGAGAGATCACAGTTATCCGAGATAATGGCGGCGGTTCGGGCGATCAGCTGATCCAAATTCTCAAGTTCTTCCGCTTGGACTAACCCCAAATGACGTGATGGCGTCGCCAAACTCTGGTCTCTGGGAATGATGCCCAAAACTGGACAAGTCGTCTCGATCGCCCGGCGGGCCATGATTGCGTGACGTTCGCTGCCGACGCGATTTAGGATGACCCCGGACACAGTCGCACCCATATCCGAGGCCCAGGACGAGATGCCGTGCACGACCGCCCCGACGGTTTGCCCGATATGCGAGACATCGACGACCAGCACCAGCGGCACACCAAGCGCTGACGCCAATTCCGCGGCTGATCCCTTCCCCAGACCGCCGTCGGATATGGCTCCATCGAACGCACCCATCGCACCTTCAACAATCATCAAGTCGGCAGATTTGGACGAGCTTACCGACCCGTCCGTGTGACTTGAGGCTTCGCTATAGTGTTGCAACATCCTCGCCCGACCTCGCAGCGCATCGGCATCCAAAGCCCAGGCATCCAACGTGATGCAGGGCATACCCGTGGCCGCCGCATGGAACGCTGGATCGATGTAGTCCGGTCCAGACTTTCCGGAAACCACCCGGACGTCCTGATTGCGGAGCGCCCGTAATAGGCCCAATGTCACGATGGTTTTACCGTGGCCGGACCCCGGCGCCGCGATCAAAAGGCCGCGCATCAAACCACCAGTGCCACTGTCAGCCGGTGTCCGCGATTCGGCGGGAGCCCAACGGATCAAGATCGAGCGGCTTCTGGCCGGACATCTGGCCGACCCAATCCAAAACGCTGCGCATGCGGACGACATTTCCGATACAGATGATCGCGGGCGGCGTGACACCTGCGGCCTCGGCATCTTTGACAGCGCTGCCCAGCGTGGTTTCGACCACCTTCATAGTCGGCAAGGTGGCGTCGCAGACAATGGCAACCGGCTCTGCCGCTGATCGCCCGGCTTCGATTAGCTTTGCAGTGATCTTCGGCATCGTCTTGATCGCCATATAGCAGACGATGACAGGCGAGGATTTTGCCAAAGCCTCCCAGTCGATCGCGCCGGGCGCATCGCCAGTTTGATCATGACCGGTCAAGAACGTCACCGCTTGGTTCACATCCCGATGGGTCACCGGAACGCCGGCGTAGGCCAGCCCACCGACACCGGCAGAAATTCCCGGCACAATTCGAATCGGAATATCGGCTGCGACAAGAGTATGCGCCTCTTCCCCGCCGCGGCCAAAAACAAAGGGATCGCCGCCCTTCAGGCGCAGCACGCGCTTTCCCTCACGCGCCAGATCAATCAGACGCAAAGAGATATCGCGCTGTTTTGGTGACGGCTTACCGCCGCGTTTACCCGCGTATTCGATCACTGCATCGGGCCGGACCCAGTCCAAAACCGTGTCGTTCACCAAGGCGTCATAGACAACGACGTCCGCCTGGCCGAGCGCATTCACCGCGTGCAGTGTCATAAGGCCTGGATCGCCCGGACCGGCACCGACCAGCCACACCCAGCCAGGTTCTAGAACGGGCATTTCAAGGCCGGGCAATTCGGGTGCACCTGTCATCAGAACTATATAAGAGAGAAGATCTTCTTTGCGAAGGGCCCTTAGCGACGGCATTCTTGCTTTTCCCGTCCGCGTAGCCCGATATAAACCGGAATGGCAGATCCGAAAACTCAAAAATTACGCACGGGCTGGACGACGGGTGCATGTGCGACCGCAGCAGCAAAGGCCGCTGCCATCGGGTTTTTTTCCGGATCGCTACCTAAAGATGTCGGCATCACACTGCCCCGCGGGCAGAC
>JBCCHJ010000072.1:0-28028 GCA_039028795.1 Pseudomonadota bacterium
CCGAGATGTTGCGCACACCGAACTTTGGGCGCAAATCGCTGAACGAGATCAAGGAAGTCCTGACGACCATGGGCCTCCATCTCGGCATGGACGTGCCGGATTGGCCGCCCGACAACATCGAAGACCTGGCCAAGAAATTCGAGGACCAGTTCTAAGACCCCGTGGGGCGCGGTGTACCGCGCCCTGCACCGAAGACCCGGGCATCCGCCCCAAGGAGGTCGCCGACAGATGCGGCCGGACAAAGTATAAAGCAAACGGAGAACGAAAATGCGTCACGGTAACGGATACCGCAAGCTGAACCGCACCCATGAACATCGCAAAGCGATGTTTGCGAACATGGCGTGCTCGCTGATCGAACATGAACAGATCAAGACGACTTTGCCGAAGGCGAAGGAACTGCGCCGGATCGCAGATAAGCTGATCACCTTGGCCAAACGGGGCGATCTGCATGCGCGGCGCCTGGCTGCGGCTCAGATCAAGCAGGAACCTGCGGTTAAGAAATTGTTCGACACGCTGGGTGATCGCTACAAGGAACGGAACGGTGGGTACACCAGGGTTCTGAAAGCAGGCTTTCGCTATGGCGATATGGCGCCGATGGCCATCATTGAACTGGTGGATCGCGATCCCGATGCCAAGGGCAAGGCTGACAAGGAACGCGTCGAAGCTGAAGAAGCGGCTGCTGACGAATAAGCAACCCGAACAACGATCAAATGAGCCGCGTTCCTGGTACGAGGGCGCGGCTTTCTTTGATTGTTGCGCCGTCACCGCTTAGATAGTCAGGTAAGACTGACAGGAGTCTGGTGATGGCTTGGAAAATGCCCTTGATGTTGACAGGCGTTGTTTTGGGCGCCTGTGCGATGACGGAAGCCCCGACGCTGCCGGTCACATCCCAATCGCAGATCCCTTTGCTCAAAGTCGACTCTCAGCGGGTGATCCCGCAAACCCAGTCCGAGATCACGCTCAGTTTCGCGCCGGTCGTCAAGCAGGCAGCGCCGGCCGTCGTCAACATCTACACAAAGAAAGTCGTTGAACGGCGGGTTAGCCCATTTGCCGGGGACCCGTTCTTCGAACGCTTTTTCCAGGACATGTTTCCCCAAGGCCAACGCCGCCAGCGCAAAATCGAAAATTCCCTGGGATCGGGCGTGATCCTGGATGCTTCTGGCATAGTCGTCTCGAACCATCACGTGGTCGCCGGGGCCGACGAAATCACCGTGGTTTTGCAGGATCGCCGCGAATATCAGGGCCGGGTGATTTTTGCCGATAAGGAATCGGATCTAGCGGTGGTGCAATTGGATGGTGCGGCTGACCTGCCGACCCTGGCATTGCGCGATTCCAATACGTTGGAAGTTGGTGATCTGGTCCTGGCCATCGGCAATCCGTTTGGCGTCGGTCAGACCGTGACCAGCGGCATCATTTCGGCCTTGGCGCGGGGCCGCGAGTCCCGGCGCGGCACGGGCTTCTTCATCCAGACCGATGCACCGATCAATCCGGGCAATTCGGGCGGTGCGCTGGTGGATATGGAAGGCCGTCTCGTCGGTGTGAACACCGCAATCCTCAGCCGCTCCGGCGGATCGAACGGCATCGGCTTTGCCGTTCCGGCCAATCTGGTGGCCAAGGTCGTGAATTCGGCCCGGGCCGGCAATTCAGAACTGGTGCGCCCATGGCTGGGCGTGGCTGGTCAAGCCGTCACGGGCGAAATCGCGTCCAGTCTGGGACTGTCCACGCCGATCGGTCTGCTGGTCGAGGACGTCCATCCCGCCGGCGCGATCGCGAAGGCAGAAATCAAACGGCGGGATATCATCACCGCGTTGGATGGCGAGCCGGTCAATACGATGCAAGAGCTGGAATTCCGTGCCGCGACCCGTACGCTGGGAAGCAAAAGCACCATCACGCTTCTGCGCAATGGTGCTGAAAGCTCGCGGCAAATCACGCTGTCTGCCGCGCCGGAAACACCCGCCAGGGATCAGCGGGACTTGGCGCGTGGCGATGGTTTGCCGGGGCTCAAGGTTGTCAACGTGAATCCGGCCGTGATCGATCAGTACAATCTTCGTCTCAGCACCAAGGGGGTTTTGGTTCTTCAAACCCAAGGCCCGGCACGGCGTGTTGGTTTGAGGCGCGGCGACTTAATCCGCAGCGTAGATGGCAACACTGTTGGCCGGGTATCTGCTTTGATCGAACAATTGCGCAAAACCTCCGGCGACACTGTCCTGGAAGTGGAACGCAAGGGCCGCGTCGGCAAGGTAAGCTATCGGCGATAAGATGATGGACCTGTTCGACACTGCGGCCTCGACAGGACCTGCGGGTCCTCGCCCGCTGGCTGACCGTTTGCGACCGCAAACATTGGACCAGGTGATCGGGCAGGATCATATTTTGGGGCCGGATGCGCCGCTGGGGACAATGATCGCCGCGGGAGAGCTTAGTTCCCTTATCCTCTGGGGGCCTCCAGGCGTTGGCAAGACGACCATTGCCCAGCTTCTGGCGGATGCGACGGACCTGGCGTTTGAACAGATCTCGGCCATTTTTTCAGGGGTCGCGGATCTGAAAAAGGTTTTTGAAGCCGCACGCCTGCGTCATGCCAATGGCCGCGGAACGCTGTTATTCGTCGATGAAATCCACAGGTTCAACAAGGCTCAGCAGGATGGGTTTCTGCCGCATATGGAGCGGGGCACCATCATCCTGGTGGGTGCAACGACAGAGAACCCTTCATTCGAGCTGAACGCCGCCGTGCTGAGCCGCGCCCAGGTTCTGCAGTTAAAGCGGCTGGATGAGACCAGCCTAAAAAAAATTCTGGAACGGGCTGACACAGAAGCTGGACCGTTGGACATCACGGAGGATGCGCGCGCAGCCATGGTGCGGATGGCCGATGGCGATGGACGGACGCTGCTCAACCTGGTTGAGCAGGTTTTGCAGATGGGTGCCGGGCCACACTCGGCCGCGGATTTGGCGCAGCGCTTGACCCGGCGCGCACCGGTCTATGGCAAATCCGGGGACGGGCACTACAATCTGATTTCCGCCTTGCACAAATCCGTGCGTGGATCTGATCCCGACGCAGCGCTTTATTGGCTGGCACGCATGCTGGATGCCGGCGAGGACCCTAGGTTTCTGGCGCGCCGCGTCACCCGTATGGCGGTCGAGGATATCGGACTGGCCGATCCCGAAGCGGTCAAACAGTGCCTCGCCGGGTGGGAGACATATGAACGGCTGGGATCGCCCGAAGGCGAACTTGGCATCGCTCAGGCCGTGCTTTATCTGGCACTGGCGCCGAAATCGAACGCATCCTACGTGGCCTATAAAGCGGCGCGCAAATCCGCCGCAAAGACCGGGTCTGCTGCGCCGCCACACCACATTCTGAACGCCCCCACCAACCTGATGAAGGAACAAGGATACGGGGCCGGGTACGCGTACGATCATGACGCGCCCGATGCGTTTTCCGGCCAGCACTATTTTCCCGACAATATGGACCGTGTCCGGTTCTATGAACCGGTCGAACGCGGGTTCGAACGGGACCTTGGCAAACGCCTGGCCTATTTCGACCGGCTGCGCAGCGAGCGGGCCGCGGAATGATTGAAAAGCTTCTTCTTGTTGCGGCAGGCGGTGCAATCGGTGCTGTGCTCAGATTTTTATCTGTGGGATCTATCGGGCGTGCGGTGGGGGAAATCGCAGTCGGAACGCTACTCGTCAACGTCATGGGATCTTTTCTGATGGGGCTCTGCGCGGTGTTGATGCTGGAAAAAACACCAGAGGCGATTTCCCGATTGGCGCCCTTTCTAATGACCGGCCTTTTCGGCGGGTTCACGACCTTTTCGGCGTTTTCGTTGGACGCCTTCCGGTTTTACGAGGACGGGCGTCTCGTTGCCGCCGCTGGTTATGTCGGCGGGTCGGTTGTCTTGTCCATCCTGGCGCTGATCGCCGGTATAGCCTTGGCGCGCGTGTTCTGGGTATGAGCGGCGTCCAACAGGTCACAATCGGATCGGACGAGGCGGAACAGCGGCTGGATCGCTGGTTCCGCAAACGCTGGCCGCATGTCAGCCAAGGCCGGATCGAGAAGATGTGCCGCCGCGGGGAAATTCGCGTTGATGGCGCCCGCGCGAAAGCATCGACGCGCGTCGTTCCTGGGCAGACGATAAGGGTACCCCCGTTGCCGGATGGGTCGGGTCCGCGCGAAGAACCTACGGCGCCCGAGATCGATCAGCGTGATGCGGAATTGATCAAGGATGCCGTGTTGTTCCGGGACGATCACCTTCTAGTCATCAACAAACCGCCTGGATTGGCGGTTCAAGGAGGATCCGGCCAAAAGCGGCACTTGGGCACGATGTTGCCTGTGCTGCGCTTTGACCGGCCAGACGATCCGCGTCTGGTGCATCGTCTTGACCGCGACACATCGGGATTGTTGGTTCTGGCCAGGACGGGTGCTGCCGCGACTGCGCTTGGGCATCTCTTCAGAACGCGGGATGTTGAAAAGGTCTACGTGGCGGCCGTTGCCGGGCGGCCAGAGCCTTGGGCTGGGGCAATCCGGTTCGGGTTAACCAAGGCCGGCCCGCGCGGTGCGGAAAAGATGGAACTGGTCCATCCCGATGATCTTGCGAAAACGGAAGGCGCGAAGTCCGCGATAACCGAATACTGCGTTCTGGATCAGGCCGCATCTAGAATGGCGGCCGTGGCGCTACGGCCCGTGACCGGCAGAACGCACCAGTTGCGCGCGCATATGGCTGCGCTTGGCACGCCGATCGCCGGGGACGGCAAGTACGGCAGGCGGACCCAAGAAAACCTTGGGGAAGGGTGGGGCGCAGGTCTTGGCGGTGCGCTGAGCCGGAAACTGCATTTGCATGCGGTGCAGCTGCGCTTTCAGCATCCTATGTTGAAGAAAAAGGCACTCGAGTTTCACGCCCCGTTGCCGGAACATATGGCCCGCACCTGGGAGACGATGGGTTGGCAAACCTCATCTTTGCAGCATGATTTGTTCGCAGGACTTGGCTGACACCGGCTGCTTGCGGCTATTGAACAATTAATTCGGCGTGCAAAGCGCCTGCTGAGTTTATGGCTTGCAGGATGTCAATCATGTCCCGCGGACCGATACCCAGCGCATTCAACCCGTCGACCAGATCTGCAAGCGTCACGTTCTGATCGACCAAGGCCAATTTGGTGTCCCCGCCATCGTCGATGTCAACAGCCGTACGCGGCAGGACCAGCGTGTCGCCTTCGGCAAATGGATTGGGTTGCGATGCGATCGGGGTCTCGGTGACGCGGATCGTCAGGTTCCCTTGGCTTACCGCGACCCGGCTGATTTTGACGTCTGATCCCAGCACGATGGTGCCGGATCGCTGATCGACCACGACCCTGGCCTTGCGCGACGGCGTAACCTCTAAGTTTTCAATCGATGCGATCATCCGGGCAGGTGATGCCGACACCGACTTTAGATCTAAAGTCACGGTTCCGGGATCGGACATGCGTGCGATGTTGCTGCCGACAGCTTCGTTGATTGCAGTTTCGATCCGTGCCGCGGTTGTGAAGTCAGGCTCTCGCAATGCGAGCCGCATGCGATCCAACTGATCCAGGGAAAACGGAACCTCGCGTTCAATACGGGCGCCGCCCGGGATCGAGCCCGAGGTTGGCACGCCTATCTGGGTCGCGGCGCCGTCGCCTTCAGCGCCAATGCCGCCTGCCAGAATTGGCCCTTGCGCCACGGCATAAATTTCACCGTCTGCGGCGTTCAGCGGTGTCATGATCAGAGTGCCGCCCAAAAGGTTCTTTGCATCGCCAATCGCGGAAACCGTGACATTGATCCGGCTGCCGGCCCGGGCGAAGGGCGGTAGTGTCGCCGTCACGATTACGGCCGCAACGTTCTTCGGGCGGAACTGTTCACCTTGAACATTGACGCCCAGACGCTCAAGCAGGTTCTGCAGGGCTTCTTCGGTGAACGGGCTGTTGCGGATGCCGTCACCAGAGCCGTTCAACCCGACAACAAGGCCATAGCCGACTAAGTCGTTGCCGCGGACGCCTTCAAAGTCCACCAGGTCTTTGATCCGCGGGGCGGCGATGGCCTGACCAACCCAAACGAGTGTCAGAAGCGCAATCAGTATTGCTCGGAACATTCTGCTCCTTTTCCCTCCGGTGGAGGGATCAGATGTAGTTGGCCAGGCTTAGGTTCGAAAGCCGTGCAGTGGTCTGATAGGCCGTTTGAAGCTGCGTATCCAATTCGGTCAGCGTAAGCGCCGCCTCGAAAGTATCAGCGCCCGCCAATTCATTGAACCGCAAGGTGAAGGCGGCCTCTGCTGCGACATTGCGGGATTTCACATCGGCGATGCGCGCCTCGGCCGTGCCAAGGCGCGATCGCACATCGATCATTTCCGTGATCGCGCCGCGCATCCCGTCCGAGCCATGCTGCAACAAAGCACGGCGTTCATCATCGGGAATTGTGTTTGACCGATCATAGGCCGCGGCAAAAACGATCGTATTGAAAAGCGCACTACGGATCGCGTCTTCATCGGCTTTCACGCCGTAATCAACCCGCTGACCTTCTGCGATTTCCGTCAGTGGTGCGCGGCCAGCGCCGCCCTGGTAGAACATCGTCTCGAACGCCCCGCCAGCCCCGAAAAACTCGTTCTGCAGATCCGCATATCCGGCCGCTGCAGTGGGGGCGGCTTCAAGGATTGCAACCGATGTCGTGAAGATCGTCTCTGCATCTGCTAAAGCCACTGTCCCGGCATCGTCCCCGGCAAACAGCGCCCGCCCGGCAAAGTTCGCATTGAAGTTAGAAACCAGCGCGTTCAAATCATCGCGGGCCCTGTCAGAGAACACCTCTGCGGCGATCTCGGTTTCATTGCTGAGGACCAGAATGCTGGTGTCCGCCGCGTTCTGCGCGATATCGACCGCCGTGCCGAGGTTGGCCTGCATGATCGATGCACGTGTTTCGCTGAGGGCAATCGACTCCGCAAATGTGTTCAGATCGGCGATCGATTTTTCCAGTTGCATGATCTCGTCGACATTTCCGCGGCGTACGGATGTGACGTCCCGGAAACGTCCGGTAACCGCTTCGACGCGGGTGTCGTCGGACCTGCTGCGCAGGTCGGCGATCAAACGCGACATTGAGGCATAACGTGGTTGGGCGGGGAAGCCAAACTCCGGCATCAGCGTATCTCCAGCAATTCCTGCAGCATTCGGGACGCGGTTTGAACGACCTGAACATTAGCGGCGAACGCTTGTTCAATCTGGATCAGCGACTGCAGCTCTTGATCGGTATCGACGCCGATCTGATCGGCCTCGCTGGTCGCCAATGTCTCACGCGTGATGGACAATCTGGCGGCTTCGGCTTCCGCATCGGTGCGTTGAATACCCACCAGTTCGACGATCCCCGAAATTGTTTGGAACGCGCTTAGCGATCCGGCCAACCCTGGCACGCCGCTTGCCGGCACTTGCTCGGACAGCGCATCCAACAGATTTCGCGGTATGGCATCTGAATTCAACGGGCCTGGTCCAACGGATTGAAGCCCGTCGCGCAGCCGCGCCGGATCACCGCCTTCGGCCGGATCGACAAGCGCGTTGACCGAAATACGTCCGGCAAGTCCTTCTATGTTCAAAAGGTCCAGCGCAGCGCCGTTGTCCGTAAAGAGACCAGGATCGCCGGCCGTTATTGTGGGGTCCACGGCGGGGTCTTCAAAACGCGAGATCATATTCGCTGTGAACTGGTCAACCCGTTCCAGGTGTTCGACAGTGATCTGATCGCGAACGGCGAAATGTCCCGCCAATGTTCCTTCACGAACCTGTAGCGAGTTGTTCGATCCGGGCGTGATGTCCTGGCCGCGAAGGGTCAAACCTGAAAGCGCGCCGCCACCGGCAGGATCATAGATCATCGGCGTGGTGATGACCGGCGTGCGGCTGAATTCCAGCGTCTGCGCGCGCTCTTGCAGGATGAACTGACCCCCAGCGGTGTAGAGATGGACGACATTGTTGTCCTGCGGTTGGATCCGAACCGGAATGATTGCATTGACCTCATCGATCAGCCGTTCGCGCTGGTCGATCAGTGACGGCACACTGGTATCAGTTATCGAAAGTGCCTGGATCTTGGCGTTAAGACTTTCGATGTCCTGCAGGTTGCGGTTCACCGTAGCAACATCGCGGGCAATCGCTGCGTCGGCGTCACTGCGCACGGTCAGAGCCTGATCCGATATGCTGCTAAATTTATCGGCCAAGTCTCTTGCCGCATCGACCACTTGCGATTGCAGTGGCGCCGACGACGGCGTTTCGGATAATTGCCTCAGTCCGGTTTCCAGCGCCTCGATACGCCGGAACAGTCCGTCTTCCGCGGTTGCTTCCCCCAATTGTGTGCCCAAACGCGCCAGCGCTTCGGCCTGCACAGAGCCATTTGCCGCCTCGCCATCCGCCTGGCGCCGCGATTCGGTGTATTGAAGGGCCGAGGCCCGCGTGATCGAACGTTCTGCAACGCCGATGCCGCGCCCCCCCAGAGCCGCCGATCCCAGATTGACGGACTGCCGGCCGTATCCATCGGTCAACGCGTTGGCCAAGTTGTTCGACGCGATTTCCGTCATCTTCGTGTTGACGGTCATCCCGCTGAGGGCGTTGAAAAATGACGTTGATAGAGACATTAGCTTGGTCCCGGGATACGCGCGTGGTCAGGGCTATCGCTTGATGGACGTCGTTTCCTGCAGCATTTCATCGACGGTTCGGATCACTGTGGCATTCGATGAAAATGCGCGCTGGGTCACGATCATGTCCGTCAGTTCTTCTGCGATATCGACCGTACTTTGTTGCAGGGCAAATCCAGACATGCTGCCGGCGGGGCCTTCGCCCGCGTCAAAGAAGAAGACGGCACCGCTGTTCGACGAAATCTCGAACGCCTGATTGTCGATGGCGGTCAATCCGTTTGGATTAGGAACCGCGGCGAGCGGGATCTGGTAGAGCGCCCTCCGGGTTCCATTGTCATAGACGCCGCTGAGAATGCCGTTTGGACTAACCTCCAAATCGGCAAGGTTCCCGGCCGGGGCGCCGTTCTTGCCCAGACCATTCGGCGTGAATGCGGCGGCGAGTTGGCTGAGCCCCGCACCGCTGGAGTTCGAGAGTATCTGTACCTCGATCGGGCCATCCGGGACGTAAATTGTCAGTTGCCCGGTGCCTGCATCGAAGCTTGCGGTCGTTCCGGCGCCTTGGGGATCGGCCGGGTTTGCACCGCTTGCAGTCGCGGTCAGCAACTCACCAGCCCCGGCCCGTGTTCCGTCAAAGGTCAGATCAAAATCGGCAATCAGTCCTGGCGTCGAAGAGCTGTCGCTGATCGAAAGGTTCCATTGGTTGGACGTTCCGGTCACGGGCACGACGGGCGTATACGTGATCTCTAGGGAATGAGAGATTCCGATTGCGTCCCAGTATTCGATCGGGGACGTGATCGGATCGCCCGATGCGCCTGCCACGGTTTCTTCGGCAGGCAGGTTTACGCCAAGTTCAATTTCGGTCGTCGGGTCCGATGCCGTCAAGAAAGCCGAAAGACGGACTGGTTCCAGCGCCGTCGGGATGTCCCGTGGAACCGGTGCGGGCAGTGTGCCGTCCGATAGGGTCGGCCATCCTGTCAGAACCAATCCGCCCGGGGTGACCAGGTAGCCGTCTTCATTCTGGCGGAAGGCGCCGGTGGCGACCATTTGGAAGGGACGTTGTCCGCCACCCTGATCAACGGTTGCAATCGGGGTGACCGGCAGCAGCCCGGTACCGGACACAGCAATATCCGTGGAATTGCCTGACGAGATCAATGGCCCGGCTTGTGCAACGTTCCGGAAAGTTGAAACCGTGACGCCGCCGGCCGAATAGTTTCCACCACTGCTGGATGTGACCAAGGATGAAAAGTCAACATCAGCGCGGCGATATCCATTGGTGTTGGAATTCGCAATGTTATCGGAAATCACCGCAAGACGGGTGGAATTCACGCTGAGGCCCGCAACCCCCGCGTTCAAACCTGAAGACAAACTCATGTGCTCACCTCGTTCTGATACGCAAACTGTATGCTTGTTCCGGACCAGTCTAAGCCGATCCTCCTTAAGGGCATGCTAACTTCGGCCCTCACGCAGCAGGGTCACTGCGATGCGCCGGTTTCGCGGTGCCAAGGGGTCTTCGACCAGGGGACTGGTCGCAGCCTTGCCGCTGACACGGACAATGCGGGTTTCGGCGAAGCCGCTGCCGATTAGCATCCGCCGGGCCGTATTGGCGCGGTCGGCGCTAAGATCCCAGTTGGAATACTGCTTCGACCCTGCAAAGGGTTTGGCATCAGTATGACCGACGACGGCAACGTCATTCGTTGTTCTGGCGATCACGGGCACAAGAATAGCCAACAGATCGGACAGGATCGGTTCGGGTTCGGCCCGCCCGGACTTGAACAGCGGCTCTCCCTGTAGATCGCCGATTTCGATGACCAGACCTTCCGGCGTCACGCGCATGGAAAAGTGCTGGATCAGACCCTCGCGCCCCAAGGCCTCGGCCTGCTCAAGCAGGTCATCGACGACGGTCTCCAATTGCTTGCGCTCTTCATCCGTGGGCGTGCCATCGGATTTTTCCTTGGGATGGCCGCTGGTTTCAGCATCGCCATCTGGACGATCAGGGGATTTGTCCTCATCGCCCAAATCTTCGCCGCGTTCCCTTTTCGTGTGCTTTGGTCGGACGCCTTGCGTCGCTGTCGAGGACGCTTCGGGCGGCGCGTTGTGCGAATCACCGTTCAGCATCCCCGCGCCGCCCGCCGAATTGCGGCTGATCGGGATACTGGGGTCGAAAAAGTCGGCAAGCCCCTTGCGCTGATCCTCGCTGGTCGCATTCAACAGCCACATCAACAGAAAGAACGCCATCATGGCAGTCACGAAGTCGGCATAGGCAACCTTCCACGCGCCGCCGTGGTGACCATCGCCACCCGCTGTTTTCTTCTTCTTGATGATGATCGGCCGGGCCTGGTCCACTGGTTCCCCGCTTTCTGCTTCTGGGTCACACCGATACCCGACAAGCCTTAGCTTTGGGTTACGGTGCGCCGGTCATTGTTAACGCCGCCGAAATGTCCATCGGGCATGGTTCGCGCAGATCTGGAACCATGGGAACTCGGCCGAATGGAAAACAAGGTTCTTGAGCGCAAACTGCGCGGGCCGAAAATGCGGGTATCGGGCTTCCCGTCGATCGAGCCATTGTGCAATGCCTTTGCCTCGATCATCGCGACGATGGCGCGCAAGGAAGTCCTGTCCGGAATTGATGTCAGCGTCTTCGGGTACGAGGTCGTCAGACATGGCGAATATTTGCGCCAGCTTTACGCGCCATCGGCAATCTTTCTGATCTCGTTCCCGGAAACCGGTGGTTCGGGCCTTGTAAAGGCGCACCCCCGGCTGCTGGCGAAGGTTTTGGATGTGTCCCTGGGGGGCGATGGGGATTTCGAAGTCAGTGAATTCGAACGGGAACTGACGCAAATCGATCTGGCCATCTATGGCCGGTTCGTCGATCTCGTGTGCAGTGCCCTGGATGAGGCTGTGCATGAAGTGTGCGGCCGCTCGGCCATCGGCCACGCGCAAAGGATAAAGTTCGAAGAACAACCGGGCATGGTGAGGATTGCGCCTGACCGTGCGGAAGTCTTTGTGATCAAATTGAACTTCAATATCGGCGATGACGAACGCGGTGCTGGCATGGACTTTGTTGTGCCGATCTCGACGATCGAGCCTTTGAAGAAAGATCTCTCTGGAAACCTTTCGACCAATGAAACGACGAAGCTGGCCTGGGAACGCTACATGGCTGAACAGGTCGGGTTGATCGCGCTAGAGGCGGACGGGATCATAGAACTCGGCGCATTCTCCGTGGGAGAGCTCAGCCGTCTGCAGCAAGGCGATCTGATCGAACTGCCCGTCGGCGCGATCGAGGATGTCACCCTCCGCGTTGAAACGCGCGAAGGCCCGACGACGATGGGTCGGGGACGCCTGGGCGCAAAAGGACGGCACAAAGCTTTGCGCTTGAATGATGACCTGGACGCAGATTTCCTGCGCCCGCTAAAGGAACAGGCCGAACAGCGGACATCGATCGAGATTAAGCCGACGCCGCTTGAAGAAGGCCGTTAGGCGCTAGACCTTCGTCATCCGTTCAAACCCGTCTTTCAGATCCTCGATCAACTCGTCCGGGTCTTCCAGGCCGATATGGATTCGCATGGTCTGCCCCTTGGGCCGGCCCGGCTTGGGCCACACCGTCGCCGACCGCCGGGCCTGCGGATAGACCGGGATCAGCAGACTTTCAAAGCCGCCCCAGCTATAGCCCATGCCGTAATGATGCAGGTGATCCAAGAGGGCGCTCATATGCGCGTCGGAGGACAGGTTCTCGGTGAATGTAAATGCGAACAGCGACGATGCGCCAACGAAGTCGCGTTTCCAAAGCGCATGGCCCGGATCGTGTTCCATGGCAGGGTGAATGACCTCGGCGACTTCAGGCCGACGCATCAGCCACTCGGCAACTTTCAATCCGTTCTCCCAATGGCGGGGCAGGCGGGTGTGAATTGTCCGAAGTCCGCGCATCGCCAGAAAGACATCGTCTGGACTGGCCGCCAGGCCCAACGCCCGCCATGCATTGCGGATCGCTGGGTAGGCCTCTTTGGTGGATGTGACCGCCCCCATCACCAGATCGGAATGCCCGCTGATGTACTTCGTGACCGCCTGGATCGAGACATCGACCCCGTGATCGAAGGGTTTGAAGTACAGGGGGCTGGCCCAGGTGTTGTCCATCAACACGGTGGCGCCGGCTTTCTTTGCCTCTTCTGCGATGGCCGGGATGTCCTGCATCTCGAACGTCCAGGATCCTGGCGCCTCGGTGAAGACAACCTTTGTGTTCGGGCGGATCAATTCGCGGATGCCGCCGGCGATTTCCGGATCGTAATAGGTCGTCTCGACACCCAAGTCCTTCAGCATCGTGTCGCTGAAATGCCGGGTTGGGCCGTAGCAATTGTCCGGCACCAGCAGATGGTCGCCAGTTTTCAGAAACGCAAGCAATGGTCCGGTAACAGCAGTCAGACCGGTCGAGCAAAGCCGCGTCCGAAATCCGCCTTCTAATTTCGCGACCGCTTCCTCAAAGGCGAAGGTCCCAGGGGTCCCATGCACGCCATACGTCACACCATCCCCGGCGGGAATATTGCTGGATGCCCGCAACGCCTCAAAGGTCGGATGTATGATTGTCGACGCATGATAAACCGGCGGATTGACAACCCCATGATTGTCTTCGGGCCGGCGGCCTGCGGTAACCGCAATCGTTGCGTCTTTTTTGTCTGATGACATTTCGGGAAGCTCCTGCTCAGCGGGTTGGGCGAACGTAGTCAGCCTGATCATCCGGTCAAGAGCGCAGACCCGATTCGCCGCGCTGATTCGTCTTTGCCTGCTATTTGATCGATGGCGTCGCCAAACCACCTATGCGTGCATGGAAATCCAGGTTGAATCGAACCCATGAAATCGATGGCGTCCCGGAAAATGAAGGATGCCGGGCATACATCGGACTTTGAGATGCACAAAACGCCACCAGTCACGTCTCAATCTGCCCGAATGGTGAGATTTCTGCCCAAAACCGCCCAGTAACCCGGCATTTTTAGGTCTTTCCCCTAGGTCAGCCTGGCTAATTTCAGTCGAATGCTTGACGTGGGGCGATCGGCTTGCGCATCTTCTGCGGCGGGGATCGACCCCGAAACATCGATCACGAACCCTTAGGTTCGTTCAGGATTATCCTGAACACAGAGAGAGAGGTATCTCAATGCGAACTTCGTTGTTCTTCGGCACCGTTGCGGCTGCCGGCCTGGTTGCTGGTGTAGCCAGCGCGGGCACGCTGGATGACGTTAAGGCAAAAGGCCACGTCCAATGCGGTGTGTCGACCGGCGTTGCTGGCTTTGCCTTCACCGACGCTTCGGGCGAGTGGGACGGCTTTGACATCGCCGTCTGCCGCGCTGTCGCTGCCGCCGTCTTCGGCGATCCGAAAGCTGTCCAGTTCACTCCGACCACCGGTAAGACCCGCTTCACAGCGCTGGCTTCCGGCGAGGTTGACATGCTGGCCCGGAACACAACCTGGACCTTCAGCCGCGACGTCGACCTGAAGTTCGAATTTGTTGGCGTCAACTACTATGACGGCCAAGGCTTCATGGTTCCCAAGGCTCTGGGCGTTTCGTCCGCTAAAGAACTGGACGGCGCCACGGTCTGCATCCAAACCGGCACCACGACCGAGCTGAACCTGGCTGACTTCTTCCGGGTCAACAACATCAGCTACGAGCCGGTTCCGATCGAGACCAACGCAGAAGCACAGCAAAAGTACTTGGCTGGCGCTTGCGACGTCTACACCACAGACGCATCCGGTCTGGCTGCGACCCGCTCGACTTTCGAAGCACCTGGCGATCATGTGATCCTGCCGGAAATCATCTCGAAAGAGCCGCTGGGACCGCTGGTCCGTCACGGCGACCACGAATGGGGTGATGTTGTCCGCTGGACTCTGAACGCGATGATCATCGCTGAAGAAGTTGGTGTGAACTCGAACAACCTGGCTGAAATGGCCAAAGGCACCAACAACCCAGAGATCAACCGTCTGATGGGTACTGAAGGTGAATACGGCGCCATGCTGGGCCTGTCTCCTGATTGGGCTCAGAAGGTTCTGGCCGGTGGCAACTACGCCGAAGTCTTCGAGAAGCACATCGGTGAAAACACACCGATTGGCCTGTCCCGCGGCCTGAACGCGCTGTGGACTCAGGGCGGCATTCTCTACGCTCCGCCGTTCCGCTAAGTGCATTGAAGGGCGCGTCCTAATCAGGGACGCGCCCTTTTTTTATCTTGAAACCCGTGCTGCGCTGCACAATGGTAGATTAAGAACAGATTAATAACAGGGGGCGCTTGCGCATGAGTGTCACGACGGTTCCGCCAAAGGAGTCGTTCCGCATCGACATGTTGTGGAATGACAGCCGATACCGATCGAGTTTCCTGCAGATTGTAGCGCTTTTTGTGACGCTGATCGTCGTGCTCTATCTGATCAACAATGTCAGCCAGAACCTGGCGGCCCTGGGTAAAGAACTGGGCTTCAGTTTCATGACGACGCCCGCGTCCTATGACATCAACCAGCGCCCCATAGAATACACGTCGCGCGACAGCCACGCGCGCGCTTCTGTCATCGGCATGATGAACACGTTGATTGTCGCGGTTCTGGGCTGTCTTCTGGCGACCGTCATTGGCGTTTTGGCTGGTGTGGCAAGGCTTTCGAAGAACTGGATCATCCGTCAGTTGATGACCGTCTATATCGAGGTCGTGCGCAACATTCCGGTGCTGATCCAAATTCTGCTTGTTGCTGCGGTGATCAATGAAACGCTGCCGAAACCTGCGGATTTCAGGGGCGAAGACGCCGTGGCCAGTATGTGGTTCTGGGAAAGTGTCGCCGCCACCAATCGCGGCGTCTATATTCCGGCGCCGATTTTGGGCGAAGGTTCTTTCTTGGTGATCGCCGCGCTGATCATCGGGATCATTGCAGCAGTCGTTTTCGGACGCTGGGCCGTCCGGCGTCAGCAAATGACCGGGGAAATTCTGCCGGTTTTCCCGATCAAACTGGCCTTGATCTTCCTGACGCCGATCTTGGTGTACTTTATCGCCGGGCAACCCATAGGTCTGGATTATCCCGCGTTGAAGGGCTTCAACTTCCAGGGCGGCGTCCACCTTCGCGACAGCTACGTTGCCCTGACCTTGGCCCTGGCGATCTACACCGGCGCCTTCATTGCCGAAAACGTACGCGCGGGCATCCAGGCCGTGTCCAAAGGCCAGACCGAGGCGGCCTATGCCTTGGGCCTGCAACCCGGCCGGACCATGAGCCTTGTGATCCTGCCGCAGGCCCTGCGCATCATCATTCCGCCGATGATCTCGCAATACCTGAACCTGACCAAGAACTCGTCGCTGGCCTTGCTGGTCGGATATATGGACGCGACCGGAACGCTGGGCGGCATCACGCTGAACCAGACAGGCAAGGAGTTCGAGACGATCTTCCTGCTGATGGCGTTTTACCTTTCGGTCTCGCTCAGCATTTCGGCGGTAATGAACCTCTATAATGAAAACGCCAAACTGGTCGAACGAACCTCGGTTGTTGGCGGCGGATTCAGCTTCCTGAACTTTTTCGATGGTATGAACGGCCAATGGGAAATGCTGAAGAAGGGCGATGCCCAGATGCGTCCCACATACGGCATTCGCGGTATTCTGAACCTGTTCGTTCTATTCTATCTGATCACTTGGGTCTTGGTGCTGAACTTCGTGTTCGTCGAGGCCGCGATCACCGTGCAGGATTACGCCGGAATTCTCACCAAGTTCGGGTCGCTGGATACGATCAAACTGGCATTGTCCGACGGGCTTACCCAGGCTTTCACCGCGCTTGATCCGGCAAAGAATGCGGACAAAGGGGCCGAGGCGGCGCAGACGCTGTTGACCCGTTTCTCCGAAACCGATGTCCGAACCGTGATGCAGCAATACATCGACAGCGGCGCGGACGGCGACGTCACGCAAGGCACGGCGCTTGCCGCCGCGGGGGCAGTGCAGGACCAGATCTATTTGCGCGACAGTTACTTCAGATGGTCGGTGTTCACGCAAATCGCGGCCTTGGGCATGCTGATCACCGCGTTCGGCGCGCTGATTACCTGCATCTTCAAAAGCCCGCGTTTTGTTGACATGGCGTTCCTGGAACTGATCGTGTTCGTTCTGGCCGTATTGGCGGGCTTCCAGTTCAGCCTGATCTCGCCCTTCTCTGCCGTAATGATCATCGGTGGTGGGCTGATCATCCGTGTGGCGATCATCGGCTACACGATTTTTGGGGCACAGCCGAACCTGACCTTCTTTAACCGCGAACGGAGGGCCTGATATGTCCGACAAGCAAATCGCCTTCGTCGCAAGTGGCCAGATCCCTGAATCGCCTCCACCGCCGTCTACGACGGGCGTTATCGGATGGCTGCGCGAGAACCTTTTTTCGTCGATCACGAATTCGATCCTGACGATCCTGGCCATCGGACTCATCGTTTTGATGATCCCGGGGATTATCCAATGGGCGTTCGTCGATGGGGTATGGATTGCGTCAAGCTTGAAAGAGTGTCGCGAGATCAACGCCCATGGCGCGTGCTGGGCTGTGATTGTCGAACGCTTCGATCAGTTCATCTATGGCTTCTACCCAAGCGATGAACGCTGGCGGCCCAACCTGGCCTTCATCCTTCTGCTGGTGGCCCTGGTCCCGGCACTGTTCGACAACGTCCCATACCGCGGCGCTGGGCTTATGTTTTCCGCCAGCTATCCGATCATCGCCTATTGGCTGATCTGGGGCGGTTCGTTCTGGGGCATCGTTGCCTTTGCCGCAGCTTTTGTTGTCGCATACGGTGTGTTCCAGGCGGTCTCGAAGATTTTCGAAGGCGAAGGTGCGACCATCGGTTTGATTTTAGGCCTGGTCGCCGCCGTTGTCTGGATGCTGGTGGCAATCGACCCGGTTGCTGACACAATACATGATGCAATCCCATTAGGTTTGGAGCCAGTCGCCAGTAACAAACTGGGCGGCTTCCTGCTGGCCACAATCATCGGAATTGCGGGCATTGTTTTGTCCCTGCCGATCGGCATTGTACTGGCACTGGGGCGCCGGTCATCGATGCCGTATATCCAAACGGTCTGCATCGTTTTCATCGAATTCATCCGCGGCGTGCCGCTGATCACCTTGCTGTTCGTCGCCAACGTGGTGTTGAACTACTTCTTCCCGCCGGGATCGAATCTCGATCTGATCCTGCGGGTGGTGATCATGGTGACGCTGTTCTCCAGCGCCTATATGGCCGAGGTGATCCGGGGTGGTTTGGCCGCCTTGCCGCAGGGCCAGTACGAAGCGGCGGACAGCTTGGGCCTGGATTACTGGAAGTCCATGCGCCTGATCATCATGCCCCAGGCCCTGAAGATTTCGATCCCCAATATCGTCTCGTCCTTCATCGGGCTCTTCAAGGATACGACACTGGTGGTCGTGATCGGGCTGCTGGACCCAGTGGGTCTGATTGGCACGACCCGCGCCGACAGCGCGTGGAACGGTATCATCTGGGAGTTCTACGTCTTTGTGGGTCTCTTCTTCTTTGTCGTTTGCTTCGGGATGTCGCGTTATTCGATGTACCTGGAACGCAAACTGAAAACCGACCGATAGGAGGTCGCTATGTCTGAAGCTGTGAACATCCTGGACCAGGAAATCGACCGCTCGAAAATGACGGTCAGTGACGAGGTCGCGATCCAGATCTCGGATATGAACAAGTGGTACGGCGAATTCCACGTGCTGCGCGAGATTAACCTGACAGTCTATCGCGGGGAGCGGATCGTCGTCTGCGGCCCGTCCGGATCCGGTAAATCCACGCTGATCCGCTGCATCAACAAGCTGGAAGAGCACCAGCAGGGCGACATCGTCGTCGATGGGATCGAGCTGAACTCAGACCTGAAGAACATCGACAAGGTCCGGGCCGAGGTCGGCATGGTGTTCCAGCACTTCAACCTCTTCCCGCATCTGACGATTTTGGAAAACTGCACGCTGGCCCCGATCTGGGTCAGGAAGACGCCCAAGAGGGAAGCCGAAGAGACCGCCATGCACTTCCTGGAGCGCGTGAAGATCCCGGAGCAAGCTAATAAATACCCTGGACAATTGTCTGGTGGACAGCAGCAGCGCGTAGCGATCGCGCGGTCCTTGTGCATGAACCCGCGGATCATGTTGTTTGACGAGCCGACATCGGCCCTGGACCCTGAAATGATTTCCGAGGTTCTGGACACCATGATCTCTCTGGCCGAAGAAGGCATGACGATGATCTGCGTGACCCACGAAATGGGCTTTGCCCGCAAGGTCGCGAACCGGGTGATCTTTATGGATCAGGGACAAATCGTCGAACAGAACGAGCCGGAAGAGTTCTTCACCAATCCGAAATCAGACCGGACGAAGCTGTTCCTCAGCCAGATCCTGGGCCACTGATAAACGCGCAGGCACGCGCCTGTGCCGCGCTTAAGAAACAGGGCGGGGGTCATCCCGCCCTTAATTTTTTCGAAACTGTAACGAATGCTACAGATCGCCTCCCGTGATCCGCCTAAACTCAAGAACAGTTGGGTGAAAAGCCGGCCCAATGATCTCGAGGGGGGATGTGAGGCTGTTATGTCGTATTTAGTGTACTATCCAATTTTCGTCGCCGTTGGCATCGCAACAGCTTACACGGCAATCAACGTCATTTGACATCGAGGCCCGGCCGTTCGAGCAATCGAGGCCGGGCCTTTCGCATAGCAGGCTAAATAACGGTTGAAGTTGAGTTGCGCCGCTCAGGCGTCCATCAGTTCCCGCGGTTTGGCAAAATCGACGAAGCGGGCCTGCTGATAATCCAGATCAGCCCAGTCTTCGACGTCGAATTCCAACACTGCCGCAGCAGCCGTGGGGAAATGCTCATAGGCCCGGCGGCACCGGCGGCGTTCCTGCCCATCCGAGAGTTTGCGCACCAGCGAACCCAGGCCCGGTTGGTGGCCGACCAGCATCACAGTTTCGCAATCAGCTGGCAGTGTGGCCAAACGGTCGCGCATGGTCGCTGGCGACGCATGGTAGAGTTCCGGATCGACCTGGGGATCAGGCAGTCCCGGTAACGCATCCCGCATACGCCGCACCGTTTGCTTTGTGCGCTCGGAAGACGAACACAGTACCGTATCCGGCACGTGTTTTCGGTCGGCCAACCAGGCACCGATCACAGGGGCCGCTGCCTTGCCGCGCCCGTTCAGCGGACGGTCATGATCGTCGAGCATCGGGTCATCCCAACTCGACTTGGCATGCCGCAAAAGAATCACCTTTTTCATTCGTCTAGTTCGGCCCAGGATCTTGATCTGGTCAAACCAGAACTCGGGATATCCACAGCTTTTCGCGAATGTGGATAACTCGATGACAGAGCAATTACAGTTCTATGACAAGTGATTGGAGCAGGCGTTTGCGATCGACCGCTTTGAACGGCGACGTTGCGGACAAGCTGCACGACGCACCGCCAGGTCTACCGCCTGACAGGCAAGATGCGACCTGACTAAGGGCTGGTCCAAAACACTTCGAGCTCCGGTATTTAACCACTTGCTTTATTAACCAGTTAGTTTAATAGAGGCATATGGACAAGGATGCACAGCTTGATGCCGCATTTTCGGCTTTGGCACATCCGGCGCGCCGCGTCATTCTTGCGCGTCTGGCTAAGGGTGAAGCGACGGTCAATGCTCTTGCCGAACCGCTTGATATGAGCCTTCAAGCGGTCTCCAAACACATTCGGGTTTTAGAGAATGCTGGCCTCATTTCTCGAGGCAGAGATGCCCAGTTCAGACCCTGTTCCCTAAGGACAGACCCACTCGCGGTTGTGGCCAACTGGACCGATCAATACCGCCATATCTGGGATGCGCGTTTCGATGTGATGAGCGGCATCCTGAAAACGATGAAAGGAAAACAATCGTGAGCGGAGAAAACAACTGGGTGAAAATAACGCGTGTTTTTGATGCGTCGATCGAAGACGTCTGGAGCATGTGGACTGACCCAGAGCTTTTTAAAAAGTGGTATGGTCCCAAAGGGATGTCTGTTCCCGTTGCCGATATGGACGTCGTCGTTGGCGGCACGCGCAAAGTCTGTATGGAGATGACGACACCTGACCGAGCGATGTCTATGTGGTTCATCGGTGTCTACAAGGAAGTAAGCAGTCCAACCCGCCTCGTTTATACTGAAAGCATGTGCAAAGAGGACGGCACGATCATCCCGCCGCAGGCGATGGGGATGCCAGAGGGACACCCGGACACTACGGAAGTCATTATCGAGCTAAGCGAGAGTGACGGCAAAACAACGATGACAATGGTTCATGTCGGTGTTCCTGAGGGGACCGCAGGCGAAGGTGGTTGGAATCAGGCGTTCGACAAACTCACCGATCTTTTGGGTGCTTGAAATGACGTCCTTGGAAATTTGACTTCAAAACTGATCGTCTACAGCCGACAATCATTCAGTCCGCGTTAGCCTAGTTCGCCGACAGAAACGCCTGCATGTGAAATTCACGTTGGGCTGTGGGTAATGCGATTTGTTGTCCGGCAGGGCAAGACTTGCGCACCAGGCATCCGTCTCGGCAGGCATGACCCGCCTCTGATCGCACATAGTCGGCGCACCGCGCCGCGTCATAGGATCCATCCTGGAATGCGCCGATCGGGCAGGCGGTCCGGCAGGGCTGCGCACATGGCGAGCAGGGCGACGCATCAGGCCATTCCGGCAGATCCAGCTTCATGCGGAACATTAAAGCGCCGCGATAAGATGCCCACAAACCTCGGCTCGGGGATGCCTGCATGCCAACGGGCGAGGGCACTGCGTGCTCTCCCCATGTGGCCCACTTCTGAAACGGCAACCAGGGCGGTCCGCCAAAGGGAAACGCAGGCTCGGCATCCAGATCTTCACCCAGTGCAGTGATCACCCGGCGCGACCAGCGGTCCATCCCATGTGCCAATCCATCGCTGTACTCGGTGCTTTGGCAGAAATGGTCCCACGTCTCTGACCCGCCAGGGCCAAGCAGAACCACCGTTTGGACGCCCTCGGCCGCATCGTCAGCGCTTTGTGGATGAAACCCACCGACTACCGTCAGGCCCACAGCCGTGGCGGACCGCTGCACATGGTCGAACACCGTCATCTCCGAAACGGAAACAGCAGCGACCAGCCCAGCTTGGTCGGGCCATCGTTCTGGTGTGCTGGCAGGCCAATGGTCATCCCCTGATGCCCACCTTCCGGCGCATGCGTATAGGTGCCGAACAATCGGTCCCAAATGCTGAGATTGAACCCAAAATTCGTATCATGTTCCGCCCTTTGAACCGAATGATGCACCCTGTGCATATCCGGCGTCACAACCGCCAGCCGCAGCCAACGATCGACCTTAACCGGCAGATTGATGTTTGCATGATTGAACATCGCCGCGCCATTCAGAACGACCTCGAACAGGATAACCGCGACCAAAGGGACGCCCAAAGCGTATACAAGGGCAATCTTAAACAGCATGGAAAGCGCGATCTCGATCGGGTGAAACCGGATTGCCGTTGAGACATCGATATCGCGATCGGCGTGATGCACCCGGTGCAGCCGCCATAGGATCGGAACCTTGTGGCTGGCCCAATGCTGAAACCAGATCGCGAAGTCTAAAACGACGAAACAGATCGCGACTTCCAACCAAAACGGCGTGTCAACGATGTGGAAAAGACCAATGCCATGAGCCTCGGCATCCAGCGCGGCCAAAACCGCCGCTGCGCCCAGGCCGATCTTCATGCCGGCGCTGACCCCGAAATTGACGATCGAAATGCCCCAGTTTGTCAGCCAGCGCCCGCCGCGGCCCGTGACCTGCGCACGGCGCGGCGCGGCAAGCTCCCACAGGGCCATCGCGGCGAAAATGCCGAAGAACACCAGCAGTCTGAGCGTCGTTTCCGACATAAAGCCTCACTTTCACCTAAAGAATTTAGGGCCCGCGCGAATTGGTGCAACTCACATTCCGACACGAATATCAGATCGCGCCAAAGTTGATGTTCCGCGCCAGCGATCGCCTGTGGTATTCTTATGCTGCATCAGGACATTGATGCGGATTGATTAAAGAGTCCTCAGGGGGGCGAGACCATGACCTTCGCAATTGGCGATGCCATTCGTTCGGACAAGTGCCGGGCGGATTCGACACTGCACTGGGCCGAAATCTCTAGCAAAAAGGTCTTCGTGCTCCGCCAGAAAGGCAGCTTTGCCGATCTTTGTTATGACCACGGACATCTGTTGGCAGAACAGATCGACACCGGTGTTTTTCCGGAAATTCTGGACACCATCCACACCGCGACGGATATGGAATCGGACTTCTTTTCCTGGGTGATCAGCGCGATCTACCGGCGGATTTCAGACCAGGTATTCGATGCCTGTCCCGACGAATTCCGTGATGGAGGTGCTGCGTTAGGGGATGGAATTTTCGATACTCTGGATGATCCGCGCTTTTCCGCCAGCGATGTCCGGGATGCGGTGGTGGCCATCGACGTTGGCAATTGCGCGGAAGGCCTCGCCCGGCGTCTGGAAACACCGCTTGCCCCTGAGGCTTCGGATACCATCATCTACGTTCTGGTCGCCGCGCGGAAGTATCGCCGTCGCCGGACCAGCATGTCGCTTCTCCAGAAAATACAGGGCGACCGCGAAGGCGTCGGCAAGGCTGCCCAGCGGCTCAACCATATCAGCCGCCGCGTCGGATTTGGCTGCACCGGGTTCGGTGCCGCCCCGGCCCTGACTGATGACGGGCGCGGACTTCACGCCCGAACCTTTGACGGCGCTTTCTTCGCCTGGAACAATTGGCCCGGTATCTTCGTGATTGACGAGCGCGAGACGAACCCCGCCTGGCACCGCTATGTCGCCATTGGCACCGCAGGGCTGACCTATCCCGGCGGCATCTCCGGCATGAATGACCAGGGCCTGGCGGCGTCGATCCACCAGATGTCGACAACGCAGTATGATGTTGGCCGGGCCGGTCGGCGCTACTCCATCGCGCCCTTCCTGCAGCAGCGCATCCTGCGAGAGGCCGCTACCTTGGATCAGGCCGACAAGATCCTGACCGATGCCCGCCATTTCGGCTCCTGGACCATCACGGTCAGCGACGCCAAAGCCGGCCAGGCCGCCAGGTTCGAAATCAATGGCGGCACCCAGTCCGTCACTCGCACGGATCTGGGGACCAGCTTCACTCAGTCCAACCACTTCCTGCATAGAGACACCGAAGAAAAATTCGACTTCTACGGCGATCAGCACTTCACACCGACCTTCGGCAAATGGCTGGAAAGCCGCGCAAGATTGCGCACGGCGCAGGCGGCGCTGGACAAAGCCGGCTCTGCGGGCGGGCTCACCACCGACACAGCCATCAGTGTGCTGTCCGGGCATGGCGACGGATACCTCGATGGCGCCTCGCGCAGTTTCGGGCGGACCGTCTGCAAATCCTACGGCCTGATGGGCTCGATCGCCCGGGCAGACCCCGACCGGACCCGCGCCGATGACCAGATCTGGATGAGCATTGGCAACGCCTCTCCCGGCCCGCACGCGGACTACGCCGGCTTCAAGATCGATTGGGAGGCGCTGACCGTGACGCCGGTTGATGACAACCCGGTGCGCACACCGGGCATGTCCAGCCCCGAATTCGGCCGGGCAACCTCAGACTATGTGGCGGCGTTCCAGACCTATGCCCGCCCGACGGACGGGCGCGGCGAATACCTGGGCCGCGATCCGACACCGGCCGAGTACCAGAAGCTTCTCGACGATGCCTTGCAGCACCTGGACCGGGCCTGCCAGGCGGTCGAGGATGCCGGCGAGACGGATTTTGCGCTTCGCTATGCCCGCGCCCGCGTGCGTCACCAGGCCAAGCATTTCGACAAAGCTGCCGATGACTGGTCGTTCCTGCGCAGCCTGCCGGACATGGGCTTCAAGGTCCTGGAATACGAAGAGGCGCTGGTCTGGACCCTTTCTGCCGCCACGGCCTTCGCCCAGGGCAAGCAGACAGAGGCTCAGGACTTCCTGACCAAAGGCGAGGCAAAGCTAAACGCCGTACGAGACGCCCATTTCCCGGGCGGTGCGACGGCGCATCCGGACCTGGACGATTGGGCGGATGTGGTCAAAGCCCTGAAAGACGATGGGGCAGGCGCGGACCTGCCGGACCTCGATTGGGTGACGGTGGAATAACCGGGTCCTCGAAACCCTGAAACAGACGCGGCGCCTGGTTGATCGGGTTGGGTGCCGCTATGCGCCGGGCCGACTGTCCCGATTCAACCTTTGGTCGCAAAATGATCTATCCCCGCAAATCAGTGCCCGGAAAACGCTCACCTGTGATAAAATGAATCCATTACCAGTAGTCATTTTGGGTGGTGAGTATGTGCAAAGTGAAGGACGCAGTCAGTAAGTTAACGTTGGCCGAACAAGCGACATTAGGCTTCATTGGCCAGGGACCGGCGGAAACAATGGTCCAAACCAATCACGCAAACAAACTGATGGTCATGGGCTTGGCGATCCCGTTTAATGGCCAGCTACGGCATACGCCGTTTGGTCGGCAGGCCGCAGCCTTGGCCCAGGAAACCAGCCGCCATGCGCGCGATTGGTGGAACCAAACCAGACACTGACGCCAATGTCCCTCGGCGTTCAGGTTGGACCCGGGCCGCGTTATTCTTTCGACGTTGCCCGGGTCCTTTTTTGTCGCGGCGCTTGCCTATCCCGGATTGGCCGGGAACTGCGCAGCATCCGCCGGGATCTCGACACAGGGCATCTTCTCCGCGGTCCATATGTGCGTGTTCGGCTCGACCCAACTGGGATCGTCCATCGTGCCGACCTTTATGAACGACAGTGGCCCATAGGCCGGTCCGCCTGCATAGATGTGACTGCCGCATATGCTGCAGAAATGGCGGTGAAACTCCTGCCCGCTGGCGCCCGACCGATCGACATATAATGTCAGCGTTTCCCCTCTGACCGACAGGCTGTCCGCAGGAACAGCCACGTTCAGCGAGTATGCGCTGCCTGAATTCTTCTGGCAGGTCTTGCAATGGCAAATAGCCTGCATCGCAGGGTCAGCATCGCTTTCGTATCGAATCTTGCCGCAGAGGCAGCCGCCTTCAATCTTAGCCATAGTTCCCTCCCGTTCTCCATTCTGCGGAAAGAATACCACAAGTCGGCGCGCACGGCGAAGTTGTGCCGTGGCCAGGCGCGACGCGCAGCCCGGCGAAAAACAGCAGAACCGGCGTTCAATGCTTTGCGGGAGTGCCTTGCGAAACAGCAATCGTTGTTCCGCGAAGGCGGGAATCTCCTCAAGGGTCAACGTCATTCCCGCGCAAGGCGGGAATCTTTTCGCGACCTCGACAAAATCCCCACTCATCCTGGGATGAGATGCCCCCTGGACCCATGCAGTAGGTTGGGAGATTTTTTACCCACTCTTTACCAAATCCCTCCGGTTTGTCGCATTAGCGAGAAATTAGCGGAGTTTCGTCAGCAACTAAGCAAACTTTTAACTCCATCGAGTTACACCTCCATCAGAGACCGTAAATGGAAGAAACTCCACGGAGGCGGAAGTGCCCCTGACCGAAGCAGCCGAGACCATGGTGGCCGAACTGTCCGACCTTTCAAAATGGGAGGGCGAGCTTCGCCGCGACCTGAGCGCAACCAGGCGAAAGATCGATAAGCTCAACCAAGGGCTCGACGCGATCTTGGACCTGCTCGACCGCGAAAAGCGCCTGTCCCTGCAGGCCCGCATTGCGGCGATCACTATGTCACTGCAACAACGTAAGACCCCCAGCACACCCTCACCCCGGGTCGAGGCGGTCCAGTCCTGGCTGGCCGACCGCGACGGCCCGTTCACAGTGGCAGAGGTACAGACCATGCTGCAGGCCCAGGGGCTGACCAACGGACGTCACAACGCCAGCATCATCCTGTCCCGCAAAGTGGGGCAGGGTGTGGTCCGCCGCGTCAGCAGGGGTTGGTACGAGGTCAACCCAAACCATCCGGAGATTGCGGGGCGGCGGGCTGTGGAGGCGTAGAAACCTGAATGGTGTCATCCCCGACTTGATCGGGGATCTCATCGTCTTCGCCGTCACTCCTGCAACTCTCATGTCACTCCCGCGTAGGCCGGAGTCTCCTTCCACCATTCAACAAGATCCCCGCCTGCGCGGGGATGACGGGGCATTGAGCGGGTTGCGAGGGCAAAGCCCGACCGGGGGTGGGCGAGCCAATTTCTCAGCTCAGCACCTTTATGGCTGCAAAGTCCCTCTATCTCCCAGCTGCGCGCACGCGGATACCACTTCGCCCTCCCGCGGGACGGTCGGGCGAGGCCCGGGCCGCTTCGCGGCATGATTCCGGGCCGGGTGGATGGTGATGTCACACGGAGCACAAAAAGCCAGGCGATTTGCAGGCTGAAGGGCTGGCAAAAAAGGCGTCACCGCCAGCATTATTCTGTCTCGGAAGATCGGGCCATGATCGGATAGCTCGCAGGTGATCGAGGATCGCGACTCACAAAAGATCCCGCGATCGCAACAGCCCGAACTACCTTGAAACCAAGGTGCGGCAACCAATGATCGAATATGGGAGTGTTACGCCTCGATGCCTGATCCAAAATGCGCTTCCGAGTCCACTCAGAATAACCAGCAAGTTATGTATTTAAAAAACGGAGATTTATTTCAAAGTAAATGCTTGTATTAATCAGATTATATATGCGATTCTATGCCTTGTTTGATTTGATTAGGCTGTCAATCAGATCCATCTCGTTCGCTTCTAAGCGATACAAGTATACATCGAAGTCCATCGACCCATCGATATAACTCATTGCCTTGATTACAGCGGGTCGAAAATATGTGATCTCTCGGAAAAAAATCGACTCGAAATAATTAAAAGTTCTCTGAGCTTGCCAATTGAAGATAGCTCGATGCACGTCGGCATATAAGTCGCGTGCCCATTCTGTATTTATGCCAGACTCTTCATTTATACTTAAACCTTTCTTCTCTCGATAAGCATTTACCCATCTATTCTTTAAGTCTTTTAAGCATATGCCTGGAGACATATCTTGATAACCAAAGGCCCTTAATGCTGAGTTTTGAGAGTCTTTGTGTACGACCGCTAACTTTTTTATTAGAGAGAATTGTTCTTCTCGGTTCTTAAAGTCATCGCCAATATCTCGTATCGACTTCACCGCACTGGGTTCAAGGTGTAGTTTCAGATAATCCCAACGGTGAAGAATTTTTTGCTCGCTATCTGGAACGATCTTCTCCAGATCTTCAAATAAACGTAAGGCGTGTGTTTCCAATGCCTGATCGCTTACTTCGCTTAATCTTTTTAAAAGACCTTTATCGGTCTCTATCGTATCAGGGTGGCTGGTGATGAAACCTGGGGTTTTGTGTAAATCAAAAGTAAGCTTCTTCACTTCCTCGTGGGTTACTTTGCTTATGAGGACTCCGTCCATCAATTTTGGCACATCTTTTGTGCAGCAAAGGCAAAGAACTCGAGTAGGCTTTGTACCGTCGCCA
>JBCCHJ010000073.1:0-26936 GCA_039028795.1 Pseudomonadota bacterium
AGGCTGGAGGATCTGAGGGTCGGTCTTGCCTTACGCTCCCGCACCCAAGGCCTGGTTCCGCCGGGCTGGGATGGGCTGCACAAAAAGGCACCTTGCGCGCCCAAGAAAGGCCGCATGACGATCCGGCTGGATCAGGATGTGCTGGATTGGTACCGCGACCTCGGCACCGGTTATCAGGTTCGGATCAATCTGGTCCTGCGTGCGTATATGGAGGCGATCATCGCCAAGCATATCGAAAGCCCAGGCGACCGGGATTGGTTGATGAATCCGCTTTGAGGGTGGGTGAGCCGAGAGGTCATGCCTGCGGAGGTGGGAACTGTTGCCGAGAAGCTTCATGTGACCACACTAATCGTTTGACGGCAGCGTCCTTCCCGAGGGCGGCGCAGTGAGCGCCCGCCCATGGGTGCAGGACGGGCGCTGCCCATTGCTGTGCAATGCAAGGAGGACGTGAGCCGTTCAACGAGATCCCCGCCTTCGCGGGGATAACGACAAATCAGTTTAGATTGTCCGCTCCCAATTCTGGCCACAGTAGCAGAGTAGCGTGGCTTGAAACTCACCGACTTGACACAAGAATGGGTTACCACCCACTACTCTTGAGGTCGCTGAACCCGATTTGAGGGCGTGGGTGTTCGAGTGGTCAATCCCAAATCACCGGAAGCTTAGTTCCGGAGGACGGGTGACAGCCCAACGCCTTGGGCGATGAATGAGTTCGCGCCCAACCTTCGTTAGTTCAGATAACACAAACCACTCTTCAAAAGGGTTGACGTGTCTGTGACGTCGTCATGTTCAAACGAATTTCAGACTTTGTGGTGATTCCCACATCAGATTATTCACCGTCATTGTAAGCCAACGCTAATGTTGTCTTGCAATCGCATAATTGCCTTGGCTGCCGTTCTTTGCCTCGCCGCTTGTGGCATTCGACAGATCGAAAACCCTGACGGTTCGCAAGCCGTCGAGTTGTTTTTATCTGTAGCCATCTACACCGAATGCGATGGGCGTCACAGCCGGTTGATCGATCAGACATTTGTCGGTGTTTGGAAAGACGCCTCGACCGTGGGCGTCGGTTTCAAGACCGATCAACTCGCGTGTCTGACTCCAGATTGTCAGGTTGTTTTCTGGCTAAAGGACAACGGCCAGATTGCCGAGATGAGGACGCTTTTCGAGGCGGTTGAAGATCCATGTTTTGTTAATTAGTGCAGCAACTTAGGAAAAGGGTACAATGTATAAATCAGTTTTTTCTGGCCTAATTGGCGTTTGCTTGGCAGGGTGCAGCAGCGGTGACTCATCGCCATTGATTTTTGGTCAGGGCGCAACCTTTGGCCTTTCCGTGGGCACTGCCCCGGAATCCGGCAACACACCGCAGGTCACGCTTGGTTTTAAGATCGCAGACATCGCCATCGTTCCAACCGTGATCCCAAAAGATATCGACGTTGGTGAGCACGGTAGCCGGCGCATTGCCGCCTTCAGCGAACAGCCGAACGGTGATCGGAAAGGTAAGGAAGACGCGCTTTCGACGTTTGGTAGTTTTTCAGGTGATACAGCGGTTGGTGCCGACGGCAAGACGGAAGTGAAGCTTGGTGTGTTCTTTGCGACTGGAGTCGCAGCGCAAACTTTATCTGAAGGGTTCCGTTGCGCCTTGGCCACCAAGGACAGCAATGCCTGTTCCTTCAACGTTACTAAGACCGTCAAAGCAACCGAGTGAGCAGCCGTTGATTGGTTGAGTTTCAGTACAAATTTCTCTGAAAGGAATTCATGATGACAACTTCCAAGCGCACCAATAGGTCAAATCGAACGAACCGGTCCGGAAGATCAAGCCGGACGCAGCGAACGGAAAGCGTTGCTGCAACCACCAACCAAGACGGCGATCCCGGTCTTTGGGAGCGACTGGTTCGTCAGTACGCCGAAATCCCAATCGAGGCGTCGGGGCTAAAGATCGCAACTTTGGCGCAATGGGCCCTGGAGTCTGGATTTGCCACGAGCGATTTGGCAAAGGATCACAACAACTTTGGTGGTTTGAAGTTCCGCGCACGGGTCAATCGAGGGCGCGAGGGCGACCCCTTGGCCACGCCCGTAGATTATGAAGCGCATGACGGCGAAGATACTTATTGCGCCTTTGGATCGATTGAAGACTTCATCGAAGGATATTGGAGCTTCATCGACAATGGAGCGATGTATGAAGGCTGGCGCCGATATGAAGACGATCCATCGGGCTATATAGGCCATCTGCACGCTGGCGGATATGCGACCGATAGTGATTACATTGGCAAAGTACTCAATGCGATACCGCGTGTGCGCCGTCAGGTCATGGACATGGGACTGTCCGAAGCATTTGACGAAGATCTAGAGCCGGGCAATCGCACCCCGGTTGCAATCTTGATCGGGCACAATAGTCATGCACGTGGGGCTTATTCTGACCATCTCGACGTGTCCGAGTGGAACTATAACCAACGCGTTTTCGATGAAATGAAAGCTAGGGAAGGTGAATTCGGCGTCGAGCTTCGAAGGTTCTTCCGTGAACGAAATCCCAACGGCTATTCTGCAGAAATAGCTGCGGCATATGCCGAGATAGAAGCTTGGGGACCTGCTGCCATCCTTGAATTGCACTTCAATGCTGGTGGTGGCACCGGAACGGAAATGTTGCACTGGCACACATCCGATCGCGGAGAGATCCTGGCCTCGGCAGTGCAAGAGGCCGTGGTCGAAGAACTTGGTCTAAGAACACGTGGCCTGAAACCCAGGCGGCGCGGTGACCGCGGTGGTACGTCGCTTGTTGCGGCCAGTGCACCTACTATTCTGACTGAACCATTCTTCGGCGATTCGGCGATCGATTGCACCCGAATGCTGGATGTTGGTCATGCAGGATTGGCCCGCGCTTACCTGATCGGTATCCGAGATGCGCTCGAGCGGTTTTGATCTATTAACAATGAGGCGGCGTTACAAAGTCGCCCCGATCTGCCAGGACACGAACTCCAGATCGCCCAGCCCCTGTGCCTCGGAGAATGACTTTTGTCCGGAGGCCACGGCCAGCCAATAGCGGTAGATTTCCTCGCCGACTTCCTCGACCGTCTTGCCGTCGGTGATGATGGTGCCAGCGTTGATGTCCATATCCTCGGGCATCTTGGTGGCGAGTTCCGTATTCGTGGCGACCTTGATTGAGGGAGAGGGTTTGCACCCAAAGGCCGAGCCGCGCCCGGTCGTGAAGACCACGAGGTTGGACCCTCCGGCGACCTGGCCGGTCACGGAGGCGGGGTCATAGCCCGGCGAGTTCATGAAGGTGAAGCCGCGGGTCGTGACCTGTTCGGCGTATTCCCAGACCGCGGTCAGCGGGGACGTCCCGCCCTTGGCCGTGGCGCCCAAAGACTTCTCAAGAATAGTCGTCAGCCCGCCCGCCTTGTTCCCGGGCGAGGGGTTGTTGTTCAGCGTGGCGTAGTTGCGGCGGGTGTAATCCTCCCACCACTGGACATGGCCCAGCAGCTTCTTTCCCTCGGTCTCGTTCGCGCGGGCGGCCAGCAAGTGTTCGGCGCCGTAGATTTCCGGTGTCTCGCCCAAGACGGTGGTGCCGCCTTGGGAGACCAGCAGATCCGATGCATAGCCAACGGCCGGGTTCGCGGTGATGCCGGACCAGGCGTCCGACCCGCCGCACTGCAGGGCCACGGTCAGCTCGGACGCCGGTGTCTCGACGCGCTGGACATCGTTGACGATGGGCAGCATCGCCTGGACCTTCTTGATGCCGACCTCGATGGTGCGCCGAAGCCCCGCGACGTTCTGGATGTTCATCCATTGGAAGGTGGGGCCGACCTCTAGACCGAACGCCTCCATCAGCCATTCAATCTGGTTGCCCTCGCAGCCCAGGCCAACCATGACGACGCCGCCGACATTAGGATGACGGGCATAGCCCCACATGACGTTCTGCAGGGCCTTCATCCCTTCGCCGTAATTGCCGCAGCCGGTGCCGTGGGTGAAGGCCACCACGCCGTCGACATTGGGGAAGGCGGCCAGTTCAGCCGGCCCGAACGCATCTGCGATGTGTTTGCAGGCAGTGGCCGAGCAGTTGACCGAGCTGATCAGTGCCAGATAGTTCCGGGTGCCGACGCGGCCGTCGCGCCGCGGGTACCCCATGAAAGTGTCGCGTTCGGCTTCGGCCACCATTTGGACATTTCTCAGATCCGTGCCGAATTCATAGTCGACATCCGTCGCCCGAAACTCGCATTCGTCGACATGGACATGCTCGCCCGGGTTCAGATCGCGGGTCGCATAGCCGATTACCTGGTTGTATTTGATCACCTGCTCGCCGGCGGCGATCGGGCGGGTCGCGATCTTATGGCCACGCGGAATCAGCCCGGCCGTGGTCGCGTCCTCCACCAGAATCCCTGCCTCGAGGGGTTTGATGGCTGTGACCACATTGTCGGCTTTGTCCAAACGTACCCAAGCGTTCATGGCGTCCTCCCGAGGATTGGCTGGCCCTAACTTATCACTGCAGCCGTAGGCGGCAATGTTCTGTTCACCAGGATCGGGATATTCCAGTTGCCAAAATTGTGGCCACGGGGCATCAACGCGCGCGACACGGGCAAAAAAAGGGAACGTCATGGCGAAGCAGTCGCTGTTTTACGAAGAAGTCGTGCCACTGACGAAAGAACGCCATATGGGCTGGTCGGTGGAGCAAGGCAAAACCTATGCCTTCGCGGCCAAGCAGCACTCCGTGCCATTGATGCATTCAGAGTTTTCGTCAGCCGCCCTGGATCTTCCCATCGTGTTCGGCAAAACCGGCGAGACGACGCTGCCTTTGGTGATGCTGGGCATGCAGGCGGAAAAGTCCCTTTTCGTGGATAAGAAAGGCAAATTCACGGGCCGGTACTGCCCGGCCTTCCTGCGTCGTTATCCTTTCATCTTCGCCCGCGGAGATGCTGAGGAGGAGACCTTTGCGCTTTGCATCGACGAGACCTTCGACGGGGTCGATAAGAAGGGCAAGAAGGGCGAGGCGCTCTTTGGCGAAGATGAAGAGCCGTCAGAATACCTGAAGCAGATCATGGAGTTTTCCCGGGTCTTCGAGGTTGATCTGCGCAAAACCCGGGCCTTCACCGATCTGCTGAACGAGCACGAACTTCTGGACCCGATGAATGCCCAGGTGTCCCTGGCGGATGGCAGCAAAGTCTCGCTCACCGGGTTCCATGTTGTCTCGCGCGAGCGTCTGAAGCAAATCGACCCGGAGCTGCTGACGGACCTTTTCCAGCGCGAGTTTATCGAACTGGTCTACTATCACCTGCTGTCGCTGAAGAACATGGAGAAGCTGCGCGACATGGTTAGGTGAATGACCGGTGACACGGGCTAGGCGGCCCGTTGCCGGGAACGTTTCTTGTTCCGATCAACTGCATCGATCAACCGAAGGTCATAATCGTTCGCATCACGGATCGCCGTTAACGTGGCCGGGGCCAGCATCTTGGCGTGCAGCCGTCGCTGCCCACGCTTTTCCAGCTTAGCCGGAATGTTCTCTGCGCCGATGGCATTGCCTTCGCCGGGTAAGATGTCGTCAAGGCGGATCAGGAAGCCGTCCAGATCTTCCAGCCGGGCGGTCAAATACCTTGGGTTCGACAGGTTCCCCAGCGCCGCATCCATATGATCCGAGCCGACCGGGGTCTTGCCAAGCCGCGCTGATCCGCTGGCCAGGCGCACCTGTGCGTTGCAATGCACGGCCCGCAAATGTGGATCTGCCAGGACGGCCATGGCCAGACTGTCTGGGTCTTGTTCGAAGTTGCTAAACGCTTTCTCTGGAAGTCTGGCCCGGGCGGCGTGATCGGGTGTCAGCAGCATGAAATTCAGGAAGCTTAGAAACCGTTCGACAGGATCCCGGAACACCGAGACATAAAGCGCTTCCGGGTAGATCGGATCCACATAGCCGAATGGAACGTGGCCTGCGGCAGCAAAGCTGCGCAGAGCTTTCGTACGGTGCCGGATCGGCAGCCGAGAGGACCGCTCGAAGATATATCGGTACATCTGATGCACCCGGTCGATACCGTAGCGTGCAAACAGAATCCGACGGTTCAGCGCGCTACCGCCGGTTTTTGGCATGTGACAGTGAACGACGAATGTTTCGAACATCATGGCTCCTGACAGCAAGAGCCTGACCGGGCAGATCAGAAGGATTGGTTAATCGCGCCGGCATGCCCGATCACAGACTGTTTCAGGCGTTACTCTGCCGATCTGACCTGGACGCCCCGGCAGACGAAGGTCGATCCGGTCAGGAAGACGCGGGTCCCATCCGTGGTGATCTGCATCGCCTCGCCGACGGTTTCATCGCGCACTGTGCCCTGGTCCACGGTCAACTCTACGGTCTTCGCGTCCCGGGCGATCATCGTCCCGGAAACAGGACGTTCGGTATCTGTCAGGGTCCCTGCGATCCGGCCTTCGGGATCGACCGAAATCTGGGCATAGCTGTTGCCCCGGGTGCAGATGGCTTTGGCCACCTTCTGCCGCGTCAGATCGCTGTCCAGGCCCAGCGGTATCGTCAATCCGACACCGCCAGGTTCCGGCGTGCCCGGGTCCAGCGCGCCCGCCTGTTGATCTGCCGGGTCTGCAGCGCAGCCCGCACAAAGCAGCGCCGCGCCTATGAATACCGAGTGGCCTCTCATCAGCGTCCCCCCAAGGACGAGCCACCCCGTTCTCGATTGTGGTTAAGTCTAGGCCTGGGATACCGATAACGCCAGTACCAACGTTTGGGCCGTCATCCTGCCGTGCGGACTTTAACGTCTTTGCAAACGAAAGTTGTGCCTCGCAGTTCTGCTTCACCCGCGTTGTCGACAATCGTCATTTCTTCGCGGAGTTTTTCGTTTGCTATGGCACCCTGGCTGACGGTGAACACAATTGTCTTTGGCCCCAGTGCCTCGAACGCCCCGGCGAAGCTGCCTGACCCGCCGACGATACGCCCGGTTGCAGAGCCGTCTCTGCCAACCGTCACGACCGCAGGGTTGTTACCGCGTGTACACACCGCAGATGCGATCGAGCTTTGCTGCAAGTCCGTCTCCAGCGTCAGCGGAGCTGTCCCCGGCTCGGTCGGTTGCGCACATGCGGCCAGGCCCAGGGCTACTCCAAATCCCACAACAGATTTACGCATCATCTTCCCCCCAAAATCACTGATTCATGGCAATCGCATATCCAACGCCAGCCGCCACTATCAGGCCAATAATAACTGCAAATGCGATTTTCCAGGCTGAATAAGGTCGTTCGCCGGCCACCTGTCCCGTCCGCCCGTTTACAACCACCCGGAACGGTTTGTTGTTCCAGCGGTAACTGGCGAGCCAAATCGGCAGCAGAACATGCTTGAACGTGATGTTTGTGTATCGCGTGTTCATCGAGGAAATTCGTTGTGCATCCCCGCCAATGTCGAATTTTACGTCGCGGACCAGCATTTGTTCCATCAGGTTTTCGGCGCGGTTATAGCCATCCTTCAGCGCAACACTGGGCGCTTCGGCCCGGAACCCGGCCAGGTATTCGGTGCGATAGGGCTCCAGCGCGGCCAGATCCCAGGACCGTCCGCCGTATTCTGCAGTGTCTTTGGCTGGGCCCATCGTGTCCGAGGCCTGGACCAGCACGTCGTCGAACGCATGCCGGACATGGCCCGACACGTTGGACCAGCGGATCTTGCGTTCCTGATAGGTCTGTTGCTGCGGCTTGCCGTCGATCATGACGGTCCTGGTCCGTGTGACGTAATAGGCGTCACCGCGCTGCCCCGTATAGTCAGCATCTCCGACGGCGTCATAGGTGTAATGCGGCAGGTATACGCCCGACAGTGGGCGCCCGGCTTCGGCGTATTTCTTCAGGCTGTTCGGTGCGAACCAGAGCCCGCCCAACCATTGCTTCATCTTTTCGCGCGCCGTCCGTTCATCGAAGGCAAACGGCAGCACACCCTGTGGTTTCGGGTGCTTATGAACATGGCTTTCGTCACGAACAAGCATCGTCGTACAGAATGGGCAATCATCGGCCTGTGTTGTTGCGTCGAGCCCAACCTCGGCCCCGCAGCCCGCACAGCGGATCGTGACTACTTCTTCAATCTCGGCATCGTCCAGGGCATCGTTCAATGCAGCCAGATAGTCGAGCTCTTTGATTTGCGGGGCCGCACCGGTTTTTTCGCCCCACGGACTGATCTGCTGGCCCGCCCCTTCGATCTCGCCCTCGAAACCGCAGAAATCGCAGTTTAGAATACCGGCCTTGGGATTAAAGGTCAGCGGCGCCCCACATTCAGGGCAGGGAAGATCCTTGGACGTCGTCTCGGTCATACCCACCCCGTGATCATCCGAAATTTAAACCCCTTGAAGGAAATATGGACGGCCAGCAAAGCGCAAGAGATACGCTGCGCAGTTTTTGCCGCGTATCTCAGGCGCTTCAAACCTATCCTGCCGGTGGTGGTGGCGGAGGCGGCGGCGCAACCGTGAAAAGCCGCGCCAGGGCGTCGACTTCACCGGCCTTGGTCCAACCCGCAAAACCTGCGGCCCAAACCATGGTATCGCGGTCGAACGTGCCTTCCGTCACCATCCGGCCCAGGCGCGCCAGGCTGAACGGGCCCGGGGTCTGTCCGTTTTCGGCGATATGGTAGACGACCTCGACCGGTGGTGGTGGCGGAGGCGGCGGGGCCGCAGCGGCGGGTGCCGCAGGCGCCATGGGCTGTTGCGGGGCCTGCCCCCACGGTGACGGATGCGCCATCTGGTTCGCCATGGCCATCCCCATCCCCATGCCGATCCCCGCGCCCATGCCGCCCCCGGCACTGCCGGGGTTTTCGGCGGCGGCCCGCATCGATTCTGCGGCCTGGAACTGGGCGTATTTGCCCAGGTCCCCAATCACGCCCATCGAGGTGCGCTTGTCCATCGCCTCTTCAACCGCTTCGGGAAGGCTGACATTTTCCACCAGGACGGTGGGTGTCTCGATGCCGTATTGTGCAATTTCCGGGGCGACGCGGTTCTTCAGATAGTCCGCCATCTGGTCGGTGTTTGCGGCCAGGTCCAGCACCGGAATGCCGGACGAGGCCAGCGCGTTCGAGAAACGGCTGACCAGCACGTTCCGCAATTGGAACTGGACTTCATCGACGGTGAACTCCCCGTCAGTGCCGACGACTTCCTGCAGGAAGAGGCCCGGATCCGAGACGCGGATCGTATAGGTCCCGAAGGCGCGCATGCGCACAGGGCCGAATTCCGGGTCCCGCATCATGATCGGGTTCTTGGTGCCCCATTTCAGATCCTGGAACCGGCGGGTCGAGACGAAGTAGATCTCGGACTTGAACGGGCTGGAAAAGCCATGATCCCAATGCTGCAGGGTCGTCATGATCGGCATGTTGTTGGTTTCCAACTGGTACAGTCCCGGCTGGAACACGTCTGCCAACTGGCCTTCATGTACGAAGACGGCGGCCTGGCCTTCGCGAACTGTCAGCTTTGCACCGTACTTGATGGCGTTGTCGCGGCGCTGGAAGCGGTACACCATGGTGTCGCGTGTATCATCGGTCCAATCGATGACATCGATCAGTTCGCCTTTGATCATATCCCAGATCATTTATCTCTCTCCCGTTCCATGGGTCCTGGCCTCCGGAATGCAACAGGCCAAAGCCATTTTGCAAGCACTGGCGTGCAGGCAGGCTCACCGATGCAGTTGGATGCGCAATATATATACATTCATGATTGGAATCACCTGATGTCGGCAGGATGGCGAAATTGGCACTACTCTGTGCCGGCGCGGCCCGCTTCCTCGGGATCGCGCGGGACAGGGTACGGCGGTGTGGCGTGGCCCTACAAATCCCTTACCGGGGTCGCTCATTCGCCAAATGCGGATCCCGAACGCGCCAAGTCGGTGAAGATCCCGTTTGTAGGTCGAATGGCCTTGCCGCTGCGCCGTCAGTTCTCTGACAATGGAAAACCCGCACTGACGTACGGGTTTGGCCGCGCGGACGCCGAAAGAGGTGGCCGCAAAGAGGTGCCGCTAACGCAAAACCGGGCGATCTAAAGTTTCGGTGTCGCCGGCCTTGCCGCCAGACGATTGCGGTAGGCCATATGTGCCATTGCGGACATGTGCCGGCTGACGTTCCGGCTGACGATCGGCATTGCTTCGGCTTTGGTCATGCCGGGGCGCAGTGCCGGATCATAAAGCACCCGTAACAGCGTTGCGTCATGGTCGGTCAGCAATGCGAATTCCTGATCATCATTGAAAATCGATGGCCGCGCATCAGGGTGGTCATTGGTCAGTCCCAGCGCCTGAACGATTTCTTCGTGCAGGCAGGATTGGCGCAGGATACCCTGCAGCTCTGCCCCCATGAAGATATGCGCATAGACCAATTGGTCCGATCCATCTTTTGCACCAGACATCGTGGCGCCGCACACCCAGGTCGGGGACGCCTGCCACATCTCATACCGCTCGCGATACTTGAACATTTGCCTGCTGCGGAAGAATTCGGCGATGTCCGCCCGGCCTTTGGTCGAGGCGATGGTGATCAACATATCATGCGCGCCATCTGAGGCGTCGAACCGCAGTCCGGTCAGGGCCGAAACCTCCTGGGTCAAGCGGGCCACGTCTTCAATGTCCGCCTGCGTCACCCCATCACCCATGATGCGGTACCGGATCAAACCCGCCCAGCGGTTCAGGGGCTTTTCGAGCGGCTCGTTCACCACCTGGCCATCCCTGAACTGGAACTCATAGGAAAACGCGATGCGCTGAAAGTTCCGGGTTATTTCTTCGGCCGTGTAGGGTGCATCCGCGGGCGCCCGATCGGTTCTGAGCAGTCCTGCATCCTGCAACTGATCGGCCATCCCGGCATAGGTTTCGCGGCTGATCGATCCCGAGCATGCGCCCAGCAAGACTGTGGTGGTGAGGACAAGACAGACGGGTATAAAATACTCGACTGACGCTACGCGCCGGCTTAGACCGGCCAGAAATTGCGCAAACATGATACGCACCTCCGAACCCAGCTGTCCCGCCTCGGATGAGACCTTGCTCGCATGAAGTTAAGTGGCCATGAAGAAAACGTGTTCAATTCATTAATCTTGTGAGGATTTTGAAAAAAGATGTGCGGACGGTTTGCAATAGGTGATACAGACGGCACGGACTGGGCCGATTGGCTGGCACTGGATCCCGAATTGGACTGGCCATTGGAAGATTGGCCGAAGGCCAGTTGGAACATTGCGCCGACGCAAAGCATCGGCATCGTTCTGCAAGGCACGAATGGCCGCCGGGCGGGACCGGCACGGTGGGGATTGGTGCCATCTTGGTGGCAAAAGCCCTTGTCCGAGTTCAAGCTGACCACCTTCAATGCCCGTTCGGAAGAAGCCGCGGCAAAGCCGGTGTTCCGGGATGCCTGGGCACGGCGCAGATGTCTGATCCCGGCCATCGGCTGGTACGAATGGTCAGGCCCGAAAGGCGAAAAACAACCCTGGTTCATAACCGTTCAACGCAACACCCCGGGCTTTTGGTTCGCCGGGCTTTGGGCGCGGGCCAAGATCGACGACCAGACGGTCGTATCGGCAACCATTCTGACCACGGCGGCTGGCGAGGCGACCAAGCATTTGCACCCGCGCAGCCCTGTTGTCCTGACGGACGAGCAGGCGAATGAATGGCTTGATGAGGCCGACCCTGGCCTGATGGAGCCGCCCCCGGACGACCGCGTCCAGCTTTGGCCGGTCAATAAATCTGTGGGTCAGGTCAAAAACAATGATCAGAGCCTGATTGAGCCTATCGAAACAGAGTGAGCCCCCACTTCATCTTTCTAAAAATACGCACAAACGCCGCGGTGCAGCCGGGGCCTGCTCAAACCAAAACGGCGCGCCCCCGGGGACGCGCCGCGATCTTTTCTTTGAAAGCTCTGATCAATCGAAGACGTCGCCGATCGCGCCCAGGCTGGTGCCTTCCTTGATCTCGCGCAGACGCGCATAGTCCAGCGTGTACATGCCGGTCATCGCGCCAACGATGATCACCATCGCCACAACAGCAACAATGGCCGCCAGGACGAACCCGACAGTGCCCAGCATCGTCGCAACCCCGCCGACCAGTGCGACGACGATATAGAAGACGATCAGGACCAGCGAGAACAACACCACCAGCAGAACATTCCACCAACGGTAGCCTTTGGTCAGAGAGAACGACCGGCCAATGGCAGAAACCCAACGGTTTTCCAGAACAACCACGGCGGTGAAAGGCATGATAGCGCCCATCACCCACAAAGCCGCCACCACGATGGCGATCATGGCTACAATACCGATCGCGCCGACGCCGGTGGCCCCGGCAAGGACACCGAAGATTGCGCCAAAGATCGCAAAGACAATGACGATCCCGATATAGAGCACCAGCATCGTGACAAACAGCTGCACAGCCCGCGAGAAACCGACGCTGAAAGCTGCCCCTAGTGACCCGCTGCCGCCGGTCTTCGCATCGAAGATAACCTTCGTCGCGGCGGCTATCATGAAGCTGGAGATGAAGACCATGATAACCAGGAACAAAAAGTACATCACCAGGAAGGTCGGATCGGCCATCACCTGTTCCAGCGCGACCTGATCACTCAGCATATCCGGAGATAGCATCGAGCCGAGCAGCAAGAAGCCTGCAACACCCATCAGGATGTAGGGAATGATGATCACCGCCAGCAGTTTGAAGAAATTAGCGAACGATAACGAGAACGATTCACTAATGATTGAGCCGATGCCCAAAGACTGTGTTGCACCGGAGGCTGTTGTGTCTGACATTGAAGTCCCCCAAGATTTTGTTGTCGAATAAGTTTACCGCACTTTTCGCCCGAAGTCTCGGGGTTCTGTTCTCTTTCAGATGGACCATAGCGACCGGGACTACTCGCGGGGCCCCGGCAATGGAATCGTTCCGTCCATGCAGCCCTGCATCCGTTTGGCGCGTGTTCGCCATGCCGGATAGCGAGGCCCGGGGCTTGGCGTTGTCTGCTCCAGGAAAAGTGCGATTTGACCCTCGGCAATCGTGCCTTCCCCCCGATCCGCCAGGGTGTGCGCGGCCCAGCAATCGGCATCCAGCTCTTTTTGTTTGAAGAGATGCCCTTCCCGTAGCAATCCTTGGGGTGACGTGTGGTTCAGCACATGGTGGGCGCATTCATGGGCCAGCACGAAAGGCTCCAAATAAGGCAAGTCCACCATGACCTTAGGATCGATCAGGATCACGGCTTTGCCCTGCGGTGCGGCGACTGACGCACCGCGCGGGTTTGGCCCTTCCATGATCGTGGCCGAGAAATAGGGCGCGGGGCCTACAATCCGGTACGTCGATTGATCACTTGCCACGGCTGGGGCCGGGCTCACCGCCATTGTCACGGCCACGGCCAAGGCGAAAGCCGGACCCGTAAGCCCGGCTTTGTGTCGACCGGCCTGTCGCGCATCGCGTCGCAATGCGCTGCCGGCTAAGAGGTCTTTTGACCTGGCTTGATGCCACCGCCCCAAGATCAGGCCGGGTTCGCCGGCGCCTCGGGGGCCACTTGCTCGCGTGCGCGAGCTGCGGCCAGGGTCTGCTTCAGTTCTTCTTCCATCTTGACCAGCTCTTGCTCGGCCGCAGCGCGCTTGGCCTTACCTTCGTCGGCAATCCGCAGGCTGTCCTCGATGGTTGCAATAACCGATGCGTTGGCCTGCTTGACGGCCTCGATGTCGAAGACGCCGCGTTCGATCTGCTCGCGCACTTCAGCGTTCGACTGGCGCAGCATATCAGCGTTCGAGGTCAGCAGGTCATTGGTCAGGTCATTGGCTTCCTTCACCACCTTGCCAGCCTCGCGCGACCGGAACGTCGCCAATGCGATCGACAACTGGTTCTTCCAAAGCGGCACTGTGTTGACCATGGTCGAGTTGATCTTGTTGATCAGCGACTTGTCGTTTTCCTGGACCAGGCGGATCGAGGGCAGCGACTGCATCGTCACCTGGCGCGTCAGCTTCAGGTCATGGATGCGGCGTTCCAATTCGTCCCGGGCAGCGCGCAGATCGCGAAGTTCCTGGGCCTCGAGGATCGCGTCCTTGCCTTCCATATCGACATCAGCCGCTTCCTTGGGGATTTCGACCTCGTCCAGATGCACCAGCTTCTGTTCGCCCGCGGTGATATAAAGCCCGAGTTCGTTATAGAACTCCAAAGACCGCTCGTAGAGTTTATCCAGGAACTTCACGTCCTTCAGCAGCACTGTTTCGTGCTCCAGCAACTCATCGGTCACAGTGTCTATCTGACCGCGCACACCTTCGTATTTGGCGACGAAATCGTGGATCTGGGCGCCGCCGCCGAAGATGCGCTGCCACCAGCTTTTCTTCGCGTTCGGGTCAAGTTCCGATGTGTCGAAGCCACGGATCGTGCCGACCATATTGCGCAGGGCGTCGCCTGCCGGACCCAAGTCTTTGTTCCGAACGCCGTCCAGCATCTGATCTGACAACGCCGTCAGTTCCATCTGTGCGGCCGAGCCGAATTTGATGATTGTCTGCGTGTCGGTCATGTCCAATTCGGCGACGCGCTGATCGATTGCTGCGCGCTCTTCAGCGCTGGCGGCGTCATAGGGCACGAGATCGGCAACAGGTTCGGGCATAACCTCGACCAACTCGGCCGCTTCCTGCTCCAGAACCTTTACCTTCGCTTCTTGTGTCTCCATGGGAGTACCTCCTTTTGAGTAATGTCCCTTGTCGGTGTTTATGAGTTGGCTCCGGAACCCGGTCCGGAACGGGTCAGTGCAACGCCAACGACCAGGAAGGCCAGCCCAAGGGCCCGCTTCCAATCCAGGTGTTGCACCTTGGCCCCCAGAAGGCCGAAGTGATCGATAAGGACTGCCGTGAACATCTGGGCCACGACGACGAAGATGATTGCGTTGGCGACGCCGATCTTCGGGGCGACAAAGGTGATCGAGACTACATAAATCGCAAAAAAGCATCCTGCGGTCAGATGCCACCACTGGACATTCGGCCAAGCGGATAAAGGTGGATTTGCGGTGCCCGACAGCAGCGCTACCGCCAGTATCGTCACAAAGGCGACGACGCAAAGCGTCAACGATGCCCAATGCACATTACCGATGGACTGCCCATAAGACGCATTTATCGCCGCAAGAAAGGGCACAGCGATGCCGCCGGCGACGGCGATGACGGCATAGAGAATATGGGCATTTTGCACGGCCATAATCTTAAGCGCCCTCTTGGCCCAGCCGGTCTCGCAAGACCTCGATTTCGACTTCCAGGTCGGTTTTGTCGTCCAGCAGCAGCGTGTCCTTGCCGCGCTTGAAGCTGGCCTCCAGGTCCGTCAGCAAAGACATGTAGTCCTCGCGGATCTTCGGGTCGTCCAGGCGTTCATGATTTTCGGCATACTTGCGGGTCGCGTCTTCCGCGCCCTTCAAATAGACGCCCAGATAGCGCCGGGCCCTGGACATATCCCGCGGGTCCTTTTCGACGATGGAAATCATGTCGCGGACCGTGGCATTCAGGCGGCTGACCCGGTCATCGATTTCACGATCCCGCAACTGATGGGCCAGGCCTTCGATGTTCTTCAGCTTGCTTTCGGCTTTGTCCAGGGCATCCGTCACGCGCTCCAGTTCGGCTGCGTGGATGCCGGTCTCCAGCCCCTTTGCCTTCATTGGGTCGATGCCAAAGGCAACGACATGGGCGGCGATCGCGATGGCGCCGAAGATCAGGGCCGTGAAGAACTGCCCGCTAAATTGCAGGACGGATTCGGCAGGCGCGCTCATCCAACTGGCCAGAAACACGCCGATCCCGGCTAGAAACGCGGCAACCAGTTTGCGGGGAAACGCAGGTGGCTTGGCGATATCGCGCGCATCATATGCTGCGTGGGCCCGTTGCCCCTCGCGCACCAGCCAGGCCCCCATCATAAGGCTGACATACGCCGCCAGCAGAAAAATCAGCCGCAATGGTGCCCCGTCTCCCATCGCGCTGAACGCCGCAAACAGGATTGGAGTTGGCAGCACAAACAGCAGCAGCGCGCGCACATCAACCGATGACGCCGTCCGCCCGCGAAACTTGTTCACCGGTTTCGTGCCGCCGGATCCAGGATTGGGATCGCCGCCTGGGCTGAACTGCCCGCCAAACCGTTGGGCGCTCATTGTGCGGCCTCGCTCGTTTTGTTCTGTTCGTCTTTCGAGACGTCGCGGTCCCAGACCTGGCATGACGTGACGGAAATCATCGCCGCCAGGACGACAAAACCAACCCAGCCCATCCAGCTTGGTTGCATAAGACCCCTCCGTTCCTCCGCTCACTGCATCATGCCCCCGCGCAGCGCAGGTGCAGCATAAACCGGTTCTCACAGGGAAGCTAGCGGCTGTCCATGGCTTTGCGTGGGCGATGCAATGACCGGTCTGTGGCAGTCACATGGGGGTTTTACGGCAGGAATTCCAGGCCCATGCGCCCTCGCGCGGATTGTCACGGTCTTGTGCAGGCTGAGTCTGAGCAGTTGCAGCGTGCCGGGTAAGGGCTATCTTCCCGCCAAACGCGGAGGCATCTATGCGGCAAATTATGATCAGCACTTTCGTAGGGCTCTTTTGCGCCGCCTGCGCCGCCACGTCTGATGGGCAAAACAGCGTCTCGGAAGATCGGATCTTCGATGTTCAATCGGGATCAGAGCTGTCCCGCACTCAACTTGCCGGGCGTTTGGCCGACGCCGATATCGTCATTTTGGGCGAGATCCATGACAACCAGGAACACCATCAGGCGCAGGCCTGGCTGGTCGCACGCCTGCAGCCCGCGGCGCTTGCAACCGAAATGATCCCGCGATCCTCGGAAGAAGGTGTGAATGTCTTCCTGGCTCAGGGCGGCGAACCAGGGGAGATCGGTCCTGCCATCGGGTGGGAGAAACTTGGTTGGCCGGATTGGGCGCTCTATCGCCCGGTCTTCCAGGCTGCGCCGTTCAAATCCGTCACCGGCGGAGGTTTGGGCCGCAAGGTGATCCGCCAAGCCATTGGTGACGGCGCCGACGCCGCAGCCGCTGCATCGGCGGACCCGGCCTTGGTACGTGCTGTGACCGCAGATCTGCCCCAAGGTGCGCAGGCGGCCATGGAAACGGAGATGATCGTTGCCCATTGCAACAAGCTTCCCGCCAGCGCGGCACCCGGCATGGTCGAGGCACAGCGTCTGCGCGATGCCAGCTTCGCCGCGGCAGCGCTGCGCGCGTTGGAGACCGGAGGCGGCAAAGCGGTTCTGATCACCGGTAGCGGTCATGCGCGCACGGATCGCGGCGTGCCGCTGTACCTGGCGCAACTGGCGCCCGACGTTTCGGTTCTGAGTGTCGGCTTCGTTGAGACCGAGGCCGATCCAGCAGGCAGTCTGCAAAAGCAACCGTATGATTTTGTCTGGGCAACATTGCCGATGGAGCGCCCGGACCCGTGTCTGGCGTTTCAGTGAGCCCTGGTTTTACGGGCGGCGACCGTCGGCCAGGTCGTGACTTGAAGAACTATGTCCTAATTGAAGCCAAGCAGTCTGATCGCATCACATACGCAGTTGCCTTTGCGATCGAAGAGGTCTGACGTCCAACCCTGACGTCACGCCCGACGGATCGTAAACTCTAAAACACCGTCGTGGTTAGCTTGATCCAACAATTCATGCCCTTGCTCAGCGCAGAAATGCGGAACATCGACCATGGCCGCGGGATCGTCCGCTGTCATTTTCAGGATGCTGCCCGGCGGCAGAGACAACAATTTTTTGCGCGCCTTCAGCACCGGCAATGGGCAGAGCAGCCCACATGTATCGATCTCGGCATCGGGGGTGTCGTGGCGAACCGGGTCCATAACCCGGGGCCTATCGCGACACATCCTTGCCCGCAAGTGCTTGCATCGACCGGGTCCCGGCACTAAGCCGCCAGGACGACCCTGGCGAGCAAGGCAAATGCTGAGACAACCGAAACTCTGGGTGATGGTGGCAGTGCTGTTCGGCACACTCTGTGCTGCGGACGCTGCCGACCGGGTTGTTTCCTACCAAATCGTCAATGCACGGGAAATTCCAAAAGGTCTGACCGAGGTTCCCGGCGATGCCGAAGCCGGGCGTCAGCTTTACTTTGATCGCACACTGACCGGATGTTCCGGCTGCCATGGCTCGCCCGGTGGGCCGGGCGCTGAAGCCGACCCCAATCAGGATGCCGCCCCCAGCCTGCAGAATCTGGCGCGGCGCATGTCGCCCGGGACGGCGCGGCTTTGGCTGGTTGCACCAAGCATTTTGCGGCCTGACACCAGAATGCCGGCGTATTATGCGGTTGGACAGCGAAGCGACCCGAAGGATCCGCGCTATGGAGAGCCTATCCTGAGCGCTCAGGAAATCGAAAACATCTTGGCCTATCTTCTGCGCCAAGGCCGCTAGTGACATGTGTACTTCAATCCGTCACGGCAAATTGAGTTTTATGTTTGCCTCCAGCACCCTAGGTGGTGGGTACGGTCAAGTCCTGTATCGTTAAGAGCGAGCACGCGTATGGAAATAGGGATCTTCACGGCATTCCTGGCAGGTATTGTCAGTTTTCTGTCGCCCTGCGTGTTGCCGCTTGCACCGCCCTATCTGGCGTATTTGGGCGGGACGTCCCTGGACCAGATATCCGGTGAAAAGGAAGAGATCGACCGGGCCGCGGCACGCCGGGTCTTCGTTTCCGCCATCTTTTTCGTTTTGGGCCTCGCAACCGTTTTCGTCGCGCTTGGCATGGGCGCCTCGGTCATCGGCCAGTCTTTGAACCTTTACAAAGCTGAGTTGGCGCTGGCCTCGGGCTGCATCATCTATGTCCTTGGCCAGCATTTCATGGGATTGCGCAGCGCAATGTGGGTGGCCGGCATCGCGGTTGCCCTGTTGATCCTGATGCGGGTTGCGGTCTGGGGCGAGCCAATCGACTGGTTCGCCATGATCACCATCGCCATCCTTGGCGTGGCCGCATTTGCGTCATCGCTGGTCTGGGGCATCAACCGGGTGCCGATCCTAGACCGTGAGGCCCGGTTTGAAGGACCCAAGCAGGTTTCGTCCTTCGGCACGAACTATGTCATCGGGGTGGCCTTTGCCTTCGGATGGACGCCCTGTATCGGCCCGATCCTGGGTGCGATCCTGGCCTTGGCACTGCAGGAAGACACGCTGATGTCCGGTACTGCGCTTTTAGCGGTCTATGCGCTGGGTTTGGGTGTTCCGTTTTTAATCGCCGCCGCATTTGTCGGCCCATTTTTGAATTGGGCCCGAAATTTCCGCAAGCATATGGGTACGGTAGAAAAAGTCATGGGACTTCTTCTGATAGTTGTGGGAAGCATGATGATTACAGGCGATTTTGAAAGATTAGCCTATTTCTTACTGGAAACTTTTCCCAGTTTGGCAACAATCGGTTAGTTTCTGCTTCACGAAGTGTCAGTGCCACGGTAACCTTTCTCTGATACAGCGCTTTGTAATGCGTATGCGTATGTGTATTAGGGTTGTGTGAGGTTAGAATGCGCCGGTCGCAAAAGACCTTTGGGGAACAGCTTTGAACATCGTCCCGGACTATGCATCGATGCTGGATGCACGTGCCGAGCTTTTGTTTCCGGAAGCTCAGGACGTTGCACGACGCAAGGTGTTTTATATTTCCGGGTTTGATCCGCTTGGCCCTCGCCGGTATCGCGAGCTGTACCGCAAAGAAGGCCCCGAACAGGGCCGGATCTGCGGCTATGACCTGAAGCTGAGGGCGCTGCCGCGAACAGATTGCGGCAATCTTCGCTGGACCGTGACCTATGATCGGGGGCCGATCACATCGAGCTCGGAGTTCGAGTTTCTGGGCTGGGACGATATTGTCCGTCATTCAATCCGCCCGTCTTTGCTTTATGTCTATTCGCTGATGTTCAAGACCCTGTGGATCTATCTGTCCTCGGGGGCGATCAGTGCCATGGGGCGCTTGCGCAGCGGGCCATTGATCGCCGGACTGGTGCCCGCAGCATTGATGATCTTCTATCTAGTCTATGCCGGCCTTATTGGTGTGGCCACCGGTTTGGCTCTGACCGGCCCCGTTGGGGTGCCGATTTGGGCCGGGCTGATAGGCGGGGCCGGGGCCTTTGTTATGGCCATGTTGGGCACGCGTGCCTTCGAAGAACAGATGATGATCTACTTTATGGTCAACGATCTCGGGTATTCCGCAAAAGAAGCCGGAAAGTACCCCGGACCGCTTTCGGATCGGCTGGACAAGTTCGCAGATCGAATTCAGGACGCGCTGGACAGTGGCGACTACGACGAAGTGCTGGTGGTTGGTCATTCGTCCGGTGCGCAACTGGCCGTCAGCGCTCTATCCAGATGCGTCCGAAAGAATGGCTATACTGGCAATAGCCATCTTGGGTTGCTGACGCTGGGCCAATCGATTGCAATGACGTCCTTCTTACCGGATGCGCACGAGCTTCGGGCGGACCTGGCGCATATGGCCGATGATGCCCGGATTTTCTGGCTGGATGTCACAGCCCCTGGGGACGGTGCATGTTTCGCACTGACCGATCCGTCGGGGACCTGCCGAGCCAATGGCCGCCCGCAAGATGCGCTGAACCCGCTGGTGATCTCTGCCGCGTTCAAGCACACCATGGCCCCGGGCCAAGTCAGGCGCTATCGCTGGCGGTTGCTGCGCATGCATTTCCAGTATCTCTGCGCCTTTGCGCGCCCGGACAATTTTGACTACTTCCGCATAACAGCAGGGCCGCGCAGCCTGGCTGCGCGATTTGCCGGGCGCGAATGCTCACCCTCTATGCTGGCCGATCCGGTGGCGCCCGTCTGCCACGCCGGCTGAATGGCTTGACCTGATGGATGGCGGACGGGATGTAGGGTCTATGGACGCCAAGGCCGACGCCCGAGACCATAAAGAAGACTATGTGCCGCCGATGCCGCCGGAACGCCCGGACCGTCTGCCGTTCTGGCGGATATGGTTGAGGGCCCGCAAAAATCTGTTTGCCGCCCTGCCGAACAAGCTTTACCGCGCCTGGCTGACCGAAGTGCGCACACCCTGGTACAACTCGTACATGCCGAACCAGCCCGATCTTGTGCGACGGATCCTGGTGGAACGACCGGATGATTTCCCGAAGTCCGACGTCGTGCGGGCGACTATCGGGGATCTGCTGGGGGAATCCGTCTTCGTTACCAATGGTGAAAAGTGGAAGCGTCAGCGTCGGATCATCGACCCCAGTTTTGAGGGCGGCCGCCTGCGCGAGATCTTCCAGCCGATGTTGGAGGCGGGGGAGGAGATGGCGACCCGCCTTTCCGGGCGCGCAACTGGCGATCCAGTCTAGATAGAGTTCGAAACCAGCCATGCAGCGGCGGATGTGATTTTCCGGACGTTGTTCTCGCAACCGATAACCACCGACGCCGCAACGCGGGTGTTCCATGCCTTCCGCCGCTATCAATTGGCGGCACCGATGCTGTCCCCGGCGGATCTGATGCGCATCCCCGCCTGGTTCCCGCGCCTGGGGCCCAACCGCTGGAAGAAAGGCCGTGCTGCGCGGGAAATCCGCCGCCTGCTTATGGCCTTCGTGGAACAGCGCCGGACGGAGATTCAAGCTGGCACAGCGCCTGATGATCTGGCCACCGCGATCATGACGACCAAGGATCCGGTCACTGGCGACATCTTTGACGAGGCCGAAATGGCCGACCAGATGGCGATCTTCTTCCTGGCCGGGCACGAAACATCTGCATCGGCGCTGGCCTGGGCGCTTTACTGCATCGCCAACCAGCCGGATGTGCAGGACCGCATGCATGCGGAGGCCAGAGAGATCTTCGCGGGCGCGCCCGGGTTCGCGGACCTCAGGCGCCTTCCCTATACCCGCGATGTCTTCCGCGAGACGCTCAGACTTTATCCGCCAGTGCCGATGATGATCCGCGAGGCCACCTGTCCCGAGGCAATGCGCGACAAAGAGATCGACCCCGGCAGCCCGGTGATCCTGTCATCATGGCATTTGGGCCGGCATGAGCGGATCTGGGACCGCCCGCATGTCTTCGATCCCGACCGCTGGCGAAGTGCGGAAACCCGCGCCTGTGCCCGGGATGCCTACATCCCATTCTCGACGGGCCCGCGGGTTTGTACTGGCGCAGGCTTCGCCATGCAGGAAGGCGTGCTGTTGCTGGGACTGCTGGCGGCAAAATTCCAGTTCGATCCCGTCCCGGGCCGGGTGCCTGAGCCCATGGCGCATTTGACGGTGCGATCGCGCACCGGGATCTGGTTGAAGGTGACGCGCCGGAATTAGCCGACCGGCGCATCTGTTCCCGATTGGGCAGCCGTATATGCCGAAGTCGGCTGCGTTTAAATGCCATGTAACTCGGTAAAGATGACGGTGCCGTTATCTTCGCAGAACTGTGAGCATCACAGAAACCTCCTTCCGTATCGGTCTCTGCAAATTCTGAAGATTGATTGCGAAATATTGACCGCTTCGATCAGCTGGCAAAATTATCGCCCAGGTCCATTACGCCCAGCCGGATTAAGCGGCTGTCGAAAACGGCAGCTTGGCGGTGTTTGACGGCGGCTTGATAATCCGGATCGAACTGCATCGCGATGAACGCCGCGGCATTAGGATAGTAGGCAATGAAGCAGAAATCCCAGCGCTCGTCCGGCGGAGCAATCAAGCCAATCTCGAATGCGCCGCGCCACAACACGTGGCCCCCGACTTTGGCAAAGGCCGCCTGACTGTCCCGGCCATAGGTTTTGTAGGCATCAAGCCCCGTCACACGTCTATCGTCGTCATACGCTGCCCAGTCGCGCACGCGGACCAGGTTCAACATATTCAATGGCGTGTCCCTGGGAAGGTCCTTGAATGCCTGCCACTGATCTTGGGTCCAACCGATATGTCCATCCATGTGCGCTACCTCCTCCGATACTTTGACGTTTGGGTCCGATGCCGTCCAGACCGATGAAGGCAATCGCTCAATGTGTTAAGTTTCAGTCCAGTGAATGGATTTGAGGAGCGACCTTGGTAAAGGGCGTTTTCATCTCGACCACCGTCGTCGTTGTCCTTGTGCTCGGCGGGATCTGGATTTTCGGCGACCTTGGATCGCTGAACCAGATCACCTATCTCGTTATCATTGGCGGCGCGTTCGTGTTTTCTTTCTTTGCGTTTGGCCCGGATTTGGGGCCACGGCCGGAACGAAAGCCGATGCGGCCTGCTGCTCCGCAGTCCAAGGTTATTGTCGGCTTCGTCATCTACCCCGAAGACACGGTTGCCGGTGCGGCGGAACAGGTGATCGACTCGCGTCCCGGTGCTTTGGGGCAGAGGTTGCAGACCGAACTTTCAGCGCCCGATACTCCGGTGACGATCTATCAACCCCAGGATTGGACCCCGCCGCCCGTGGTGTCCCAGAATTCGATTTATGAAAATGCTGTTCTGACCGGTCTTATCGACGCCGCCATCGCGCGGGTTGTCGCCGATGGCGTTGCCTGGGACATAGCTGAGCAGGCCTTTGGCGCCGGTGAGTTTGAAACGCTCTTTCTTCCTTCGGGGCGCGTGGTTCTTTTTAAAGAGCTGACCGGCCCGACGGTACAACTCGGCCAGTTGTCCTAAGGGATTTTATCATCGGGTGGATCTGCTAAGCTGGTGGAAAACTCGGAGGAAATCATGGCCCGCCTAAGTCAAGCTGAAGCCACTGCCTATGCCAACGAAGGTTATGTTGTGCCAGAGTACCGCCTGCCAGACGCACAATTGACAGGCCTGCAGAATGCCCTGGACGAAGCTATCGCCAACAACCCGGGTGTCCGGCCCGAACATCTGGTGTCGATCCACGTCAAAGGCAAAAACGCCGAGGGCGTGGTTGGCAGCAGCGCGTTTCTGGATCTGGCCGCGGACCCGGACATACTGGACCTTGTAGAAGGCTGCATAGGGCCCGACATCGTCCTTTGGGGCTGCCACCTCTTTTGTAAACCTGCAGGCGACGGCCTTGAGGTCCCCTGGCATCAGGATGGTCATTATTGGCCGATCCGACCTTTGGCGACCTGTACGGTCTGGGTGGCGTTGGAGGCATCCGACCGTGAAAATGGCTGCCTGCGCGTGATCCCCGGATCGCACCGTCCTGCAGCGCTGAAAGAGCACTTGCGGGAAGAGGGTGGCGCACTGACACAAAAGCTTGGCGATGATGCCTTCAACGAGGCCGACGCCGTCGACGTCGAGCTCGAACCCGGGCAGATGAGCCTGCACGACGTCTATATGATCCACGGGTCTAATCGGAACGGCTCGACCCGCCGCCGGGCCGGGCTGGCGATCCGCTACATGCCCGCAACGTCGCTATTCGATCGCGAGATCTTCAAGCGGTCGGACTCGTCTGGCTTCACCGTCGACTTTTCCACGCGTCCGCTATGGCTGATGCGTGGCCAGGACCGGATGGGCAATGACTTCCAGGCGGGGCATTAAACGCAGGCAGCGGAGGTTCCGATGACCGACGTGCGTTACATCGTAAACGATGTTGAGGAGGCGATCGCCTTCTATACTAATCATCTTCGATTTGACCTGGTCCAACAATTCGGGCCTGCGATGGCAATCTTGTCACGGGAGGATTTGAACCTCTGGGTCGCGGGGCCGATGGCCTCGGCCAGCCAGCCAATGCCGGATGGCGCCAAACCAGAGCCGGGCGGCTGGGGCCGGTTCGTTCTTCAAGTTAGCAACATTGAGGACTTGGTTCACAAGCTGCAGGCCGCAGGTGTCTCATTCCGCAATAATGTGGTGCCAGGCCCGGGTGGCAAACAGATTCTTTGCGTTGACCCGTCGGGCAATCTGGTCGAGTTGTTCGAGGCCGCCGGATCAGAATAGAAAGGCTCTACGGAATAAAAGGGACTTACCCATGACTGACCCAGCGAAAATCACCGGCTGGCACGCCCATGTCTATTTTGCTGAAGACCAGGTGGACCGCGCCCGTACAGTCTGTGAATCAGTTCGCGACCAGTTCGGTGTCCAGATGGGCCGCATGCATGTGGCACCAATTGGTCCGCACCCAACAGGATCCTGCCAGATGTCTGTGCCGCCGGAAAAGTTTGCCGAGGTCACGGCCTGGCTGGCGCTGAACCGCGATGGGTTGACGGTGTTCACCCATGCCGAGACCGGCGATGTCATGGCCGACCACACGCAACACGTCCTCTGGCTGGGCGAAAGCCAACCCTTGCGTCTGGACATGCTGCGCGATGCGATTTCCAATTGATCCAGCATGCACCGTGCTCTGATTAAGGCCGGCGCAGGCCCCGTGCCGCTATCTGCCGGCACTGAAGTCGGCGAGGGCATCAAAATCATCTACGACCCCGGCACTGCTATGGAATGCACCGTCCGGGCCGCGCCCAGCGGTCAAGGGATCATCCTGCACGGGGACAACCGCGCACCTGCGGATTGGTTCGGTGTCGAGCTTGATCTCCACACCGCGACCCAGGCGGTGCGCATCACGTGCCGCAATTATCCGGCGGAGCGTCTCTTTCCGCGCCTTTTCTATGACCGGGGCGACGAAAAGGGCTTGGCCGTTGACCTTCCCGACGTAGCGGCCTCGGTCCAGATAGCCGAGCGGGTATTAGAGGCACGTTTATGGGCCGGGGACGCCAGGTTCGCATCCGCGCCTGCGGACGCCTTGCGCCTGGCGCTGTTCGTGCCATCTTCTGTTTGGTTCGCGATGGAAATCCGTGCCATCACCGTCCAGGTGGCCGATGCCTGAGATTTCGTTCCTTATGCCAGTCCATAACGGCGCCCGGTTCTTGGCCGAAACCCTGGAAAGCCTACTGACCCAGGATCATCCGGACTATGACATCATCGTCGTAGATGACGGGTCCACGGACGAAAGCCGCGCGATCATCGACCGCTATGATGATCCCCGCATCCACGTGCTGGAACAACCCCAGGGCGGTTTGGTTAGCGCACTGAACTTCGCCTTGCCACAGATGGACTGCCGGTACATCGCCCGTATCGATGCCGATGACATTTGCTTCCCGACCCGGCTGTCGCAGCAACTGGATTTCCTGACCTTTGTCGATGCCGCCGCCGTGTCCTGTCGGTCCCTGCACATCGACGAGGTTGGTAATGTCCTGGATCTGTCGGTGGCTTATCAACTGTTCGAAGCCGATGCGTCCAGCTTGCCAGCTTTGGAGCCCTACCTGCCGCACCCCTTCCTTTTCATCCGTCGCGATGTGTTGGAAGAGGTTGGCGGTTACAGGCATGCCCATCTGGCTGAAGACTCGGATCTATGTTGGCGGCTCGATGAACGCTGGCGCATTGCGCTACAGCGGGACGTGCTGGGCAAGTACCGCCTGCATACGGATTCGATTTCTTCGAGGTCCGTGAGGCATGGCCGTACCCAGGCCTTCTTTTCCCAGATCGCAGCACTGAATTCCAAACGCCGCCGGGCGGGTGAAACAGAACTGCCCTATACTTTGGGGCTTTCGGATGCGCTGGAAGAGGCCGGCAGTTGGGATCAGCTGTTCCAGCTCTATTATGGATATCTCACGGATGAAGAGGTGCTTTGGCTGCGCGCGGCGGCGCCCTTGAAGCTGTTGGACCTCGCCTGGTGGCGTCCCCACCAGATCGAGTCGGACGACATCGAACGCGCCGCTAAAGCCCTGGCCCGCGTGCCTGGTCTAACGTCCGAGGCCCGGGCCGAAGCCCGCGCCCTGATCAACCGGGTGCGCGAGAAAGTCGATGGTGCATTGCGCAGCACCCTTCCGCTGCGCCTGCTGGGCCTTGGTCGCTGGCGGTGGCGCTGGCGGTAGGGTGGGCGATGGCCCACCCCGCCATGTTCAGCCGCAGGGATCGGCGTTCAGATTGCAATTTCTGAATTGGGCCCGGGTCTCGCAATTCCAGGTTACGTTCCGCGCGTTGCTGAAATTTGCAAAACGCTCGCCATAGCGGGCTTGGACTGCCCGGATCCACCGACGTTTTGCCCGGCGCATCGCGCGCCGCTGGCGCGGGCCTTTAAAGGCTGCTTTCGATCCGCCCCGACTAGAAACCGTATCCTGACACAAGAAAGTGCTTTGTGCTGAGGCCGGCTCAGGGGTGCTGAATGAGGTTATCGCCAACAATGCGC
>JBCCHJ010000074.1:0-26504 GCA_039028795.1 Pseudomonadota bacterium
CTTGCCATGCCGCCCCTAAACCAGGGCATCATGCGCACCATCACCGATCACCCCGCTGGTGCGCGCGCCTTAGGACTTGTCCAGGTCGGGCGCATGGACCGCGCCGAGCTCGAGCGCAGCCGCAGTAAGCTTTTTAAACATGGTATACCCCCTTCACACGACACAACACGCTAGGCGTTGGTTCCTTGTTTCTACGTTTCAACTTAACATCTCCTAACACTTGTAAACTTAGGACTTTGAAGACAGACGTTATGAAAATGCGAGATTGATCACCCCATCTATCCCCACCGTATAGTTAACAAGATTTTCTTAATCAGTCCAAAAAAATTCCTTAAAACCGCCACAATACAAGCATTCCGGCGCCCAAATGATTGATAAATCACGCACTTCAATTCAGAGTTACATAAAATTTCCATAATACTACCCCTGGTAGAAACTCTAGAACTCAAGCTAAGAAAATCATTTTTTGTTAAAGGTTTATTGCAAATTTTTTTGTGAGCCGTACGAAAATCTTTGAAATGACACTAACCCTTTCGACGCTGACACAAACGAATCTTGTGGTGAATTTTACCGTTTCTGCATGCTTCCATTCCCTGGCCTCAGAGTTTCTGATCGGCACTCAAATCTCTTCGTTTTCGCTCAGTGCGACGCTCTTCCATATGCGATCCAGCGCGTATGGTGGCGAACGGTCCTCTTCACAACCGTGGGTCAACTCTGCAGGTTCTTACGCGATCGAAACATAATTATCTTGCCGCACAGCAATGCGGGCAATCACAGTGTGTCCAATATCGTGATTGAGAAAGAAGCACTCTTATCTGAAGAGTGTCCAAAGCGCATTCAACCTTATCGTTTAGTTTCGTGTCGGACATAGGGTTCCCGCAAAATTTCTTTCGCCTAGACGACGCACAGGACATCCGTTAACGGTTTACTGGGTGGTCGTGGGAGCGGCTCTAGTTCACTGAAGAAATTTTACCGTCCCGGGGTTGGGCGCAAGGAGTAATTTATGAAAACCATTTTGAAGGCTATTTTTTGGCTTATTGGCAGTATTGACGTTTGCAGCCCCTTTGCAGGCACAGGGTAATGACGACCAGATCGCCAGCACACTCGTTATAAGCTCGGGAGGGAACTCATTTCAATTTGTACCTTTCACCGCCACTGAGCTTCCTCAACTTTTGCAACAAGGTACGATTGCTATTTTATTTGCACCTGGTTTTTAGTTTTCGGGTACGCCGTTGGTTAGTGAACCGCAAATGGGTGTCGCGCTCTCTCCTGCTGGTGGATTAGTAACTTTCACAGCAGACGAAACTGCTGCAATTTTAGCGGACGGTTTCTTATTGGTTGTGCCCGCCATGGACGAGTTAATCTTTCTCTCAGACCTTCGCGGAACATCCGCTGCGGATGGCGTGGCCGAATTTGCCCGGGCTCAATTCTTCAACACCCAGCTTTTTTCCTGCGAACAAGAAAGCGGCCCAAGTGACGAGGGTACGTGCAGTTGGGCATCTTTCAACGGGACGCGAACTGTTGTCAGCAATCAGACACGCTTTGAAGACACCACCTTCAGCGGCGCTTTCGGCGGACAGTTTGAAGTCTTTGACAACGTCTTTGTCGGTGGTGCGTTGGCATTTGAACAAAGCGATACGTCCAGGTTGTTCACCGATTTGGACGCAAACAGAGGGCGCGCTGGCTTAACGGTCAAATACGTCGACAGCGGCTTTTCAGGTGGACTGGCTGTTTCTGGTGCGATTGGCAATGTTGATTCGACCCGAACCACAAGCAGCGGAACGGCGTTGACGGACTTTGGCGTCACGACGCTTTCTGCCCGCGCGCGGGTGGCATATACGTTCGGCGGGGATGGCTGGTTCGTTACGCCAGAGCTCGCAGGTGGCGTCACCCGCGTAGAGGGCGATGGCTACTCTGAGACCGGCGCAGGCATCAACAACCGCATCGTTACTTCCTATGAAGAAACAAGCTTCAGCGTGCATCCCGCTGTTACGGTGGGAGGAGATTTCCGGATTGGTCCATTCGACACATTGGTTCGACCGTCCCTGACACTTGGTGTGGATTGGTATGACGATCCTTCTGTGAGCGTCGGATCCGGGGTTGTGACGATTGCGGAAAGGGTTTCCGCTGACGATTTCTTAGGTCGCGCTGGCGTCAATCTAGACGTTTTCGCAGATCAGGATGTCGCGATACGCCTTCGGTACAATGGTCTATATGGCGAGTCCACCAAATCACATGGCGGCGAAGTCAGGGTTCAATTGGATTTTTGATCTCTCGCCAAACTGGAAGATGCAAACTCAAGAGCTGCTGCGTAACTAAATGCAACGTCGTAGACGACAGCCTTTTGATTCGAAGCTGATAGGTTTTGCACAAATTGGGATCAGCCTGGGGTTGAAGAAGCTGCCACTTAGAGCGGTGAAGCTAGGCTTATGAATCTCCCACAGATTGAAAAGTGGCCGAAAGATGGCCGAAAAGCGGCGAAAATTCTCACAGACCTGTGAACTTCATAGTAGCCTCGAACGACGGAAGGGGGGCGACGGGCTTGCGCCCGTTTCGTTTTGTGTAATGGAGGTGTGAGATGTCAATCGGAACTAAATTGGTTAAATCAATTGCGATTGGAGCCTTCGCAATTGGCGCGTTTTTCACCGGTCCCGCTTCAGCGACGACATATATCTACGATATGTTCGATCATCGAGACCGAGGCAAAAGCAATAAAGAATACGGTCTGCGTCTGGACTACTTGAACCCGGACACTTTCTTCTCTGCCTTGGATACCAACGGCAACAGTATGTTGAGCCTAAGCTACGACGACTCTGCGATGTCGTTTTTGCTCAGCGGCCAAGTGCGCCGGAACTCAGACGATTCTCTTTGGGACGTCAGCTACGGCATGAGCGGAGTGACCGACGGTGGCGGCGGTATGTTCGGTGCGTTCGGAGGGTCAACTCTGACCGACGATAGCCTGGTTTGTGCATCATCGATGCTCTGCGGAAACGACTCTTTGAATATCGGCCGCAAGGCTAAAGCCAGCACCGGTCTGTTCTTCGGACTTGGAGATGTTGGAAACGATCCGTTCGGCGTTGTCCGGGGAAGTATTCTGACAGCCAGCGGCTGGGTGTGGCGTCCGAACGGCTATGGATGCTGCAATGACTGGCTGCTCGAAGGAAAGCTGGACAAGATCGTAAATACGACGCCAGTTCCATTGCCAGGAGGCTTGCCGCTGTTGCTGGCAGGGCTGGCTGGATTGGGATTGGTTGCCAGGCGTAAGATTACAGCCTGAGTTGATCGAATTCGATGAGAAATTAAGGCGTCCGGTCACGGGCGCCTTTTTCATAGATGCTCTATCGCACTGGAATAGTAGCCCAGAATTTCCGCGTCCCTTACGGCCCAACCTTCCGGCGTTTCCTCAATGATCCGGCGTAGTTTCAGCATCCTAAGTCCAACTTCGATCGCGTAGTCCATATCAGCACGTGGCACATGGCTGTGCGCACCCCGTGCGTGCAGATCCTCTAACATCTGTTTGGCCTGAACCTTGAGGTCGATCGTTGCGATGGGATTGACTTTCGATAACAAGACATTGGCCAGCAGGCTGACGGGCAGGACCGGGACAACCTGACCGATCCTTTGTGTCAATTCATCCCCAAGCAATTCCACCTGCGTGTCGTCTGCGGTGACCGCAAGAAAGTCCTTCAAAGACAACGGGCGGCCAAAACTGACACAGGCATAGCCGAACCGATAGAGCCGCCCCGTCACGCGCAGCCATATCAGGCGGAGGAAGAACCCGCCTGTAGTCAGCGGGCTGACCCGGAATTTGGCCTTACCCTCTGGGCCTTCCTGTGCGTTCAAAAGGATCCGGTCTTCAAGCACGCGATCATAGTTCAGACCGACCGGGACGAAAATCACGTCCCGTGTCCCATCTGCGTCAAAGCCATTCACGATATAGCTGAGCAAGCCCAGCTTCGGTTGAGCGAGCTTGCCATCCCGGGAAAGACCGCCTTCCGGAAAGATCGCCTGGGTCACACCGCCGTCGGTTGCCATACGCACGTACCTGGCGAGGACCCGGCGGTACAGCGCGTTTCGGGACCTGCGCCGGATGAAGTAAGCGCCCATCGCGCGGATCAACCGCGAAAGTGGCCAGATCTGTGCCCACTCGCCGACGGCATAAGACAATGCCGATTGCGTCGATGCCAGATACGTCACCAAAAGATAGTCGACATTCGATCGGTGGTTCATCACGAAGATAACTGTCGCGTCCGGGTCAACTGCGCGCAGAGCCTCTTCATCAAAGGCACCCAAACGAACACGATAAAGCGCCTGCGCGATCCATCGGCTGACCCGCGCCCCGATCGAGAAATAAGCATAGGCGCTGAAGGAAGGTACGATTTCCCGCGCATAGGCCTGTACCTCGGCCATCGCCGCATCACGGGGCATGTCGGTTTCCGCACAATGCGCCTCGACGGCCTCCATAACCTGCGAGTCATAGATCAGCCGTTCAATCAGCACCCGCCGGCGCGTCAGTTTGAAGGGCTGAATTTTAACCTGCAATCGTTCGTTCAGACGATCCACGGCCTTGTTGAAACGTCTGCGAAGGTACCAGCGGACCGATGGACCAATGACACGATCCAACAACGCCACGACTGCTAGAATGACCGTAAGCCAAACGGCCCAAACAGGGACTGCGATGGTTTCCCACATCGGCTCAAGCTGGCCTGGGCAGGGTCCCGTGTCCATAGGGTAGGCAATCTTGCTCCTACAATTGTCGGTAATTTTCTTCCTGATGAATTAACACTTGTGCAATAATATTTGCTGGATATGTTATGCTGCAATGCAGCAAAATGGGGCGAGTCCCCAAGCCGGAGCCGCCCGATGACCGACCCCGTAGCGCAAACACGTGATCGCCCCTGGTTGTTTCGAACCTATGCTGGGCATTCGACTGCCGCCGCGTCGAACGAACTTTACCGGTCGAATCTCAAGAAGGGCCAAACAGGGCTTTCCGTTGCTTTCGATCTGCCGACGCAGACCGGATATGACAGCGACCATGATCTTGCCAAGGGAGAGGTCGGGAAGGTCGGCGTACCGATCAGCCATATCGGCGATATGCGGGTTTTATTCGATCAAATCCCGCTGGAAACTATGAATACGTCTATGACGATAAACGCGACTGCGGCATGGTTACTGGCCTTGTACATTGCCGTTGCGGATGAACAAGGCGCTGACCGTGCCAAGCTGACAGGCACCGTTCAGAACGACATCATCAAGGAATACCTCAGCCGCGGAACCTATGTGTTTCCCCCTGCACCATCACTGCGATTGATCTCGGACGTCGCCACCTTCTGTTATGGAGAGGTGCCGAAGTGGAACCCGATGAATGTATGCTCTTATCATTTGCAAGAGGCCGGGGCGACGCCTCAGCAGGAATTGGCGTACGCTCTGGCAACGGCCATTGCTGTTCTGGATACCGTAGAGGCATCGGGAGAGATATCAGACGCTGATTTCCCCGGCGTGGTTGGGCGGATCTCATTCTTCGTCAACGCTGGCATCCGCTTCGTGACCGAGATGTGCAAGATGCGCGCCTTTGTCGACCTATGGGACGAGATTTGCGCCGACCGTTATGGTGTCGAGGATGCCAAGCTGCGCCGCTTCCGATATGGCGTGCAGGTGAATTCATTGGGATTAACGGAACAGCAGCCCGAAAATAACGTCTACCGCATTCTCTTAGAAACACTGGCGGTGACCTTGTCAAAAAATGCACGTGCTCGGGCCGTTCAGTTGCCTGCTTGGAACGAAGCATTGGGATTGCCGCGCCCCTGGGACCAGCAGTGGTCACTGCGCATTCAGCAGATATTGGCCTTCGAAACGGACCTTCTGGAATATGGCGACTTGTTCGACGGCTCACCGGTTGTGGACGCAAAAGTCGAGGCATTGAAAGAGGGCGCGCGGGCTGAACTGGCGCGCATCGACGAGATGGGCGGTGCCGTCGCGGCCATCGACTACATGAAGGGCGCGTTGGTCGCGTCGAACTCCGAAAGGTTGGGTCGGATTGAATCCGGGGAGACCACCGTCGTTGGCGTCAACAAATTTCTTGAAACTGAGGACTCCCCGCTGACCGCTGGAGACGGCGATATTCTGACGGTGGATCCTTCTGTCGAAGGCGCTCAGATTGCGGGACTGCAAGCATGGCGAGATAAGCGGGACAATGCCGCCTGTACGGTAGCCCTGGAAGATCTTCGTGCCGCAGCAGCCGAGGGTCAAAATGTGATGCCGGCCTCGATCGCTGCTGCGAAGGCCGGAGTGACCACCGGTGAATGGGGCGCAGTTATGCGCCAGGTCTTTGGCGAGTACCGTGCGCCGACAGGGGTGGCCAAAGCCTCGGCGACGTCTGCCGAAGGATTGGACGATGTTAGAGCTTCAGTAAACGCAGTGACAGCCAAATTGGGCCGACGGATAAAATTCCTGGTTGGCAAACCTGGGCTTGATGGACATTCCAACGGCGCTGAACAAATCGCCGTGCGTGCCAGGGATTGCGGGATGGAGGTCGTTTACGAGGGGATCCGGCTGACACCGGCGCAAATCGTCAACGCCGCATTGGAAGAGTCCGTACATGTGGTCGGCTTATCGGTTCTGTCCGGAAGTCATATGGAACTGATCACGGACGTTCTGGACCAAATGCGGGAAGCGGGCATCGGGGATGTCCCAGTGGTAGCCGGCGGCATCATACCGGAAGAGGACGCAGCGACACTGCGCGCCAAAGGCGTGGCCCGGGTCTACACCCCTAAAGACTTCGAACTGAACGTGATCATGGCAGACATCGTTGATCTGGTTGGCACCTCTGATGAGGAAGCCGCCTGAGCGCCATCACTGATTGGTTATTCCAGTTTTTCGATCAAAGAAACTGCAGAACGATTCGCTGCGGCCACATAGCAAACCATCACTGTCCGGCCTGCGCCGCCGGGTCATCCTGTGTAAGATCTTGCAAACTCGGTTTGTCCACGTTCCGTCCTGCCAGCATCAAGCTGACAGCGTAGGCCTTATCCGCCTGCATGTTCGCCATCACCAGTGCAGCGGCGTCAGGCCGCATCTGGGAAAGAAAGCCCGCTGCAAACGACGGCGCCATTTGGTCGAAGATCTGGGCTGCCTGCTTTGGCTTCATCTGCTGATACATCTGGGCAAGACGTTCAACATCCTTGCCAGCAGCGTCATTCACCAAAGCAGCAGTTTGCTGCAACCGATCGCGCGCCTCCCGCAGCTCCTGTAGCCGTTTTTCCATACGCCGTTGGAGCATCTTTAGTTTCTTTTCTCTAGCGTCCAGATCAGAATCTCTCGCAGCCAAATCCGCACGTTGACGCCCTAGTTCTTTCAGTAGAACTTCCGGCCCCTTTGCGGCGGGCTCATCTGTGGCGGATGTCACTGCCGCCTCCGGCTGCGCAATCGGATTGCCGAATCCATCATCCTGCGCTTCCGGAAGAGCGGCGATAACCTCGCCGGCGCGGATCAGAGCAGAAACAATGAAGCAAACGGCCAGCACGAGTAGCGCGCCGAAACGCATGGTCGTGACTGTAGGCTGGGCCGAACTCACAATGCCACCCGTTCGACCTTCAGCAGGCCCTTCTGCGACGTCTCATCCGGGGCAGTATCGAGGGTCAAATCCGCGAGATCATCTTCGGCGAAAAGATCATCATCCTCATCCGAGCCAGGTCCAGTGCCCAGGCTTATCTCATCGTCGATGTCGTCCAGAACATCCACTTCAGGAAGGAACCCCAATTGCTGGCGCCCTTCTGGTGCAAAGGCAGATTCGCTGGCATCCAGTTCTGCTGCGGCGTCTTCATCCAATTCTGGCGGTGCGATAGGCGCCGCCAATTCTTCAACGATTTCAGGTATCTCTGGATCTTCTGCGAGTGCTTCGGGTGCCGAAGTCTCTTCTGGGAGGATCGGAGCACTCTTAGGCTGGACCGTCGGTTGAGGCGCTAGCGGTTCAGCCTGATAGCTGCGGCGCGATGTCTCTAAGGCCCGCTCATTCAGACGCGACAACTGCGTTGCGATTTTGCGGGCGTGGGCAACTTCGCGAGTCAGTTTATCAGACGCCGCTTTCGTGGTGGCGCGGATTTCCTTCACAGCTGACCGAGTATCTTCCAACCCTGCATTCAACTGCGCTATCTGCCTGCCAATCCCCTCATCGGTATTAGACAGCTTCGTCAATCTTCGGCTGAGAACATAACAATAGATTGCCGTCGTAAGGCAGGTCACGATCAGTATGCCGTCGGCGATCAGGGACATCTTCTTCCGGCCCTCAGTTCAGTACAAACTGCTGGATCAAAACATCGCGGACCGAGCCTTGCGGGGCGACCAGCCTGACCCTTCGAAGCATCTGTGCGCGCATGCGGCTCATGGAGCGTGGATTCTCCAGATCCGAACCATCTACCGCGCGCAGATAGGTGTTCAGAACATCAGCAATGCGTGGCGAGATAGTCTGAACATCAACCTCGGTGCCGGGTTCAACCTCGATACTGACCTTGACCTTCAAATGCTTCGCCGTCGCGTCTGGCCCAAGAGAGATGACCATCTCTTCCATCGGCACAAACGCCGCAGCAGCAGTTGCCGGGTTGGAGAATTGATCTTCCTCACCTGCATCATCCTTTCCTGCGACCGTCGATTTTTCTTCGCCGCCGAAAGGCAACGGGACCATCCCCGAATAGACGCCGTAAAAAGCGCCACCGCCCAGCAGCACAGCACCGATCAGCCCAAACAACAGGGCCTTTGACTTCTTCTTCGGCGGCGCGTCGTCTGCAGCCGGCTCCTGGGCGTCGGTCATTTTCCTATCGTCCACAGCAAATCACGTGACATGACCAACTAACCTCATTTCCCTAAACCGATTCTTAAGTCTGTTGGCTCCAGAACAAGAAACGAACGGAAGAAGCCGTTTGCGTGCCAGTTTTCCGCAGTAGGCGGGTCGAAGATGAAACAAATTGTAGACACTTGGCAGAACTTGGATCTGCGCCGCCGTGTCATTCTTTTGGCTGCGATCGGACTGACGTTCGCCGCAGTTCTGTCATTGGCGCAAATCGCCACAAGACCGGGCATGGCACTGCTGTATTCCGGGCTGGACCCTGCAACGGCGGGCGAAGTCGTCGGTGCCTTGGAGCAGATGAATGTCCAGGCGGATGTGCGCGGTGACGCGATCTATGTATCTGAAGATGAACGGGATCGTGTTCGATTAGCCCTGGCGCGCGAAGGTCTGCCCCGGCAGGGTCAGGCGGGGTATGAACTTCTGGATCAGATCTCAGGGTTCAGCGCAACATCTGACATGTTCAACGCCGCCTATTGGCGGGCAAAAGAAGGCGAACTCGCAAGGACGATTCTATCGTCACCTGGCGTGCGCGCAGCCCGCGTTCACATCGCAGTTCCCACTCGAAGACCATTTGCGCGCGATGGCGTGGATCCTACGGCCTCGGTTACCGTAACGATGTCCGGAGGTATCCTCACACCAGAACAGGCCACTGCGATTCGCTACCTGACGGCATTGTCTGTTGCGCGATTGAACCCAGATCAAGTGGCAGTAATCGACAGCCGCGCGGGGATGATCCTGGCCCCAGGATCGGAAAGCGCGATCTCAAACGCGGCCAGCCAAGCCAGCGACCGGGAAGCCAAGCTTAAGGCGGAAATCGAAGAATTACTGGCCGCACGGGTCGGGCGAGATCGGGCGCGGGTCAGCGTAACGGTGGAAACCGATCGGCAGGCCGAGACTGTAACTGAACGAAAGCTATTGCCGGATACCCGCGTCACCATCCATTCGGACACGGAAGAAGTGTCGGACAGTTCCGAAGGCGCCACCGGCGGCAGTGTCACCGTCGCCAGCAACTTGCCGGATGGCGAGGCAAATACGAACAACACACGGCAAAGCGAACGCACCGAGAGCCGTGAACGTGTGAATTATGACTACTCTGAAACCACGCGACAAACCACGCGGCAAGCCGGTGCGATCCGCAGGATCTCGGTCGCCGTTCTGGTAGACGGGATCATCGTGCCCGGCGCTGATGGAACCAACACGTGGGAGCCGCGTCCTGCCGAAGAATTGGAGGCCCTGCGGAACTTAGTCGTCGCCGCCATCGGCTTCGACGAACAACGTGGTGACATCGTCACGGTCGACAGTATGGCATTCCAACCAGACGCTACGCCCGGTGAACTGATGGAAGCCAGCCCAATCCTGAGGTTCATCGAACGCAATGCGATGACACTAATCCAATTGGGATTTTTGGCTGTTGTCGTGATCGTCCTGGGCATGACTGTCATCAAGCCGCTGTTGTCCCGCAAGATAGAGCCGAACGAATTGCCACCCGGTCTGACGCTGGATGTTCCTGAGCGGATCGATCCGGTACGAGTTTCGAACGGTGCAACTATTGCGATGACACCCGACGGAACTCCAGTGGCGATAACGGCTGATGGTACGGTTACACCAGCGCCGCTTTTGGGTGAACCCGAAGAAGAAGAGCCAAGCGCCCCGGACGATGCCCTTCGGGCGCTTGTTGCAGAACGGCCCGAGCAATCGCTGAACATGTTGAAGTCTTGGTTGAATGAGCAGACGCAGGCCGAAGAGGCTGCCGCGTGATGGCCGCCGAAGTGACATTGGAAAGATTTGACAAAATCGGGCGTGATCGCCCGGCTGTGTCGCAAACTGAAAGCGCCGCTGCCGCGGCCCAGCAATCCTCGCTACCGTCCCCGACTGCGCCTGAGGACATTTTGGACCCGATGCCGGTCCATCCCTCACCGGAGCAGGAGAAGACGGTAGAGCTTCAGCGCGGATTGGAAGTCTTGCAGCGTAAGCTCGCCCAGATCGTACAATCGATAGATGGCGAACTGCGTGCGGCCAAAGGCCAGATCACCTCACAAGCGGCAGGGGCCATAGCGGCAAGCGCAACAACGCTTTTGCCCAGCCTACTCGATGAAGGTTTTGCCCAGGAACTATCATCTGCAACTCTGCAGATTGCAACCGCGGTCGAACCTGATCAGATCGCCCTGAGGGTTCACCCGGATGATCACGATCCGATCGTCGACGCCCTTCATTCACTGGCTCCACCAAGCCCAGTGACGATCGAAAAAGACGGGGGGCTACGGCCGGGAAGCGTGCGTCTTTCGTGGTCCAATGGCGGCGCAGAGATGAATCGAGAAGCCTTGCTTAATAATGCCAGAGACCTTCTTGAGGCCAGGCTAGCCTCAATTGTCAGCGGAAGAAATCAAGATGACCACAGAATCCAATACTAGCGAACCAGACACCGAGATCCCAGCCCTCGACATGCGCGATGATTCCGAGGATGGACGCCATCGCCGCGCGATCTTCTCGGTCCCCGTCGATGTTGTGGTCAGCGTAGGTCAAGCGCGCCCGGTTATCGGTGAGTTGCTGGCAATGCGCCGTGATATGGTTCTGCCACTGTCCAGCCGCGTGGACGACCCAGTGCAGATCATGGTCGGCAGCCGTGTGATCGCACGTGGTGAATTGGAGGAAATGGGAGAAGAAAGTGGACGCCTTGGTGTACGGCTGACCGAAGTCGTCGATGTCAGCGATCTTTTCTAGCTAATGGGCCGATTTCGCCCGACGACGATCTTAGCGTTGGTACTTGCGACCACGTTGGCAGTGACGATGCCTGCGACTGCAGTCGCACAATCGATTTCGATCGATTTTGGCGAAGGCGATGGCCTGTCGGGCCGGGTGGTTCAGCTTTTTCTGCTGGTCACGCTGCTCAGCCTGGCGCCCGGGATTGCGGTGATGGTGACCTGTTTCCCGTTCATGGTGACCGTCCTCTCACTGCTGCGTCAAGGTATCGGTCTGCAGGCCGCGCCACCAAACATGATGATCGTAAGCCTTGCCTTGTTCTTAAGCTACTTTGTGATGGAACCAGTATTTCAGGAAGCCTGGAGCACGGCTCTGCGCCCGCTCATGGATGGCGATATTACACCGGACCAAGCTTTCGAACGGGGAATGGCGCCGTTCCAGGTCTTTATGGAATCCAGGGTAAGACCGGAAACCGTGCAGTCGCTGGCTGAAGCAGCCCCCGGGCGATCGGTTCCGGCTCCGGACGAACCGACGCCGCTTCCCCTTCTGGTGCCCGCATTTATGCTCAGCGAGATCGAGAGGGGCTTCGAGATCGGTTTTATGATTTTCCTGCCCTTCCTGATCATCGATCTGGTCGTGGCTTCGGTTCTGATGTCCATGGGAATGATGATGGTACCACCGGTTGTGGTGTCTCTTCCGTTGAAATTGGCGTTCTTTGTTGTTGCCGACGGGTGGAGCCTGCTCGCTGGTGCTTTGGTAAGGGGGTATGCAACATGACTGACAGCGCAGAAATGGTAAGGGAGCCAACGGCATCACCACCAGCGGATCCCAGTAAAACCGTTCCGACCGAGCCGTTGCTGACCAGCCGGGAAAAAGCTGCCGTGATCTTGGGAGTTCTGGGTACGGATGCAGCCAGCCCGATCTTGGAACAGATGGACGAAGACACATTGCGCAGTTTTGCCTCTGCAATGTCGAGGTTAAAGCGCGTGTCGCCTGAAACAGTGATGCAAACAATTGCTGAGTTTCAATATGAAGTTGACCGTTTGGACATGACAGTCATGGGCGGCGCGCCAAATGCCCGCGAAATGTTACGTGATGCGGTCAATGACGCTACGCTGACCAAGATTTTCGACGATATCGAAAGTCCGTCCGTCCACAATGTCTGGAACAAGTTGGCAAAAGTTGACGACGGCGCACTTGCTGATTTCCTGATGCAGGAACATCCGCAAACCGTCGCCGTTGTCTTGTCGAAGCTCTCGGTCGAACAGTCGGCGCGCCTGATCGGACATTTGGACGAGGATCGTGCGCGGGAGGTCGTTACAGGCCTTACCAAGACCTCCAAACTGGATCCTCAAATCATCGAGACAATCGGCACCGCTGTCAGCCGCAGCTTCCTTGAGAACCAGCGCGGCAGCGCATCGGGCTTTAAGCCAGCAGACCGGATCGGTGCGATCATGAACTACGCGCCGGGTAATATCCGGCAATCTGTTCTGGCCTACTTGGATGAAACGCAACCTGAGTTCTCGGATAAGGTGAAGCGCAAAATGTTCACCTTTCAGGATATTCCGAAGCGGCTTGAAAAGCGGGATATTGCAGCGGTTGTCCGGGCCGTCGATGGTGATGTCTTGCTCACGGCCCTGGTCGGCGCAGGCTCGAACGCGGCAGATACGCGCGATTTCATTCTGGCCAGCATTTCTTCTCGCGTTGCTGAACAATTGCGGGCGGACATGGCAGAGGTTGGGAAAGTGAAAATCCGTGAGGCAGAAGAAGCACAGAACGCCATCCTGGCGGTGATACGCGAGCTGGAGACCAATGCGCAGATAATGCTGGTCCCACTGGATGACTAAGTCCCCCGCTTACTAATGCAGCTCATCCGGCAATCCTTGCGGCTTCCTCGAACAAGATCGCGTGGCGGTCCGCCAGTGCCACGGGGTCGTCTGAATACCCGCCGCCCAAGACCCCAACGATTGGCACATTGCGGTCTCGCGCGGCGGCCAGCACGCAGGCATCACGTGCCCGGATGCCATCGAGACTAAGCGATAATCGTCCAAGCTTATCGTCTCGATGCACGTCCACGCCTGCATTGTAGAAAACCAGCCGCGGCTCCGCAAACGTGAAGGCTTGGTCAAGCGCAGGTGCCAACGCCGCCAAGTATTCTGCATCCCCGGTCCCATCCGGTAGCGCAATGTCCATCGAAGACGTTGCCTTGCGCGCAGGGAAATTCCGCGCAGCGTGGATGGACAGCGTGAACACCCCAGGATGATCCTGGAAAATCCGCGCGGTACCGTCGCCCTGATGGACATCTGCATCTACCACCAGGACAGGTCCGCCGAGCCCTTGTGCAAAATAGTTGCAAATGGCGACAGCCACGTCATTCAGTAAACAGAAACCAGCCCCATAATCTGGCCCGGCATGATGTGAGCCACCGGCTGAATTGCAAGCGATGCCGTGTTCGATCGCCATCCACGCTGCCAGCGTTGTTCCAGCCGATGAAAGCCGGGACCTCATCACCACCTGAGACGTCTGCGGCAGGCCGATGCGCCGGACCTCCTCACTGGTCAACATTCCGGAAAATACCCTGTCGACATATGCAGGAGCATGAGCCAGCTCGATCTGGCCCCGTCCGGCAGCCGCCGGCGCAAGATACCCACCAGAGCTCAACAGACCGCGCCCGATAAGCGCTTCGCGAACATAGCCATATTTGGACATCGGAAACCGATGACCAGGTCGCAACGGCGCAAGGTAATCCGGGTGATGAACGATCGGCAGCATCTTACCTTGCTCGATTGACCGATCCAAAAGGTCAAGCCGCCGTGGGCATCGGCGAATCGCTAGGTGAGCGAAATCCCAATATTGTCTGAACGAACGTCGACGAGGACTGGTTCGAACCCAAGGCCCAATAATTCCCTGCTACTGGCCGCGGAAAATCCGTGACGACCACATTATCGCAAAGACTCTATTTAACCCATTGGAATATTGAGAACTTCATCAAACAATCTAAGAGCGTGTTCCAAATGCTTACAAGTCCAAGTCCATCGGACCACATTTTGGTCCTATTGCCTGGAGCATATCTATGGTTCGATCACAAAATCTTTCGGGTTGGCTGGTCTTGAGATGTAGGGAGTGTCATACTGACGCGGGGGTTCGGACGTTTAGGTCGTGATGCATACCATCTGGGTTTGATGGTGGCATTTCTAACCCGCGTCCTTAGGTGAACGACGGTGCACGCAGGATGATGGGCAAAGGCGGAAAAACATCCGACCAAGCGCAAGGCTGTCGCTTGGCGCTTGATCTGGATAGCACGGCGGTGACGCTGTTTGTCCGATCGGATCTGGATGTCTGGTCACGGGTCGGGCAAGCCGAACTGGGCGCTGATGACTTTTCCGAACAAATTGACAGCCTGCGCGTTGAAGCCCTGGTTCGGAGTGGCGAGCAGGAAACAGTTCTGCTTTGGTTACCTCCGGAACAGGTAATAACGCGATCGATGACTTTAGCGCCGGGCTCTGAAGACGCCGCCCGGACCGAGGCCACGCATAGAATTGCGGAAGATACCGATTTCGAGCCCTCTGAATTGACGATTGCGATGGCCGAAGGTGACAACCCTAAAGAAACAACGGTCATGGGGGCGTTACTTCAAACGGTGCACGAAGCGCAGGACTATGGAGCCCGCTGGGGTTTTCCGAAAACGCTTGTTTCAACGCGCACTGACGAAAAGAGGTTTGGCGCAAATGGCCCGATCTTCGCGCCACCGCCGACAATTGCCCATCAAGCCGGTCATGCCGCGCGCAGGCTAGCAGCCGCCGCTGCTCTATTGTTTGTCGTCGGCGGGGCGATTTATGGCGGCTATGCCGCGCTGCAACCTTTACTGGAAGAGCCGACGGATATTCGGTCATCCGGGCCTGCACTCGCATCTTTCGCAGTGGTTCTGGACCCGATCACTCCGGAGGGATCTCCGATAAACCAGGTCCGCGTCGGCGGTGTCGGCAGCTTGGCGATCCAACGTCTGCTGGTTCCGGACACCGACCGGCTGAATTCATATGGGACACCTCTGCATAAAGGTCCTTTACGGTCGGAGACCCCGGTTGTTCTGGCTGCCCCCGGTGAAGGAGCGCCAATGCAGGTTGGCGGCGCACCAATTCAACCTACCTATCAGCGGCCTGGGCGGCTTACCGGGGTCGTAGCGATAACTCCGCCGCCCGATGCCAGTGCCGTCCGTCTTGCGCTGCAGCGTATTCGCCTGGCCGGACCGCCACGACAAGATGGCACGGCTTATAGTTCCGCCCCAAGTTTCAAGCGAGCAAAGCCATCGGACGACGCAGATCGCATTGCATCTTTGGCGCCATTGGACAAGACGGTGCCCGTCGAACCAGGCACAGGTGTCGAAGCCGACCTGCCTGCCGAATCGGAAAAAAACCCCGACGCGGATGCGACGGGTGAAGTTGACGTCGACCAGCCGTCCGAACCAGAGAGCAGCCCCCAGGCACCTGCCGAAATGGCGCAGCAACCCGAACCGAAGCCAAAGAACTTCGAAGCCATCGTTGCTGCGGTGTTTCCTGAAAAAGAAGTTCAAGATCCTCAGGCGGACAGCGCTGAAGATGCCGCTGCACTAACGAGTGCATCCAACGCTGTGGCATCGCTAGTGCCTAGCGCTACCCCCTTGGAACAGCCCGGCAATGCCGATCCAGAGCCCTCGATCGACCCAGATGCGCCCACGGTGTTCGCTGCACTTCAAGCGCCTGCGCCATCCAAACGTCCCAAGGTTTTTGAGCGGGCCGCCAAGCGCCCGGTGTCAACTCAAACGTCGGTTGCTGCAGTTACGATTCCACGGACTGTTCGGTCCGCCGCGCGTAAGGTGGGACTTTCCTTGGATGAGACGAGCCTGATTGGCGTCATTGACGCCCGCAACGGGCGCAAGGCCTTGGTAAGAATGCCATCCGGCGACTATCGCAAAGTTGCAAAAGGCGACGATTTGGACGGATGGCGGGTAAACTCAATTAGTCGAGAAGCCATGCGCCTGACCCGGCGCGGCCAGAACAGAACCCTTCTACTGGTCTCACGTTGAGAGGTAAAAACCCTCCGTACTCTCGGGCCGAAATCTCAGATCACCCACTTCTGGCGGACCGCCAAGCAGCCCAGTCTTCAGGTGTGTCTAGGTCAATCAAGGCGTGTTCACCTTCCAACGTGACATCGACGACGAACTCGGGATGTTCAGCAACCACCTTTCGGGCTCCGGCGTCGCCATCCAAACCTTGAAGGGCCTCGAAGAATCGGCGGCCAAAGAGAACCGGGTGTCCTGGCCTGCCATCCGATCCAACTGCGCGCACGATCGCCCGCGACTCTGCTGGGTCAAACGGTGCCAGCATGCGATCAATATCCCGAATGGAGAGTTCGGGCATATCACCCAAGACAATCAACACAGCGTCGATATCAACGTCCAGGGCAGCGACGCCGGTGGCGATGGACGTCCCCATCCCCTCGCGTGCCCGGGCATTCATGACTATGTGCAGATCCAGATCACGCAGTGCTTCAGCGCGGGATTCGTTTGCTTGCGGCAGAACGCAGTGAACATCATCGACGCCGCTCGACATAAGCCTTTCTGCCAGAATGCGTAGCAATGGAGCGCCATCGATATCCTGCAAAAGCTTGTCCTGCCCACGCATGCGGCTGGAGGCGCCAGCTGCCAGCAGGACTGCGGCTATGCGGGGGCGGGTCGGCGCAACTGAGCCACCGGCTCTCGGTTGGGGACGGGAAGGGATTTCTTTGAGCAAACCACCCACCCCCATGTGTGCGATATCCTCGCTTTGCACATCCAATCCTGCCGCCAGTCGCTCCAGTACCCAATCAGCCCCATTCAACTTGGGCGAACGCGCACAGCCGGGCAATCCGATCACGGGAGTCCCTTTTACTTCTCCCAAGAACAACAAATTCCCCGGATCCACTGGCATGCCGAACCGAGTTAAACGACCGCCCGCTGCGATCAAGGCGGCCGGCCCAACATCACCCCTGTCCGAAGTCGCGGACCCGGTCAGAACAAGCAGTAAATCGGCATCTACATTGCGCATCGCTTCGACCAATGCCGGAACAGTGTGATCCGCGATCGTCTCCTTGACTGACTTGATACCCAGCGCAGCCAAGCGCTGGCGTACTGCTTCAGCGCCTTTCGTCAGCAATTGCTGCTTCATCCCAGGTGTCTGCGTCAGGACCAAATGCACAGATTTTGCGGCGAAGGGATGGACCCGAAGAACAGGTTCTTGTGTTTTTTCCTCGATCTGAACGACAGACGCCTCATCTGCACCATAGGGGATCACCTTTATCGTCCCCAACATTTGCCGGGCTGTCACCCGGCTGTAATTTGGCAGGGTGGCCAGCGTGATCGCCTCGTCAATCGCATTCAGTTCCATGACGGCGTCAACATCGATCTGCAGAACACCGTCGATCGTTGCAAACAGATTTGCCCGCCCTGTGAACGCTGCGCCGATCAAGATGTTTTCTGCGGACGGGTCATCCTGAACCAAGGCGGCGGCAACCCGGGCAGCTGCTGCATCCTCTAAGACGTCCTCTGCTTCGGGCTGGGCAATCGTGACGTGGCTGAATCCAGCAGCGGCAATGTCGGCCAAGTCCTGATCAGACAGCACCCGGCCCTTCTTTAGGCGCCGGCTAGGCAGACCCAGGGAATGCGCAAGAATGCCGCCCGAGGCCTGTTGAACCGAGACAGAACCGAACTTCACGCAGCTTTCCCTTTATCTGTGGCGCCTGGCCGCGTAGCCGGAAGCCGCAGGCGTTCAGTCATCTCAGCCATCACCGCGACAGCAATCTCAGCAGGAGACTTCGCCCCGATGTCCAGGCCGATCGGAGCATCGATCCGGGCGATCTCGGCTTCAGCAAAACCGGCATCGATTAGCCTGGTCACACGCTTGGCGCGCGTACGGGTCGATCCCAGGGCGCCAATATAAAACGCTGAGGATCGCAGAGCGGTCTGAAGCGCGGGATCATCCAGCTTTGGATCATGTGTCAAGGCAACCACGGCCGTTCGGTGATCCAAACCGTATGACTGCAGCGCTGTATCGGGCCATTCATGGGACAACTCGATCCCCGGAAAGCGGGCTGCGGAAGCAAAAGCTTCCCGAGGGTCGATTATGGTCGCATCGTACCCCGACAATCCCGCCATTTCCGCCAGGGGTTGAGCGATATGCACACCACCGATGATCGCCAACCGCAACGGCGGGTTAGAGAGCCAAAGAAAGTTTGTGCCGTCTTCATCGAAACCTGAACGATCTGCATCGAACGCCGCGGGACGATCTTGGTAAGCCAGTACCCGCCGAGTCCACGACGTTGTGTCCGTGATCACCGCCAAGGCTTCCCGTCTGGCCCGAGCGGTTGCAATCTCGTCCAGTAGTTCCTCGCCGGGACCTTCTTCTTTGCCAACAGGTTCCACAAGGACTCTGATGGTACCGCCGCAGGCCAGCCCAACTGCAAATGCGTCGTCATCTGAGACTCCGAACTCCAGAATCCGGCATTTGCCATCGTCAAGAGCTTCAAGCGCCTCGGCAACAACAGCGCCTTCGACGCAGCCTCCAGACACCGACCCCATGATTTCCGCGTCGCCGGACACCACCAGTTGCGAGCCGACTGGCCTCGGCGCAGATCCCCATGTCTCGACAACCGTTGCAAGCGCTGCTTGCTTTTGTTGGCGGTGCCAATCCAAGGCGATTTCGGGAATTCGATCGTGTGGCGACGTCATGTGCAACCCAATCAGTTCTGTCGGCACGCATGATGAAGACGCGTGCATCCGCATATTCTGAGAAAGGTAAACGACGGCAGGTTTGGTTCAACCTGAAAAGTAATCAACCGGCGGTTGGCCTAACCGCCGGTCGAATACGCCACCCCACCGCTTAATCAGGCACAGCACACCACTACCACCCAAAGCGAAACGTACCCTGGCCCTGAACAAACTCTTCAACACCGATCTTCATTACTCGTGACCGATAAGCTGAACGCAAAGTAAATTTAGCTGGGGTCGTAGAGTCGAAACTGTGAGTTTTGTTACATTCTGACCGAAAACTGGACGTTTGCCGCCATCAGGCGTTGTTTCTCACCCGAAGATGCAGCCGTAGATAGAATTTCTGACAGATTTTCCAAGGACTGAACGTTATGGGCCGACACAAAACTATCTACATGAGGCAGTAATGCTCTGATTCCCTGCGCCTTTGCTTCAAACCTATCCCAGCGCAAAAGCGGATTCAGCCAAATCACTCTGCGTGAAGACAAGCTCAAGCGCTCTGCTTGCTGTGCCAGACGGCCGGGATCATCGCGGTCAAGCCCATCAGTGATCAGTAAGACAACGCCGCCCTGACCCAGGACCCGGCGCGACCAAGTCTTGTTAAAATCCTCCAGGCACGCGCCTATGCGGGTGCCACCTTCCCAATCCCGGGCTTCGTGTCCAGCCCTGGCAAGAGCTTCGTCGACATCCCGATGGGCCAGGTGCCGGGTTACATTGGTCAGTCGTGTTCCAAAGGTGAAAACGTGGACCTTGGACCAGCCAGCACCTTTCGCATTCGCCGCAGCATGTAGGAAGTGCAAGAGCATTCGTGAATATGCAGCCATCGAACCTGAAATGTCACAAAGTGCGACTAAGGACGGCCAGCGAATCCGCCGCTCGCGCCGAGCCAGGTTCGGCGCTCCGCCTCCGCGAAGGCTGGCACGCATCGTTCGCCGCCAATCCGGTAAGGCACCCAAGGTTGCTGGGCGCGTCCGGCGCGATGCAAGTGGCCGCACGGGCAAATCGAGTCGTGCGATGGCACGTTTGGCCTGCGCGATCTCAACCACGGTCATCTGTTCGAAATCACGGGATTTCAGTTTTTCTTCATCCGAGAACGTGAGTTGCGCATCGAGTTCGATTTCCGGCTGATCTTCTTCTCTGGCGGTGGGTGCCTTGCGATCTGCCCCAGCCGTCAAACCTTCGGAGGCTCGGGTCTCTCCGGCCTTCTTCTCCCGCTCGTCCCCAGGCGCACGAACGTCGGGAATCATCAGGCTCATCATCTTTTCCATCAATTGAGGATCACGCCAGAACATATAGAAGCACTGATCAAACACCGCGCGATGCTCAGGCCGAGACGTGCAGCAAGCTGCCAACGTGTGATAGAAATCCTCACGTTCCTGAAAACCTGAAGCGGCGACGGCTCGAACGGCCTCTAAAGCCCGCCCGGTTCCTGCAGGTAGCCCGGCAGCACGCAAGGCCCGGGCAAAATGGACGATGTTATGCGCCAACTTGCCGTCTTCAATGGCTTCGATGTGGCGCCTTTCGCTCACGCTGCGCCTTTCATCGCAGTTTTCACCTCATCCAGCACAGCCTTGGCTTCAGAGCCCGTGAACCGGGCGATATCATCTTGATACTTCAGCAATGCGCCGATCGTGTCAGTGATGACCTGAGGGTTCAGTTCCATGGCGTCCAGAGCAATAAGACACCGCGCCCAGTCAATAGACTCGGCAACTCCGGGCTTCTTGAACAGGTCTTCATTGCGCAGACGTTGGACAAACGCGACGACTTCTTTGGACAAGGACTCCGTCACTTCTGGCGCACGCGAGGCCAGAATTTCAAGCTCGCGCTCTGCGTCGGGATAATCAACCCAATGATAGAGACATCGTCGCTTCAGGGCATCATGCACTTCCCGCGTACGGTTTGACGTGATGATGACAATGGGCGGTTCCTGCGCCTTCACGGTTCCAAGCTCGGGTATCGTGACCTGAAAATCCGACAGCGCCTCCAGCAGAAATGCCTCGAACGGCTCATCCGTTCGGTCCAACTCGTCGATCAGCAGGACCGGCGGTCCACCGACTTGCGGCTCCATCGCTTCCAACAGAGGGCGCCGGGTCAGGAAGCGGTCCGAGAACAGGTCGGCAGAAAGCGCCGAACGATCTGTCGATCCCTCCGCCTCGGCCAAACGGATTTCAATCATCTGTGCGGGATAGTTCCATTCATATACTGCTGAAGCCGCATCAAGACCTTCATAGCACTGAAGGCGGATCAAGCGCCGTCCAAGTGCCGCTGCCAACGCTTTGGCAATCTCGGTTTTGCCGACGCCCGCTTCACCTTCCAAAAACAACGGGCGACCGAGCTTTAGCGATAAGAATACGACCGTCGCAAGCGATCGCCCGCAGACATATCCACTGCTTCCCAGAGTGTTCTGGGTTTCATCGATTGTAGCTGGCAAGTCGCTCATGGAATCCTCGCGTCGGGCTGGCGATGCAATGGACTTAATCACGCAGAAGAAATCAAGGCATCATCATTCCAAGCAGAGTGATTGACCCTGCCAAAAGCCTATACTGGGTCACCGCCGTGTGGCCAAATAGGGTGTCCCTTGCTTGAAGTCATGCCAATTTTATAAATCACAGGATTTCGGGGCGAGCGCAATATGCCTCAGCATCCGGCTATAAAATCAAAGCTGCCAATCCCAAAAACGCAAAGAAACCAACGACATCCGTGACTGTGGTAACAAATGCACCAGAAGCCAAGGCAGGATCGGCGCCAGCCTTGTCCAATCCTATCGGGATTAGGATGCCTGCAAGCCCTGCAGCAAGCATATTGATGATCATGGCCAGACCGATCACCACCCCCAACATGGGCTGGTCAAACCAGAGCCAGGCGATCACACCCATCACCACGGCAAAGACCATTCCGTTACCTAGTCCCACCAGAGCCTCACGGATAACAACGCGCCATGCATTGGTGGGCGTCAAATCTCGTGTCGCAATTGCCCGGACGGCCACGGTCAGGCTTTGCGTCCCGCCATTACCACCCATCGAGGCGACGATCGGCATCAGAACCGCAAGGGCCACCAGGCGGGCAATTTCTTCGTCAAAAAGACCAATGACCAGCGAGGCCAGAATCGAAGTCATAAGGTTTACTGCCAACCACGGGAAGCGTCGTTTGGTGATTGCCCAGACCTGATCCGAAAGCTCTTCATCACCCACGCCGCCCAGACGTTTGAGATCTTGCTCGGCCTCGTCTTCCAAAGCCTCCATGGCATCATCAATCGTTATCACGCCGATTAATCGTCCGTCGTGGTCCACTACCGGCGCCGACACCAGGTGATATTGGTTGAAGGCATAGGCGACATCTTCCTGCGGTTCCGTCGCATTAATCGTTCGAAAGTCCTCTTCCATCAGCGATGCCAGCGTCACAGGGCGACGCTCGCCCAGTATGCGCGAAAGCGGGATCGTACCGACAGGTTTGGCCGTGGCATCGACGATGATCACTTCGTAGAATTGCTGCGGCAGGTCGTCCGAGGCCCGCATAAAGTCGATCATCTGGCCAACTGTCCAAAACGGCGGAGCCTTGATCAACTCGCGTTGCATCAATCGCCCAGCTGAGTCTTCCGGGAAGGTCAGCGATTCCGTGACTGCGACGCGGTCTGTCGGGTCGAGCGCTTCCAGAACCTCTCGTTGTTCGGCCTCGTCAAGATCCTCGACCAAATAGACGACGTCGTCGGTATCCAGTTCCCGCGCCGCCTCGGCGACTTGGGCCGGTTCCAAGATATCCAGAACGTCGTCACGGACGCCTTCTTCCAGTTCCGCCAGGACTTCTTTGTCGATGTCTGCCCAAACTAAATCCAAAAATGCCCGACGCGCATCACTGCTGATCTGTTCCAAAAGGTCAGCGATATCTGCTTTGTGCAGATCGTCAATCAATGAGAGAACGGCAACTCGATCGGAAACCTCAGAGGCTTCGACAACGGCCGCGACAAGGTCTGGATCCAATTCGTATTCGTCGTCACGACGATCTTCGCCGTCGACGTCGCTGTACTGCTCGACCATGGCAGATGCCCCATAGGTTGCTCACGGGCCTGATACCGCGCAGAGCGCGGAAATCCTACCTACCGAAGTGGCCGCTGATCATTTTTTCATTGTCTTTGCCTATCGTCGCGCTGAAAACCCCCAGGTAGCCCCGAGAGATGGGACGAACACACTGCAAAGGTTCAGAATGAGCCATACAACTGAAGAGCCACAAGCGACCGAAGCCGTCCCCAAAACGGTCAAGGAAGCATTTGCGCGGGCTGTAAAGGCGCACCGCGAAAACGACTTTGACGAGGCCGCGAAACTATATCGCCTCTGCCTTGCAAACCAACCGAATGGTGCCGTGACCTGGACGAACTATGGCGCACTTCTGCGTAAGCAAAAAAAGTTCGCAGCGGCCATCGCTTGCCATCGCAAAGCGATCGAGATTGAGCCCACCAATCTCAATGCACGATCGAACCTGGCCAACGCTCTGGTCGACATTGGGGAGGCAGAAGAAGGCGTCGTTTTACGCGAGCAGCTTTTGAAGGAAAATCCTGACGACTGGGGCCGGATCCGGGATTTGGCTGTCGCCTACCGCGCCTGTTGGCGAAATCAGGATGCTGTGGACTTGATCGATGAGGCTGCAGCCCGCCTTGGGCCATCCGAAGACGGACAATTGCAGCGATCATTGGCGCAGTTGATGTTGGGCAACTACGCAGAAGGCTTCCGTGACTTCGAGGCCCGTTATTCCGGCGACGAAGTGTCATTGCCCAAAGATGTGCCTTGGACCCGCTGGATGGGCGAGGATTTGGAGGGCAAACAGATCCTTATCCTGCCAGAGCAGGGCTTTGGCGACGCAATCCTAATGTCACGTTTTCTGCCTGGTTTGAAGCAGAGGGGTGCCGAAGTCGCAATGGTGGTAAAGAAGCCATTGCAAAGGCTATTGGCAAAACTGGACGGATTGGACCACGTGCTGGCCGGGGCGTCAAAGTCACATCCCTTTGACTATTACACTCCGAACATGAGCCTGCCGCACCTTGTCGGCATGCCAAAGGATGGTCCGCCGCCGTTGCCGAAGCTGACCATTCCTGAGGACAGCCGGAAACGGGCAAAACAGGCTGTCAACGCTTTCAAGAACCACTTCAAGATCGGAATCGTTTGGACCGGTAGTTTAACCTATCGTGCAAACCACAGACGTTCGACCGGACCAGAGAGTTTTTTGGGTTTGGCCAGCGTGCCGGGTGTGCAGTTGTTCTCGCTCTACAAGGGCGACGCACATAAGGACTTTGTCGAAAGCGGTATGAACGGGTTGATCCTGGATACCTGCGGCCGCGACCGGGACTTCGCGGATACTGCCGCGGTGATCGACGAGATGGATCTGATGATTACAACTGACACAGCGGTGGTGCACGTCGCAGCCTCTTTGGGCAAGCCGATCTGGAACATGCTGACATGGGAAGGCTTTTGGCTGTACGGAAATGGCGACACCACTCCCTGGTACCCTTCAATGCGGATCTTCCGGCAAAGCACCAACGGAGAATGGGACGACGTGTTCCAGCGCGTAGAAACCGAACTGCGTCAACATCTGGATCTCTCGCGATGAGCCGAACGATCACCGTCGAAATCGCGCCGGGTGAGTTGATCGACAAGATCACGATCCTCGAAATCAAAGCCGAGCGGATCGAAGATCCGGAAAAGGTTTCCAATGTCAGGGTGGAATTGAAAACGTTAGAGGCCTGTCGAGATGCCACCGTCCCGACGTCCGATGATCTTGATCGTTTAACCGGCGAGTTACGCAAGATCAACGAAACACTTTGGGTCATCGAAGATGATATCCGCGACTGCGAACGGGACGGTGACTTCGGTGATAAGTTCGTCGAACTCGCCCGGTCGGTTTACAAGACAAATGATGTTCGGGCGGCCCTAAAACGGGATATCAACATGCTGCTCGGCTCGCGGCTGGTTGAAGAGAAGTCGTACCAGCCATATTGACGCTCAGACATGCGTGGTCTTCGGAGGCGAAGCCCCCCATCACGTTCGGGCTAATCACTCTGACATTCGCAACATTCGGACAAAAAAAAGCCCCGCACGGTAACGTGCGGGGCTTTTAAGTCTCGATCAGACGAGGTTTTGATCAGGCCGAGGTGAACAACGGCAACAAGAGATCAACCTGGTCTGTAAGTTCCTGCGGGTCACGATTATCCGTGACCTGGACTGTTAACTCATAGATCGAGTCGGTATCGAAGCTACCAGTTATTCCCGGCACCGGCTGAATCAGCGACAAGACGCCGGTCACTGGGTTCAGATCAAAGAGCGCCGCGTCCTCGCCAAACAGCTGATACTCCAGCGTGTCGCTGTTCGGATCGATCGCTTCGATTGTGACGATCGGGCCCTGGCTGAACTCGGAAATGAACAGCGTCACGTCTTCATCCGGGTTCTGACCGAAGATCGGTTGGATCACAGGTGCTTCATTGTCGCCCGGTTCAAACACATCCGTAACTGTAACAAGGATCGGCGCTTCAGTGCCGCCGAATGGATCAGAGGCACGGACAACTAGGTCGTAATTGTTGTCACTGCCGACATCCAACGGGTTCTCGAAATCCGGGTTTTCGTTGAAGGTCAGCACCCCGGTCATCGGATCAATCGAGAACAGATCAGCATCCGGACCACCGGCAATCGACCAGGTGATCGGATCACCATCGAGGTCAAACGCCTGAAGGTTCGCGTTCAATGCCTCGTTCTCCGGCACTTCGAACGACACCGGTTCCGAGATGAACGGCGCAAAGTTCTGGCTGACCGTGACCGTGAGGGTCGCGCTGTCCGTCGCCCCCAGGTTGTCGCGGATGACGTAGTCGATCTCTGCATCGCCCGAGAACCCCGGCGCCGGCTGGAAGCTGACAGTGTTGTTGAAATTGATCGAAGCCACGCCCTCGGCCGGGTCCACCGAAACCGACACCAGCGACAGCGTATCACCCGGATCCGGATCGAAGTCATTGGCCAGCACATCGAAGGTTCCAGCCCCCAGACCCTGATCCAGATTTTCCGCGTCATCCACCGCAACCGGCAAACTGTTCTCGATCACATCCGTCACTGTCACCAGAATCGGCTGCGCAACATTGTTAAACCCGTCCGTGACCTGGACCGTCAGATTGTAGTCATTGTCACCGCCCACATCCAACGGGTTCTC
>JBCCHJ010000075.1:0-26047 GCA_039028795.1 Pseudomonadota bacterium
ATCAACCCGACATCCACATCCCATCAGGAACACAGACCATAAAGGCAAACCCTAGCGAGCCGATATGCGCCGATCCAATCGTCACAAGAGACAACCAAACCGCCCACATATCCCTTCGTTCAGGATAAATTTTCAAAGAGCGCGGCGAAAGAAGCACCTCGTCTGGTTCCCCAGCCGTGCTGCCCGTGATCGCCTGATTTCCCGACGTCGTTGCGCCGAAGGACGTGTAGATAGGGCAGCGGAGCCTAATTTGTCAACCTAGAAATGCTCTGAAATTGAACCGTTAGGTCAGATTTTCTGTTGAAAGATGCTATTTACGGCTTGTGTCTGCGTAATTCTTCGCGAGCGTGATGGACCCTGGCCATTCGGCGTGATCTTTTGGGGTCCGCAAGCGGAGGATTTGCCATGACCACCCAGATGATCGTCACAGCCCAACCCGAAGCCAGTGAAGCCGGGGCGCGCGTCTTGATGCAGGGCGGTAACGCGGTGGATGCCGCGATGGCTGCGGCCCTGGTGGCTGGAGTTGTGGATCCGCAAATGTGTGGGATTGCCGGCTTCGGGTCCTGCCAGATCTACGACCCCAAACGCGGACATCACCTGGTCATCGATTTTCACGGCAAAACGCCTTTGTCGGCGACCCCGAATATGTGGGCGGATCGTTTGGAAGGTGAGACTCGGGATGGGTTTGGCTTCATCTTAAAGGACAACGTAAACGATTTGGGCTACGGGGCGGTGACGACGCCTGGATCGTTAAAGGCTTACTTCGAGGCCGTGACCGAATTCGGCACCTGGGACTGGCCAGATGTAGTGGCGCCGGCGGTCAAGCAGGCCGAAGCCGGATTCTTTGTGCGCCCGCATGTCTATCATTGGTGGACCCATGGGGCCGCGCTTGGCCGCGTGCAGGTGGATGAGCGGCTCGGCTTTTCCGCGACGGGGCGCGATGTCTATTTCCGTGAGGATGGCGGCGTAAAAAGGATCGGTGAGCGTGTTGCCAACCCGGATTTGGCCCGCACCCTGACGCGGATTGCCAGAGATGGCGCCGATGCTTTCTATCGCGGCGAGATCGCCGATCATATCGATGCGGATTTCCAGGCCAATGGCGGGTTGATGACCAAGGCAGATCTGGAGGCGTATCAAACCACTCGTACGGAGCCATTGCGCGGGACTTATCGGGGGTTCGACATCGCCACCAATCAGCCGCCTGGCGGAGGAATAATGGTCGTTGAGATGCTCAATGTGCTGGAACAATTCGATCTGGCTGGGATGGGTCACAACTCGACGGACTACATCCGCACTGTTTGTGAGGCGATGAAGGCGGCTACTGCCGATAAGGACAACCATGTCGGCGATCCGGCTTTCGTGACCATTCCCGATCATCTGACGTCGAAAGACTATGCTCAGGGCATCGCAGATCGCATCAAACGTGGAGAAAAGATGCGTGTCACCCGCGTTGGCCAGCCAGAGCCCAAAGACACGACGCATCTTTGCGTGGTCGATAAAGACGGCATTTGCGTGACCATGACCCATTCCTTGGGCATGCCCTCGGGTGTGATCACCGATGGTCTGGGCTTTATGTACAATGGCTGCATGGCTGTCTTTGATCCAAGGCCAGACCGGGCAGGGTCCATCGCCCCTGGCAAATCCAGATTTTCATCGGTGTGTCCGACGATCGCATTCAGGGGTGACGACCCGGCCTATGTGGTCGGCGCGCCCGGCGGCACGCAGATCGCCATGGGGGTCTTACAGGCTCTGCTGAACGTTATGGACTTCGACATGAGTGCAACGGATGCAGTTTCTGCCCCAAGGTTTTCATCAACTTCAGATGCCATTGACATCATGAACCGGATCCCCGGCTATGTGGTCGAGCCATTGCAGGCCATAGGGTATGAGGTAATCCGGTCTGCCATGGGTTTTGGCATTGCTGCTGTACATGGTATTCGCATCGACGATGGGGTTCTGACCGGCGGCGCGGATCCTGGCCATGATGGTGTCGCCCTGGGCGTCACATGATGAAAGCTGGCAGTAATCCCGTCGCGCGAAGGTATCTCGAAGTTTTGCTGCCTGATCTGGGGCCTTGGGTCGCAATGCGAAATTTTGCGTAGGAATTGCTTGTTTGTTCGTAGACCGGCAAGAATGTGATGAGTTATTCGTTACAAGCCAATTTTTAGATTGTCGGCGCTACCTCTAAACGTATCACGTGATCTGCCATCCGCACAGTTTCTTCCCTATGCGAGACCATGATCACCGTCGCACCTTCGCGCACCGCAAAGACGCGTTGCAAGATGGCGCTTTCCGAGATCGGGTCCAAGGCATTGCTCGCCTCGTCTAGCACGATCAATTTCGGTTTGCGTAGCAAGGCGCGGGCCAGGCGCAGTCGCTGGCGTTCTCCGCCGGAAAACCGGGATACATCCCCGCGCAACTGGTGATCCAAGCCGTCAGACTCTTTCGCAACTTGTCCGGCTATTCCGACGCGTTCCAACTCTGCCCAGATCTCGTCATCGGATGCACCGTCGGTGCCCCAGGTCAGCATCTCGCGAATAGTGGGCTGCAACAGTCCGGCTTCCTGACCAACATACGACAAGACCGCCTGGACTCGGTTGCGATGTCTTTGGTCGTAGGGCTCGCCATTTAGCAGGATCTCGCCGCCGGTCGGCCCGTAGAGCCCAACCAGAAGATCGCACAGCGTTGTTTTGCCCGCACCGGATGGACCGGCGATGGCGGTGACCCTACCCGCTGGGATTTCGGCGGTGACACCCTGCAGGATAGGCTGCGTCATTCCCGGCGCCTGCCAGCAGATATCGCGCAGCGAAAAGGATGGCGCCTTGGGCCACGGCGCGACAGGGCCACGCCCTTGCGCCTCCACCTTAGTTTTCTCAAGGTCTGCTGTGTGACGGAGCAATGACGTGTAGGCCGTCCTCGCGTGGGCCAGGAATTGCAGCATCATCTGCAGCGACTTCAGCGGCCCCGACAATCGCGATAGTATCAAAAGGACAACCACCAAAGTTGCGGTGGGCGTTTCAAGCCAAAGATGGCCGATTAACAGAGCACCCAACCCGACCGTCAGAGTTGCACTTTGGATTGCCGCGTTTGACAATGTGATTTCGCGACGGAACCTGAGCGAGGTGCGGGCATAGCCATCGGCGGCAGACCCCAGATCAGTCAGATAAGTTTTCTCCAGGCCATGAGCCTTGGCGGGTTTTAGACCGCGCAAAAACTCCGTGATGGACGAGAACATCTCGAAGTCCGTGTCTGACAGATTTTCGCCCATCGTTCGTGCCCTGGTACGCATCGGCAGCAGCAGCGCGAACACGACGGCGACGAAGATGATGACCCCCAACGTGACCCACGGTGCCAAGGTAACCGCGATGATTATCTGTACGGCAAAGGAAAATCCCAACCCGGCCATACGCAGCCAAAACCCGGCGGATTCGGTGGACCTGTCCAAATCCCGACCCAGACTGTGTGCGATCCGGCCGTTTTCCAGGCCAACGGAGATCTCCCATGGCTGCTTGGCGATCAAGTCAAAAACCCGATGCCGGACAGAAGCCGTGAAGCCGTATTCCAGATCAGCCATCATGATCTCGCGGCGATACATCACCGCCTGACGGCATACCATCAGGATGGCGAAACTAATCACGACCCAGGCCAACTTCGCGCCTGAACTATCTGCCCCGATCATCTGAAAAAATTCGGTGATGATTGGAATATCCTGGGTTTCAGTTTCCGATAGAATGATCCCGACCACAGGGATCAGCATCAAAAGGCCGAAACCCTCCAAAAGACCGCCAAGGATGATCAGCACCGTGGCCCAAAATGCGCGGCCTCCTGCAAACTCGAAGAAGTCCGCGAAAAGCGGATCATTGCGGAAAAGGTGCTTCAAGCCTTGCTCTCGATCAGGCTGTCAAGCGTGGCCCCGTTCCAATGATGCAACATCGTGTCGACGGATTCACCGATCCGCCCGAGGTTCCACGGACGAGTGAGCCGATAGGTTCGGACTGCCCCGGCCAGTGCCGCAGTGACTTCGAAGTGCGGGGTTTCCCGACCCAAGAGCCGCACCATTTGCGGTCGGTAGGCGTTTTCATTGATTTGCTGCAATGCCCGCAGGTTTGGAAGCCTTTCCAGATGCGGCGGTGCGTCGTCTTCACCCTCAGACAGTACAATCACCTCGATCAGTTGATGCGGCATGTCCGGGGCCACTGCCGGGTTCGGTGTGAAGAATTTGTCCGCGTCGACTTGAACTTCCCTAAGACCATCGACATCACGACACAATGCATCCAAGGCGTCACGCCAAAGCTTGAAGACTCGGCTGCCGGGCCATGCGACGAAGGATCCGTCGTTCCTTTGGGTAATCGGTAACGTATCGTCGGACAGGATCGAAAATCCCCGATCGCACATATGCGCCGCCAGTGTGGATTTCCCGGCGCCACTTTCGCCGACAAAGACACTGACGCCCGCGTCGTGCAGCACCGCCGCACCGTGCAGCACAAGCTGTCCGCGCAAATGAAACAAGATGCCGATGACAGATCCGATAATGAACAACCGCACGTAATCCATATCGCAGCCGTCCGACGGGGACAGGACGACATCTTGATTGCTGGACACCAGCAGAACGGCGTGATCCGGTATGTTCATGACATGACCGACGGATGTGCGGGCAAACCGGTATTCAGCCCTGGAAGGATCAGCAAGCTCCTTAAAGGCTGCAGATGCACGGTCATTGATTGCGATTTTTATGTCGGCTGGACCTGGGGACGCAGGCGCCAGTTCGGGCAGCTCGATCTGTGATTCAAATAGCAGACCATAGCCGCGATAGTAGTGCATCAAAGTCATCACAGTGCAGAGGCGCTCGCTGCCAATCAAGATTGTGCGGCGTCATACTCTACGACAGAACGTTCGTACATAGATTAACAGCACTGCCGTTGGCACCAGTAGCCGTTAGCCGAACGTGGCGACGACGGCAAATCTGTGCAGGTCGCGATCACCTGCAACGACAGAGGATCCAGCCATGACCCAGGCATGAGCATCGCGATCCGCCTGGCCAGCGGTGCTATCTTCCTCGCCCTGCGAAAGGCCTAGATATACCGTAGAAGGGATGTCGCGGCGGTTCAGCATCCTGCGCACGGCAATCGCCTGCTGCAGACAAACTGCGCGAAATGGGGCAAGTTTGGCCGCACGGCGGACGATTTCACCGATTTCCTGCGCTTCAGTCACCTGATCCGTGGCCGCGGTCATGGGTTCTTTGCCCAACTCGCCAAGATCAACGATATACTTCTTGGTCGCCCGCAAGGTCTGAAACCGTGCGCGGATCAATTCCCAACCTGCTTCCAAAGCAAGTTTCCGGCGCTGCCAGGGCGCCGTAATGAAAGCGCGAAGATCGCGTCCTAGTCTACGGAGTTTCCGCAACCACAAGGCCATTTTCCACCAGATCCGACAGGAACCCCAATACGTCGGTCATACATTGGTCTGTTTCCACCTCATAGGTATCGACCATTTTTGAGACGAGATCACCCACACGCATCGGGTTTTCCAGTTCGCCCCAAATCAGTTTGGCTGTGCCTTCCAGGGCATAGTACTTGCCCTTGTCGATGTTCATCATCATCGTTTGGTCGGCTACTTCGGTTTCGACGTGCTTGTTGCCGCGGCGCACGACAGTGTCTGCGGTTATCATTGCATCTGCTCTCAATTCGTTTGCGTTCGGGCAATACTATATCAGCAGAGGTTCAAAAACAGCGAATCGTCGGGAAGGTCAGAATGGCGCAGCGAACCTTTGTCCAATGAAACAACCAACGGTCATGAAGTTTATCTTAAAAAACGATTATACATTCTAACCAATCTCCAGGGCTAAATCCTAACCAATCTCCAGGGCTAAATCGTCTTCTTCGACCACATCGCCTTCCTTTATATGCAGTGCGGTGATGGTGCCACCGACCGGCGCCTCATAAGGCACCTCCATCTTCATGACTTCCATAATGAAAAGCTCTTGGCCCTCTTCGACAATATCGCCCTGTGCAACATGGAGTTTCCAAACCGAACCAGCGGTTTCAAACGCGACTTTGGTGGCCATCTGACTCTCCTTCAGGGGCGCAAATAGAAGTGGCTGGGGCCTTTTTCATGCTCCAAGAGGGGTTGGATGCGATCGATCCAACGGCAAAGCTCCGGTCGGGTTTCGCGCGGGTCGATCAGGTCATGAACGGCGAAGGCTTCTGCCCGCGGGAACGGCGACTGCTTGGCGGCAAGTTGTTCTTCGAGTTCCCGGCGCCTTGCGTCCGGATCCGGTGCCGCGGCGATTTCGCGGTGAAATGCCACCGCAACGCCGCCCTCGACGGGCAGGGGGCCTACCTCGGCCGAGGGCCACGCCAACACGAAACCTTCTGGTCCATAATGCGCAACCTGGGCAACACCGAAGGATCGGCGAATGGTAACCGAGGCCCAGGGAACTGTTGTCATAGCCGCGGTTAGCGCTGCGCTCGCACCGTGGCGAATAGTGGCTTCCCGTTCCGCTTGAGAACCGATCATGAACCCAGGTTCGTCTACGAAGGACAGAATGGGCAAATGGAAGGTCTGGCACATTTCCAGGAAGCGCCGGGCCTTATGCGCCCCATCCGCCGTCATCGAACCGGCCAGGTGACGCCCGTCATTGGCCCAGACTCCGACGGCCTGGCCATTCATTCGGGCAAGGCCGACGATCTGGGACCGGCCGTAGCCTTTGCCCATTTCGAAGAATGACCCCTGATCCAGCACCAGCTTCAGCAGCTTGCGCATGTCAAAAGCTTTGCGTCTGTCACGGGGAACGATCTCTAACAGTGCCTCTTCCTGCCGGTCGACCGGATCGTCCTGCGGTCCCATGGGAGGCAATTCCCATATGTTCCCAGGCATGTAGCTTAGGAACTTCCGGATCTGCTGCGTACAATCGACCTCGTCCTCGGCGGCATTGTCGACCGTGCCGTTCTTTGCGTGCACCTGGGCGCCGCCCAGTTCCTCTTTGGTTTTCTTCTCCCCCATGGCGCGTTCCACGACGGCGGGGCCTGCGGTCAGAACCTGCGCCGTGGGCTTCGACATTACTGAAAAGTGCGCTGCCACCAATCGTCCTGCGGGCAGACCCGCCACTGCCCCCATGGCGGCTGTGGCCACTGGTATCGTCGATAAGGTTTCCGCCACCGACTTGAATCGGGCGCGGTCAAAAACGGGTGAGGGGAGTGTGGCTTTGCCTGTCCCGCCTACCGATCCTCCAGCCCCTTCATGGACGCGGATCAGCGGCAGCTTATATTGCAGCGCCACGTCTTCCGTGTAGACCGATTTGCGGAACCCTGCGGCGGACGGCGATCCGCCTTTCAATGTGAAGTCCTCGCCGCCTATGACGACGCGACGGCCATCGACGCGGCCAAACCCCACGACGTAGTTGGCAGGGGAAAAACCGTCTTCTTCTGCGGCGCCGGCGATCCGCCCGATTTCTTCAAAGCTATCGTCATCCAGGACCGCATCGATGCGTTCCCGGATCGTCAGGCGGCCTTTGTTGTGCTGGCGGGCGATGGCCTCTTCGCCGCCCATGCCCAATGCCTGAGCACGGCGTCTGTGAACCTCGTCAGTTTCGTCTTTCCAATTCATCGCCTGACCAGACCCCGCACGGGCCGGGATGTCAAAGCCTGATGCCCAACAAGTTCGGTAGATCACCAATGGAATCGAGGACGTGATCGGCCAGTGGCGCCAGATCTTCCCGCGTGGCCGGGCCGGTCAGCACGCCAATCGCCATCGCTGCCCCTGCGGCAGGTGCGACGCCCAAGTCGTGTTCGCTGTCGCCGATCATTGCGATTTCAGAGGGGTCCAAGCCTGTCGCTTGGGCAAACGCCAGCAACATGCCAGGGCCCGGTTTCCAGCCATGGCCACTGTCATAGCCAGCGATGAACGCGAAGTTGTCCAGGCATCTGACTTTGGCCAGATGTAGACGTGCCGCGGCCTCGGAATCGTGCGTGGCAACCCCCAGAACGTAGCCAGCCTTGACCAGGCCTGCGGTGAAGCCAGGCAAATCCGGGACGGCGGGGCTAAGGCCGTGGGCAGCTTCCGGCGATTCCCCAGCAGCGTTCACGATGATTTCGATCTGGCCGACGGACAGATGCGGAAGATGCGGGGCGAGGGCCTGTGCGATGTCCGCCACTGCCCCGGCGACACAAGCAGACCCAGGTTGAAAAGCCTTCGCTTCGCGATCATATCCGATTGCGTGGCCCATTTGGCTTTGCAGACCAGGATCATCGCTGAAGGCTGAAAGGACGCTGTCCAGGACCGATGCCCAACTTTCTGCGAAGTCGAACAGAGTCCCATCCTTATCGAACAGCAATCCTTTTAGGTCCGTCATTTGCTCTCGTTCTCGCCAAGCCTTCAAACCTGACGTGCCGTGCCGCCGGGCATGCGTCAAGCCTGCCATTGGTTGGAGGTTGAGAAAGAGTGGCTTGGGGCAGGGCGTTTTGGTCCCGCCCCGGGTTCCAGGTTAGCTAAAGGTTCATCTGGTAGGAAACTGGATGGTATTCGAACCCGTCGCCCATTTCTGTCAGGTATCCCAGTGCCGGGAACGGCAAATGATACCCGGTGAACGGGATTTTGTCGGCCGCGATCATGCCCATCAGCCGACGGCGTGCTGCGACTGCTCCGTCCTTGTCGGCATCAAAGCCGAAATGCCAATCCGGGCGCTGCATTGAAAGCACATAGTGATTGGCGGCATCGGCGATCAGCAATAGTCGCTTGCCTTCGCTTTCGATGTGAAAGGCCATCATGCCAGGGGTATGACCAAATGCGTCGACGGCCTCGATTCCGCTGGCGATAGCATCACCCGGTTGTAGGAAGGTCATTTTGTCGACGACCGGTGTCACCATTGCCTTTGTCATCTGATAGAGCCGTTCAACGGGCGAGCCGACCCGATCCTCGGACGACCAGAAATCATACTCGATCTGTCCCGTGACATAACGGGCATTGGGAAAGGCCGGGGTCCCGCCCTCCATCATGCCGCCAATATGATCGGGGTGATTATGCGTGATGACGACGATATCGACATCTTCCGGGGCATACCCGGCAGCGCTCAGTTGCTCGCGAAGGTGGCCCATGCCGGGGCGGGCGGCCTCGCCGCTTCCGGTATCGAATAGGATCAACTCGGTCCCGGTGTTGACCAGCGTCGGCACGAACGTGAATTCCGCCATTCCGCCGGGAAGGCCGTTTTCAACTGCCAAAGCGGCGACCTCCTCAGCCGAGGCGTTTGCTCCAAACATCGGATGCAGGCTATCTCGGGGCGTGGCGCCATCCAAAATTGTCGTCACTTCAAAGGCACCAAGTTTCACACGGTTCACGCGCGGACGCAGCGGACCAAGCATTGGTGCCTTCGCGAAAGCCGGGCTTGCCGCTGTGGCGGCCAATGCGCCCAAAGCGGTGCGGCGGGTCATATGAAAATTGGGGGTTTCGGCCATGGCGGTTTCTCCTCCTGGTTGCCTTGGGGATGTAAGTAGCGCCACATTCCGGGCGTTCTAGATAATTTAACGTGATCCTTAATCACCCCCATGGTTTGCCGTTTGGCTCCGAATTTCGTACGTTTTCTGAACAACAAGGGAGGATTGCCATGGCCGTCAGTGTCACTCAGCTTCACCCGATGTTTGTTGGAGATGTCACGGGCCTGGATCTCTCTGACCCCGCGGCAGACACCCAATACCCCGCCCTGCAAGCGGCCCTAGACCAGCACGCTGCACTGATCTTTCACGGTCCGGCCCTCACCCAGGAACGCCAGGTGGCATTCTGCGGGATGTTCGGTCCGCTCGAGGGCGAGGGCAAATCCGTCGGCATTCTCAAAACAGATATCAAGCGCAGGGTCGATGTTCGGCTTGCAGATATCTCGAACCTGGATGAAGAGGGGAAAGTGCTGGGCCAACAGGACCGACGCCGCATGTTCGCACTCGGCAATCAGCTTTGGCACGTGGACAGCAGCTTTAAGGCGATACCGGCAAAGTACTCGATGCTGCATGCCCATTCGGTGACACCAGAGGGCGGCGAGACCCAGATCGCAGACACCCGTGCTGCCTATGAGGCCTTGCCGCAAAAGATGAAAGACCGAGTCGAAGATCTGGTCGCCGTGCACTCCATTTTCTGTTCCCGGCAGAAATTAGGGTTCACTGACTTTACCGATGAAGAACGCGCGGCTTTGCCGCCGGTGAAGAGGCCCCTGGTGAGATTTCACAAAGAGAGTGGGCGTAAAGCCTTATACTTGGCTTCTCATGCGGAATATATCTTGGGCATGGAAGTGCCGGACGGCAAAATGCTACTACGCGATTTGATAGAACACTGCACACAACCGCAATTCGTTCACACGCATACCTGGGCCATTGGCGATCTGATCATCTGGGACAACCGTTGTACCTTGCATCGCGGCCGACCCTATGACGAGGCACTATATCGCCGTGATATGCGCCGGGCGACGATCGAGGATCACGAAAACTATGAGGCTGATCTGGCAGTGGCGTGAATGGGGCTACGCCGGGTCGTTTCATTCAGATTGACGGATCTGCCAGAAAAGCTGATAGCGGTCAGGCGGCCAGGTAGAGTTCCGGTGTCCGCCCTGCGGCATCCAATGATAGCAACGCGCCATTCAGGTCTACTGCTTCGCGATTGAGCGCTCCGCCATTTAGCTGTTCAGCCCGTTGCTCAGCCAATTCAGTTGTCGCCTCCAACCGCTGCCGCGCTGCCAGGGCTGCGACCTTGCGATCCTGACCTGAAGGCTCTGCCGGGGCCAACGCAGCGGCGATCACCACATCCATCTTGGCGACGGTCCCGTTCGGATCGTCCGGAATCGGAGCAACGTCAATTGCGACTTCTCCGCCAATGGCATAGCGCTTGCCGTCTGGCCCGGTCTGATAGGTATACGTTGGCTGTCCGGCATATTGGCCGCCTACACGGGCGTGGGCCTCTTCATGACGTCGGACTTCGGTATCCCGCGCCTTAAGGTCACGAATCTGAGCTTGTTCTTCTTCCGTGAGCTCCTCGTCTGACGCGCCAGGTTCAACGGTCGAGCGAAACAAATTTTCCCGCGCGTTGTCGCCGAAACCGGATCGAGTACGGCCAGGAAAGTCGGGCTCTGACGTATGCCCGACCCGGGCCGTGTCCGCGGTGGTCGCGCCACCCTGAGAGGACTCTGCTTGAGCGGCAGGCTCAGGAGCCTGCACACGCTGGCTGCGGTCCAGGCCCACACCTGGAATAAATGCCGTGACGGTCATGATCCACGCCCCGTTTCGTGATCAAAGCGCAGTATGCTTGTCAGGTTCTTTAAATTCAGTGAATTCCTGGCACCGGTTCTCCGGCCTCGAATGCCACGGCCCCTGGATGCCACGGTAGGGAACTCGGTTCGGTTTCGTCCAATATCGCGCTACCAGACAAAGCAGATCGTATCATCCACGCGTGGCGATCCGGGAATTCGGCATGCGCAATCAGCGCGTGGCCACCTAGCCCCGCGACCTGCAGCAGGGGTATCGTGCCATAGGCATGAAACTTCCCCAAACCCTCTGCGATGGCACGTGCAACCGGGTTTGACAGGACCGCCAACTCCATCTGATCCGTTCCCAGCAGACTTGCCAGTCGCTCAGGATGAGGTGCTCTGGCTGGGGTCGCTTTCGCCTTTGGCAATGCGTGATTGATATCCGCAACCAAGGCCTGGGCCAGTTCAAAAGTTGCGGGATCTTTGCGATGGCAACCGATCAGCAGATTCCTGCGGCGATAAGCGACCCATTGACCGTAAAGGGAGTGTGCCGCGGCTGGCGACGCCACAAGCGCCGCCACACCGGTCAAGAATTTCCGCCTTATCATCACCTTAACGGCGTCTGCGATCATGGTGCGAACACGTCCTCATTCAGCACCGCTGTGACAACATAGTTCGGCACGTCCACAACCTGACCGACACGCAGGTCAACGGCGACAGAAGACAGAATATAGGCCTGTTCCGAGGTCAGACCGTGCTCGCGCTGAATATAGGCAATCATCTTCAGCAAGGCGTCGCGTGCTGCCAGCGTAAGATCTTCCGACAAGTTTGTCAGATCGGCAATCTCGGCCGCGTCTAGATATGTGTGATAAGGAGGCACCTCGCCAGCGGGTTTCAGCGGCAGACCCACTGTCTGATAGAATTTCGAGGGCTCGATGTTTTTGATCTGTGCGCCACCCTCGACTTCTGGGCCTTTTATGAACTCGCCTTGGCCTGGACGGATCTCGGTCGTCAGGGTCACTACCGCGCCGGTTTCGATCGCCGTGCCGCCGACCTCGCCATCACCTTGCGCGTAGTGAACATCCCCCACGAAGAGGCCGCAGCCATCGATAAAGCAGGGGAATAGCATCGTCGTGCCCAACTGCATTTGCTGCACATCCATGTTGCCGCCGTTTTCACGCGGCGGAATGGTGCGCAGGCAATCATCTTTATGGGACCCCTCTGGACCGCACACCGCTGAAGGAAGCGCGCCAACGGGTTGTGGCGGCAATGCGATGCCACCAGCCGCGGCCAGCGCAGCTTCACGCGCTTTCCAGGCCTGAACCTCTTCTTCACCGGGAAGCACGCCGACCGAACCTAAGAAGGCCTCGTAGGGTACCTTCACGCCTGGCATGCCATCAGATACCGCATGGGTTCGTGTTTGCTTCCAGTTAACGATGTAGGGCTCAGTGTAGATATCCCTTAGAAAGCCAAAGCCGGGCGCGATGACGGTATAGCCGTACTCGTCCGGGTCGATGTCCACCAGGGTCACGGCCAGTACGTCGCCGCGTTTGGCGCCTTCGATGAAGACCGGACCGGTCATCGGATGCACAAGATTAAGATCAACTGCGGCCAGATCGGCTGCAACCGAGTCCAAGGTCAGATCAGAATCCAAGGCATCCCGCGCGTGCAGGATGATCATATCACCCGGCTTTGCAGTGGCCGCGGGCGGGATCGTCGGGTGATAGCGGTTGAAGCAGTTGGGATCGTCCGCGCAGTGGTCACCTTGCTTTGTTATCTCTACGCGGGTCTGCCATTTTTGATCGGTCGTATCGGCGAAAGCAGAAGTGCACAAAAGCGCCGCGCATGCGGTCATTAGGATGGGTCGGGTCATCTGAGCCCCCTCTGTCGTGAAAATCATAGTCCCGCTTTGCGCGAGTTATTGTCCACAAAGACTACCTTAACGGATTGAGTGTGCAAGCATATCAGCACCGCGCGGGATGAAATTATGATTTCCTCGTCGATGTCGAAACCGGTTCCGCCGCAGCTGATCCAAAAGACGACACAAAATGACGTATACATGCGCGCATTGTCTGTGCACCCGGCCCAGGGTTGTCTGGCAAACTGCGTCAGGAGTCCGAGGCCATGAATGAACAGCCAGCACGCCGCCGCAGAGGGGGAGGCCGGTCCGGCAACACAAGGCGCGCAGGCGCCGCCATCGATCAACTGGACTGGCACATACCTGAAATATCGGACGAGCCGACCGAGCCGCTGACTGAAGAAGGCGTCGAGGCGATCCACAATGCAGCCATGCGCATTCTTGAAGAAATCGGCATCGACTTTCTGCACGAAGGCGCCCGAGAAAAGCTGAAGGAAGCGGGTGCGGAAGTTACCGATGGCGATGAGCGTGTGCGCATGGGCCGTGACATGGTCATGGAATATGTCGCCACAGCTCCATCAGAGTTCACGCTGACGCCCCGCAATCCTGCCAAGCAATTGACTGTAGGTGGCAACCGGCAGCTATACGTGAATGTCTCGTCCCCGCCATCCTGTTCCGACCTGGACCGTGGTCGCAGGCCCGGAGATAGAGAGAGCTTTCGCGACCTGGTCAAGCTGTCTCAGTATTTCAACTGCATACACATGGTCGGTGGCTATCCAGTGGAACCTGTGGATGTGCATCCGTCGGTCCGGCATCTCGACTGTATCAGCGACAAGCTGATGCTGACGGACAAGGTTATCCATACCTATTCGTTGGGTGTGGAACGGGTCGAAGATACGATGGAGATGATCCGTATCGCCGGTGGCTTGACCGAAGAGGAGTTTCAGGCCAGCCCGCGGATGTACACAAACATCAATTCAACCTCTCCGCTGAAGCATGATTGGCCGATGTTGGATGGCGCAATGCGCCTTGTCGAACGCGGACAGATGGTGACCGTGACGCCATTCACATTGTCCGGCGCCATGGCCCCCGTGACGCTGGCCGGCGCGATTGCGCAGCAAACCGCCGAGGCTTTGGCGGCGATCGTCTTGCTGCAACACGTAAAGCCGGGCTGTCCGGTCGTGATGGGATCGTTCACCTCGAACGTTGATATGAAGTCGGGGGCACCCGCCTTTGGTACGCCCGAATATATGCGGGCCACCCAGATGTCGGGCCAGATGGCGCGATATTATGGAATGCCGCTCAGGTCCTCGAATGCCTGCGCAGCCAACGCGCCCGATGCCCAGGCGGCATGGGAATCTGCCTTTAGCCTTTGGGCCTGCGTGTCATCCCGTACGAATATCGTCTATCACGCGGCAGGATGGCTGGAAGGCGGTCTTTGCGCGTCCTACGAAAAATTCGTGATGGACTGTGAAACGCTGCAGCAGATGACCCAGTACATGCAACCGGTCGAGGTTAGCGATGATACCCTGGCCGTCGATGCGATTGCTGCGGTTGACGCGATGCCCGAGGCTGAACGGCACTTCCTGGGCGCCGCCCATACGATGGAGCGCTACGATAGCGCTTTTTACAAACCCTTCCTTTCCAACTGGGACAATTTCCAAAGTTGGGAAAACGCAGGTGCGGAATGGACCCCGAAGCGCGCGAACAAGGTTTGGAAGCAGATCCTGGCCGAATTTGAAGCACCCCCCATGGACGCAGCGATCGCCGAGGAACTGCAGGCATTTGTCGACCGACGTAAAGCCGAAGGCGGGGCACCAACCGATTTCTAGAGATAAGATCGAGGAACGACCGTCGATCTCTCGTGAAAAACGTTGCGTCATCGTCCGAATGCGACGTTAATTTGCCGCCATTGGCACAGTCTTCACACTCTTTTTGTGTAGTTCAGTAAATTAGGGGCACCTAGTTGCTTGTGAGGAACATATGCAGAGTTTTGATGCGGGGCGTGTTCCGTCCCTGAGCTTCGGGCCGGGACGTTTGTTGGATTTGCCAGACCGGATCACAGATCTGGGCGGTGGTCCGGTACTGGTCGTTGCCGATGCTGTTCTTGCTGAACTGGGCGTTACCGAGCGGTTGCGTGGGATCTTGGCCGCCGATGGGATCGAGGCGGTTATTGCAGCAGACATATCAGGCGAGCCGAAGGATGTGCTGGTGGATGCCTTTGCCGCCCGCGCACGTGGGACGGGTTGCAAAACCGTCATCGGCCTGGGCGGCGGTGCCGCCATGGATGCAGCTAAACTTGCGGCGGCCATCACCCTGTCGAACCAACCTGCAAATTACTACGCTTTGGCTGCTAATCCGCTTCCCGCGAACCGGCTACCGTCAATCGCCATTCCCACCACAGCCGGAACCGGATCCGAGGTCACGCGGACATCGATTGTGTCGAATGGGGATGGCGTGAAGCTCTGGTACTGGGGCGAGGAATTACTCTTCGAGCATGCCGTGCTGGACCCTGAACTGACCGTTTCTTTGCCATCACACGTCACGGCGTGGACAGGCGCAGATGCTGTCGCCCATGCTTTGGAGGCCGTCACATCGCGGTCGATCAACCCGGTCGGGCGGCTCTTTGGTCTGCAGGCGCTGGAAATCTTGGGCAAAGCCCTGCCGAAAGCCGTTGCTGACGGCAGTGATGTCGATGTCCGGGGGCAGATGCTTTGGGGCTCCACTGTGGCAGGCATGGCGCTACACAATTGCAATACACACATGGGGCACAACATTTCCCACGCTCTGGGATCGCTAGCGCCCGTGCATCACGGACTGGCCACGGGACTGGCATTGGAAGTTTCGCTGCCGATGCTGACCTCGAGGCCGGAAGGCGCGGGAGATTATGCAGCGGCAGCTAAAGCGCTGGGCGGCCCGGAAGATCCGGCATCGCTTTTGCCCGTGTTTATCGACTTGCTGCGCGCATGCGGGATCGAACGCTATCTGCCCGCAGAAGCGGCAGATGTTGAAGCCAGAGCTTTGGCCGAACAGATGGCGATTCCCTACAATCGCGGCATGGCCGACAACGCAGCCTGTGACATTTCAGATGAAGATCTGGATCTTCTAGCGGCAGAAATGATGGCATTGCCCGTCGCTGCGTAAGCGCTTGCGGATTTGACCTGTCGCCGTCTCTGTGAGACTCTAAATCCATTGTTGAACAATGATTTGCTCACAGGAGACGGCAATGGCGTTCCCGAAGAAACTGACGTCGCACTTTGCGACCAACCGCAATCGTTTGCGCGACGGCACCTATGGCACTGAATTCTATGAAGGCGACCCTCGGCTGATCCGCCTAGGAAAGGTCGAGGTGAAGAAGTCCGGGAAAAGGTGGAAGGCAAGCAAGCCCGAAACGCATCCCGAAAGGTCCCGTGCCGCAGCCGGCGCATCGCGGGCAGATCGGGAATGGGTGGTTCTTGGCTCAACCGCCAGCTTCGACGCGGTTCGTACCGATGGGATCGAAAGCGGAACAACCGACATTCTGATTTTTTTGCATGGTGCGGGCAATTCGTTCGAAACCGCCGCAGAGACACTGGCCGTAATGGCCGAACTCTATTCAGATGCCGACAATCCAGTATGTCCTTACTTTTTCACCTATCCGGCGAACGGCAAGTCCGACCCGGCAAATTACTTTGCCGACCGCGATGATGCGGCGCTCAGCGGGCCCGCTATGGCGCGCAGCTTCGGGAAACTGATTACCTTTCTAACCGAACGCCACGTCGAAGAACGGTGCGGTGCTCGCATCCACCTGCTGGCGCACAGTCTGGGCAATTTTGCGCTGCGCAAGGCGGTCGAGACGATCTTTGCCAACCCGGCCTATCGGCCGATCAGGCTTTTCGACACCGTTTTTCTGGCCCATGCGGATGACGATAAGGACACCCTGTCGTCGAACGACAAGATGCGCAATCTGACCCGTCTGACCGATCGGATCGTCGTCTACTATGATGGCACTGATAAGCTTCTGCGGCTGAGCGATGCGGTGCATATGGATCGTCTGGGGCAAAAGGGACCAAGCCCATTTCCGGGCGTCCATGTGAACGGTTGCGAGATTGCCGCGGTCGATTGTTCCGAAACAAAGTTCGATGTCATGTCCGATCGGCAGCGCCATCGGCACTACCTAGGTGCGTCGAAAGTCATCAACGACATACGCGCCGTGATGCGTCATCAGGAACCGAAGCGAACACCGCTTGACAGGGCCGGATTCTGGCGGCTCTGATCGCGTCCGAAAGCGCCGTTCTGGGCGCAGAGGGTGCGAAGATGAAGATCGGATTTATCGGGCTCGGCAATGTCGGGGGCAAACTGGCAGGCTCGTTGGTACGCAACGGCTTGCAGACCACTGTCCGCGACCTCGATCGCGATGTGGCGCAGAAGTTTCTAGACCAAGGCGCGGACTGGGGCGACAGCCCTGCGGACATGGCACGGGACTGCGATATCGTAATCACCTGCCTGCCATCTCCAGCGGCCTCGGCGGCAGTAATGGAGGCTGAGGACGGCATCCTTTCTGGCATGACGCCCGGAACAATCTGGGCCGAAATGTCGACCACCGACGAGGCGGAGGTGAAGCGTCTCGGCACCATGGTCGAAGCTAAGGGTGGTCACGCAGTTGACTGTCCCGTTAGCGGCGGCTGCCATCGGGCCGCCACCGGCAACATCTCGATCTTTGCGGGCTGCAATCGCGAGGTCTTCGAAAAGATGCTCCCGGTGCTTACGACCTTGGGGCGTAGGGTGCTGCACACCGGGGATCTCGGCTCCGCCTCGATCCTGAAGGTGCTTACGAACTATCTGGCCACGGCAAACCTAATCAGCTGTTGCGAGGCACTGACGGTCGCCAAAGGCGCCGGCATGGACCTGAACACAGCCTTCGAGGCGATGCGCATTTCGTCTGGAAACTCTTTTGTCCATGAAACGGAAAGCCAGGTCATCCTGAATGGATCACGGGATATCAGTTTCACAATGGACCTTGTTTCCAAGGATATTGGTCTGTTTCAGCAGGTGGCAGATCGGGCTGGCGTCCCCTTGGACCTCAACCCCGTGATGATCGAGATCTTCAAGGACGGCGCAGAGCGTTACGGTCCGCGCGAACAAAGCCCAAACATCATCCGGCGTTTAGAGGACGCCACGGGTCTCTCGATACTGGCGCCAGGCTTTCCGGATGAAATGCTCGATGACGAGCCAGAAGAGCCTGGATACGAGATTGTGCCCAACCGGGGCTAATGGCTCCCCATGTAAACGGCTTCGTGATCTCTGGTCGCATCCCCTGGCGGACTTAGAGATCCCGCTTTAGGGTCGGCGCAGAAAAAACGGGAGGAACAGAATGTCCATTGTCATAAACCTGCACCTAAAGGCGAAAGAGGATCAATACGAGACGCTTCATCAAACGCTGATTGCAATTCTGCCCGACACAGCGGCGAGGGATGGTGCAGAGCTGATTTCCTGCATGGCCAATCCGGAAGAGAAGTCGTTCATGGTGCACGAGGTTTGGGATCAGAAATCCAGTCAAGAAGCCTACATTGCCTGGCGCCAGGAACGCGGAGATATCGACACACTGGTTGGTATGTTGCGCGAGCCGCCCGTCTTTGAAGAGCGCGAGCATATGCCCTTTTAAGTGTCACATCGGGTTAGACTCACGTAGTCACGGCGCACGCGTTCGGCTTGGGAACTTCTGCAAGATTTAGGAAATGGGGTTGCGCCTGCGTCTCAGCCCGGTATGCGCGGTGCGGCTGATCAGAGTCTCTGACTTGCACGAACCGCACCACGCTCCGAAAGGTCTTTCGTGACTTTAGAACTGACCACCATTCAGCATCTTGCAGCCGAGTCCGAAGTGGCTACGCCATTGCTGATAGCCCATGGCCTTTTTGGATCTGCCAGAAATTTCAATACTCTGGGCCGCGGTTTTGCCACGGACCGGAATGTGATCTTGGTGGATATGCGCAATCACGGTGACAGCCCCTGGGACGATGATATTTCCTATCAGGCTATGGCGGAAGACCTGGCGCAGGCGGCGATTCAGCATGCTGGCGGCAAGGCCGTGATCCTGGGCCATTCGATGGGGGGTAAGGCTGCGATGGCGCTGGCCTTGAGTCATCCTGAACTGGTGCATGGCCTGATCGTAGCGGACATTGCGCCCCAAGCCTACGAGCACACGCATCTCAGCTATGTCCAGGCGATGCGGGCCATGGATCTCAGCGCGATTCAGCGGCGCTCTCAGGCCGATCCTATGTTGGCCGATGCCGTTTCCGAACCGGCGATAAGATCCTTCATCCTGCAGAACCTGGTGATGGAGGACGGAAAAGCGCGCTGGCGCTTGAATCTTGCAGCGCTCGAGGCCGGAATGGACGATCTGGTCGGTTGGCCCGAGCAGATGGACGCCAAGGCATTCGGTGGGCCGACCCTTTTCCTACATGGCGGGGCGTCGGATTATCTGCCAGAGGCGATCAAGCCGCATGCTCAAATGCTGTTCCCCAATGCGGATTTTTTCGCAATCCCGGGGGCAGGGCACTGGTTGCATGCTGAAAACCCAGCGGCCTTCCAGGCGGCAGTCCGGGACTTCTTATCTGCAATTTAGCATCTTCCTCTGCTTGGCCAGGGCCAATGCCCTTGATATAGCAGCCTGAATGCGGGCGTGGCGGAATCGGTAGACGCACCGGACTTAAAATCCGTTTCCCGAAGGGAGTGGGGGTTCGAGTCCCCCCGCCCGCACCAATTGCTCATCCGTGCCTTAAAGTATCTTTCTATCCTAACGCTTTGATAACCTTGCCATTGCACCTTCCCCGGGTCGGAGGTCGTTGCAAATGGCAAGCACCAAGTCAGACCAAGATCAATCGGATGAAGACGGGTTCGGCGAACAGGTATCGCTGGACTTTCTGGGCAACGCCTTGGCTGGGCATGGCATGGGCACAGTTAACGATCTGATCGAAGAGGTAACTGCACCGCAAAATGATGGCGGCGGTTCGGCCCAGCAGAAGAAGGCCAAAACCACGCCTCGTTTGCGGACCCCCAATCACCAAAAGGGCCATCGCGCCCGGTTGCGAGAGCGCTTCCTGAAGGCAGGACACCAAAGCGTGGCGGATTACGAGATGCTCGAATTGGTTCTGTTCCGGGCGATTCCACAGCGCGATGTGAAACCTTTGGCCAAACGGCTGATCGAACAATTCGGTGACTTCAACGGGGTGATTTCTGCGCCGTTTGCGCGTTTGAAGGACGTACCCGGTGTCGGGCCATCCGTCGTTTGCGAGTTGAAGATCATCGAGGCTGCAGCCCATCGGCTGGCTCGCGCCAAGGTGATGAATAAGCACGCCATGTCCAGTTGGTCCGAACTGATGGACTATTGCAAGACCACGATGGCGCATCGCGAGATCGAGCAATTCCGCATTCTATTTCTGGATCGCAAGAACGTCCTCATTGCAGACGAGGAACAGGCCAAGGGCACGGTCGATCATGTGCCGGTTTACCCGCGCGAGGTCGTCAAGCGGGCGCTGGAACTCAATGCTTCCGCCCTGATCCTGGTGCACAACCATCCGTCGGGCGACCCGACGCCTTCGCGCGCCGATGTCGACATGACTCGGATGATTGAAAAGGCCGCTAAGGCGGTAGGGATCACGTTGCATGACCATGTAATCGTCGGCAAGGAACTGGACACGAGCTTCCGGGGCACAGGACTACTGTAAGAAGCATGCTGACGCGTTCAGACATGATGCAGGCAGGAAGTTCATCTTGCACATGGCGGCGATGTCGCCCCTAGTGCCAATCCCTCAACACGCCGGAACGTTGACCGCCAGCCCGCCCTGGGACGTTTCCTTGTATTTCAAGGACATGTCTATTCCGGTTTGACGCATGGTTTCGATACAGGCATCCAGAGAAACAATGTGTTCACCTGTTCCTCGCAGGGCCAGTGATGCCGCGGAGACCGCCTTAATAGCACCCAGTCCGTTTCGTTCGATGCACGGTACCTGCACCAGTCCGGCAATCGGATCGCAGGTCATGCCCAGGTGGTGCTCTAACGCAATCTCTGCGGCGTTCTCCACCTGGGCCGGGGTGCCGCCCATAACTGCGCAGAGCGCGGCGGCGGACATAGCTGAAGCCGAGCCGACCTCCGCTTGGCATCCGCATTCCGCGCCTGAGATCGAAGCATTGTGCTTTACCAGACCTCCGATCGCGGCCGCGGTCAGAATCATCTCTCGAACGCCCTGGTCCGTCGCCCCCACGATCTGATCGCGGTAATAGCGCAGCACTGAAGGGAACACGCCAGCAGCCCCGTTCGTCGGCGCCGTGACCACCTGACCACCTGCGGCATTTTCTTCGTTCACCGCCATGGCGTAGACCGACAACCAGTCATTGGCGACATGTGGCATCAACAGGTTCCGGCCCTTTTCATCCAGCAATTGCTGATAAATCCCAGGCGCCCGGCGTTTGACGTTCAAGCCACCGGGCAGGATGCCACCGGTGGCCAGGCCACGGTCCATGCAGTCCCGGATCACCTGCCAGAGCCGGTCGATGCTCTGATCCACCTGAGCCCGGGAACGCGACACCTCTTCATTCGCGCGCTTCATCTCCGCGATCGTCAGACCGGACTTTCCCGCCATTGACAGCATCTCGGCACCGTTCGAGAAAGGATACGGCACACTTTCTAGTTCGGCCTGAACGCTGCGATCGGTATCGCGCAATTCTGCCTCGGTCTGCACAAACCCGCCACCGATGGAAAAGTAGGTTTCTTTATGGGCCAACACCCCGGCCGCATCGGTGGCAGAAAGCACGAGCGCATTGGCATGATCTTTCAGCGGCGGACCGAAGTCAAAGATCAGATCGCGATCCGGCTGAAACGCCAAATCCAACCCGTCGGGGCGCACCCGGCCTTCGCTGGCTATAGCGGCCAGCGTCGCCTCGGCCGCGTCGGCTTCCAATGTTTCGGGGACAAACCCAGCCAGGCCCAGAATCACTGCCCTGTCGGTGGCATGTCCCTTACCTGTCAGAGCGAGCGATCCATGCAGCCGGCAAGACACCGCCACAGGTGCACCGCCGCCCGGGATCCGGTTGCGCCCATGCCGCAAATCTTCCAGGAATCGCGCAGCCGCAATCATCGGCCCCATGGTGTGGGAACTCGACGGCCCGATGCCGATCTTGAAGATGTCAAAGACGCTCAGAAACATGGACTACGACCTAGTACATCTGAAGGCGTGAACAATAGGCTTGCAATCCCATGCCACATCCCCGATGGCGACAGCATGTGATCCGCGCGCGACCCCGTCAGCACAAGAGGCCCCCATGACCGACGAATTGCCCCCTGCCGAGAAAGCAAAACGGGCCGCGGCGGCCCGCGCGCTCGACTGGATTGAAGACGGCATGAAGCTGGGTTTGGGCACAGGCTCGACCGCAAAATGGTTCGTGGATCTTCTGGCCCCACATTTGGCCGAGACCGGTAAAAAGATCGTTGGCGTGCCAACCTCCAGCCGGACGAAGGCGCAGGCAGAGCGGCTTGGCATACCGCTTTCGACGCTGGGCGATCTCGGCTCGCTGGACGTCACCGTAGACGGGGCCGATGAATTCGACGGTGCGATGAACCTGATCAAAGGCGGCGGCGGTGCACTGTTGCAGGAGAAAATCGTTGCAGCAGCATCAGAAAAGATGGTGGTGATTTCAGACCCATCGAAAGAAGTCAAAATGCTGGGAGCGTTCGATTTGCCGATCGAGGTTGTCCGCTTCGGCTGTGAATCCACGCAAGCTCATGTGGCAGAGGTGCTGCGGGACGCGGATGTCGCGGGGCGGGTCATCAGCCGGCGTATGGCAGATGGCGAGCCCTTCATCACCGATGAAGGTCACTACATTCTGGATCTCGCCCTGCAACAGATTGGTGATCCTGATATCCTGTCCGTGTCGCTTAATCTGGTGCCAGGCGTCGTGGAAACCGGCCTCTTTTGCGGCATGGCCGATGCTGTTATCGTCGGACAATCGGATGGGACGGCACAGGTGATCGAAGGTGACCCGTCAACAGATTAGTTGGTCGATATTCGCACTTGGTTTTTTGGCAGCAGTGGCTTCCATACTGTTTGAAGTCAAACCAAACGAGCCGATGTGGGATCGCAATCATCCCGATTATGCCGAGCGTTTCGCATATGCCGAGAAGTTGAACCAGATAAATCCTGGTTTCTCGGAAAAGCAGCGCGCCAAGACACTGGCGACAATTCCACCGATTATGAAAAACATTCGAAACAGGTTCCCAGATGCCCCGGAGGACAGCTATGCGCACGCTGAAACAAAATTAGAGAACGCCGTCGATGTATTTTTCTCAGATAGTGCAACTGGCGTCCGTCATTTCTGGGCAACGTATTATTCTGTCGACGATATGATGCTGATCATTCACAAAGACCGCCTGCCGTACTGGCCGTATTTACTTGACCGATTACGGGTATCTTGGACCCATCGTAGGGCGCTGCCAGTTCTCAGGCGAATGATGAGCGAGCTTAAGGAAACTTCTGATAAGGAAATGTCCGCGGTCGCACGGCAGATCTACAAATCTTTCCAGAAAACAAACTGACCCGTAGAATTTTCTCAAGCGCGTGAACCTTCGAATGCCCGGGTTGAGCCGCGATCCGTTCGTATCTATATCGGCGCGACCCCTAAACCCGGCAGGAGACGCGCCATGGCTGATTTCGACTTCGACCTCTTTGTCATTGGCGGTGGCTCAGGGGGCGTAAGGGCCGCTCGGATGTCGGCCTCCTATGGGGCGAAGGTCGGGCTGGCCGAAGAATACCGCTATGGCGGGACGTGTGTCATTCGGGGCTGCGTGCCGAAAAAGCTGATGGTCTACGCATCGTCGTTCTCGGAAGCCTTCGAGGACGCGGCAGGCTTTGGTTGGTCGGTCGGCACCGCAACCCACGATTGGTCGAAGCTGATCGCCAACAAGGATAGTGAGATCGGTCGCCTGGAAGGGATCTACATGTCGATCCTGGACAACAATGATGTCACCCACTTCCGGTCTCGCACCGTTGTGGTCGATCCACATACGGTGAAGCTGGCAGATGGACAGACCTTCCGCACCAAGCACATCCTGGTCGCCACGGGTGGAACACCATTTGTGCCAGAGTTTCCAGGATCCGAACACGCCATCACCTCGAATGATATCTTTCACCTGACCGACATGCCGAAGCGTGCCGTGATCGTCGGCGGCGGCTACATCGCCAGCGAATTTGCAGGCATCCTGTGCGGGTTGGGATCAGAGGTTACCCAAGTCTATCGCCGGGACCTGATCCTGCGCGGTTTCGACGATGAAGTCCGCCAGCATGTCAGCGACGAGATGGCAGCCAAAGGCATCACGTTCCGCTACAAAGCAGATATCGCGAAGATCGAAAAGACCGATGATGGCCTGAAAATAACCTACGAAGATGGTTCTAATCAGGTCGCGGATCAGGTGCTCTATGCCACGGGCCGTATTCCGAATACGACGGGCCTAGGTCTAGAGGACGCCGGGGTTGCCCTTGGCAAAAAGGGCGAGGTGATCGTTGACGCATGGTCGCAAACCAATGTGCCCTCGATCTACGCCGTGGGCGATGTCACGGATCGACTGGCGCTGACCCCCGTGGCGATCCGCGAAGGTGCAGCCTTTGCCGAAACTGTCTTCAACGCAACGCCGACCAAGGCCGACCATGCGCTGGTGCCGACGGCAGTCTTTACGCAACCGGAAATCGGCACCACCGGTTTGACCGAAGAACAGGCACGCGCGGAAGGCGAGATCGAGGTTTATTCGGCGGCATTCCGGCCAATGCTGGCAACGTTGTCTGGGCGCCAGGAAAAGATGCTGATGAAGATGATCGTCGCAAAAGACAGCCAAAAGGTACTGGGCGTGCACATCATCGGGCACGGCGCGGGAGAGATGATTCAGCTGGCTGGGATCCCGGTTAAGATGGGGGCGACGAAGGCCGATTTCGACCAAACCGTCGCAGTTCACCCAACAGCGGCAGAGGAACTTGTCACCATGAAGACCCCGGTCCGCTAGATTTGTTGATAAATTCGCGGTGACCCGCGCGACAAACCGTGCGATTCCTGAAGCAAAGGGTTGACTTCAGTTTGCGATCAACCAACTCAGTCGCACGTTCTTGCGCCATATTAAGGGCCGACAAACCCTTTTCCAGGCGCTATACGGACAGTCGAATCTACCCGGAGATGCGAGACATCTATGCCCTATAACAGCAATAACGGCGGTGGCGGCGGCCCTTGGGGCGGCGGCGGCGGCGGTAATCGTGGCGGCGGCAAAGGCCCTTGGGGTGGCGGTGGCGGCGGTGGCGGCGGCGGTAATCAGCAAGGTCCTGACCTTGATGATCTTATTCGCAAAGGCCGCGATCAGTTGCGCGTCGTCCTGGGCGGAAAAGGCGGTGGTGGCCGACCGAATGGCACCGGCGGAGGCGGCGGTGGCGGTGGCCTTGAAAAACTGCTGCCGATCATCATTCCGGCCGTTCTGATCATCGGATGGGTCTATCAGTCGCTGTACCGGGTCGATACGTCCGAACAATCGGTCGAGATGTTCTTCGGCAAATACTACAACACCGGGACCGAGGGTCTGAACTTCGCGCCTTGGCCTGTGGTGACCTACGAAAAATATCCCGTAACAGTCATCAATACCGAGCGCATCGGCGTTGGCGCATCCGGCGCCGGGCTGATGCTGACCGGCGACGAAAACTTCGTCGATATCGAGTTCTCAGTCGGTTGGAATGTGAAGCGGTTGGATCAGTTTCTTTTCAACCTGGATCGCCATTCAGACACCGTACAAGCGGTTTCGGAATCGGTGATGCGCGAGGTCATCGCCCGATCGAACTTCGCCGACATCGTCAACGTTCAGCGTTCCGCAATTGAAGGCGACGTGAAAACCCTGATCCAGGAAACGCTGGATGCATATGGCTCGGGGATTCATGTCGAGGTTGTCAACTTCGAGAAAGCCG
>JBCCHJ010000076.1:0-25808 GCA_039028795.1 Pseudomonadota bacterium
AGACGGTAGATGTCCACGCCGGGATCGCCCAGTTCCATTTCATCCGTGACGCGGACAACGATCCGCATCGCGTCGACCTGGTCGATCACCCCGCCGCGGCGGGCGGTGATGGCGGCGCCAGAGTCGCGGGCGACCTTGGCTTCCATCCCGGTGCCGACGAAAGGCGCATCAGCCTTCAACAGCGGCACCGCCTGGCGTTGCATGTTCGAGCCCATCAGCGCGCGGTTCGCGTCATCGTTCTCCAGGAACGGGATCAGCGACGCCGCAACCGACACCAGCTGCTTCGGCGAAACGTCGATCAGCGTGATGTTCTCTTTCGGGCTCAGCTGGAAGTCGCCGGCCTTACGGCTGGACACCAGATCGTTCTGGAACGTGCCGTCATCGTTCATCCGGGCGTTCGCCTGGGCAACGGTATGGCGCATTTCCTCGGTCGCCGACAGGTAGCGGACATTGTCCGTGACCTTGCCATCGACAACTTCACGGTAAGGTGTTTCGATGAAGCCGTACTTGTTGACGCGCGCAAACGACGCCAGCGAGTTGATCAGACCGATGTTCGGGCCTTCCGGCGTTTCGATCGGGCACATCCGGCCATAGTGGGTCGGGTGCACGTCGCGAACTTCGAAGCCCGCACGCTCGCGGGTCAGACCACCCGGGCCAAGCGCCGATAGGCGACGCTTGTGCGTCACTTCCGACAGCGGGTTCGTCTGGTCCATGAACTGCGACAGCTGAGACGAGCCGAAGAACTCGCGAACTGCAGCAGCAGCCGGCTTGGCGTTGATCAGGTCTTGCGGCATGACCGCATCGATTTCGACCGAGCTCATACGCTCGCGGATTGCCCGCTCCATGCGCAGCAGGCCGACGCGGTACTGGTTCTCCATCAACTCACCGACGGACCGCACCCGGCGGTTACCCAGGTGGTCGATGTCGTCGACATCACCGCGGCCATCGCGCAGGTCAACCAGCGCCTTCACAACCGACATGATGTCTTCTTTGCGCAGCGTGCGCTGCGTGTCGGGCGCATCAAGTTCAAGGCGCATGTTCATCTTCACACGGCCAACGGCGGAAAGATCGTAGCGTTCCGCATCGAAGAACAGCGATTGGAACATCGTCTCGGCGGCTTCCACCGTCGGCGGCTCGCCCGGGCGCATCACCCGGTAGATGTCCATCAACGCACCTTCGCGATTGTGGTTCTTGTCCACAGCCAAGGTGTTGCGGATGTAGGCGCCGATCGTGATGTTATCGATGTCGAGGGTATCGATTTCATCGATCCCTGCATCCATCAGCGCCTGCAACCGGTCCTCGTCGATCTCGTCGCCGGCCTCGATATAGATCGCACCGTTTTCTTCGTTGATCATATCGGCCGCGGCATAGCGGCCCAAGATCGCTTCATGCGGGACGATGATGTTTTCAACACCGGCTTCTTCCAGCTTGCGCAAGGCACGCGGCGTCAGCTTCTGCCCTGCCTCGGCAATCACCTTGCCGCCTTTGGCATTAATCAGATCATAGGCCGGGTTTGACCCCTTCAACCGCTCCGGATTGAACGGGATTTGCCATCCGCCCTTCTTGTTCTTGGCGAACGTCACACGGTCATAGAAGTGATCGCAGATGCCTTCCTGGTCCAGACCCAGGGCGAACAGCATCGTCGTCACCGGCAGCTTGCGGCGGCGGTCGATGCGGCAGTGGACGATGTCCTTGGCGTCGAATTCGAAATCCAACCAAGAGCCACGGTAAGGAATAACCCGTGACGCAAACAGCAGCTTGCCCAGCGCGTGGGTCTTGCCCTTGTCGTGGTCAAAGAACACACCCGGCGACCGGTGCATCTGGCTGACGATCACCCGCTCGGTGCCGTTCACGATGAACGTGCCGTTCGGCGTCATCAGCGGCATGTCGCCCATATAGACGTCTTGTTCTTTGATGTCCTTGACCGACTTGGCGCCGGTGTCTTCATCGACCTCAAAGACGATCAGACGCAGCGTCACTTTCAGCGGCGCAGAATAGGTCATGTCGCGCTGTTGGCACTCTTCAACGTCGTATTTCGGCGGCTCAAGCTCGTAACGCACGAACTCCAGCACAGCGGTTTCGTTGAAATCCTTGATCGGAAAGACCGACTGGAAAACGCCCTGAATACCCTCACCATCGATGGGGGCTTCTTGATCGCCGCTTTCCAGGAACAGGTCGTAAGAGCTTTTCTGGACCTCGATCAGGTTTGGCATGTCTGCCACTTCACGAATTTTGCCGAAGTATTTCCTGATGCGTTTGCGGCCCGAAAACATCTCGCCCATGCGTATCCTCGAATGTCTGGCAGAACCGTTCCCCCTGGGTGCGGGGAAACGCGTGCGTTCTGCGCGCCTCAACTCGGCTGATCCTATCCTGGCTCGCGCGGCCCCCCGCGCGGGTGTCTCGGACCTTAAACCGTGCCGTCCAAAGGGCCCTGTCAGCCAAGGGCCCTTGAGACGGAACGGGCTGGACCCGGAATTCCCCGGATCCAGCCATCATCATCATTCCAGATACGGCGAATGCCGCATTCTGGATTACTTGAGCTCGACCTTGGCGCCTGCCTCTTCGAGCTTTTTCTTGATCTCTTCGGCCTCTTCCTTGGTCGCGCCTTCCTTGACGGCTTTGCCGCCGGCTTCGACCAATTCCTTGGCTTCTTTCAGACCCAGCGAGGTGATCCCGCGGACCTCTTTGATCACGTTGATCTTCTTGTCGCCTGCTTCCAGCAGGATGACGTCGAATTCAGTCTTCTCTTCAGCCGCTTCGCCGCCAGCGTCACCACCGGCTGCAGGACCGGCCATCATCACAGCGCCGCCAGCGGCAGGCTCGATGCCGTACTTGTCCTTCAGGATGTCCTTCAGCTGCGAAGCTTCCAGCAGCGTCAGGCCAACGATTTCTTCGGCGAGTTTTTCAATATCAGCCATGTTTCCGTTTCCGTTTGTTCCGTATGTGGGGTCCGGCGTCTGCCAGCCCATCTGTTACCGTTCAATCTCAGGCCGCCTCGGCTTCCTCTTTGTCCGCAATGGTCGCCAGACATCCGGCGATATTCGCGGCAGGTGCACCGATTGCGCCCGCAATATTCGAGGCTGGTGCGCCAAGCATGCCGGCGATGGTCGCGATCAACTCTTCGCGCGACGGCATCTTTGACACGGCTTTGACACCAGCAGGGTCCAGAACCTCGCCAGCCATTGAACCGCCGATGACAACCAACTTGGCATTGTCTTTGGCGTAGGCTTCGACGACTTTCGCCGCCGTGACGGGGTCCTCTGAATATGCGAACACATTCTGCCCGTTCAGGAAATCCGTGATACCTTCGCACGGCGTCCCTTCAAGGGCGATCTTGGCGAGCCTGTTCTTGGCGACACGGACCGATCCGCCTGCTTCACGCATGCGGTTCCGAAAATCCGTCATCTCGGCAACTGACAGACCAGCGTATTGTGCGACGACAATAACGCCAGAGTCCTGGAAGATGTTGCCGAGTTCACCGACAACTGCTTCTTTTTGGCCTCTGTCCACAGTTTTGCTCCAAGTTTGGGGCCGGAAAACGCTTCCTAAACCCCGGCTCATATCTGCCCCGGCCGCTGATCTGCGCCCGTGGCGGTGGTTCCGTCCAGGGAACCGGCCAAGATCGCAGACCCGAAGGGCCTTCAAATCCTTTGCCATTTCCCCGTCTATGGCAGGACTTAGCGGGTTACCCCAGCCCACCGTCTCGGACGGTTCAGAGGGTTGCCCCTCTGGCACCCTGGTCTCCCAGGGATCTTTGGGCTGCAGCGGAAATCCGCCCTACCCGTTATGCTGTAGGGTGCGTCATACGCACCCTGGAATTCACTCAGCCGACAGACTGTCCAACGCCACGCTGACGCCGGGACCCATGGTCGAACTGATCGAGACCTTCTTCACGTAGGTCCCTTTTGCTCCGGACGGCTTGGCCTTTTGCACCGCATCCATCAGCGCGCGGATGTTTTCGGCAATCTTGCCTTCGTCGAAGCTGGCTTTGCCGACGCCGACATGAACGACACCGGCCTTTTCAGCGCGGAAGTCGACCTTGCCGCCTTTTTCGGCTTCGACCGCGGCTTTAACGTCCATCGTCACCGTGCCGACTTTAGGGTTCGGCATCAGATTGCGCGGGCCCAGGATCTTCCCCAACCGGCCGACGATCGGCATCATGTCCGGTGTCGCAATGCACTTGTCGAAGTCGATCGTGCCGCCCTGGATGGTCTCCATCAGATCTTCAGCGCCGACGATATCCGCCCCGGCCTCTTTGGCTTCTTCAGCCTTCGGGCCCTTTGCGAAGACAGCGACGCGCAAGGTCTTGCCTGTACCGTTCGGCAGGCTGACCGATCCACGCACCATCTGATCGGCATGCCGGGGGTCAACGCCCAAATTCACGGCTAGTTCGACGGTTTCATCGAACTTTGCGGTCGCATTCGATTTCACCAAAGCCACAGCGTCGTCGAGCGCAATCTGGCTCTTGCCCTCTGCTGCGGCTTTGGCCGCTTTCATGCGTTTTCCAAGCTTTGCCATGCCTTACCCTTTCACCTCGACGCCCATCGACCGTGCCGAACCCGCGATGATCTTCATCGCTTGTTCAACCGAATTGGCGTTGAGGTCCTTCATCTTGGCTTCGGCGATCTCTCGGACCTGTTTCGAGCTGACCGATCCCACGGTTTCACGGCCGGGGGCGTTCGAACCAGACTGCAGCTTGGCAGCTTTTTTGATCATGTAAGACGCAGGCGGCGTCTTGATTTCCATCGTGAACGATTTGTCGACAAAATAAGTGACAATCGTCGGGCACGGAGCACCCGGCTCGAGATCCTGGCTGCGGGCATTGAATGCCTTGCAGAACTCCATGATATTGATGCCGCGCTGACCCAGTGCCGGACCAATGGGCGGCGACGGGTTCGCTTTACCGGCGGGCACCTGAAGCTTCAGGGTACCAGCAACTTTTTTAGCCATTAAATGGCCCTCGCTTTTCCGACCATCAGGACGCGTCCCTCAGGTATTTCAGGACGTGGTACGGTCCGAACGGCGCGCCGCCCTCGCCTCCCACGCGATGAACGCTCAGGTCTGTTTGGCGACCTGGGCGTATTCCAATTCGACCGGGGTCGCCCGGCCAAAGATCGAAACGCTCACTTTCAAGCGGGCGTTTTCGTCGTCTACATCTTCCACCAGACCGGCAAATCCCTCGAACGGGCCGTCCGTCACATTGACCTGTTCGCCCACCTCGAAGGTGATCATAGGGCGCGGGCGCTCAACGCCTTCTTCGACCTGGTTCAGGATCCGGTTGACCTCGGCATCGCGCAGAGGGGTTGGTTTACCCTGCGGTCCCAGGAAACCGGTCACACGGTTCGTATCGTTGATCAGGTGATAGGCCTGATCAGTGAGTTCCATCTTCACCAGGACGTAGCCCGGCATGAAGCGTTTCTCGACTTGGACCTTCTTGCCCCGGCGCAGTTCCGTCACTTCTTCTGTCGGCACCATCACATCCTCAATGTCCTCTTCCAGCCCATGCTGGAGGACAGCCTCGCGGATGCTTTCGGCAACCTTTTTTTCGAAGTTTGACAGCACGCTAACCGAATACCAGCGCTTCGCCATGAGCGTTCTGTCCTTTGCTCGTCATAGGGGCGTCGCCCCTTGCGCCAAAACTTTGAGCTATTTCAAAGAGTTGTCGCATTCCCCTAACCAGAAAGGCGCGCTTGCGAATCGCCGCGCGCCCGTGTTGTGTGTGAAGTGACTGGCAGGTAAGGTCACTTGATTGAAAAATCAAGCATAAATCGTATCGACTACCAGCATTGTCAACGCGCCTGCAGCACCGTCCGATCGGCCTACTTCAGGTTGCGCTCGATCAACCTGTGGAAGCGCCCATCCGACTTCATCTTCGCCAATGACGCATTGAAGGCCTCTAACAGATCGCCTCCGCCTTCCATCGACTTCGAAATAATCAGATATTCCGCGCTGCCATCGTCGAAGGGTTTGTCCAGCAACCGAAAGCCGTCACCACCACCGAAGGTTTTGTTGATCTCGGACCAACCGATCATGTCGTTGACCCGCACAAAATCCACCCGGTTCTTCTTCAGCATCTGGAAGCAGTTCGCCAGCTTCTGTGGCCGCACCAGCGCAGCGATTGTGCCCGCTTCCTGCATGGCGATCAGTTTGACCGGGTTATACCCCAGCGGCACGCAGAATTTGCGGTCCTTCAGATCTTCCTCTGACTCAAACTTCACATCTGACCCTTCAGCGGCGAAGAAGTAGAGCTTCACCTCATAGAGCGGATCCGAATAGTCGAATTGCTCAAGGCGCTTTTGGTTCTTTGCATACGGGAAAGTGCCCAGATATTTGCCGGCCAAAGCATCTTGATAGCCGCGTTTCCAAGGCTTGAACTCCACCTGCGTGCTGTGACCCATCTCGCGGAAGACCGATCGAATGATGTCGGTCGCGAGCCCGCCATTTGGTTTCGCCGAAGTTGTGAACGGCGCATAGTCGTCGCCGGTCACCAAGGTGAATGTTTCCGCGTTTGCTACCGGCGCCTGCAAAGCAAGTGTGACCGAAGCGGCTGCAATGATCACAGACCGCCGTGACGCCTTTAGAAAGTCGAGCATTTCCCGCCCCGTTTTATATGTCCCCCCAGAGCCAAACCATTGGTTTGGCTTTTTGCAAAACTATGGGGAACACGGATAGGCGTCAACAGCGCATCGGCGGCTTTTGCAAATTCGAAATTTTGGGACTTTTTCAGCGACTTATCACGCGAGATTAACGGTCAAAGGCTCAACAGAATATCTACGCCCCAGGCCAGGATTTGATCCACGAAGAAGAAGAAAATGGCCACAAGCGTCGCCATGATGAAAACCATCACGGTCGTAACGCCCGCCTCTTTCCGCGTAGGCCAAACGACCTTCGCGGCTTCATTGCGAACTTCGCTGACGAACTGTGCCGGATTCTTCATCTTGTCACTCCTTCGTCAGTCCTGGCAGGGGCGGAGGGTCTCGAACCCCCGACCTACGGTTTTGGAGACCGTCGCTCTACCAACTGAGCTACACCCCTATCGGACCGCACGATCTGCGAGGGACGTCTCCTACCGACTCGCACGTAAGATCGCAACGAAAAATCGCAAGATCAGCGGCCGCGTTGGTTGGGTGGCAATGCGTTAATTCCAATCCGTGGGACAGGCGAAACTACGCCAACATTCGACCTTCCCTTGGTCCTCGCTAAATGCGACGGTCCAATCAGGAAAGCGACGGCATTGCCCAAGCCAGGTCTCTATCGATGGAAAGAGTTCATGGTGAAAGCCTATCCGGACCGCGCCGCATCCGCATTCGTAGACCAGCAAGACGACCTGATCGCACTGGCGCGCTCGATCGTCGGATGCCGGTCTACCGCCGAAGATCTTGTGCAGGATTCCTGGCTGCGCTGGCGCCGCCACGGCTATGAGGTCAGCCAAGCCCGTCCCGTCCTGATGCGCATCGTCCGCAATCTTGCGATCGACTGGCATCGCCGCCGCAAGCGCGAAGCGAGAGGGATCGAGGCGCAGAGCCTGCTCTACGACCCGGCCCCGGATAGCGAACGGGTGCTGAGCGCGCGCCAGGAACTGCAAATCGTAGTCCAGGCCTTGCAGGAACTGCCTGCCCGCACGGTCCATGCCTTCAAGCTGAGCCGCGTAGATGGCATCGCCTGCGCCGAGATTGGACGGCGCATGGGTATTTCGGAATCCCGGGCCTACCAACTGGTCGGCAATGCGCTGATCCATGTCATCAAACGCCTCGAAGGCTAAGTTTGGGCTAAGGATTTCCCACCGGTCTGCGTTACATGGGTAGGAAGACAAGTCAGAAAGCAGCCCAAGCAGATGACCGAGCCCCGCAGCGAGGAAGTTCTGGAGCACGCCGTCCACCTCTTTCTGCGCCTGAGTGAGGCGCCGGAAGATAAGGCCTTAGTCGAAGAGCGTGACGCATTCCTTGCCCGCGGGCCGTTGGAGAGGGAGGCATTCGCAAAGGCTCAAAACGCCTGGCGCGCGACAAAGCCAAAGCGGCGATCAGGCTCGCTGAAAACGCTTGTGCTTCTGATGATCACCGCTGCGGCCGCGTACTTCTTTGCGGGCGATCTCAGGGTAATGGTGCTTGCAGACCTCCGAACCGGAATGTCCACTGAAGCGGCGCGGCTTGCCTCGGGCGATGCTGTCACGCTCGACGCGAATTCGGCGCTGGCCGACGACACCGATGGGGCGGTGCGCCAGGTCACGCTGCTGCGCGGCGCGGGCTTCTTTGATGTTGCCAAAGACGGCCGGCCATTCACTGTGACCGCGGGTGGATTGCAGGTCGAGGTTATCGGCACCGCTTTTGAGACCGCGCATATCGGAGACGCTGTCTCAGTGACTGTGGCATCGGGGCAGGTATCGGTTTCGGCAAATGGCACGTCATGGACGCTCAACCCTGGCGAACGGCTGATTTGGTCAGCGGAAAGCGGTGGCATTTTGGATAAGCTCGAAACGAGCGATGTAGCATCCTGGCGCGGCGGGCAACTCGTCGTGCGCGGTATGACATTCGCCCAGGTGGCCAGCATCCTCGACAGGCGCGTGCCGGGCAGCGTGATGGTTTTGGGCGATGATCTCGCAAGCTCGCGCATCGTCGGCACATTCGATCTGGACGATCCGCTTGCAGCGCTCCGCTCGCTTGCAGCCATTCGTGGTGCAACCGTTACTGCGGCCCCACCAGTAGTGACCGTTGTCAGGCCATAACATTTTTTCTGTTCCACCCCTAAGGATCTGCCACGCACCGGCGTTGTTCAAGTGAGAGAACCACGCTTCGACGCCCCGGGGGAAAGAATGTCTCGACCGTTTCTTATGACCACAACTGCTTTGATTTGCCTGCTCGCAGCACCGACATCCGATGACGCCTTTGCCCAAGACGGCCAGGTCATCGACGTACCGTCCCAACCCCTTTCCGCTGCAATTACCGAGTTTGGACAGGAAACCGGATGGGCTGTTGGCGCCGCCGAGGAATTGCTGACGAACAAAAGCAGTGCACCGGTCCGTGGTGAAATGCGTCCGGAAGAGGCATTGCGGCGGCTTTTGGCAGGCACCGGGCTGACCTACAGCTTCACAGGTGATGCCTCTGTTGTGATCCGCGTCGCCCAAAGTGCATCACAAGTGACCTCGGGCGCTGACGAGGACCTTATCGGTGATGACATCATCGTCCGAGGAGAGTTGCAGGCGCGAACACGTCAGGATTCGCAGACCAGTGTCGCCGTGATCCGAGGCGACGATCTCGAACGCCGCTCTGATCCCGATATCTTCACCGTTGTCGAAAGAACGCCCGGTATCTCCCAAGCGGGCGGTGAACAGGCATTCTCGATCCGTGGTGTGCCAGCCTTTGGCTTTGCCGCTGGCCGGGGCAATGGCCAGGCCGTTGCCACGGTTGTCGATGGCGCGTCCTTATCCAACGTCTCTGCCTTGGCTTCGCGCAACCCTCTTTCGACCTGGGATTTGGAGCAAATCGAGATTCTGCGCGGCCCACAATCGACCCAGACCGGCCGGAATGCATTGTTCGGTGTCGTTAATCTGCAATCCAAGGACCCGAGCTATGATTTCGAGTTCAAGATGCGCGGCGAGGTTGGCAACTTTGAAACAGTCGGCGGCGCGTTCGCGGTCAATCTACCCTATGAAGAATACGGGCTGGCATTGCGGTTTTCCGGCGACTTCCAGCACACGGACGGATTTATCGAGAACATCACCGTGGGTTTGGACGATGCGGGCGCTCAGGACAACGGAACGCTTCGCGCTGGCCTGTTGTTTGAGCCGACAGATGATTTTTCAGCCACTCTGAAGTTTTTCCACACCACCAGCACGACGGGAGAGTTTCGCGCCAGCGACGCTTTGTTTCCGGATCAGCGCGCCGCGGTCGACGACACCCCGTTCACGTTAGACAATACGATCAACAGCATCACACTGAATATGAACTATGATCTAACAGAAGAACTCAGCATTCAGTCGCGAACGAATTATTTCCAGGGAACACAATTCTCTATTCAGGATGCAGATGGCACCGCCGTGCCCACCGGCGCATTTTTTAGGGACCGGGACGGACGAAATTTCGAGCAAGAGCTTTCGTTGAGATACGAGAGTGACAACATCAGGGGTGTAATTGGCGGGTTCTTTGCGGATATAGAAGAGGTAAGCGGCACATTCAGCAATGCTGGCGGTGTCTTGTTCCAAAGCTCGATCAACAGTGGAACCCGAAACTACGCTTTCTTTGGCGAGGTCGAAGCAGAAGTCATACCTGATCTGACCTTGATAGCTGGCTTTCGTTACGACAACGAGCGTGCATCCAACCGCGCCTTTTCCGTCAGAACCCCAGGTGCCGCGACGTTCTTCGATGAAGAAACCACTTTCAGCGCGTTTCTGCCAAAGGCAGGAATTGCCTACGATATCACGGAAGATCTCAGCTTGGGTTTTACCGCGCAACGCGGCTACCGGGCAGGAGGTCTTACGTCGAATTTCGCGGGCAATCTGAACACTTTCGATCCCGAAAAGACATGGAATTTCGAAGGGTCGATCAGGTCGCAATGGTTTGATGACCGCCTCACCGCGAATGCAAATTTCTTCTACACGATATGGCGGGATCAGCAGGTGTTGCAGATCGTTCCAACAGGCCCACCGTTTTTTTTCGATGTTGAAGTCACCAACGCCGGACGATCACGACTTTTCGGGGGCGAGATCGAGATACTTGCAGAACCAACCGACAACCTGGAACTCTTTGCGTCCGCCGCATATGTCGACACGAAGTTCATCGAATTTGTTGCATTCGGTTCGGATTTCAGCGGAAATGAATTCAACCATGCACCGCGCTTCACGGCGGCGGCGGGCGGAACTTATGAATTTGATAACGGGTTCTTCCTGTCCGCCGATGCCAGCTATACCCAAGACAGCTTTAGCGATACGGCAAACACAATTTCGAGCGACGCCCGTTTCCTGGTAAATTCCCGTGCGGGGTACCGGGACGAAAATTTCGAAGTCTTTGCCTTCGTGAGAAATCTCTTCGACAACGATTATGCACTACAGCGGAGTGCAAGCGGCGGGAATGTGTTCGTCGATCCAGGCGAACCGCTGACATTTGGCGTGGTTGGACAGGTGAATTTCTGAGGCGTTTGACGTCAGGCTTCTGATCTGCTTCGGCGGCCAAGTTTAGTACCACGCGTTCAGCGCCAGTAACGACACGATCAGGAACAGCACGGTCATGATCCCGCCTGCCCGCATGAAGTCGGTCACCTTGTAGGCTCCCGGCCCCATGATGAGCGCATTGACCTGATGGGTCGGGATCAGGAACGAGTTCGATGTCGAAATAGCAACCGTCAGTGCGAACAATGCCGGGTCGGCATTCGCGCCGATAGCGATGTTCACCGCAAGCGGAACCAGCAAAACGGTCGCACCGACATTCGACATCACCAGCGTGAAGGCCGTGGCCAGAACGGCAACGGCGGCCTGGATCACCCAAATCGGCATGCCGTTGAAAAGGTTCAGCACCTGATCTGCAATCCACTCCGCCGTGCCGGTCGCCTGGACCGCCTGGCCCAGCGGGATCAGACTGGCCAGCAGGAAGACCGTGTTCCAACTGACGGAGTCATAGGCTTCTTCGATGCTGATAACCCGGCTGACAATCATGCCCACCGCACCAACCAGCAGACATAGCGACAGCCTAAGATCCGAGAACAGCACCAGCCCCAGCGCAATCGCGAAGAACAGCAGCGCCCAGACGAGCTTCTGGGGCCGCAGCACCTCCCTCGGATAATCCGAGGTCACGACCACGAAATCCTTGTTGGACTCCAGCCGCGTCAGCGCCGCCCAGGTGGCATGACACACCAGCAGATCCCCGGCCTGATACATGGTCCGGCCGATCTCGGCGCGATCGCGCGTCAGCGTCTCGCCGCCGCGATAGATCACCAGCGGCGACACGCCGAAAATCCGCCGAAACCAAAGCTCGCGCCCGGTCTTGCCGATGATGCTGGCCTCGGGCGTGACAACGATCTCGGCGATACCCGACTTGTCCGACGCCAGGGTGTTGTAGAACGCCATCAGCCGGGGCGTCTCGCGCAGGCCCGTCTCTTCTTTGAAGGCCTGGACATTTGCCGGATCGCCGATCACCGCCAACCGGGCCGGCGCCGTGATCACGATGTCCCGCGTTGGCGCCATCACCGTCCTGCCCTGATAGTTCGTGGCGATGATCTGGATCCCGAAGGTCTGCTCCAGATCGTCAATCGTTTTGCCGTTGGCATCGTGATGCGCCGGGACGATCACCTCATGGATCTCGCCCTTCAGCCCATAGATCCGGTCATAATATTCCAGCAGCGACCGTCCCCGGCTGACCTCCTGGTTGGCATGCTTGGGCAACACCAGCCGCCCGAAGAAAATGAAGTACAAGATCCCGGTCGCCACCAGCGCCAGACCGATGGGCGCCACATCGAACAACTCGAAGGCCTGCATCTCGGCGCTGGCGGGAATGGTCTCGTTGATCCCCAGCATCAGATCGTTCAGCAGGATCAGCGGGGAAGAGCCAACCATGGTGATCGTCCCACCCAGGATCGCGCAAAAGCCCATGGGCATCAGCAGGCGCGACATCGGAACCGCGGTGCGCACGGCGACCCGGTTCACCACCGGCAGAAACAGCGCCGCCGCGCCGACATTCTGCATGAAGCTGGAAATCAGCCCGACCGTGGTCGACAGCAGCGCAATCAGCCGGGACTCGGTACGCCCGCCGATCCTGGTGATCCAGGCCGCAATCGTCGACATCACGCCGGTTCGATCCAGCCCCGCACCGATGATCATCACTGCGATGATCGAGATGACAGCGTTCGAGCCGAACCCGTCAAAAAGATGCCGGACATCGACCAGGTTCTCCAGCCCCGGCACCGCCGCCAGGCAGCCCAACAGAACCATGATGATAATGGCGGCGACGTCGACACGGACAATTTCGGAGACAAAAAGAAAGACGGTCAGTCCAAGCACACAAAGCACGACGACCATTTCCAGCGTCAGCCCGAACGCTTCCATACGCTTCCCTCAACGGTACTTTTGGCATGGGCTTATAGGCTTTTCTTGTGATGCCGCAAGGCAAGCACCCGAAATTGACCAGTTGGCCGCGTTGTTTGCACCAACTGGACCCAAGGACCGCCGAGAATTTAACGGCGAATTCTTGCCGTGTTTGCCCCGATATGGGACGATGATTATAGATTGAGTTTTAGGGATAGCACCAATGGTTCAACCCACCGTTTTCATTTCCTACAAACATGATGATGACGCCACGCAAAAGGCCGTTGCCAAGGTCGAGGCAATCCTGGCCGAGCTGGGCCTGACCCCGCTCCGCGACCCAAAGCTGCAACCCGGCGATCTCTGGTCGAACGAGCTTTACCGCTGGATGATGGAATGCTCTGCCGGGATCGCCCTGATCGGGGAAGAGCCCGCCAAATCCGAATGGTGCCGCCGGGAATGGTGGTTCCTGTCAGAACGCGCGCGCAGCGACGCAAACTTTCGCGTCATCCCCATTTCGGTCGACGGCACCAGCGACAGCGCGGGAATCCTGAAACACGTCCAGGCTGCCAAGATCGACATCCAGGACCTGACCGCCCAGACGTTGCAGGGCTGGAAATCCCTCGAAAACCTTCGCCCCTCGCCTGATTCCTATCTTACGGCCCACCGCGCTTGGCTGCGCTGGCAGTTCAATGATGCGCCGATGTGGGGGCGCGAGCCGTTTTCCCTAAAAGACGTCTATGTCGAAACCGAATGCGGAAAATTGGATTGGGGCGAAATCAGCGACCGGGACAATCCGAAGGACCCGTTCAAAGACGACGATGAAAACGGTGGGCGCAACGATCTGGCGCAGACCGCGATGGACTTGATCCTGGACCCAGGCTTCCGGGAACCCATCGTCATCCAGGGCGCACCGGGCGCAGGGAAATCCGCCTTCACCCTCAAGATCGCCAATGAATTGATGGAACGGGGGCTACAGCCCATCCTGGTCCGGTTCCGCGATTTTCTGTTGGAACACTTCCAAGTCGCAAACGAATTGATCGAGGACGCGATGCGCATCGGGTCTTCCGAAGACCAACCGCCGCGCCCGACAGACCCAATTCTGACAGAAGACCTGCTGAACAAAACCGCTGAAACCGATGCGGGCCAAGTCTCGGACATCGTCTTTATCCTGGACGGATGGGACGAGGTCTCGCTGACCGGCTCGACCAGTTTCCAGGCTCAGTTAACGACATGGCTGCCAAAGCTGCGGGACTATGCCAACATTCGACGCAATCGCCCGGTGCGATTGATCCTGACGGGCCGTCCATCCTCGGATGTAAAAGACAGCGGCATCCTGAACAAGTCGACGCCTATCTTGACGGTCAGACACATGCGGCCCGACGCGCTTCGCGATTATGCGCAACGGCTTACGGACCACCTGGCTGCCGCGCCGGAATGGGACGACCCATGGTATATTGATCCCAAGGACATCGATATCCTGTTCGAAACCTACGCCAAGTGGTTTGAAAACCAGGATGAAGAAGACGGCAAGGATCTGGATGTCCTGGGCAGCCCCCTGCTGGCGTTCCTGGCCCTGCGGACCCTGTCCGATTGGGACGGCGACCCGGACGAATTGGTTGAAGAGCCGACATATCTCTATCAGGTGCTGATCGACACGACGGTCAAGCATGGTGGGCAAGGCCGGGATACAGGACTGAAGGACAAAACCGTCCACCAAAAGGGGGACCCATTACGGTACCTTCTGCAACGCACCGCCAGCATCATCAGCATCCTGGGTCAGGAATCCGCAACCTTCAAGGAACTGAACCTACGCTTGGCCGTCGATCCTGAATTCGAACGGCATTTTGGCAAGGCCGGACTCCGCGAAGCCGTCAACGAGCAGGAACGTCTCAGCACCTTGATGGGCCTGGTCGTCAGTTTCTTCTTCAAGGGTGGGAACGAAAGTTTGGGCTGTGAATTTCTGCACAAAAGCTTCCGGGAATTTTTGTTCGCTGACAGCATTCTTCAACTTTTACGGGAACTGTCCGAAGGCCAGTCCGGGGGACTGGAAGCACCTGATGTCGCGTACTTCGAGGACTTTAAACCCGGTGAACTACACTACGATGCAACGCGCGGTCTGTCAGAATTGCTGTCCCCGCAATGGCTGACCAAAGAGGTGAAGACCCACCTGTTCTGGCTGATCAAACAGGACATCGCGGCTGACACAGATCGCTGGCTATGGCTGCGCGATCTGATCCTGGACGTCTACATCTGGTGGGCTGAAGGCGTGCACTTGCGACCCCAACGCGTTCGCCAAAGGCGCGGCGATGACAAGTGGGAACCCGCCTATATGCAGGACATGCAGGAACACGCATTGCCCTTTGACATGGACGCCCCGGCAAACCCGCAACGCAGCGCCGCCCTGGATGCCGCCTTGGGCGAGGCACTGATGGAAATCGGTGCCTTGATCCACGCAGAACTGTTGGATCATCCGGCCCAAATCAAACCCGATACCGAATTGCGCCAGTATTATCGCGCGGACCCCGGTGGCGCCCGCTTCGCCCCCGGCGGAGAGTCTCATTTCAAATCCCTGATGGCCCGCATCAACGCCTCGGGCTGGCGCTCGGTAGGAGAGTTCGCCCAGTCAGCCGGGGAAGGAACATTCGCCGGATTAGCCGCACTGTCAAAGGTCTCATTGCAAAAACAACAACTGATCTCATCTGAATTCTTTGCTACGAATCTGCGCGAGGCGAACCTGAGCCAAGCAGACTTGTACAAGGCGAACCTGTACAACGCGGACCTGCGCGAGGCGAATCTGAGCGGGGCAAGCATGCAAATGACGGACCTGCGCGAGGCTTACCTGCGCGAGGCGGACCTGAGCGGGGCGGACCTGAGCGAGGCGAACCTGAGCGGGGCGAACCTGTTCGAGGCGGACCTGCGCCGGGCGAATCTGAGCCGGGCGGACCTGAGCCGGGCGAACCTGAGCGGGGCGAAACTTCACAGAACCGACTGCAGCCGAATAAACATTGACTCAAGTCGGCTGCAGTTTGCAGATCTTAGCGAAGCGATAGAATTGACCCAGGATCGGGTCAATGCGGCCCATGGCAACAGCAAAACCAAACTTCCGCCCGGTCTGACCCGGCCGGATCATTGGCAGAATTAACCTTTTCCGCTCGACTTTTTGTCAGGCCGAAAGGCATACGCATGGCATACCAATGGCATACACATGCTGTACAGATGGCATACGGCCTGTCAGGCAGCTCCAAAGTGGTTAACGGCCCCGCCTGGACCAACGAAAAAGGCCGGACGAAACCGCCCGGCCTTTCGAAGATTTTGAAGGGTAGGCGCCTCGCCCACCACCGCTTAGTTCTTCGCGTAGTACTCGACCACCAGGTTCGGCTCCATCATCACCGCATAGGGAATATCGCCCAGCGCAGGCGTGCGGACGAAGGTCGCCGTCATCTTGGAATGGTCGACATCGATATAGTCCGGCGTGTCGCGCTCCGGGCTCTGTACAGCTTCAAGAACCAGCGCCATGTCCTTGGCTTTGCTGCGTAAACTGATCACATCGCCTTCCTTCACGCGGTACGAAGGAATATTCACGCGCTTGCCGTTCACCTCGACATGGCCGTGGTTCACGAACTGCCGTGCGGCAAAGATCGTCGGCACGAACTTGGCGCGGTATACGACGGCGTCGAGCCGGCGCTCCAGCAAACCGACCAGCATCTCGCCGGTGTCGCCGCGCAGACGCTCGGCCTCGGCATAGATGCGGCGGAACTGCTTCTCCGTAAGATCCCCGTAATGGCCTTTCAGCTTCTGCTTTGCGCGCAACTGCAGGCCGAAATCGGACATCTTGCCCTTGCGGCGCTGACCATGTTGGCCCGGGCCATACTCGCGGCGATTAACGGGGGATTTCGGACGACCCCAAATGTTTTCACCCATCCGGCGGTCGAGTTTATACTTCGACGACGTGCGCTTGGTCACGTGCAGTCTCCTTTTTCAATGTTCAGGCGACTTCCTTTCCTCAAGCATTTCAGGCACTTGAGGCGACAGGTCCCTGGTTTCCCAGGCCGCAGACGCCGATTGCTCCGCCCTAACGAACGGAAGCCGCGCTTATACACAGCCCTTTCTGCCTGTCAACCGCCGCCCCAAAGTCGAACGCGCAAAGATATTTATGTTGCCAATCAAACACTTGGGACTGGCCAAAGGGTGCGGTAAACTCATCAGGCCAGAAGGGTTTGAGGGGATAGCCATGCACGCTAAGCGCATAGCCAATATCTTTAGCGGGACGACATTGGTCTCGGTCGGCAGCATCATGATCGTCGCATCCTGTGTTGGATCTGGACCGATCATTCGCGACCAGCCAGCCTATCAGAAGAACTATTCAACACCGGCCGAGGTGCTTGGGGTCTCCCAGGATCGGATGCTGGAGGCGACGCAGAACTGGACGGCGGAAATCCGCGGAAAGTACTGGCACCACAACCAGGGCTCTCTGATGGCGCCCTTCGCGCTGGCCACGAACATCGAGCGCCACGATTCCGAGGACCGGTTCTTCTCGGACGCATCGATCGCGCGTTACCGCTATGTGCCCCAAAAACCGGGAAAGTTTAACAAGCACGGCCTGCCCTTGGGCTTCACCCATGGCGAATACGATGGCGAGGAATACTTGGGCATGACCTGCTCGGCCTGCCATTCGACGGTCATCACATACAAGGGCACAGGGCTTTTGCTGGATGGCGCGCCAAGCCAGGCGAACTTCCAGGCGATGTTCGATGATCTGACCGCGGCGTTTCAGATGACGCTGGACGACCCGGCCAAGTTCAAGCGTCTGGCTAAGGCCATGGGCCAAGACACGGCGGTCGCTGCCTCCAATCTGCGCAAGGATCTCGCCGCGGCAACTCAGAAGCTGTCAGATCGCCAGCAGATGAATGCGACCCCATCTGACTATGGCTATGGCCGGGTCGATGCGATCGGCGAGATCTTCAACTCGGTGGCTTCTCAGAACCTTGCCATCCCCGAAAACCGCGCGGATCCGGATGCCCCGGTGAATTACCCCCATGTCTGGGGCACGCATCAATCCAACCTGGTGCAGTGGAACGCATTTGCGCCAAACGTCACGAAGTTCAACAATATCAGGATCTTAGGTCCGTTGGTTCGTAATGGAGGCGAGGTTTTAGGCGTCTTCGGAGATATCGATATTCTGCAGCCGGATCAATATGACGCCAAAGACTCGAACAAACGGAACTACAAAAACTCGCTGAAAGAGCGGAACCTGATCCAAATTGAACAGTGGTTGGAACAATTGGGTCCGCCGCCCTGGCCGACCGAGATCTTCGGCCCCATCGATCAGGCCAAGGCGGATCTTGGCAAACCCATCTACGAGGCCAATTGCATCGGCTGTCATGAAGTCCTGGAAAGCCCTTTTCAGTGCTACGAAGCCAAGGTCATGAATGTTTGGGAGGATGGCCTGCAAACGGATCCCTGGCAGGCCAACAACGCCTTACGCAAGGCAAAAGTCGGGCGTCTGGCAGGCCGCGAAATCCGCCCGGATGAGCCCGGCAAATACTTCCCCGATGATCCGGATGAAAAATCCGCAGTGCTGTTCATGCTGGTTCATCAAGTCATGCGCAGCGTCGCCAAGGATGTCCAGGACCGACCGATATCCTCAGCCTTCGGTTTCATGGGCGATGTGCTCGCCGAGCTTGGTGAAGAACGCTGCAAGGTGCCCTTCGTGAACGACAAGAAGTTCCTGCTGACCGACGATGACCAAAGCCGCGGCATGAACGGTGCCTACAAAGCGCGGCCGTTGAACGGCATCTGGGCGACGGCGCCGTTTTTGCACAACGGCTCGGTCCCGAACCTGCGCGCGCTGCTGGACAAACCTGAAAATCGTCCTGGCAGCTTCGTTCTCGGCGGATGGGAGTATGATCCTACCATTGTAGGTTACGCCCCATATGATGGTCCGCACGCATTCACCTACGATGTTTCGAAAAAGGGTAATTCGAACGGAGGACACATCTGGGGAACAACACTGAGTGACGCAGATAAGGACGCCTTGTTGGAATACCTGAAAACGCTCTAGCGTTTCCTGAGCGTCGCACGATCTGACGCCCCTGCCCCATGGACCTGCAGACCGGTCCTGTGCCAATACACGGTTTGACCCGTCGAGGCAGGAGTTGACATTGCCCTTTGACCGATCCCTGAAAATCGCCCCTTCGATCCTTTCCGCAGATTTCGCCAATTTCGGTTTGGAATGTGAGGCTGTCGAGGCCCAAGGTGCCGATTGGGTCCACGTCGATGTGATGGATGGCCATTTCGTCCCCAACATCACCTTCGGGCCGCAGACCTGCAAGGCGATCCGACCGCACATCAAAACCGTCATGGATGTGCATCTGATGATCGCGCCAGTCGATCCTTACATTGCAGCCTTCGCTGATGCGGGGGCTGACATCATCACCGCGCATGTCGAGGCAGGCGCGCACATCCACCGCACACTACAAGCTATCCGCGCGGCAGGGTCCCGGCCCGGCGTAGCACTAAACCCCGGCACCCCCGCCAGCGCCGTCGAACATGTTTTGGATCTTGTTGACCTGGTTTGTGTGATGACCGTGAACCCGGGATTTGGCGGGCAGAGCTTCATCGACATGACAGCCAAGGTGCGCCAGCTACGTAACATGATCGGCGACCGCCCAATCCACATCGAGATTGATGGGGGCGTGACGCCCGAAACAGCGCCAAGCGTCGTGGCGGCGGGGGCTGATGTCTTGGTCGCAGGCTCTGCCGTCTTCAAAGGCGGCTCGGTCGACAATCCGGCCCCCTATGGCGACAACATCCGAGCGATACGCACCTCTATTGAGTAAAACTCAGACGCCTGCGCAACACAGTCCACACTGACGGCAAGCATCGGACGTCACCACAATTGGGCGCGGATGGCAGCACAGCGGCACCCTGCGGACATACGCTGTGCAAAATCGAGTGACGGCTATCGGCCTTCTGAAATTGAAAGAAGCCCAAGCGCAGCAATCGTCGGAGCATCCTTTATCTGACCTGATGCGATCATCGCTGTGACCTCTTCATGGCAGAACGCGGCAGTCTGCATATCTTGCTCTTCATGATCACGCCCGAGCGTCCCAGATTCTAACTCGTCGGCAAGAAAGACATGAAAGCCTTGATTTGAGAAACCGTAAGCTTCGTAGAGATGGCCCAATCTCTTGAGCGATCTAGCTCGAAAACCTGTTTCCTCTTCCAGTTCACCCATAGCCACATTTTCCGGATCTGATCCGGGCTTCGTCTCCCATGAACCTTGAGGAAACTCCCAATAACGACCAGAAACCGGATATCGAAACTGCTGCACAAGCTGAAAACGGCCATCTGCATGGCGCGGGATAATCAGCACGAAGTCTTCTTTGTCGACAACGCCATAGATACCGTCCGACCCGTCAGGAAATCGCACGGCGTCTTCATGAACTTTCATCCAGCGGTTTTCATAGATCGTCCGCCGCGCGATCCGCTGAATGTCATCCACAGGAAACCCCGGTAAGTAATCTGGTTGCGGTTAAGCGGACATTGGCTGCGTTGCGGGATGATTGCAACAAGGGCTCAGAATTCCGGATTGCGGCACAAAACTGCGATTGTCTTGGACGCAAATTGGTTAGCCGCAAGGCCGTCAATCCATTATCTTCTAGATTGAAAATCTGTGCACAGGATCCAGGATGCAAGGTGAACTGATTGTTTACGTTTTGGTTGGGCTATTGGCTCTCTGCGCGATAGTTGTCGTAATAGTGGGATTGTTACGGAACAGAGGTAAACCTAACTCAGGTTCAAACGGCACGTGGTTCTTCGGAGACGATGGTTCAAATGGCGGCAACTCGGGCGGCGAGTGAAGTGCTGTGAGTTCGTGATCCTTTTTGAGGTTCAACATCGTCTCAATGTCATCCTAAGGCTTCAAGCAAACAATCGCGCATCTTCAAACATCGATTTCGAAACTTTCTCGCTCCGGCAGGACACGTTCTATCGAACTTAAACCAAGTTTTAATCAAGTCCCGTTAAACACCGTCCCGCATTGCCAGCGCCGGCGAGACACCGGCGCTGATAGGTCGACCGAGAGACGGGTTTGGATCCCAAGACGGTTGGCTAGACACCTTCCCAGGGTCCGGGCCAGGCCGCCCCTGGTGGCTGCAGCCACAAAGACCGTCCGGCATCCACATCCAGGGTGCACAGGATCAAAACAGGCCATTCCCAATGGGCCACATTTTCCCAGAGAGATAGAATCCACCACCCCGCCCCGCTAATGCGGCGCGGGCCCAAGATCTATTCCGGTGGCTGCAGATCGTGACCAATCCGCCAAGCGCGGTCCAACAACCCTTTGCGGCGTTCCTCGGACCCAGTCGATCCGTGCAGGACTTCCACTTGTTTTCGTTTGAACCCCAGATAGCCCATGGTGCCTGTCAGCCAGATCGCCTTTACGGCTTTGTCGTAGTCATATTTAGACATTGAGTCCGGCGCCGCGCCGGCGGGCACCAAAAAGACGCCGGTCCTCGGGCGTTGCAACGAGATGTCCGGAGCATCGACCTGGTCATAGGCCCAGCCCCAGGACCAGACCCGGTCGATCCACCCCTTGGACATGGCGGGCATGCCCCACCAGAACAGCGGGAAGACCATGCACACTACGTCGGCCCGGTCGATCTTCGCCTGCTCGGCCAGCACATCATTCGGCATGGGCTGATCTTCAAACTGCGCAAGATCCGGGACTGACCAGCGCGGATCAAACCCTTCGGCGTGCAGATCATCGAGTTCGACCTGGTGCCCCGCCGCTTCGGCCCCGGCGCCGAACGCCTCGGCAGCCGCGCGAGTGAAGGAATTTGGGTCGGGATGATCCAATACGGTCAGGACATGCATGGGTGGGACGTGGCCTCCATCAACTAGGCCCTATCCATCCCACGTCATTTGGCACATGCCTAGCCCTTATCGCGACGCGACCGCGATCGACTAGGCATTTAGAATGAAGTCCTCGGCGTTCAGATCGTCCAGCGTGACATCCACCAGAACCAGCGCATCGTTTTGGCCACCGCCCAGAGACGCGAAGTCCAGCCGCGTGGACCAGCCGTCATAAGACGCGACCTCCAACAGCTGGACCCAGACAAGGTTCATGTCGCTCAGGTCAACCAGATCGACACCGACGGTAAAGTCATGGATGACATCCTTGCCACCGCCGGAGTTATAGATGAACCGATCTGTGACGTTGTCGCCTTTGAATGTCCCGCCCCAGAGGTTGTCGTCGCCATTGTCACCGGACAACGTATCGGACCCGGCACCACCGACCAGCTTATCCGCGCCGCTGCCGCCGAACAGCATGTCATCATCGGCATTTCCGAACAGCTCATCCGTTCCCATTCCGCCATGCAGCTCGTCAGAGCCTTTGCCACCAAAAAGATCATCGCGCTGTTCGTTGCCGTAAAGCACGTCGTCGCCCTTTTCACCGAACAATCGGTCGTAGCCGCGGCCGCCATACATCTCGTCCGCGCCTTCAAATCCGAACAACTTGTCGGTCCCGGATCCGCCTTCCAGCAAATCGGAGCCATAGCCGCCAAACAGCCGGTCGTGCCCGATGCTCCCATCCAAAGTGTCCTCGTCCGCGCCGCCGAACAGGCGGTCATTGCCAGTGCCGCCGGCGATCAGGTCATCGCCCTGGCGGCCATAAACCTTGTCACGGCCCGCGCCTGCATCCAGCACGTCGTCGAACATCGTGCCGCGCAGCATTTCCGACAGGTTTGATCCAAACCCATTGGTGTTCGGCACGAACCCGTCCATTTCAATCGCATCGTTGCGATCGGGATCATCTTCGAGCTCGTAGACCCGAACATAGTCGATCTTCATGACATCATCGAAATCGGTCGACTCGTCTGTGTCACCGGCGAACCCGCCGATCGCAAGGCTCAGCGCCAGATACATATCCTCGTTCAGTGAGGCATTGACCTCACGCACGACATCGCCATCGAAATACCACTGGATCAGACCTTCGGTCCAAAGCAGGCCGTAGGTGTGAAAGCCATCGCTGCCATCAACCGTGATCGCCTCGGAATCCGGAACGCCCTGTTCCCAGACATTGGTGTACAGCGTGTCAGGATCGTGTCCCAGAACCTCGGCAATATCGATTTCCGAGGTCCAGCCACCATCCACTGGCAGCATCCAAAGCGAACTCCAGAACCCTTGCTGCCCAGGCATATCGGCACGAATTTCCACGTATCCGGAATCAGCGCTGAAGGTCATCTCGGAGGTCAAAAGGCCCGAGGAATAGCCCTGCCCCTGCGCCAGGACGCTTTGCTCTGCGGTCAGTTCTGTCGCCTTGATCTCGACATTGCCATTGCTCATGGCAAATGGCGATGTCAGAGCGTCGCGGTTCGGGTCCACATAGTACTGCTGTTCGTTATTTTGGGACAAAAAGTGAAGATCATCCCAGCCGGGCGAGAAGGTTGTCGCCCAAATTCCGCCCTCTTGGCCATCAAACAAGCGCAGGGATTCGTCATTGAATTCATCGTTGAAGGTCAAAACATAGTCTTTGTCATTCAACTTAAAGGACGTAGCCATCAACAGGCCCTTCCACAAATTTGCACGTAAGACGCGAGTTCACATCACATATTTGAAAATTTGTGCGGGAAATATTAGCGCGCGTTAAAAACTCTTAGTTAATTGTGAATTCACCTCATTTAAATTCTTAGATTTTTTTCAAAAATTTGCATATCTAAAGGTTAGTATTCGAAACGCTAAATTGGAATTTTGTCGATTTTTTATTGTCCGTGGTCGCTTTTATGTTCTGTTTTTTGGATGAGATAAAATTGCTTTAAATACCTGTGACTGCAATAGAATTCCCAGAATATCTCACGTTGTAATTGGACCGCCGCCGCAGCCTACCACTTTAAGTTGCAGCCAAAAAAACGTTAGCGCATTTTTAAGTTTTGGTGATTTCTTCAATCCGGATGGTCTGCACCGGCGTCTGTCCAAACACCTCGCCGCGCCGTTAATCTTTAAGCGGCGCAGCAGTGCTTAACTGACGGAAACTCTGACCACACTCAGGGCTCTCATGCCGCGCTCTGCCGTGCTTGCGTGCACCGGCGATTCCCCCTATGCCGCGCGCAGACGCGGAACGGAGGCATAAATGTCCAAGCCCAAGAAGGTCGTGCTCGCCTATTCAGGCGGGCTGGATACCTCGATCATTCTGAAATGGCTGAAGGTGGAATACGGCTGCGAGGTCGTGACCTTCACTGCGGATTTAGGACAGGGTGAAGAATTGGAACCGGCCCGCCGCAAGGCCGAGGACATGGGCGCTGCCGCAATTTATGTCGAAGATCTGCGTGAAGAATTTGTCCGCGACTTCGTCATGCCGATGTTTCGGGCCAACGCGGTCTATGAAGGGATGTATCTTCTGGGCACGTCGATCGTCCGGCCGTTGATTTCAAAACGTTTGGTCGAAATCGCCCGCGCAGAAGGGGCCGATGCCATTGCCCACGGAGCGACCGGCAAGGGAAATGACCAGGTGCGTTTTGAGCTGGCCGCGTATGCGCTTGCGCCCAACATCACCATCGTCGCCCCGTGGCGGGAATGGGACCTGACCAGCCGGACCAGGCTGATCGAATGGGCCGAAGACCATCAGGTTCCGGTCCCAAGGGACAAGCGCGGCGAAGCGCCGTTCAGCGTGGATGCGAACCTTTTGCATACATCTTCCGAGGGCAAAGTCCTGGAAGATCCGGCCGAGGCCGCGCCCGATTACGTTTATCAACGGACGGTCGCACCTGAGGACGCCCCCGATACACCCGAGATTATCGAGGTCGGTTTTCAAAAGGGTGATCCGGTGACCATCGACGGCCAGGCGCTCAGTCCTGCCGAGATGCTGACCAAGCTGAACGAACTGGGCGGTAAGCATGGGATCGGCCGGTTGGACCTGGTGGAAAACCGCTATGTCGGCATGAAATCGCGCGGGATCTATGAAACCCCAGGCGGAACAATCTGGCTGGCCGCCCACCGCGGGATCGAACAGATCTGCCTGGACCGCGGGGCGGCGCATCTGAAAGACGAATTGATGCCGCGCTACGCGGAACTGATTTACAACGGTTACTGGTTCAGCCCAGAGCGCGAAATGCTGCAGGCGGCCATTGACCAAAGTCAGAAACACGTGACCGGCACCGTTCGGATAAAGCTTTACAAAGGCTCCGCCGACGTCATCGGACGCTGGGCCAACACGTCGCTTTATTCCGAAGCGCATGTCACCTTCGAGGAAGACGCCGGTGCCTATGATCAGGCCGATGCCCAGGGCTTCATCAAACTGAATGCGCTGAGGCTGCGGCTTCTGGCCATGCGTAACCGAAATTAAACCCTGTGATGTAACCGGTCCTTTACGCGAATCCTGCACGCTGATTCCTCGACTGTGGTGGAGGAAGTGCGTTGACCAATTGCTTCTCGGCAAAGCTGTTGCTTTGGCAAGGCTGGCCTTTGGATGTTCAGGCAATCGCGAAGGCCGCATCAGATATGGTGCCTAGCATCGATGCCGTGGAAGGCATATCTGGACAGGCTGATAATCAAGAAACGGCGGTGTTGCGCTTGGATGACACTCAAGTCGTGGTCCATTCCATCCAGCGCCCCATGAAACGACACCACATGGTCGGCAATGACGAAGCTTTTGATGCCTGGTCACCGCAGGAGCTGTTTGACGGGCATCAGGCGCAGATCAGCGTAGCATGCGGCGGGGCTCGCGATGACCTGGGAAGCATGGAGCTTTATGCAGCAGCAGTTCACGTGGCGGCCACAGCCATTTGCAGCGTCGCGC
>JBCCHJ010000077.1:0-24980 GCA_039028795.1 Pseudomonadota bacterium
CCCTGCAGGTAGTAGTGCTTCAGGACTTTCTGGAAGCCGAAGACCGAGTCAGGCTTCGGGCAGCACCATTCGGCTGCGTCGATGGTGCCTTTTTCCAGCGCAGGCAGGATGTCACCGCCGCCCATGGCGACCGAGGCAACACCAATGTCCTTATAAGTCTGGCCCGGGATGCCCGGAGGCGTCCGGAAGCGATACTTACGGAAGTCATCCATGCTGGTGATCGGCTCTTTGAACCAACCCAGGGCTTCTGGGCCCACCGGCTGCAGCATGAAGCCTTTAACGTTCACGCCCATCTCGTCCCAAAGCTGGTCGTAAAGCTCTTTGCCGCCGCCATATTGGAACCAGCTGATGAAGGCGATGTTGTCGATGCCAACACCGGCGCCCGCCACAGGCGAGCCGAACAGCATGGCTGCTGGGTGCTTACCGGACCAGTAGTGGGTCCAGGCAAAGCCGCCTTCGATCAGACCGCTGTCAACGGCATCCAGGGTTTCCTTCACGCCCACAACAGCGCCAGCCGGCAGAACCTCGATTTTCAGCGAGCCGTTGGTCAGTGCCGCGACGTCCTTGGCGAACTCGTTCAGCATGAACACTTCGTCGGCTTTGGCCGGGATCACGGATTGGACGCGGATCACGGTCTCGGCAAAGGCCGCCGAGGCCATCATCGCAGCGCCGCCCGCCAGGCCTGCTGCAAGTGCAGTTAGTCGTTTCATGTCATCATCTCCCTTGGTGATGTGCCTTCGGTTTCTTTTGTTGTTAAGCCAAGGCCGAAGGCGGCGGCCTGTGCTCCTTCAGGATTGCGGATCGTATTCATGCGATTCGGTGCGACCGCCTCCATTCTGGTTTGGCCCAGGGTATGTTCGACCTGGGCCATCTTAATGCGCCTTGCTGAGGCTAATACCCTCAACCCATCCCAACATTGGCCCTATGCCAACGCCGCTGTCAAAGAATCCTCGATACATCATGTCGCCTGCCACCCAGATCAGGACGATCAGGCCCAACCATGAAATCCAGGGATAGCTGGCCAGCAGCTTCATGATCATTGTTGCGGCAAAGGCCATCAGCAAAATCGCCAGGCCAAGGCCAAAGACCAGCATCACGGTATCGCCATCTGCGATGGCTGCGACCGCCAGCACATTGTCCAGGGACATCGACACATCAGCGATGGTGATCGAAATCAACGCCTGCGCCATGGTGCGACGCGGGGCGCCGGTATATCCGGCCTCGGGGTCTTCTGCGGTCTCCATCGCTTCTTCCGCACGTCGCGCTGCGGCCTCGCGTATTTCGACATAAAGCCGCCAACAGACCCAAAACAAAAGGCACGCGCCGACGAACAACAGACCGGGTATGCCCAGCAGCGTCGTGGCAATCACGGCAAAGACGATGCGCAGGACCGCCGCGATGACCATGCCGTACATGATCGCCTTGGCGCGCAGTTCCGGGGCCAAACCCGCCGCGGCCATACCGATGATCAAAGCATTGTCCCCTGACAGGATCAGGTCGGCGATGATGATCTGAAAAAAGGCAATGGCTGTATCCATCAGGCGGCGTCCTCTAAGATCATGTCAGAGGCCTTTTCGCCAATCATGATGGTTGGTGCGTTTGTGTTGCCGGAGGTGATGACCGGCATGATCGAGGCGTCCGCCACGCGCAGGCCCTGCACCCCATGCACGCGCAGGCGCGGGTCGGTAACGGCCAGGGGGTCGGTTCCCATCTTGCAGGTCCCGGTCGGGTGGTAGATCGTGGTCGCGTTGTTCCGCGCCCATTCCAGGATGGCCTCTGAACTGTCGTCCGAAACATCGGCGCCAGGGGCGTGTTCTTCGGTGATGATCGACTTCAGCGGATCAGTCCGGGCGATTTTGCGGGAGACGCGGATACCTTCGACCAGCGTATCCCGGTCATTAGGCGTCGCCAGGTAGTTCATATGGATCGCCGGTGCCTGACGCGGGTCGTTGGACTTCAGCGCGATATGGCCGGTGCTTTCCGGGCGCAGTTGGCAAACCGACGCGGTGAAGGCTGAAAACGGATGCGGGCCCTCGGCGGGGCTGTCCGCGCTCCAGGGTTGGATATGAAACTGGATGTCCGGGGTTTCCAGTTCCGGCCGCGTCTTCAGGAAGGCCGCGCCCAGGCTGGCTGCCATCGTCATGGGACCCGTGCGGCGCACCGCGTATTCCAAGGCCATCAACGCCTTGCTGAACAGGCTGCGGATTTCCGTGTTGATCGTCGAGACATTGCATTTGTAGACGGGACGCGCCTGCAAATGGTCCTGCAGGTTCCGCCCGACACCGGGCAAGTTGTGGCGCACGTCGATGCCGTAGCCGGACAAACCTTCCGCTGGTCCAAGGCCTGACAGCATCATGATATGGGGCGATGCGATGGCCCCGGCAGACAAGATAACTTCGCGCCGGGCTTTCACGTCAAAGGTCCGGCCTTGCTGGCTGGCCGTTAATCCCGTTACACGCAGGCCATCGAATGTCAGCCCGGTGACGTGAGTGTTGGTCATGACCTCGAGATTGCGTCGGGATCGCGCCGGTTTCAGATAGGCGACCGCTGTCGAGCAGCGCAGGCCCTTATGCGAGGTCAGTTGAAAGTAATTGACGCCTTCCTGATCTTCCCCGTTGTAGTCGGGATTGTGCGGATAACCTGCGGCCACTGCGGCTTCGATCCACGCATCGACGACATCACGGGCCAGCCGGGATTTGGATACGTGAAGAGGACCGTTGCCACCGCGCAGGTCGGACCCGTTCATCTCCCACGTCTCGGACCGCTTGAACAGCGGCAGCACATCGCTCCAGCCCCAGCCGGTATTGCCCAATTGGCGCCACTGATCGAAATCCTGCGGCTGCCCGCGTACATAGAGAAGACCGTTAATGGAGCTGGACCCGCCCAAAACCTTGCCGCGCGGAAACTTGATGGCGCGTCCGTTAAGGCCGGGATCGGGCTCGGTCTCTAGGCACCAGTCTGTTTTCGGGTTCCCCATCGTCTTGAAGTAGCCGACGGGAATGTGAATCCACGGGTTGGTGTCTTTGCCGCCGGCCTCGATCAGAAGGACAGAATACTTACCAGACGCCGACAATCGGTTCGCGACAACGCATCCAGCAGAGCCAGCGCCGACGATGACGAAGTCAAATTCCACCCAGGAGCACCATTCTTATTGTTTTTTGGGACTTTTTATCCCATAAAATAGAATAAACAGAGATTCGCTGACAAAACAAGAGGATTCAGCCTGGTCGCAGGCAGACAAAACACGCGATGACAGACAAGACGCCGCCAAACCTGCGGACGTTCGAGGTGCTGGAAGTTCTGGGAAGGACAGGCACCGCGATGACCGCGACCGAGATCAACGAACATTTGGGCCTGCCCAAACAAACCGTGCATCGCTTGTGCACGACGCTGGAAACCGCCGGTATTCTGGAACGCGAGGGAAGAACCCGCCGCCTGCGCCCGGCCCGGCGGGCCAGGCAACTTGCCGCCGGGGTTCTGGCGGCCTCGAACGGCCAGATTGCCCGGCACCAGGTGCTGCGGCGGGTCGCGCACGAAGCTGGAGAGACGGTAAACCTGGTCATACAGCAAGATGCCGGGATGTTTTATCTGGACCGGGTCGAGACGGATTGGCCGTTTCGCGTGCAACTACCGGTGGGCACGAATGTGCCGTTCCATTGCACGGCCAGCGGCAAGACCTTTATGTCCAGCCTGCCGAAAACAGCCCGCGAAAACTTTGTGGCGAACCTCTCTTTGGAGCGGCATACCGCCAACACGATCGTCGAGCCAGGGGAGTTGTCGGTTCAATTGGCTGAAATCCGGCGGCTGGGTTATGCCCTGGATGATCAGGAATTCTTCGACGGAATGGTGGCGATTGCCGTTCCGGTCCGAGATTCTGCAGGCCGGTTCCTGGCGGCCTTGGCCCTGCACGGCCCGATACAGAGGTTCACGCTTAACCACGCAATCTCACGGCGCGATCTGTTGTTGGATGCGGCGCGGCGATTGGGCGAGACGATGCTGGCCTGATACTGGCCATACGGTATTCGCACCTTTTTCATCGTGACCTACCCCTTTTCGGGGAAAGCACTTTACGTCTGGAAGTTCTATCAGCCCCTCACACCCTCTTGTTCAGAAAACTGATCTCCGACGAATAACGATCAGTAAATGTCCGAACGGCTTCGCCGCCAATCTGCGTAAAATTTTACCAATTTCGGGAAGCGGCCGGTGTTCCTAGAAGACACCAAAGCGACGTCAGGTATCCTGCCTGTGGCTTCCCGGTGCCGCGGTTTCCTGTATTCTGGGCCTCGATCCTAAGGAGATTGCCATGTCTGAAGCGCCACAGACCGACAAAGCGACGACCCTAACACCTACGCGGGATATCGCGAACTGGGCCGCGACGCTGCCGGACGATCAGATTGATGCGCTGTCGATGCGCTGGGCGCGGCACTGCCTGCTGGATTGGTGCGCCGTGACGATCGCGGCCAGGGATGAAGATCTGGTCCGGATCCTGGTGGAAGAGGCGCTTGCCGATGGCGCTGAAGGTAGAGTTCCCATAGCCGGGCATACTTATTCGGTGACGCCGTCCTGGGCGGCTTTGGTGAACGGTGCGGCGAGCCATGCGCTGGACTATGACGACGTCAACACGGCGATGTTCGGCCATCCCACAGTACCCGTTATGCCGGCGGTTTTGGTGGCGGGTGCCTCTGCCGGGCAGAGCATTGATCAGGTCCTTCGGGCTTTCGCGGTAGGATACGAGGTCTGTTGCCTGGTCGGCCAGATGAGCGGACCCGGCCACTATCATGCGGGCTGGCATGCCACTGCGACTATGGGATGCTTCGGTGCGGCGGCGGGCACGGCGCGACTGATGGGCTTGGATGCAGGCCAGACCGCGCAGGCCCTCGGGTCTGCCGTGACGATGGCTGCGGGCCTGAAGTCGATGTTTGGGACGATGTGCAAGCCATTGCATGCCGGGCGCGCGGCGCAATCGGGATATTTGGCGGCGCGCATGGCGTCCCGGGGCTGGGTATCCCGCGATGATGCGCTGGAATGTGCGCAGGGGTTCTGGGCCACGCAAGGCCCGGGCGCCGAACCCTTTGACGTGGCGCGCCAGGACAACCAGCCGCTGCAGATCCAGAACAATCTCTTCAAGTATCACGCCGCGTGCTACATGACCCATTCCACGATCGAGGCGTGCCGCGATATCGCTGCGACCCACGCCCCCGCGCCGGATCAGATCGCCAAGGTCCGGGTTCGGGTGCCCGAGCCCGCCCTGAACATCTGCAATATCCCGGATCCGGAAACAGGTCTGGAGGTCAAATTCAGTCTGCGCCATACGGCGGCCATGGCGCTGAGCGGGATCGATACCGCCTCGATCGAGATTTATTCCGACGCGACGGCGCAGAACCCCGTTCTGGTCGCGCTGCGCCAGACGGTCCAGGTCGAGCCTAAGCAACAAAAGACCACCATGGACACAGATGCAGAGGTCATCGTTGAGACCCGGGATGGCACTGCATTCACCAATGTCTTCGACGTCGGCGTTCCGGCGAAAGACGCCGATCTTCAGGAAAAACGCCTGGGGGCCAAGTTCGACGCTTTGGTGGTCCCGATCCTGGGCGCGGCAAAGGCGGAAACGTTGAAATCGATGATCTTAAGTGGCGAGAGTGGCCCGCTGGAGGTTCTCCGCGCCTGTCAGTTTCCGACGGATTGACTGAAAATTAACTCTGCGGCGTGTCGTATCCATGATGACTGAATACGCCGTCGCGCGCCGAACAAGGGCGACTTTTTGCCCTTGTGTGTTAGACTTGAAAGATCGTGTTCGACCGCGCAGGTAGCTGCGCAGACCCAACGGTTATGCCGATCGCCTGAAAGGGCGGATGGTTACCCGCAAAGGAAAACGTCGATGGACTATGAAAGCTTCTTCCAAACCAGGCTGAGCGCCCTGAAGGACGAAGGAAATTACCGCGTATTTGCCGATCTTGAACGCTATGCTGGCCACTTTCCCCGGGCTGCGCATCACGGAACCGATGGTGTTCGGGATGTAACGGTCTGGTGCTCGAACGACTATCTGGGCATGGGCCAGTCGCGGGCCGTCCGCGAGGCGATGAAGGAAGCCATCGATCAGTGCGGTGCAGGTGCGGGTGGGACACGGAATATTTCCGGCACCAACCACATGCATGTGCTTTTGGAACAGGAATTGGCCAATCTGCATGGCAAAGAGGCGGCGTTGCTGTTCACCTCGGGTTATGTGTCGAACTTCGCCGCTTTGGGCACTTTGGGCGCGCGGATGCCGGGCTGTGTGATCCTGTCGGATGCACTGAACCATGCCAGCATGATCGAGGGCATCCGCCATTCCCGCGCTGAAAAGCGGATCTGGAAGCACAATGATGTCGAAGATCTGGACCGGCTGCTGTCGGACATCCCTGCCGACCGGCCAAAGATCGTGGCCTTCGAAAGCGTCTATTCCATGGATGGCGATATCGCCCCGATCGCAGAGATTTGCGATGTCGCCGACAAACATGGGGCGATGACCTATCTGGACGAGGTTCATGCGGTCGGAATGTACGGCCCCTGCGGCGGCGGTATCGCCGAGCGCGAAGGGGTGATGGACCGCCTGACCGTGATCGAAGGCACCTTGGCAAAAGCCTATGGAACGCTGGGCGGTTATGTCGCCGCATCAGCGGCGCTGTGTGATTTCATCCGGTCCTTTGCCAGCGGGTTCATTTTTACGACGGCCCTACCCCCGGCGGTTGCTGCAGGGGCACGGGTCGCGGTGCGGCATCTGAAATGGTCCTCTTGGGAACGCGCTCAACAGCGCAACAAAGTGGCCAAGCTTCGGTCGCGGCTGGACGCCATGGGCATCCCGCACCTGGAAAATCCCAGCCATATCATTCCGGTGATGGTGGGCGACCCGGTGAAGTGCAAGATGATCTCGGACATCCTGTTGGAGAATTACGGGATCTATGTGCAGCCGATCAATTATCCGACGGTGCCGAAGGGGACAGAGCGTCTTAGATTTACGCCGGGGCCGCTGCATTCGGACACGGACATCGAGCACCTGGTCCAAGCGCTTAATCACCTGTGGTCGCAGTGCGCTTTATCCCGGGCCGTGGCCTAAGCCTATCGTGAATTGATTTTGTCCTGCGGGCCAATGCGAGAGCGCTTCTCTCGCGCTCTCGACGTATTATTGGCAATGTGAAGACCGGTCGTATCTTAAGGCTTGGTCGAGGCAATCTTCAGATGCCCGCCCGGGCTCAAGGCCTCAGCCGTCAGTGCAATCGCCGTGGCATCAATCCCGAAATGAGCATGAAGATCGGCCACCGTGCCGGTCTGGCCGAAATGCTCGACGCCCAGGGGCACGGTCCGGTGTCCGCCGACCGAGCCGAGCCAGGCCAGCGTTGCCGGATGCCCGTCAATCACGGTGATCAGCACGCAGTGCCGGGGCAGGGGTGCGAGCAGCCGCTCGATATGGCTGGTCGCCCCGGCAAATCCCCGGCGCCGTGCCCGCTGCGCCGCCGTCCAACCTGCGTTCAGCCGGTCGGCCGAGGTGACGGCCAGCAGGCCGATATCCCGGCGGTCAGCGCCGATCAGCCCTGCAGCTTCGATCGCCGCCGGGGCGGTGCATCCCTGATAGGCGATGACGATCTCGGCATTCGGGCCGGGCTGGCGCCACCAATAGGCCCCATCAATAACGCCTTGGGTGAAGTCTGCTGAGGTGCGGGCCGCGGGCTGCTCCAGGGGTCGGGTCGACAGACGCAGATAGACCGACCCGCCGCTTTCGTCGCGCAGCCAGGTCTGCTCGTCTGCATCCTCTTTGCCATCCTTCTGCAGATAGGCGAAGGCCCAGTCCATGATGACAGACAGCTCATCAGCATAGGCAGGCTCGAACGCAGCCAGCCCATCTTGGGACATCCCAATCAGCGGCGTGCTGACAGATTGGTGCGCGCCGCCCTCCGGGGCCAAGGTGACGCCCGAAGGCGTGCCGGCGATCAGAAAGCGGGCATCCTGATAGCAACTGTAGATCAGCGCGTCCAAGCCCCGGGCAACGAACGGGTCATAAACCGTACCAACCGGGATCAGCCGCTCTCCGAACAGCTGATGCGACAGACCCGCCGCGCCAAGCAGCAGAAACAGGTTCATCTCTGCAATGCCCAGTTCGATATGCTGGCCCTGGGGGCTGAACTGCCATTTCTGCGCCGAGGGGATGCGTTCGTCCCGGAAGACATCGCCTTGCTCTTTTCGTGCAAACAAGCCGCGCCGGTTCACAAAGGCGCCGAGATTGGTCGAAACCGTCACATCCGGCGACGTCGTGACGATCCGGTCCGCCAGCGGGCCGCCGCCTCTGGCAACATCATCCAGAACCTTGCCAAAGGCCGCCTGGGTCGAGATTACCTGATCCGTCAATGTCACTGGGCCGGATGTGGGAACTGCAGGCGCTGCATATCGCCGTGTGCCGGCGCGGAAGAATGGAACCTGGCCCAAATGGTCCCGGAAACCATCCGGGTCAGCGACTGTTGCCAGTGGGTCCCATTCCTGTCCTTCCGGGACGCCCATCAGGGATTGAAACTCTGCCATTTGCGCCTTGGTCATCAAACCGGCATGGTTGTCTTTGTGTCCGGCCAGCGGCGTGCCCCAGCCCTTAATGGTGTACGCCAAGAAACAGGTTGGCCGGTCATGGTCGATGGCGTCGAAGGCCTCGGCCAGCGAAGCGGTGCAATGACCGCCCAGATTGGCCATCAAATCCGCCAGTTCCGCATCATTGCGGGCCTCCAGCAAGGCGCTGACGTCGCCCTGATCGCCGAGATCATCCATCAACCTTTTGCGCCAGGCCGCCCCGCCCTGAAACGACAGCGCCGAGTAATCCTGGTTCGGGCAGGTATCGATCCATTCCCGCAGGGCCTCGCCGCCGGGCTCGGCAAAGGCCGCCCGCTGCAGCGCGCCGTATTTCAGGACCACAACGTCCCAGCCGAAGGATTGGAAGATGGCTTCGATCCGTTGCCAGAGCCCCTCGCGCACCACGCCGTCCAGGGACTGGCGATTATAGTCGATGATCCACCAGACATTTCTGAGGTCATGTTTCCAGCCCTCTTGCAGGGCCTCGTAGACATTGCCTTCGTCCAGTTCGGCATCGCCGACCAGAGCCACCATCCTGCCCAAGGGCCGTTCAGACCAACCCTTGGCGGCGATGTAGTCTTGGATCAGGGACGCAAAGGCCGTGATTGCTACCCCAAGGCCGACCGAGCCCGTGGAAAAATCCACATCATCGGTGTCCTTGGTCCGGCTGGGATAGGATTGCGCGCCGCCAAAGCCGCGGAAGTTCTGCAGCTTTTCCAGGCTCTGATTGCCCATCAGGTACTGCATCGCGTGAAAGACGGGCGAGGCATGCGGTTTTACCGCGACGCGATCTTCCGGCCTCAGCGCATGGAAATAGAGCGCGGTCATGATCGAGACCATCGAGGCGCACGACGCTTGGTGTCCGCCCACCTTAACCTCGTCTGCGCCGCGCAGATGATTTGCATTGTGAATGGTCCAGCAAGCCAGCCAAAGCAGTCGCTGTTCTATGATATTCAGATGATCCATGACGAAACCCCTGATGCGCCGCGGCGTGTAGACCGGGTCCTCTGACCCGGCTGGGAGAACCGGCCCAGAGTCGCAACATGACCTAAACGGAGTGGCAAGTGCTTGCGATTGCGGTTGGATTTGCTATTAATATTGGCAGCATCTGCTAATATATAGGATATGGACGCAATTGATCGCCGTATAATCCGCGCTCTGCAGCAGAATGGGCGAATCTCGAACCAGGACTTGGCGGACATGGTAGGCCTGTCGCCGTCACCATGTCTGCGCCGGGTGCGCAAGCTGGAGGAACGCGGCGTTCTTACCGGCTATGCGGCTCAGGTCGATCAGGTGAAATACGGATTGCCGGTGGATGTGTTCGTGTCGATCAGCCTGAGCAACCAAACTGACATTGCCCTGCAGGCGTTCGAACGGGCGGTGCAACGCCTGGATGAGGTGATGGAATGCTATCTGATGACCGGCTCGCGCGATTATCTACTGCGGGTCGTCTGTGATGGGTTGAACTCTTACGAGCGTTTCACCCGCGAGCACTTGGCGACCCTGCCGGGGATACGATCCATCGAATCGAGTTTTGCGCTGGGCTGTGTGAAACAACGCGGCGCACTGCCCGAGGTTCATGGCCAGGATTGACAGGCCCGCATGAGTATTTTTGGCAAGCTGAAAATGGCGGGCTGCGCCGAAGCCTTCAGTCAGCCGGCTTGCGTCAAATGGTATTCATCGAAGTCCGGCGCCCAGGTCATGGCGCGATAATCCACCAGCCGCCATGGGATTGCTGCCGCGACGCGGCCCTTCGGATTTCGGTACCAGGGCGTCATGCCGGGATGGTTCCAAACCAGTTCGCGGTGCTCGGCATCGACCCGGTCCATATAGGCGTCGTGTACGTCCTGCCGGACATCCATGGCCGCGATGCCGTTCTCTAGCATGCCGACGATGGCCCCGACCGCATAGCGCGCCTGACATTCCGAGGTGAAGATGGCCGAGCCTCCATGGGCCAGCACCGTGTTCGGCCCTTGCAGAATGAACATGTTCGGGAAGCCCGGCGCGGTGATGCCCAGATGCGCCTTGGGGTCCTGATCCTTCCAGGCGTCTTTCAGGTTCTGCCCGCCGCATCCCGTTACGTTCAGCCGCGCCGCATTCTCGAATACATTGAACCCGGTGGCCAGGATGATGATGTCGGCGGTGCGGTCGTCGCCGCCTGCGTGCACACCGGTGGCCGTGATCTGGTCAATGCGGTCGGTGATCAGGGTCGTCGCGGGATGGCGCAGCGCTTTGTACCAGCCATTGTCCAGCAGGATGCGCTTGGCATAGGGCGGATAGTCCGGCATGCACTTTTCGATCAGATCCGGGCGGCCTGCCAGTTCGTCTTCAATGAACTCGGCCATCTGAACGCGATGGCGGTCATTGATCCGGTTCATCGCGCGTTCAGGATGCGGCCAATCGGGGTCGCGCCTTAACGTGCGCAGCAACCCGTCGCCATAGCGCCAGAGCATCGTGAAGCGGAACCATTCCGCATAGAATGGCACGTGCTGCAACAGCCATTGCGCGCTCGACGTCATCGCATCGCGGAACCGGGGGATATGGCGCACCCATTGCGCTGTCCGTTGATAGACCGTCAGGCTGCCGACCTGATCGACGATCGCCGGGACGATCTGCATCGACGATGCGCCGGTGCCGATCACCGCAACGCGTTTGCCCGAGACATCAATGTCGGACGGCCAGCGGTTCGAATGCACCATCTGGCCCTGGAAATCGCGCAGGCCGGGAATGTCGGGATAGCGAGGGTCAGAGATCGGGCCGATGGCCGGGATCAGCGCTATGCCCTGCAGCACCGCGTCGCCATCCGGCCCAGTAATGTGTACCTGCCAGCAAGCGGTATCCGCATTCCAGGTGCACCCGGTCACCCGGGTCTGAAAGTGGATATGATCACGGATGCCGAACTCATCGGACCGGTCGATCATGTATTGCAGCAGTTCATCGCGTCGCGAGAAATACCGCGTCCAGGGATGCCGTGCGCCGAAGCTGAACGAATAGGCGTGGTTCGGTGTATCGACGGCACACCCGGGGTAAGAGTTCACCAGCCACGTGCCGCCGACTTCCGCGTTCTGTTCGATGATGACGAACGGGATGCCAAGCGTTTTCAGGTTAGCCGCCAGAGCGATACCCGACGCGCCTGCGCCGACGATGATCACCGGGTGCTTGGCCTGGACGGGATCGCCTGACCAGGTGACCTGTCGGGGTGCAAACCCCATTTCTTCGCGCATCATCGGGGCATATTCGGCAGGCACGCGTTCGCCCAGGCAGGCGCGCATAGCCACCGCCGTGTGGTCTTCCGTGGGCACGGGGATCGCGGCTTCGATGGGCCTCGACAAGATCTCCAAAGCCGCGGCCCGGATTTCAGCCTGCACATCTTCCGGCAGTCCGGCGCCTTCATCTGCGATCAGGTTCACATCGCGGGTTGGCATATGCGGAAGGTTCAGCCAGCGATCATCCCCGGTCACTTGCCAGAGCACGATGATCAGGACGCGCAGATCTGCGTCGGGCAGGGCAGCGGCCAAGGCATCCCGGGGCAGACCGCCCGTCATGGGCGCATCCAGAAATTGGCGCGGCCGGGCTTGCGCAGCTTCGCCGTCAGGTTGGCAAAATTGGTCAGCTTGGCGCGGGTCTCGCGCGGGTCGATGATGTCCTCGATGCCGTATGTCTCCGCCGACCGGAAGGGCGAGCGGACGCGGTTCAAGCGTTCCTCGATATCCCGACGCAGCGCTTCGGGGTCCTCCGACGCCGCGAGGTCCGCCTTATAGGCCGCCTCGATTCCGCCTTCGACGGGCAGCGATCCCCAATCCCCGGACGGCCAGGCATAGCGATAGCGGTACTCTGCTGGACCCAACTGCGCACCGCCCGCGACCCCGAAGGCCTTGCGCAGCACCATCGAGCACCAGGGCACAGTGGATTGATGGATCGCCGACATCGCCCGCACGCCCTGACGGATCACGCCGGATTTTTCAGCATCCAAGCCCACCAGAAATCCGGGGATATCGGCCAGGAAGACCACAGGCAGGTGGAAGGTTTCGGCCAGGTCGACCATGCGCATGACTTTCTGCGAGGCATCCGCGGTGAACGCCCCGCCATAGTGATATGTGTCCGAGGCCAACACCGCCACCGGCCAGCCGTCCAGCCGGGCCAATCCTGTGACAACGGACCGGCCCCAAAGACGGCCGATTTCGAAGAACGATCCATTGTCCATCACCGCCTCGATGATCGGGCGGATCTTGTAGACCTTGCGCCGGTCCTTCGGGATGGCGCCGATCAGCCAGTCTTCGGCGCGATCCGGCGGATCGTCGGTGGGCACTCTGTCCGCCAATTCGTCAATCGAGTCCGGCAGGTAGGACAGAAACCGCCGGGCAGCGGCGAAAGCCTCGTCTTCTGACTCCACCATGTCGTCCACTGCGCCGTTCTTGGCGTGGATCTTGGCGCCGCCCAGTTCCTCTTTCGTCAGGTCCTGGCCGACATGTTTGACCACCGGTGGGCCTGCGACGAACATCTGGCTGACACCCTCGACCAGCACGGAATAATGCGAGGCCGCCATCCGCGCCGCGCCCAATCCGGCGACCGGGCCAAGCCCCAAGGACACCACTGGAACCGTGCCCATATTGGCCGCCACCATATCCCAGGCAGGGTTCGCAGGAATGTATGTCCGGCCAATCGTCTCGATCGTCTTGACCGAGCCGCCACCGCCAGTGCCCTCGATCAGGCGCACGATCGGAATGCGCAACTGATTGGCCATCGCTTCGGCCTGTTCGTTCTTCGCACGGATCGAGGCGTCCATCGCCCCGCCGCGTACCGTGAAATCATCCCCACCAACCACTACCGGGCGGCCGTTGATCCGGGCCCGACCCAGGACATAGTTCGCAGGCAGGAACCCGGTCATCTCTCCGTCATCGTCATAGTCAGCGCGTCCCGCCAGAACGCCGACCTCATCGAACGACCCGGGGTCGATAAGCGCATCGATGCGCTCGCGCACATTCAGGCGGTTGTTCGAGATCTGACGGGCCAGTTTCTCGGGCCCGCCCATGGCGCGGCCCAGGTCTTCGCGATGACGCAGCTCGTCAATCTCGGCCTGCCAAGTTTCCTCAGCCGCCTTTTTAGGCCCATCCCCAGCCATCAGCGTCCCTTAAACACAGGTGCTCGCTTTTCGACAAACGCGCGGGCGCCTTCCTTATGATCCTCGGTCTGGCCGGTATGTTGCTGGTGGCTGACCTCGATGTCCATGTATTCGCCCAGCTCGCCGGTCAGCGCCCGATTCAGGCTTTCTTTCATATAGCGAAAAGCGATGGGCGGGCCTTCGGCCAGGCGGCGGGCCAGGGCCGTGGTCTGATCCACGACCTCTGCCGCCGGGGCCAGACGGTTGACCAGGCCCAGTTGCAGCGCTTCCGCCGCCGGAACTTTGTCGGAAAGATACATCAATTCCCGCGCCTTAGCGGTGCCGACCAGTTGGGTCAGGAAATAGCCAACGCCGTAGTCGCCAGGAAAGCCGACCTTGGCAAAGGCCGTCGTCATCAACGTGTCGTCCGCCATGATACGCATGTCGCAGGACAGCGCCAGCCCAAGGCCAGCGCCAGCGGCAGGTCCGGGAATAGCCGCCAAAGTAGGCTTGCCCATCTGATAGAGCCGCCCTGCCGTGGCGCGCTGTGATATGCGCTGGCGGTTGATCCGATCATCGATGCTGGTATTGCCATCGCGGCCTGCGGCCATGCCCTTCACATCGCCGCCCGCGCAGAAGGCGCCGCCTGCGCCGGTCAGGACGACGGCGCGCACTTCTGAATCGGTTTCGGCCCGATCCAGACAGGCCGACATGGCAACCAGCATCTCGGTCGAAAGGGCATTACGCCGGTCCGGACGGTTCATCGTCAGGGTCATCACGCCCGCGTCCAGCGTGCCCAAAAGATCCTGAGTTCCGGTATCCAGTGCGCTCATCTGATCCTCCGTGACTTTAGGGTAGTGTCGGGTCAAAGGCCTGGTGACGCCATCGAAGATGTGATGTTCGAGGCTTATCCGGCCTCTGGCTTTGGCTCAGCCTCGGATCCCATAACTTCCAAAAGGCATGCGCCGACGACCAATGCTGCCCCGGCCCATTGTATCGATGACATGGTCTCTTCCGGCAGGAATATGCTGGCCGTCAGAACGGCAGTGATCACTTCGGTCATCATCAACAGGCCGACGCGGCCTGGGAACAGGAACTTCTGCGCCCAAAACAGCACGACCACCGCAGGGATGAAGCCCAGCACTGCAACGGCCGTTCCAACCGGAAGGGCTGTCGTCAGGATCTCTACCGTCGGAAATGCTTCTGTTCCGACCATCGCACCAACCCCGATCGCCACCAAGGCCGTCATCGCAAATTGCAGCGCCGTCATTCCGGGCACCGGCACTTTGTCAAATCGCATGATGGCGGCGGCACCGGTAGACCAGAAAATGCCGGACAACAAGCCGAAGAGATCGCCGACATTCAGGGGCACCGAGCCTCCGCCAGACATCAAGAGCGCCAATCCCACCAAACCCGCGGCGATGGCGGCCCAGCGCCGCCAGTTGGCGCGCTCGCCCAGCCAGGCCATCCCGATCAGCGTCCCCCAGACCGGCATCAGGTAGAATAAAAGCGTTGCCCGCACGACCGAGGAATAGATCAAACCAAGCCCATACAGCGCCAATCCCGTCCCGGTCAGCGCCCCGATCAGCAGCGCATGACGCAGATGAGGTCTGGTGCGCGGCCATTGCCAAAGCGCGATGACGCCCAAAACCAGGGCGGCGGGGGCGGTCGTCAGAACGATCGCCCACCCTGGTGCGACTCCCAGATCTTCGAGATAGCGCAGCGGTATCCAATAGAGCCCCCAAAGGCTTGCCGAAACGAACACCGTAAGCGAGGCAAATCCAGTGCTGGGGGCAGTCAGGCGCAATTCAGGCTGGTCCTTTTCAGGGGTGGGGCTGCGTGGATGTGGCAGCCTCCCTCTCTAGCGAGAGGTCGCACCGTTAACAATTGAAACGTCCGCGGACAAATCCCTGAAAACTTGAACCTGCATAGTTCTTTCATGCGGCGCATCGGCGCCCAGAACCCTATTGAGAAGGAATTTGACCATGAATGGACTCAAAATGGCACTGGCGGCGCTGTTGGCCGCAACCACGATGACTGCCGCGATGGCCGGAGAGGTCTACCCCGGCCGCCCGGATGCGGCATGGCTGGAATCTCCGAAGCCGGCTCAGACACCGGGCGAAAAGACCCGCGCTGATCAGGCACAGACCGAAACGACGCCCAGGATCAGCAACTCACCGCTTTCGATCTTCGGTCTGGAATTCGAAGACCGTCAACCGAACTTCGCACGTGATCCGTGGCCCGAGCGGCAGCCCGGTAAGAACCGTTGACCAATCCGGGGGGCATCTTGGCGGTTCAGCATGCCCTCCGGTCTACAGTTCCAGCTTTACCAAAACGCCCGCGTTCACGATCACCGCGACGTCGCCATGGATCGGGTCCGGAACATTCAGGCCGCCTTTCACTGCCCGCGGCGTCACCGTCCCATAGGGCAGCGTCGCTGCCACTTCGTTCAGATCGATCCGATCCGGTTCCTGGGCGGCTAGCGTAAGTTCGATCTGCATCGAGTTCGGATCGATCCCAAGGTTCTTGAACAATGCCAGGGATGAATGATGCAGGGCGTCTTGGACCGCACGTTTCGCGGCCTTGGTGTAGTCGCCGCCGTGCAGATCGTTGCCGGTCCCCATTTCCAGAATGACGCGCTTTAACTCGGCCATCACGCGGCCTCCGGCAGGTCGAGATAGACGACAACGGCGGCATTCACGACGATCGTGTTGTCCCCGTCCTCTTTCGGAATGTCCATGCCGCCCTGGGTCGGAATGACCGTCACTTCGCCATAAGGAAATGCGCCGACAATCGCCGCCGGGTCGATTGCATCCGGATCGCCCGCACCGATATGGCACTCGATGTGCATATCCTCCCGGTCGACGCCAAAGGCGTCTGCCACGGTCAAAGAATTATGCCACAGCGCGTCTTCGACTGCGCGGATCGCGGCCTTGGTGTAGTCCGAGCCGCCCAGATCGGTCCCCATGCCGATCTCCAGAACCATCCGTTTCAAAGCCATTCGCTTCTCCCCTTATGGGCCTCAAATGGGCCGCGGTAATCGTACGCCTGGTTTATGGCACCAGAACAATCTTCCCATAAGCGCCCGGTTCCAACACCGCTTTGTGGCTTTCACCCGCCTGGGCCAGCGGCATTTCACGCCCAATGATTGGCCTCACGGAACCATCGGCCAGGCCTGCCATCAGATCCGTCATGACCTCTTCCATCTGGGCGCGGCTGGCGTTGAACAGGGCCAGGCCCCGGACATCGAGCTCTTTCATCATGGTCATGCGCGGATTGATTGTGATCTCTCCACGATTGCCGATGACGATGATGCGTCCGTACTTCGCCACCAGATCCAGGTCTGTTGCCAGGTTCACATTCGCCAGCATCTCCAGGATCAGATGTGGACCGCCATTCGACAGCGCCCGAACCTCTTCGACATAGCCCTCTGCCGTGTGATCCACGGCGTGATCTGCGCCCTCTTCCAGGATCAACGCGCGGCCCCGGTCGGACCCGCCCGACCCGATCACTGTCAGTCCGGCCCGCTTCGCCAGTTGGATGGCGGCCGTGCCGACCGCGCCAGAGGCCCCGTGGATGAAGACCGTCTCACCTGCCTTGGCGCCTCCGCGCGCAAAGAGCCCATAGTGCGCCGTAGCGTAAGGCACGCCCAGCGCCGCCCCTTGGGCGAACGACACGTTATCGGGCAGGGCAACCAGATCCGTTTCCGCCCGGACGACCTTTTCGGCATAGCAATCCTGCATTCTGAAGCCCAAAGCGACGCCTGTGGCCACCCGATCGCCGGGTTTGAAGGCAGCAACGCCGTCCCCGACCGCTGCGACGATACCGCCCGCGTCTCCGCCCGGCGTATAGGGCAGGTCCGGCTGGATCGCGTAAGCACCGCCCAGCATATAAGTGTCGGCGGGGTTCACGCCGGCCGCTTTGATATCGATCAGCACTTCGCCGGGGCCCGGCACGGGATCGGCCACGTCGTCCAGTTGCAATTGATCAGGGCCGCCAAAGGCATGGGCTTGAATAGCTTTCATGGTCCGGCTCCTCGGGCTGTGGATACCGGATTAGGACCCTGGCTGAAAGTCCGCGTCAAGACTGCGATCCAGACGCCTGGGCATCAAAGCATTGCGCGTCCGGCTGATGGGGCCTAAGTAGCCCCTGCCGGGGGGTATTCGAAAGATTTGCGCCCGGGCCAACAAAATTTCCGGCCGCAAAAACGTGCCGAAGGAGCCCTATATGAGCATTACCCTGCACCAGAACGATCTGCCGGACGGGCTGGATCTTGGCCCTGTCGTAGCGATCGATACGGAAACCATGGGTCTGAACCCGCATCGCGACCGGCTGTGTTTGGTCCAGATGTCATCCGGCGATGGCTCGGCCCATCTGGTGCAGATTGCCAAGGGACAAAAGAAAGCGCCGAACCTGGTCAAAATGCTGAGGTCGCGCAAAGTTGAAAAGCTGTTCCACTTCGGCCGGTTCGATATTGCTGTGCTGGCGCATGCTTTTGGCGCCGTGGCACGCCCGGTCTATTGCACCAAAATCGCCTCGAAACTGGTGCGCACGTTCACCGACCGCCATGGCCTGCGCAATCTCAGCCACGATCTGGCGGGTGTTGATATCTCGAAGCAACAGCAGTCCAGCGATTGGGGCGCAGCAGAATTAACGGAAGCACAGCTGGAATATGCGGCTTCGGACGTTCTCTACCTGCACCGAATTCGCGCGGTGTTGGATGAACGCCTGGCTCGGGAAGGCCGGACCAACATCGCAAAGGCCTGTTTCCAGTTTTTGCCGGATCGGGCTATGCTGGACCTGCAGGGATGGCCCGAGGAGGATATCTTTGCCCATTGAGCCAAATCAGATGGCCGAGGTGAACCCCGTGCTGGATACGGGCCGCCGTGTTTTGCGCACCGAGGCCGCGGCGCTGGGGGCCTTTGCCGTCGCGTTGGATCAGAAATTCGTCGATGCGGTGGAACTGATGCTGTCGGCCAGGGGCCGGATTATCGTGTCAGGGATGGGTAAGTCCGGGCATATGGGCCGAAAAATCGCTGCGACCCTGGCATCCACCGGCACGCCGGCATTCTTCGTTCATCCCGCCGAGGCCAGCCATGGCGATTTGGGCATGCTGACCGAAGCCGACGTGGCATTGGTGCTTTCGAATTCCGGCGAGACAAAGGAATTGGCCGATATCGTCGCCCACTGCAAACGCTTTGGCATCCCGATGATCGGTGTTGCATCAAAGCCGGGCTCGACGCTGTTGCAGGCAGCAGACATAGCATTAGAGCTGCCGGCCGCAGAAGAAGCCTGTACTGTGGGCATGGCGCCGACGACGTCGACGACGATGACTGTGGCCCTGGGTGATGCCTTGGCCGTCGCGCTGATGGAGCGGCGGCAGTTCACCCGGCAGGATTATGGCGTCTTTCACCCCGGCGGGCGCCTGGGCGCGCAATTGGTGAAAGTCAGTACATTGATGGCCTCTGGGGCTGACATGCCGCTGGTGGCAGAGAATGCGCCAATGTCCGATGCCTTGCTGGTGATGAGCGAGAAAGGCTTTGGCGTCGCCGGGGTCGTTGACGGTGTCGGCCGTTTGACCGGGATCATCACGGATGGCGACCTTCGCCGGAATATGGAGGGGCTGCTGAACAAACAGGCCCGTGATGTCGCAACGCCGGATCCCCGAACCATCTCTCCGGATGCCCTGGCTCAAGAGGCCTTGGCGCTGATGAATGGGCGAGAGCCGCGGATTACGACGTTATTCGTCATGGACGATGCCGGTGGAAGGGTTCCGCAGGGCATCCTGCACGTACATGATTGTCTGCGCGCAGGCGTAGACGGAAGTTGATCAGCGGGGCGCGGCAGTGATGGCAGCAAGATCGGTCAGACATCAGCGCGATCATGCCGAGGCACGTCAATACTCCGCCGCCGTGCGCAGAATGAAGATTGTGCTGCCGATTGGCGCTTTGATCCTGATCGGCATGATCTTTCTGACCGGTGAAGATCGAAATGCAGTCGTCGATGCCGAAACTGCGGCTGATGTGGCGATATTGGGGGCTGGACTGAAGCTGGACAATCCCCGCTTTGCAGGCGTCACAGATTCCGGCGACCCTTTCGTGGTGACGGCGGACTGGGCTCTGCCGGATGGGGCGATGCCGGACCGGATTGACCTGGAAAAGCCAAAGGGCGAGGTCCGCCTCAGCAATGATCTGACCGTCAATGTCGTTGCCAACAGTGGCCAGATGCGTCGCAAGGATGACGAATTGCATTTGTCGGGCGAAGTAGAGCTTGTCAGCTCGGACGGCTATACTGCCCGTACCGAAAACGTCCAACTGGATCTTGCGCGAAAATCTGCAACCGTGCCCGGTGCCGTTTCTGCCGAAGGGCCAAGGGGACGCATTGAAGCGGATAAAATGCGCATGGACACTATAGATGCTGACCGGCGGGACGTCGTCTTGTTCTTCGAGGGAAATGTCCGCTTGAGGATTTTGCCAAGCCAGAACTGAACGCCGCAGGCTCTGCGCGGTGTGGCCAGTTAGCGGTTGGGTTTGTCGATCTGCGCCAGCCAGGCATCGATCCGTTTTTTGTTCACGCCCAAATCACTGTACCCATAGCGAGAGCGTGACCAGATGATCAGCGCAGAGCCGCCGTCTACCTCGATTGCCTTGACCGAAATGTAATCCGGAAATCCCAACACCGTTGTCCGTTGCACATAGGTTATGTGCCGGTCTTTGACCCCGCCGGCGATCACATCCACGTTGCGCGAAGGGCGGGCGACCGCATCGAAGAGAAACAGCAACTCTTCCGGGGGCAGCAAATGCACGGAAGGTTCTCGATCGGGCGTGCTCGCCGCTGCACCTGCCGGGGCGACCAGATAATCGTTTGGCCGTCCGGTCCGCTCGGCAATTGCCGGATCGACATGCCATTTGGCTGCATCATCAGTCGTGTTGCGCATGCCGACAGCGGTTCCTGCAAGCCCGATCACGGCTACGATCAGGATGATTTTGACGATACGCCAAAGGCGCTTCATTCAGCAGCCTGGGCCGCCGCAGCCCGTTCTGTTTCCAGCTCTTCCGCCTTGGCCTCGACCTGTTCGACGATGTGCTCGATCATCTCGGCGTTATCCATCCGGTGGCTTTTCATGCCGCCCAAATAGACCATCCCATGGCCTTTGCCTCCGGTCCAGCCGACATCGGTCATCAATGCCTCGCCAGGGCCGTTGACCACACAACCGATGATCGACAGGCTCATTGGCGTCTTGATGTGCTCCAGCCGTTCTTCCAGCTTTTCGACGGTTTTGATGACATCAAAACCCTGCCGCGCGCACGAGGGGCAGGAAATAATATTGACGCCCCTGTGCCGCAGACCCAGGGATTTCAGAATCTCGAAGCCGACCTTGACCTCTTCTTCGGGCGGGGCCGAGAGCGAGACGCGCATCGTGTCGCCGATCCCGAACCAAAGCAGTTGTCCCAAGCCGATCGCCGATTTGATCGTGCCGGTTGTTTTACCCCCGGCCTCGGTGATCCCCAGATGGATCGGCGCATCGGTCTGTTCGGCCAATTGCTGATAGGCGACCGAGGCCATGAAAACGTCCGAAGCCTTGCAAGAGATCTTGAACTCGAAGAAGTCGTTGTCTTCCAGGATTTTGATATGCTCCAGGCCGCTTTCGACCATAGCGTCGGGCGTGGGCTCGCCATATTTTTCCAGCAGGTGTCGTTCCAGGCTGCCGCCGTTCACGCCGATGCGGATGGCGCAGCCATGATCCTTGGCTGCCTTGACCACCTCTTGGACCCGCTCAGCCTTGCCGATATTGCCGGGATTGATGCGCAGGCAGGCGGCACCGGCCTCGGCGGAAAGGATCGCCATTTTATAGTGGAAATGGATGTCAGCGACGATCGGCACCGGGCTTTCGCGGCAGATTTCCTTCATCTGCGCGGCGCTGTCCGGATCGGGTACGGAAACGCGAACAATATCGGCACCCGCATCAGCACAGCGGATGATCTGTTCGATGGTTGCTTTTGCATCCGTCGTAAGCGTGTTCGTCATGGACTGCACGCTGATCGGCGCATCACCGCCTACAGGAACCCCGCCGACATTGATTTGTCGGCTTTTGCGACGTTCGATGTGCCGCCAGGGACGAATGTGGTTCATGGCATTCCCGTTGTGTCGAACCGGTTCCGCTCCCTGACATAGGCGGGTGAGCCGCGTCTGTCGAGTGGTGATGGCGCTCAGCGGTTAACCAGTTACGGAAACGTCATATGAATGCAGCAGGACTGCCGCAAGATCACTGCCGGGAAAGCTGAGCCTCAGCGCGCTGCAGAATCTCTGTCGCGCGGGCGCGTTCGATGTCTTCGGCTTCCGCTTCGGGGATCGTGCTGCGCACATTATCCGCAATCAACGAGATGTTCTTCGGATTGCACCCGGATCCCATCGGGCCGTACAAAATGCCGTCCAGGAAAACAAATGTATTGCTGGGGCAGCCCGTGCGCATTTCAGGTTCTTCAACCCGCTCGGGCAGTGTGTAGCGCTGTCCGGCTTCCAGGATACCTTCCCAGATCGTCGCTTTCGATGCGTCGCGCACCCGGATCCATGCCGTATCCACCGCGTGCAGAACGATGCCTTCGATATCGTCCGCTGGCGGTTTCTCAGCAATCGCTGATCCCGTCTCCGCAGCGATAATATCCACAGTGTCAATGATCGGCTCGACATCCAGGTCATCGCCCATTGCGATGTCCTGGTCGCTGCTTGGCATCGGCGGTTCCTCTATCCGCGCAAACAAGCTCGACTTGTTCGGATCGATCGCGGAAATCGGCCCGTCACGGCGCAGCTTATTTATGTTGGGCAATTCCGCCTGCGGCTGCAGCGCGGCCAATGTCCCGCCGCCCTGATAATCTTCAGCCGTTGGCCGCACGAAACGTCGCTGATCGACGGCGGGCTCGGAAAATTCAGGCGCATCCGCCACCACGGCAGGCGCCTCGGGCACTGGGGCGATGCCGATGCGCTGGAGATCCTGCAACAGCGCATATCCGCCATAGCAAAGCCCAGCGATCAGCGCGATCAGCGCCAGTGTCGAGGATAGCGCACCCAGCGAAACGCGGGCCTGGAAGCGCATTTGCGGTGGCGGCGCGGCAAAGCGGGAATTTGCAATGCCTGCGCCGACGCCTGAGGTCACCGCAGGTTTGTTCAGCGACCCGTATCCCGACCCGTCGCCCAAGGTGGACATCAGCGCTGCAGGCGACTGGTAGCCTGATTCTTCGCAGAAACGCTGGTAGCAGTCTTCCGCGTTCATACCCAGATATCTGGAATACGACCGGACATAGCCTGCAATGACGCTTTGGTTCGGGAAGCCGCTGAGATCGCAGTTTTCGATAGCGGTGATCATATGCGCTTTAATGCGCAGATCGCGTTCGGCGTCTTCGAGCGACTTACCAAGGGATGCACGCTCTCCGCGCATCTCATCCCCCAGGGTCACTTCGAATTCATCGAACCCCCTAAGCTGCATCGGGGTGGCTCCTGCTCTGACCTCGGCAAGTCGACCGTTGATCGTGGTATTTCACTATCCACTTCACCAGACTATACGCCCACTCAACATTATAATTCAACGAGATTACCCATTGATTACCAGACATTTCACCAGTTTTAGGCGGTATTTTGACGATAATCGCCCAAAAACGATAAATTTTCCCGCAGGAGACGCGAAGAGGCGTTGGTATTCAATCTGATTGAACGTCCCCTCCGCAGCCCTCACGCGCGTTGCATAACGCGAAATTTCGCGGTCTGGAAGAAGAATCTCTGAATCGCGCGAATTGATCTTTTTCAAAGGGTTGCTGGACCCGAGTGCCGCTCTACAACTCTCATCAGTAGCCAGCGCGCAGGCGCAGGAAAAGGGCACCAGAGCGATGTCAGAGATGTGGTTGATTTTCGGTTTGCCATTGTTTGCGGCAGTCCTGGGTTTTGTCGCGCTCTGGCCATTCAGCTTAAAGTGGCGCGACGTCAGCATTGTGGACGCAATCTGGGGGCCGGGATTCTTCGGGCAACTATGCGTCGTGCTCTGGCTGTCACCGTCCATCGGTCTGCACGGCTGGATTGTCTTCGGTCTGGTCGCGGTTTGGAGCCTCCGCCTATCGCTGGTGTTGATCCGCCGACGTGTGCGCGAGGGTGCCGAAGACGCGCGCTATCAATCGATAAGGGCCAGTTGGGGGCCAAGCTTCTGGTGGAAAAGCCTTTTCATCGTCTTCATCCTGCAGGCCGTTATTCAATGGGCCATAGTACTGGGCCCGATTGCGTTGCTGGTATCCGACCCGGTCACATTCAGTGCGATTGCCTGGTTGGGCGTCGTGGTGGCTGCTCTGGGATTGGGTTTGGAAAGCCTCGCTGACCAGGAACTCGACAGGTTCAAGGCGACCGCAGAACATGGAGATCTATGCACAGGCGGGCTGAGGGCCCATGTCCGGCACCCCAATTATACCGGAGAGATCGTCTTTTGGTGCGGAATCGCCATCATCGCAGTGGATGCGGGCGCTTGGCTCGGATTGATCTCGCCTATTCTGCTGACGCTCTTCCTGACCCGGATTTCTGGCGCACCGCTGTTGGATGAGCGCCTACAGGCTACGCGCCCGGCATATCCTGCCTACCGGGCGCGCGTACCTGGGTTCATCCCCTTATTGCGGCCCAGAACCGGGCAGCAACTGTCCGGTCAGTAGATATACCGGATCTCTTCGGTCCAATACCGCTCGACAGACCTTAGATCGTCATTCATGCCTTCGATGCCATCGGCCCGCAGCCGGTCGGCCGACCCCAATTCATCCGAATGCCGCTGGAACAGGTTCGCGATCATTTGGTGCACTTCCATGCCCTTTTCGGTCAGTTTTACCCGGACCGACCGGCGATCAACTTCGCAGCGCTGGTGATGAATGTAACCCAGTTCGACCAGTTTCTTCAGATTGTAGGAGACGTTCGAGCCTTGGTAATATCCGCGGTTCTTCAACTCCCCGGCGGTCATGACCTTGTTGCCGATGTTGAACAGCAGCAAAGCCTGGACCGAGTTGATATCGAACTTGCCAATCCGCTCGAATTCGTCCTTGATGACATCGAGCAACAGCCGGTGCAGGCGCTCGATCAACGCCAAAGTTTCCAAATAGCCCGACAATAGGAGTCGGTGCGCGGCGGCCAGCGCCTGACGGGCATGACCAGTGGACAGGCGCGCTTCCCGGTCGCGCCCTCGATGTTCCGCTTCCAGCGCTACGCCAATCAACAGGACGGCGTGTGGCTCTCCGAGCTGCTCCCGCACACCTCGACGATCGCCGAC
>JBCCHJ010000078.1:0-23407 GCA_039028795.1 Pseudomonadota bacterium
GTTGCTGAAGACTATATTGTGCGCTGCAACATAAATTACAAGGGGATTTTTTGTGCGGCGCACAAATAAATCGGCCCGCCGGTATCAGTAGGCCGATTTTAAGATGATTTTTCAGTGGCTTATGCTGTTCCGTAAGCCTCGTCTATTGCGACGTTCAGCGCTTCGGCCGGGCTGTGATTTGACCAACCGACCAGTTGGAACGCCGGATAGAACCGTTCGGAATATCCGACCGCGGTCAAAACCATCGCTTCGATCTGTTCGGGCGTCGCCGTCGCCCCGCCTGCCAGCGTCAGCCCATAGCGGAAGGCCATCATCTTGTGATCTGGCCACAGCGCAAAACTGCCGCACCAGACCTGATCATTGGTCAGATTGATCAGCTCCAGCATCTCTCCCATCCGCTCTTCCGGCGGTGTCAGCTCGAAACTGCAAACTAGGCGCAGCATGTCATCCCGGTCGGACCAGGCTAAATTGACGGAATAGATCCTCCATGCGCCTTCGATCGCCATGGCGATCTGATCTTCGCCGACACGGTCAAATTCCCAGTCAGACGATGCTGCCAGGCTTTCAACCATATCGATGGGATGTATCTCGACAGAATGGATTTCGTGTTCAGTGGCGGTCATGTGCCTCAAAGCCCCCATGTTGTGGTGCTCTGTGAGGCGAAGCCCACAGGAAGCATCCGGGGTTGCCATTTCGTGGGTCACTGCTCTTGACCCACGAAATATGGTGGCACCAGAAATCACCGCGGTAAAGCAAAAAAGCGCGCCTGCGCTAAAGATTCCCATTCCGATCTTCCAGAGGCCGATTTGCATCGCCTTAAGGTTGAAACCATTTGCACTTTGCCGTTGGATCGGAGCCGCTGGCGGAAAAGATCAACAGGCATGCGCGGGATCGGCGCTATCCTTCACTTTGACGGACACCCGGTCGATCCCGGTGATTTAACTCACATGGCCCGGGAATTGTCTTCGCACGGGCCCGACAGCCTGTTGAAGCAACGGCAGCTGCCAATTTTACCGTCGCATTCGTTCCGCTTCGAGGATCGGATCATTCATCCGGTCTTCGCCCTCTTCGTGGCTGCTAACCTTTCGCCCATCTGAACCGACACCGCGCCCAGCGCCGAACAATCAAGTCGCAGCCACATATATGCGGACACGATAGGGTGACAGGGTCCTCGATCTGACCACGCAACACCCAGCTTCTTCCGCAAGTCAGCACTGCAACTCGCCATCCTGTCAGGCGGATCTTAACCATGTTGCTTCAGGTTCCGACACCGTTCCGCCGAGGTGTTTCCGAAGAGAGTGGTGTGGCCGAGTTATGAGTAACGACACAATCAATGGCACGTCCGGGTATGACCAACTCTATGGCGGGACCGGGAACGATACGATCTATGGCCAGGATAACTTCGACGACATTTATGGCGGCGATGGAAACGACACGCTGTTTGGTGGAAACACCGATGGCGATTGGCTGTATGGCGGTGATGGCGACGATATTCTGAACGTCGGCAATGGGCTGAATGACCTGGCATTCGGTGGTGCCGGCGACGATGCGTTTTCACTGAGCTTCGGGGCCAATACCTACTACGGCGGTGACGGATCAGACTCTTTCGAAGTCGGTTATGGCACTGACACGATTTTCGGTGGCGAAGGCGGCACGGATTTCGACACATTAAGCGCCACCAGGGCTGACGACGCCCTAACCGTGACTTTCACGGGTGACGAAGCCGGCACTTATGTCGACGACGACGGTGACTCAGGTGCTTTTTCCGGCATAGAGGCCTTTGAACTCACAGCAGAGGCCGACAGTCTAAGTGGATCGTCAGCAACCTCCGGCATCACGGTCGATGCGGGTGGAGGGGCGGACAGCATTGTCACCGGCAGCGGTAACGACGTTCTCTATGGCGGCGCCGGTGCCGACGATATGGAATTCGGCTTTGGCGACGATCTCGTCTATGGCGGCGAGGGCGACGACCAACTGGATGACTCGCACGGCTTCACGGACGGCAGCAACACAGTTTACGGCGGCGCTGGGAATGATTTCGTTCGCGGCGGCTCTGGTTCGGACACGCTTTATGGCGGGGACGACAACGATTTCATCGAGTCCGATGGCGGCGACGACACCGTCTATGGCGGAGATGGCGCCGATACGGTTCGATCTTTCGATGGCAACGATACGCTCTTCGGCGGTCGAGGTGCTGACACCATCGAAGCAGGCGATGATGCCGACACGATTGTCATCCAAGATGGATTCGGCGCTGACCAAGTCTTTGGCGGCGAAGGGGGTACGGACAGCGACACCCTGGATCTAAGCGCGCTTGGTTCGGGTGTAACCGTCAGCTTCACGGCTGATGAGGACGGGACTTTCACGGACGGCACCGATACGGCGACATTCGAGGGGATCGAGAATGTTGTGCTGAGCGATCAGGACGACACACTGGACGCCCGGAACATCTCGATGAACCTCAGCATCGATGCCGGTGCCGGGAACGACTTTATCCAAACCGAAGGTACCGACGGCTCTGGCGATTCAAACGTCGATACGATCTTCGGGGGTACAGGGGACGACACCGTCTATTCCGGCGGGGCCGATGACACCATTTATGGCGGTCAGGGCGCGGACACGATCTCATCCGGCTTCTCGAATGTTGGGACCGGCGACACCGTCTATGGCGGCGCCGGTGATGATGTCATCGACAGCATCGACCACAATGCCGGCACGAACTCAAGCGTCGGCGACCAAGTCTATGGCGGCTCCGGCAACGACCAGATCGTAGGCACTGCGGCGGGCAGCCAGGGCGATACGCTGTTTGGCGGCAAGGGCAATGACAGCATCGACGCCCAAGGCGGCAACGACACCATCGATGGCGGCAGCGGTAACGATCTGATCTATGGCGGCGATGGCGCGGATCAGATTTCGGGCGACACCGCATCTGCCTCGACCGAAACGGTGTCGATCACGACGGCAAACTATACCGATACATCATCGGGTTTCTCAGTCACCGCGCAGAATGTTTCGGGCGGATCTTTGACCTCCGCCGATGTCTCGAACATCGGGACGTTTAGCGGCGGCTTCGGCGCAAGCGGATCGATCTCGGACACCGACAGCGCCGTCAGCCAGCAAACCGGATACGACAAAGCCTCTGGCCTTTCGGAAAGGCTAATTGTCGATCTGGACGAACCGACCGAGACGGCAAGCTTCAGCTTCGAACACCTCTACACAAGCGCCTATGCCGAAGAAGGGCACTGGGCCGTCTACAATAACGGATCGCTGGTCGCAGAGGGCGACTTCAGCGAGGACACGTTTGGAAGCGGATCCGGCAACGTCGATATCTCGGGCGTCGGTGCTTTCGATCAGATTGTGCTGACGGGAAATCTGCAGACCGACGGGTCCGACGGGTCCGATTTCATGGTCACCGAAATCAGCTTCGAGCGGGCGGGCGACAGTGGAACCGCCGGCAGTGACACGCTTTTCGGCGGTGCAGGTGACGATACGCTGACCGGCGGTGTCGGCAACGACATATTGGATGGCGGCGCAGACGATGATCTGATCTATGGCGGGGACGATCAGGACCGGGTTGTCCTCAATGATGGTTTCGGCACAGATACCGTCTTTGGTGGTAGCGGCGGAACCGATACCGATACACTGGACCTCAGCAATCTGACCGGCGGTGCCAATGTCACTTTGACGGGCGACGAAGACGGGGCGGTCACCTATGGGTCGAACACCACCACTTTCGATGACGTCGAAGCCTTCGATCTGACCGAGCAGGACGATGTCCTGAACGCAGGCAACGACACAACCGGTCTCAGCGTCGACGCGAAAGGCGGCGATGATTTCGTCATAGGCGGGTCCGGCGCGGACACGATCGTTGCCGGGGCGGGCAATGACACGATCTTCTTCGGCGATGGCGAAGACACTGTCTATGGCGGCGCCGGCAATGACTATTTCGACGATCAGGCTGGGAATCCCGGCTGGACGACGGCCAACACTTTGTTTGGCGGCGCCGGCAAGGACACGTTCTGGTCCGGGTATGGCAATGACTCGATCGATGGGGGAACGGGCGACGACAACATCAACACGCAATGGGGCGATGACACGGTCGACGGCGGCGATGGAAACGACATCATCAGCAGCGAGGCCGGAAATGCCAGCCTGGGGGGTGGCGACGGAAATGATGTCATCAGCGCATTGTCAGGATCGAACACCTTGGACGGCGGCGCAGGAAACGACGTTCTGGCGGGCGGCACTGACGGCGAAACGCTGTTCGGTGGCAGCGGTGCCGACACCTTGGCAGGGGGCGGTGGTGGCGACACGATCTACGGCGGAAACGATCGCGATCAGATCATCATCGATGACGGTTTCGGCTCTGACGTAGTCTATGGAGGTGAAGGCGGTGACGACAGTGACACCCTTGACCTCAGCGCTTTGGGGACCGCGGTCACCGTCACCTATACCGGTGACGAGGCAGGCACGTTCACTGACGGAACCGATACCGGCACCTTCCAAGGCATTGAAAACCTTGTTCTGACAGCCGGAGACGATTCCGTTGCGGGCGGCAATGACGTGGACGGTCTGTCCATAGATGCAGGTCCCGGAAATGATGTAATTGAAGGCGGCAGCGGCGCCGATCAGATCTATGGCGGGGAAGGCAATGATGTCATCGACGGCGCCAGCAATGGTGACGCGCTTTATGGCGGGGACGGCGATGACACGCTGAAAGCCGGCTTTGGCGATGATGATTTTTATGGCGGCACCGGCATCGACACCGTCGAGGTCGATGGCACCGATGTCGACGGCTTCGCATTCAACATCGATCTGGGCGCTGGATCGGACCAATACGGAAACACCTACACGTCGATCGAGAATGTCAATCTCGGCACCCAGGAGGACTCGGTCACTGGATCCGCCGACGACAACTCGATCGCCGGACAGGCCGGCGACGATACCCTGGATGGCGCCGCAGGCAATGACATCCTGGACGGTGGTTCAGGCAACGACGTCCTGACCGGCAGCGCGGGCAATGACACGCTGACCGGTGGGGCGAACGACGACACCTTCGTCATGACATCCGGGGGCGGCGACGATACCGTCACCGACTTCGCCTCAGGCGACCAGTTGGATACCAGCAAATTGTCGGATGTCGTCAATGCGCTCACCAACCAGGACGGCGTCGTCACCGCCGATGAGGTCACGGTGACCGGCGGCGGCGGCTCGGATCAGGTGCTGACCTTCCCATCCGGGGAAACCGTCACCGTGCCGGATGGGACAATTGACGCCTCGACCCCTGCCGCGCAGTTCGCATCGCTGGTTGCGATGGGGGTGCCGCCCTGTTTCGCCACCGGCACTTTGATCTTGACCGCGAATGGCGAAGTCGCCGTCGAGGATCTGTCACCCGGCGACATGATCGCCACGGCTGACCGGGGACTGCAACCACTGCGCTGGATCGGCAAGCGAACTGAAATCTTCGGTGATGGATCTGCCGATCACAAGCCGGTAGAAATCAAGCCCGGAAGCATGGGGAAAGGTCTGCCCAGGCGAAATCTTGTCGTCTCGCCTCAGCACCGGATGGTCCTGGAAGGGCCTTTGGTGGAAAGGGCGTTTGGACATCGCCAGGTCCTGGCCCCCGCCAAGGCCTTGGTGAAACGCAAAAACATCCGCCGCATGCAGGGCAAGCACCGGATCGACTACTACTCGCTGTTGTTCGATCGGCATGAGGTGATTTTCGCCGAAGGCTCGCCAAGCGAAAGCTTCCGTCCCGGTCCAGTTGCGATGAGTGGCTTCGAGGATCACGTCAAAGAGCAGATCTATGCGATCTATCCGCGCCTCAGGGCCGAGCCCGAAACCGGTCTGGGACCGGCAGCAAGGCCTCTTGTCACCCGTCGCCAGGCTGAAAAGATGCTTCGGAAGGAACGCACCACATTGATAGCGGCAGAGCCGGCCTGAAGACAATCAGCAGATCCACAACGGTCGCTATGGTCAAGCCTCGCCGTCGGACAGTTTTTCTTCCAGTTCGGTTATACGAGCAGCCAATCGCTCATTCTCTTCGCGGGCCTTGACAGCCATTTCGCGAACTGCGTCGAATTCCTCACGCGTCACCAGGTTCTGATCAGCCAGAAACCGGTCCATCAGGCCGCGCATCGCCGATTCCGCTTCCTGCCGGGCGCCCTGCGCCACACCGGCGGCATTTGTCATTAACTGACTGATATCATCCAAGAATTTAGATCTGCCTTGCATATCACTGCCCATGTTTTTACGGCTTTACCCAGATATAAGGTTGTCTCTGGACGAAATCCAACCTTTCAAGTGCAAGCTTTCTGATTGCACGCCGAAACCTTTGGTGTAGTCTTATCTTATAGAGCGCTGAGGCGCCATCAGAAGCGCCTGGTCCTGAGGTTGATCGAGCATCGGTCTATCGGAGGGACACATATGAGCAAATGCATCGCAATTCTAGGCGCAAACGGGGTTGGAAAATCCACGCTGACAGATCGCCTGTGCACGTTGGAAGGCGGCAAGGCGGCACAAGGTCAGCCTCAAGAGATCCGCATCGCCGAGTTTAAATTCCTGGGCGACAGCTGGACGGTTTTGGATTGCCCGGGATCGCTGGAATTCATGCAGCAGTCGATGGACGCCCTGCTTGTCGCGGACGCGGCGGTGATTGTCGTGTCACCCGATCCGGACCAGGCGGTGCTGGCGGCTCCGTTCATCCGGCTGGCGGAACAGTCCGGGGTTCCGCACATGATGTTCGTGAACCGCATGGACGAAGCCCAGGCCCGGGCGCGCGATATCGTCGAGGCACTGCAAGGTTATTCGATGCAGCCGGTGGTGCTGAGGCAAATCCCGATGCGCGAAGACGGTGAGATTATCGGCGCAGTTGACTTGGTCTCGGAACGGGCCTGGCGCTATCAGGCCGGCAAACCCTCAGAACTGATCGAAATTCCGGACGATCTGGTCGATCGGGAAACCGAAGCGCGGGGCACGTTTTTGGAATCGATGTCCGAATATGATGACTGGCTCCTGGAAGAATTGATCGAAGACCGCCAACCCGCCAATGACGTCGTCTATTCGATCTGCACCCGCGTCCTGGCAGGATCCAGCGTCGTCCCTGCGTTCATCGGCGTTGCCGAGAACGGCAATGGCGTCTTTCGCCTGATGAAAGCACTTCGCCACGAGACCCCGGATGTGTGTGTGCTGGCGGACCGGATGGGCGGAGCGACCGCCGCATCCTGCATGGCGCGGCACCGCAAGCATGTCGGCAAGACGATCTATATGCGGGCGCTGGCGCCGGTTGCCACGGGCGACGATTTGGGCGGGCACGCTTTGGGGCCTGTCTCGATCGCCGAAGGCGATGGGTTTGCACAGGCCAACGCCGCTGAGCCAGGGCAGATCTTTGCCGCCATCAAATCCGACCATTTGGAAGCGGGGCAGCTTTACGGCAACACCGACTTGACACCCCCCGAATGGTATCAGCCGCTGACGCCGCTGCTCCGCCATGCGATCGTCCCGCTGAATGACCGCGATGATGCAAAACTGTCCCAGGCGATTGCGAAACTGGCCAGCGAAGACACCTCCTTGACTGCAGAGCATGACGCCGAAACCGGTGCACACGTTCTGGCCGGGCAAGGCAGTCTGCACCTTCGCCGCGCACGTACGACCTTGGCCGAAGTATTCGGCGTAGAAACCGAAGAGCGTCCGACAACCCCTGCCCTGCGTGAGACGATCACCAAAACAGCTGACGTGCACTACCGTCACAAGAAGCAATCTGGCGGCGCAGGCCAGTTCGCCGACGTCAAGCTGACGGTCAAGCCCGCACCGCGCGGCGAAGGTTTCAGCTTCACGGAAAGCATTCATGGCGGTTCGGTGCCGAAGAACTATATTCCAGCAGTCGAGAATGGCGCCAAGGAAGCAACCGATCGCGGCCCTCTGGGCTTCCCTGTCGTCGACATCACGGTGAACCTGCATGACGGCCAACACCACAATGTCGACAGTTCCGATATGGCCTTCAAAATCGCGGGCCGGGGCGGGGTGCGCCAAGCCCTGCAAGAAGCCAGCGCTGTCTTGCTTGAGCCGATGTTCGAGGTCGTCTTCGAAGTTCCATCGGTCTTCACAGGATCTCTCAGTCCCCTGGTGTCATCCCGTCGCGGTCAAGTTCTGGGTTTTGACCGGATGGCCGAGGCCGAAGGCTGGGACGAGTTGCGCGCACAACTGCCGGGCGGATCGTTGGACGATCTGATCGCTGATCTCCGCTCCATAACACAAGGTGTCGGCAGGTACTCTGCGATCTTCGATCACTATCAGGAACTCTATGGCAGAGATGCTGAAGTGATGATTGAAACTCGGGCGAAGGCCCTAGAAGCCGCCTGATTTCAAAGGCTTAATCCCCTCGGCGCAGAAATCCGCGCCGAAGGGGGAATCATCTGTCACAGAAGTTTCCAGCGATTCGCCGCAAGATCATCCCAACAGTCAAATGGGGGTAGAGCCCTCATCCTGACTGGCCTGTTTGTTAATCTGGGGTGATCAAAGTCATGAGTTTTTCGCTTTTTCGTGCGGCAGTTTTAGTTGCAGCAACCGCCATCGCCGGCTGTGCCGGACAACCATCGCAATCGACCAAAATTCCGGTCATCAAAGCTGATCTCGAAGTCGCTGCGCCGCAGGCTGGCCCATATGCGGCCTATGGCGTACCCGAATACGGCAAAGCCATTCTGGTCAACATTCCGTCCTTCGAGTTGATCGCCTTTGAAGACGGCGAACCTGTCCTGCGCAGCCGCGTCATCATCGGCAAACCGAGAACGCCGACGCCGGTCATGGACACCGAAACCTCAGTCGTACGATTCCGCCCGACATGGACGCCAACGCCGCGAATGGTGCGCGAAGGGTACAAACCCGGCACGCGCCCAGGAGGGAAAGGCAATCCGTTAGGCTATCTGGCAATCAGGCTGGATCCATCGATGCTGATTTATCTGCACGGAACCAATAAGCCGCAGCTGTTCGAACGTGACAAACGGGCGCTCAGCCATGGCTGCGTCCGGGTGGAAAAATGGGATGAAGTTGCAGCCTTCGTATTGGACTCGGATGTTGAAGAAGTCCGCCGCCGTGCCTTTGGCCGCCGCACCCATGACCGCCGGACCGACGGCATCCCGGTGATCATCGGCTACCACACCGAATTCCCGAATGCCGATGGCGTGATGCAGACCTGGAAGGACATCTACCACCGTGGAAGCTATGCCAAACGCGCTTCCGACCCGTCAGCCGGATAAACTGACACAGCAAGTCTTTCAGAACGCCGGGGTGCTGTCATGGTATCCCGGTGTCACCGTTTCCGATGATCCCAAGAAATGCGGCCCCATCCAGCGGCTTCGATCTTGGCGACTTATGCACTCATCGGATCGTCACACTCTACAACGCCTGGGCCTCCGCCCATAACTGCGTCACCAGATCAGCCGCGGGGGTGGTCTTCCACCCAAACCGCTCAAGAGCGTTGATGCAGCATTGACCATAGAATCTGGTCAGCAGGCTGCTCCGCCCTATTTCGCGCACCAACGCACGGGTCGCGCAGGAGCATCAGCCATGCAAAATTCCGCCGTTCCCCCAGCAGCCGCTCAATTGGGTTATGCTGGATTGCTGCCCTTCGCAGCCCTGGTCGTTGGATCGATCGCGGGGTTCGAATGGGCGTCGAACGGGCTGATGTTTTACGGCGCGCTGATCCTGTCATTCATGGGCGGCTGCCGATGGGGATTCGCCGCGGCGCCCTTGGGCGCTGGACCGGCGTTCCGGCCCCTGGCCATATCCGTCCTGCCTGCGCTTTACGCCTGGTGCGCACTTATGCTGCCTTTCCGGGCAGCGGCGCTGACGCTGGCTGCGGGCTTTTTCATTCTGTTCCTGGCAGACCGTGCGCTGACCTTGCAAGGCGGCGCACCAGCATGGTGGACAGCGCTGCGGCTGCCGCTGACCCTTGGTGCGGTTGCATCCTTGGTGATCGGCGGGATCGTCGGCTAGCCGTCTGATACGGCCCTCACCGTCACCTCTTAGGATCGGTGGATTTCGTATCCAGCCGGGTGCGCACACGCCGAACAAGCCACCAGACCCCCAGCACGACCGGCAATGTCACGATGGCCATCACCCAGGTCTTGGACAATCCGGGCAGATAGCTGGCAGGGGCGAAAAGATAACCCAACAGGCCGACGGCATAGTAGCTAATGGCAACAACGGATAGGCCCTCGACCGTTTGCTGCAACCGCAATTGCACAGCCGCGCGGCTGTCCATGCGTTCCAGAACCTGCTGGTTCTGCGCCTCCAACGCGACATTCACCCGGGTGCGCAGCAATTCGGCCAATCGCGCTGCCCGATCCGACAGCGCCGTCTGCCGCGCCTTGGCGGCCTGGATGGTCCGTATCGCGGGCTGAAAGCGGCGGGTCATGAACTCGCCGAATTGTTGGCGCCCAAGGATCGGGGCCTCTTTCAGCAAAGAGATCCGGTCGACAACGATCCGTGCGTAGGCCTCGGCCGCATCCATGCGGAAGGCATTGGCAGCGGCCAGGGCCTCGATCTCTGCGGACAGGGTGGAAAGTTCAGCCAGAAGGTCTTCGTCCGAAACTTCTTCCGAAGCTGGCTCTTTCGCGTGCTTCATCAACTCGGCCAGCCCACGTTCGATCTCGTTAAGACGCTGCGCCGTTCGCCGGGCGATCGGCAGGGCCAGCATCGCCATGGTGCGGTAGATCTCGATCTCTAAAAGCCGCTGCATGGCCCGGCCCAAACGACGGGGCCCGGTTTGCCCGGTCACCACCAGGGCGAACCGCGTAAAGCCGCGTTCATCGATCCGGAAATCCCCGATCGCAATGACATTCTGATCCAGGATCAACGAAGCTGCCAGGCTTTCAGGCTCAAACGCCGCCAACAACTCTGGCGTCAGCGCTCCGGCAGGACCGGCCTCGGCTGTAATCAGCTCCACTTCGGCGGCAGCGATGACGTTTCCAGGGGCGGCATCCAACCAGCTCTGGTGCAGTATTTCGGCCAATCGGCCCTGGAACAAAGGCGGTTCGGCTTCTTCCAGGATCAGCGTGTAACTGACAAATTCCGTGTGCGATTCCCACTTCAGCCGCACGTCATCCAGCATTGCGGTGTGCTGCTTTGCGTCCTCGGCCGGGTGTGGCGCATCGAATTGATCAAGAAGCGCCAGAAGATGCGACCGGTCGATATCGTGGTCCCGTTCTGCCGCGGCTTTGGGTTGTTTAAACGCCAAGAGCAGAGCGCGGCATGGCGCCATGACCGGCTGGAAAGGCCGGGCATGTAATTCTTCAGTTAGCGCTGCGCGCTGGGGATGATTTTCGATCTGAACCATGCCGTGGCCACGTTGCTTACCGCATCGGAACCTAGGGCGAACTTCGCATTTGTCGTGCGACCCGTTGTTTCAGAGCCGATCTTCAAGCGAAGCCATCAGCCAGCGTGAACATGAACCAGATCAAGCCGCCGGCGATCAAGATGCCCGCGAATGTCGGCAAGGGACCATAATAGCCAGAGGTGCTTTTCAGATCTTCTTCGCCATCTTCGGTGTGCATCTTTACCTCTTAACCCAATGCCTGCGGCATCCACAACGCGATGAACGGGAAGAACAGGACCAGCAGCATCCCTGTGATCTGCAGGGCAATGAACGGCAGCACGCTAAGGAAGATTTCCTGCAGCGTGATCTCTTTGCCATCCGGCATGTCCTTTGCCGCAGGAACGACAGATTTCAGCCAGAAACAAGCCGGACCGAACGGAGGCGACAGGAAATAGATCTGGATGTTCATCACGAACAGCACGCCGAACCAGACGGCGACCCAATATTCGCTGAGACAACCTGTCTTGGTACTCTCATCACATACCGCCATGCCGAATTCCGTGGCCAGGTCCGGGGTCAGTCCGACGACCACCGGCGCGAAGATCGGGACAGTGATGAAGATAATCGCGATCCACTCCATGAACGTGCCCAGAACCACCAAGATCGCCATCATCAGGAAGATGGTGCCGATGGCGCTCAAGCCGGTTCCCGAGATCAGGCTGCGCATGAAGTCTGCACCGCCGATCAAGTTATAGAGCCCCACAAAGGCCACGGCGCCCAAGATCAGCCAGATAATCGTGCCCACAATCGCCATGGTGTTGGCCAGGCATTCGCGCAACAGCGTGAAGCTGAATTTGAGGCGCACCAAAGCAACCACCAAGGCCCCGAAAACCCCAACCGCGGAGGCTTCGGTAACCGAGGTCAGCCCGCCATAGATCGAACCCATAACACACGCAATCAGCAGGATGCTGAGCAAAACAGCGATCAGTTGATGCGATCCCAGCTTGGTTTCCTGGCCTGTCATTTCAGCAATTTCGCGGGCCGTCGGGGCCATGGACGGAGAGATGTTCACCCGAACCAGTACATAAATCACATAGAACGTCGCCAGCATCAGGCCTGGAATAAACCCGGCCGAGAACAGATCACCGATACCGACATTTGCCGAAAGGCCATATACAATCATCACGATCGATGGCGGAATCAGCGTCGCCAAAGCCCCGGCGGCACAAATCAGGCCGATGGTCAGTTTCCGGTCATAGCCGAGACGCAGCATCTGCGGCAGCGCCACCAGACCCAGCATGACGATCTCGCCACCCATCACGCCCGACATGGCCGCCAGGATCACGGCGACAATTGTGGTCTGCAGTGCAACACCACCCCGGAAGCCGCCTGCGAACACCGACATCGCGTCGAACAGATCCCGCGCGATGCCCGCCCGTTCCAAGACCGAGGCCATCAGAACAAAGAACGGCACAGCGACCAGCGGATATTTTTCCAGCAGATCCAGCGCGTTCACCGAAACCAGGTAGAGCCCGTTATTGCCGTAGAACAGCATCGCGCACACGACCGAGATGATCAGCGTCACAATGCCCAGTGGCATGCCCGTCATCATCAGCGCCAACAGCGCGATGACGATGAAGAGCGAGATCGTGCCAATGCCAACTGCATCACGGTCGACATTGAAGTTCGAGACGATGTCGCCACCGGTCGAATTGATCGCCTCTTCGATCTGACCGGCGCCGCTGTCATATCCGCCATAATGGGCAAAGATCGACAACAGCAGGCGCAGCGTGATCAGCGCCAGCAGGGCCAGCACCGCGACCTGCAATGGCCGGGACTGGAAATGCCGGGACAGGTTGACCAGCAACTGCACCAGATAAAGAAACAGCCCGGACACAAGCACGGTTTTCAACACCATCGGCAGCGGCGAATTCCAAGCCGTGCCGCCGCGCTCGGTCAGGTCAATAGACTCTAAGGCGCGGATCAGCGTGTCGCCGACCAGCATGTAAAGCGCGAAGACCCCGACACACATGGCGAAGAGGTCCAGCCACCATTTCACACGGTCCGGCGCCATCAGGTAGAAAACCGTGATGCCGATATGGCGTTTTTGCAGGGTGACGAACCCGGCAGACATCATCCAAGCGGTGGCGCACAATACCATCACCACCTCGAACACCCACTGGGTCGGGTCGTTCATAACGTAGCGAGAGAACACCTCCCACAACGTGCAGCCCGCAGCGATCAGATAAAGATTGCCAACCGACAGTCCCAGAAAGCGGCTGAAATGATCTACGGACTTCGAAAAGCTCGCACCGAACGTGCGATCCAACATGCTGTCAGTTGTGGAAACCATGGAAGGCCCCCGAATGCGTAAAAGCAAAGGTGCCGCCGCGCCTCCCCCAGCGCGGCGGCAATGAGCAGAGGCCTATTCGCTCAACAGGCCAATCTGCTTCATATAATTGATGTGCGCATCCAAGGCTTCTTTAGCCAAAGGAGACTTGGCTGCAAAGTCATCCCATGCACCAACGGCGATTTCGCGGAATTTCGCGCGTTCTTCCGTGGTCCAGTCGATAACTTCGATGTCGTTACCCGCATTCTGCTCTGCCGCGATCGCGCGGTCCTGCAGATCAGCTTCGCGCCGCATCGCATCGTAGGATGCGGAATACCAGATCTCCAAAGCCGATTGTTGCTCAGGGCTCATCTTGTCCCAGGTCTTCTTGTTCACGATGAACTGCAGCACCGCCATCGAGTGGATGCCGGGATAGATTGGGAACTTCGCGACCTTGTACATGCCGGACGCGTTGTTGTTCACGTGGGCCGATGCATCAGCGGCATCGATCACGCCCTTTTCCAACGCGGTGTAGACTTCCGAAAACGGCAGCGACACCGGGGCAGCCCCTGCGCGTTTGAAAACCTCTGCAGCCAGCCCTTCGGGTGAGCGTACTTTCACGCCTTTGAAGTCTTCGACGGTGCGGATCGGCACTGTCGAGACAAAGGCTTCCTTCGCGTACGGTCCGCACCCGACCACGTGGATCTTGCCCGGCATATACTTGTCATAGAGCTTTTGCAGGATCTCTTTGCCGCCCGCGTGCATGCAGAACGTGCGAACCTGATCCACCGTGTCATAGCCCGCAATCAGATCACCGATGATCGCGAAGGCCGGATCACGGCCAGAGAAATAGGAAACCGCGTTCAGATCGCCATCCAGGATACCATTGGCCACCGCATCGATGGTTTCACGGTGGGGAACCACGGCCTTAGTAGGCAGAACTTCAATTTCGACCGCACCGCCCGACATCGATTTCAGCTTCGGCGCCCAAGTGGTGCCCATAAACTGGTGCGCCCAGTCGCCCGATTTGGACGAGGCCTGGACCTTCAGTTTCTTCGCTTCGGCATCGACAGCGCCCAGGCCCATCGTCAGCGCAATGGCTGCAGCTGAACCAATTTTAACGACATTATGAAAGCTCATTACTTTCCTCCCATGGAAATGCGTTGGCGGGTCCCCGTTCGATCGGGTTAAATCGACCTCTTGACGGATGACCTTACTCAAGGTCGCATAAGATTCAACCAGCGGAGGGATGAATTCGCCCGGGATCACAGGAGGGGACGATGCTGACGGACGCGCAGATCACCGAGTACCATGACAAAGGCTTTGTGGTTCCAGAGTACCGGCTGCCCCAAGGTCAGTTGGAGGAAATACGCGATCGCCATACGGCGCTGTTGGCCCGGCATCCTGAATTTCGCGACAATGCCAGCGTCTTGCTGACCTACGACATCGGCTTTCTGAACTATGCCCGGGATCCTGCGATTCTTGACATGGTGGAGCAGTTGATCGGTCCGGACATCTGCCTTTGGAACATGAGTTTCTTTGCCAAGCCAGCAATGAACGGCAAGGAGACGCCCTGGCACCAGGATGGGCAATATTGGCCAATCCGGCCTCTAGCAACGTGCACGGTGTGGATCGCCATAGATGACTGCACGCCGGAAAACGGGCCGCTGCGCTATATTCCAGGGTCACACAAAACGCATCGTCTTATGGGCCACACCCAGGATGACAGCCCGGATTATACGCTGAACCAGAAGTTGAACGCGGACGAATATGACGAGACTGCAGCCGAGGATTTGATCATCGAGGCCGGGCAGATGGCCCTACACGATGTCTACATCGCCCATGGATCGGCACCGAATACGTCGCCTCACCCACGCCGCGGCATGACCATGCGCATGATGCCCACCACATCTGTCTATGATCGAGATGTGGCAACAGAGATGCACGCGCAGCGGGGCGGTATGAGTATGGCGCATCACTCGATCTTTTTGATGCGAGGTAAGGACGCCAGCGGCCAAAATGACTTCCGCGTACGGTCGCTACCCTGGGGAAACTAGGGGTCTAGAGACCCCGTTTATCCAATTGCAGCTCGTCGATCTTGCGATAGAGCGTAGATCGTCCGATGCCCAATCTGCGGGCGGTTTCGCTCATCCGGCCGCGATAAATCGCCAATGCACGGGCGATTACCTCTGCCTCTACGTCCAAAAGCCTCTTGATATGTCCATCATCGCGCAGGAACTGATCTTCAGTCATGGGCGCCGCATGGCCGCCGGGCACTGGCGTGCGGTGGCCGTTCAGAGATGGCGCAGCGGCGTCCACACCTTGCGGCGTCACCGCGGGTGTGATGCCGTGTAAATCCGCCGGTTTGATCAACGGGCTGTCCGCCATGACCACCGCGCGGTGGATTGTGTTTTCCAACTGCCGCACATTTCCGGGCCAGGGGGCATGGGCGATGGTTTCAATTGCCGACTGGGTAAACCCTTCAACCTGCACACCTTCGCTGGCCGCAAAGCGTTTCAGGAACATCCGGGACAGACCGGGAAGATCCTCGCGCCGTTCCCGCAGCGGCGGCAGGACCAAGGGAAACACACTCAAGCGGTAATACAGATCTTCGCGGAAGCTGCCTTCCTGTATCATCTGGCCAAGGTCCCGGTTCGTCGCCGAAACCAGTCGGATATCCACTTTCACCGGTTGCGTCGCACCGACCGGATCAACCTCGCCGGTTTGTATCGCCCGAAGCAGCTTGACCTGGGCATCCAGGGGCAATTCACCGATTTCGTCCAAAAACAGCGTTCCGCCGGTGGCTTCCTGAAACTTGCCGGTGCGTTTCGACGTGGCCCCGGTGAACGCCCCTTTTTCGTGCCCAAACAGAATGGATTCCACCAACTGCGCCGGCAGCGCCCCGCAGTTGACGGCAACAAAGGGTGCGCCCGCCCGTTCGGACGATCCGTGAATGGCGCGGGCAAAGATTTCCTTGCCGGTCCCGGACTCGCCCTGGATCAGGATCGGAATTTCAGACCTTGCGGCCCGGCGAGCCATCGCGATCGCTTCGCGCGTGGAACTTGCGACCGAGACAAGTTCCTCAAAAGACAGGCGATTTTCTTCCACCATGGACAGACGCCTGACCTCCAGCGACAGGTCCGACATCGCCAGGGCATTCTTGATCGAAACGTCCAGACGTTCCGGACCAACCGGTTTCATCAGGAAGTCATTGGCACCGGCCTGCATTGCCTCGACCGCGCGGGACACCGAACCATCCGATGTCAACACCAGTATGGGCGTCGCAATGTTCGCCTGACGCACTTCTTTCAGGACCTCGATGCCATCCATATCCGGCATTTGCAGGTCCAACAGGCCCAGATCGATCCCGGGCTGTTTCGTCAGCTGTTCCAGCGCGGCTTGACCGCAATCCGCGCTTGTAATCTCGTATCCGGACGCAGACAGAACCGCTGTAATATAGCGGCGCTGTTGCGCGTCATCGTCAGCAACCAATATGCGGGCGTCCATCAGCATAGTGTCCATATTCGGGGCGATATGGGGTGATTTCACCGCACTAAGGTTGATTTTCTGTCACTGGATCGAACAGAAATGTGCCGTTTTGAGAGCAATTTGACCCATTTACGGGCAGTTGCGGCCTGATTTTCGGATAAGACTGTTGCTCGTGTGCACCTGCGGCGATAAAGTACGGATACCAACGGATTTTCCCGCGTTGGCGCATTGTGCTTTTTGCACATCCGTGTCACACGGGAAAACAGATCGGCGAGTGCCGGCAAAAACCAAAGTCCCGGGCACGTGAGCAGCGTTGCCCGAACCGGAACGGAGAAGAGGGATGAAGATTGTTACTCGTTTGCTGCTGGGCACCGCGGCCGTTGCGCTTGCCGGTTGTACGCAGCTGCCGGGATCGTCGCTTGGGGCGACGTTCGGCGCAGAGCGTTATCTGAAGGCCGATCACGGTGGTGACGGCAGCTTCACGGGAACGCTCGCCAAAGAATACACTGAAGTTGGCCGTCGCGCGGCTTTCGAAAACGTGCGCTGGCGGAATTCGACGGCTTACATCGCCAAGGCCAAGCAGGCCGAGTCCGGTGTCGAGCCTGCGCCTTGGGCGCCTGATCAACTGGGCATCGGTGGCGACGCAGCCGCTCAGTACCAGTCGGTCGTGGCCACCATCAACGAAAACAAGGCCGCCAATCCGGAAGCTTGCGCCCGTGCGCAGGTGATGTGGGATCAGTACCTCGAAGCCCTCCGCGGCGGCGACACCTACTGCATCACGCCGGCTGACGCGAAGGCACTGTTGGACGAAGCTCTCGCTGCTTGTGGCGGTATTGCTGGTCCTGCAAACTTCATCGTCTACTTCGGATTCAACCGCACCAACCTGACCGATCGCGCCCGCGCGACCCTGGATGAGGTTGTGGCAGAAGTGAACAAAATCGGCACTACTGCCTTGTCGCTGGTTGGTCACGCTGACACTGTCGGCTCGGCCTCCTACAACCAAGGCCTGTCCGAGCGTCGCGCACGCCGCGTCGCCAATGCTCTGGTTGACCGCGGAATCCCCGCCGGCAATATGACGCTGGCTGGCCGTGGTGAGCAGGATCTGGCCCGCGAAACCGGCAACAACGTTCGCGAGCCTCTGAACCGCCGCGTCGAGATCACTCTCGGCGAGTAAGCGCTTCAGCTAAAGTTAAAGATCGCCCCGTGCGCTGGCCGCACGGGGCGGTTTTCTTTTGGCCGGGTTGCATAACCGCGGCCGAACGACCATTTTGGCCGAGTGGGGAATTACGTCCTGTGGAAGGAGGCCGCCAATGTTCCGAACATTCATGTTTGCCGTCCTTTTGGCCGGTACGGCAACGGTCCCGGCCCTGGCAGAACCACCCGCCGATGAAAACCCATCGGATGGGAAGGGTCTAAGCGGGCTGCTTGAAAAATTTGGACCTCAAATAGAAGAACTGACCCGGGAAATGCAGGAAGACGGCCTGCGCGATCTCTGGGAACAGTTGGAGCCTCAACTGGAAGACCTGCAGCGGGAAATGGAGCCTGCCTGGCAGGAAACCCTAAAACTGATGGACCGGTTCCGTGCGATGGACAACCCGCGGAACTACCAACTGCCCGAGGTCTTGCCGAATGGCGACATCATCATTCGCCGCCGCGAGGATGCCCCGCCCTACGAGGCACCCGAGAACCCTGAAACAGGTCCGCAACCAGATGGCACCGTGAAGACTTAGGTCCGATAGACGCCTCTTTGACGGTTTTGGCTGGTTCGTAGCAACCGGTAGAGCGCCAGACCCGGATCCTCGGCATCCTTCGTGCATTGCATTGATCACCGCCTATTCCGAGGACAGTTCGCGGTTTCAACCCCTGGACCGGTAATCCACCAACGGGATAACCGAAGGCCAGACAACAAGCGACGAGCACGAAATCGATTATGACGTTGGTGCGGGTGTTTAAGCCGCCTCACCGGCTGCCTGACCGGAGCAATTGCCTGCTGCAAGACCAATGCTGCGATTGTGGTGCAGACCGCTCTTAAATTGCGACCTTCGAACACCGACGGTCACGTTTTCGCTGCCCCCTTTCCCCAGCCTCTGCAATGACCTATTTGTGTGCGGTCCCTAAGCCACGGAGCCGCCCTGATGCTTAACCTTCCCCGTCCCATGTTCGATGCCGAAAACGCCCCTGGCGGCCCTGACCTGGGCATCCTGCCGGAGTGGGATCTCACTGATCTCTATGACGGGATTAGCAGCGAAAAGCTGGAAGCCGATTTTGTGCGGACCGAAGAGGCCTGCAAAAACTTCGGCGTGAACTATGAAGGCAAACTGGCCGAACTGGATGGCGACGGTCTTGCAGGCGCGATTGCCGCCTATGAAGATATTGACCGTGTTCTTGGACGGATCATGTCCTTCGCAGGGCTTCTTTATCAGCAGAACACCCAGGATATGGACCGCGCTAAGTTCATGGGCGATGCCCAGTCACGGATCACTGATCTGACGCAGCCGCTGGTGTTCTTCACGCTGGAACTGAACCGGATGGAAGAGGACTGGCTGGCCGAACGGCTCGGCGCGTCAACCGCGCTGGCCCGGTACCGCCCATGGCTGGAACGCCTGCGTGCTTTGCAGCCATATCAGCTATCGGACGAATTGGAAAAGTTCCTGCATGACCAATCGGTCGTCGGTTCATCTGCCTGGAATCGCCTCTTCGACGAAACGATGGCCGGGCTGACATTTGACGTCGAAGGCTTCGATGAACCAATGGGCCTGGAGGCGACGCTTAACCTGTTGTCCGACACAGATCGATCCTTGCGCGAAGCAGGCGGCAAGGCCGTTGCGAAAGTGCTGGCGGACAATATCCGGCTCTTCACCCGGATCACAAATACTCTGGCCAAGGAAAAGGAAATCGAGGACCGCTGGCGCAAATTGCCCGCCCCAGACCATGGCCGCCATCTGGCCAATCAGGTCGAGCCGGAAGTCGTCGATGCCCTGCGCAAGGCGGTTCAGGCGGCCTATCCCCGCCTCTCTCACCGCTACTATGCCATGAAGGCGAAATGGCTGGGTCTGGATCAGTTGGAATACTGGGACCGGAACGCGCCGCTACCGGATTCGGATGACCGGGTCGTGCCGTGGACCGAGGCAAAAGAGATTGTTCTGAACGCCTATTCTGGGTTTTCGCCCAAGATGGCGGATCTGGCCGCACCGTTCTTTGACTCGGGCTGGATCGATGCAGGCGTAAAACCCGGCAAGGCCCCCGGCGCCTTTGCCCATCCGACGGTCACGGATGTGCACCCCTATGTGATGCTGAATTATCTGGGCAAGCCCAGGGATGTCATGACCCTCGCCCACGAACTGGGCCACGGCGTGCATCAACGCCTGGCCGCAGGACAAGGCGAATTGCTTTCCCGAACTCCGTTGACACTGGCGGAAACCGCGTCCGTTTTTGGCGAAATGCTGACCTTCCGCAAAATGCTGGACGCGGCCCCGGACCAGCAGACCCGCAAGATGATGCTGGCCGGTAAGGTCGAGGACATGATCAACACGGTCGTCCGCCAGATCGCGTTCTACGAATTCGAACGCCGCGTCCACGCGGCCCGTGCAGAAGGCGAACTGACCTCGGAACAACTCGGTGAAATCTGGATGGCAGTACAGTCCGAAAGCCTGGGCCCTGCGATCAATTTGCCGGACGAATACAATACCTTCTGGGCCTATATCCCGCACTTCATCCACTCGCCGTTCTATGTCTATGCGTATGCCTTCGGCGACGGGTTGGTGAACGCGCTCTATGCCGTTTATGAACAGGGCGATGCCGGCTTCCAGGAAAAATACTTCGACATGCTGGCGGCGGGCGGCACGCTGCACCATAAAGAGTTGTTGGCCCCGTTCGGTCTGGATGCGTCTGATCCTGCCTTCTGGGACAAGGGCCTCAGCCTTATCTCCAGCATGATCGACGAGCTAGAGACGATGGACTGATCCGTGGTCAACACGCATCGGTCCATCCATGCGCTGCCCATCCTCTCTCCCCACTGGGGAGAGGGTTAGGGTGAGAAGATCACCGTCGCAGCGCCTGACACGCAGATCAGCGATCGGATTGCTGGCCGCCACCGCCGCGGCGCCCGCCATGGCGCAAGCCCCGATAAGGGTGCTCTTCATCGGGAATTCGTTCACCTTCGAACATGATCTGCCCCTGCTGTTCGCTGACATTGCACGGCAAGGTGGCTACAATTTGCACGTCGATGTGATGGCCGAGGGCGGCGCCCACTTGGCGGACTACTTGCAGACTCGCACCGCAGATCAGATCGTCGCCACCTACAATCCCGATCTTCTGATCTTGCAGGACTTTTCAACCGTCGCGCTGGTGCCGGACTTTGCGGCGAACTCGCTCCGGGCCCTGACGGCCTTTTGCCGTCATCTCATGCCCCGAAAGATCCTCTTCGAAACCTGGCCGCGCCGCGAAGACCACAAGCTTTACCTCCAGGCTGGAATGCCCCGCACTCCGGCCCAGATGCACAACCTGGTCCATGCGCATTATCAGTCTGCACGGTGTCCGGCGCTCTATGAACGGCTTGGGCAAGCCGTCGCTCCGGTCGGGCGGGCCTGGATGCTGGGCACCGGCCTGCCATTGCACCGTAATGACGGGTATCATGCCAGCCTGACCGGCGCCTGGCTGGCGGCACTGGTCCTGGCTCGGACGGCCAGACTTGCGCCGGAGGCCCCGACGGCCCCGAAAGGCGTGCGCTATCCCAGCCGTTTGATCCAAATTGCCCGGACGATTGTGCCCTGACGTCTAAAGGCGTCGCAGCCACCCATTTGGGCTGTAGGTCACGTTTGGCCCGAAGAAGTCCGTATAGTCCGTCATGACTTCGAACACATCGGGCCGCTCTGCCAGAAACCTTTGCAGCGCCACCTTCGGACCGCCATGGAACCTTTCGCAAAGGCCCAGTTCGGTCAGAATACCGTCTTCGACGACGATAACATCGCCCGACTGCATGCGTTCGGAAAAGAAACTCAGGACGTTGTAACTGACCGGCGGCGTATGGGCGCTGTCCTCGATCGCCAGCCAGGGCCGCGGCAAACACTTTAGCCGCGCCACCGCTGTGGACCATAGATCCCGCGCATCCGCCTGAATAAACTCAACCCTTGGGTCCCGCACGACGCGCCGGTCATGGGCATCGATCGAGATCACCCGGGCGTTCAATCCCATCGCATCGCACTGATCTGCAAAGAACAGACCAGACCCTCCATGATGGGCGCCAATTTCAATCACTGTCCTCGGCGACAACTCAAACAAAAGTCGCAGGTACAGCGAAAGGTCCACCGGGTTCTTCAGGCACGACACCCCGCGATAGGTATAGGCCGTTGCCCCCGCATGATAGCGCTGCAGAAACGCCTGTGGGAAACCGGATTCCCAAGTCCGCGTCTTCGGCTTGTCCAGAACATCCATGCCAAGGACCTGCCGCAACAAGGTTGCCGAAGGATTAACTGCCCCTGGCTTGAAAAATCTGTGCCCCATGATAGGACGCCACCGATCACGAACAGGGGCCAACCATGCAGGATCTCGCGCCAATCCGCGCCAAATACCTGGAAGACATCGCTGCCGCGGCTGACGAGGCCGCGATCGAGGCCGTGCGCGTCGCCGCCATCGGTAAAAAGGGCGAAATTTCCTTGATGATGCGGGAACTCGGGAAGATGACACCCGAGGAACGCCAAACCGCCGGTCCCGCCTTCAACGCCCTGAAGGATGAGTTGGGCGCTGCCCTGGCTGCCCGCAAGGCTGCCCTGGCCGATGCAGCGCTGGAAGAACGGCTGAAGACCGAATGGCTGGATGTCACCTTGTCGCCGCGGCCGCAGCCGCAGGGGACGATTCACCCGATTTCCCAAGTGACGGATGAGCTGACGGCCATCTTTGCGGAAATGGGGTTCACCGTCGCCGAGGGCCCGCATATCGACAGCGACTGGTATAACTTTGACGCGCTGAACATCCCGGCCGAACATCCCGCCCGGACCGAGATGGACACTTTCTATATGTCCCGGGCGGAAGGCGACAACCGCCCCCGGAACGTGCTGCGCACCCATACCTCGCCGGTGCAGATCCGGCATATGGAGGCCCACGGCGCGCCCTGCCGCATCATCGCGCCGGGCCGCGTCTACCGGTCCGACTACGACCAGACCCACACCCGCAATCGAGCATCACGGCCCCAATTCGATGTCGGAGACATTTTCGTTGGCCTATACTGGAAAACAGAGTGCTGGTAGTTCCCACGTGCAAACCTGCTGAAGGGGTGA
>JBCCHJ010000079.1:0-22445 GCA_039028795.1 Pseudomonadota bacterium
ACGGACGCGCCGTGATCATGACCGCCGCCAGTGTTCCAGGGTCTGGATCAGACGCAATCATCACGCGGATGGAACAATCCCTGCGCCTTGAATAGGAACTGACATGACCGTCTTACTCGGCCGCACTGGCATCCAGGTTTCTCCGCTTTGTTTTGGGACAATGTCCTTTGGCGGCGACGCGGATCAAGAAACTTCCGGTGCGTTGTACGGCGCCGCCCGAGATGCCGGGATCAACTTCTTCGACTGCGCTGACGTCTATGTCGGTGGGCGGTCGGAAGAGATTTTGGGAAATCTGATCGCTCATGAACGGGATCAGATCGTCCTAACGACGAAATGCCATGGCCAGATGGGTGAAGACGTGAACGATGGCGGCTTGTCACGGCGTCATATCATGCGCGCGGTTGAGGCATCTTTGAAACGGCTGGACACCGATCGGGTCGAGGTACTGTTCATCCATAAATGGGAAGACCATCCGCCCATGGATGTGCAGCTTCGCGCCATGGAAGACCTGGTCCGGGACGGCAAGGTTCTGCATATCGGCGTGTCCAACTGGGCGGCCTGGCAGGTCGCGAAAGGGCTAGGCATGGCCGATTTGAACGGCTGGTCACGGATCGACGTCCTGCAGCCGATGTATAATTTGGTCAAACGCCAAGCTGAGGTCGAGATTCTGCCGATGGCCCAGGAAGAAGGCCTGGCGGTGATATCCTATTCACCGGTCGGCGGTGGCCTGTTGTCTGGGAAGTATACAGATGCGGGGTCCAATGCTGGGCGGCTGATTGATAACAAGATGTACACCAATCGTTATGGCACGGACTGGATGCACCGGACGGCGGCGGAGTTCTCTGCCTTTGCCCGTGACCAAGGCGTGCACCCGGTGACATTGGCCGTCGCGTGGGCGGGCAGCCATCCTGGTATCACCACTCCGATCGTTGGGGGACGTTCGGTCGAGCAGATCCAGCCTTCGCTGGCCGCGCTGGAATTCAAGATTGACGCGGATCTGAGGGCGGAGATCTCGAAGCTCAGCCCAACACCGCCGCCGGCGACTGATCGGTTGGAAGAGCAGGGCGCATAGCCGGCACGATTTGGTCGGTATCAAATCATTTCCAGAATGATCGATGTTATCGTCGATTGATGAAAACACTTTCGACGTCACGGCCCTTGTGGCCCGAGATTTGTTTGCTTGGACTTTTGTCCGTACTCTGGGGATCATCCTATCTGTTTATCAAGTTCGCGGTCGCGGAAATCCCCCCTCTGACCCTTATTGCGATGCGGGTGCTGATTGCGGCCATTCTCTTGGCGACGATCGCTCGGCTGCAGGGCGCGCAGTTCCCTAGGGACAAGCAAACTTGGGGCCAGTTGCTTGTTCAGGCTTTCCTGAACAGCATTGGGGCCTGGACATTGCTGGCATGGGGCCAGCAATTCATCGATAGCGCGTTGGCAAGCGTGCTGAATTCCACATCGCCGTTGTTCGTATTCTTCATGACCGCGTTTATTTTGGGCGGTCGAAAACCTGGATTGATCCAGTTGATCGGAGCCATCTTGGGCGTGGCCGGGGCAGTGTTGATCGTGGGGCTAGAGGCAATGTCGGGCCTTTCCTCGGGCGTCTGGGGCCAGATTGCGGCGCTTGGCGGTGCGGCGTTGTACGCCGGGGCTGCAATTTACGGGCGCAGATTTAGCCACTTGCCACCGACGGTCACAGCAGCCGGCACGATGATCTGGGCAACTGTCTGGTTGGTTCCTGCCAGTCTGATATTTGAGGCGCCTTGGGCATTGGCACCCTCCAACCAAGCAATTGGTGCAGCCCTGATTCTGGGTGTCTTTTGCACAGGCGCGGCGCTGATGATTTATTTCCGATTGATCCACACTTTGGGACCGCTGGGGACGACCAGTCAGTCATATCTGAGGATCGGCGTCGGTGTCGCATTGGGGGTGGTTGTTTTAGGGGAAAGCTTCACGACCACCGCAGGTATTGGATATGCGCTGGCAATCCTGGGTGTCGCGCTGATCAATTTGCCCCGCCGCACGGCTTAAAGAATGCGGGTTCAAAACCGGCTCGCAGCGGCATCTTGACGAAGTCCAATCGCACGGCCCTGCGGGGCGTTGGCTGTCTGGCCGGGCGCGACCGGTGCAGGGTCAGCATTTTCAGGATCTGCAGATCTCCGGCAGAGGCAAGGCTGAGTTCAGTACCCAATTTAGCGGCAACCTCTGGGGCATCCTTTGCGGAGATCAACCCAAGCCGGTGGCTGCCTGGCGCGATCTCCATGCATCCGTTGTCCTGCTGCGCCGCGTCCAGGTGCAGCCGTGCGAATACCATCTGCTGCAAGATCTCAATCGGCGGTTCGCAGTGCCAGATCCCATCCTTGAGGGTCCAGTTGTGAAAGCCGTCGACATCACATCTTTCTGCAACGGCAATTACGCGGTCCTGATGCCAGGGCAAAGACCAATTCGTGGCACCGGACTTGTTGAAGGCGACCGCGCGCGTCAGCACTGCGCCAGACAAGAACCGGTCCACAAGCGTTGTCAGAACCTTGGCCGCCGCATCGGGTATCGATGCTGTGATACGCTGCCCTGGGCGGTCAGTGCGGCCAGCCCAGTCCGCAATAAGATCCAGGCTTTCCTGGTTCAAGGCCGCCCGCACCCAAGCCTGACCGGTTTCTTCGAACGTGTTGACCGACAAAGTCATTTCCTGCGCGTATCCGTTATCCGGCTTACAGATATTAAGCCCGCGCCTGGATACAATCGGCTGCGCGAACAGACTGGAATCCCCGCCTCAATACCGTTATGGACAGCCCTTCGTGTGAGGATCGGATTAGACCCATGAATGCCCACCCAACTATTCGCCCGAACCCGGGCGTTTTGGACATCAAGGCCTATGTCGGCGGCGCCTCGAAGGTTGAAGGCGCGAACCGGACGGTAAAGTTGTCTGCCAACGAAAATCCGTTTGGTCCCAGCCCAAAGGCGATCGAGGCTTATAGAGCCGGCGCAGACAGCTTGCATCGATACCCGGGGACCGGCGCCGAGTTGCGCCAGGCCATCGCGGATGTGCATGGTCTAGAGGCCGACCGCATCGTCTGTGGTGCAGGCTCGGACGAGATCATTGCACTGTTGATCAAGGCCTATGTGGGTGTCGGGGAAGAGGTCCTCTATCCCGAACACGGTTTCACCATGTTCCGGCTGTCGACCCTGGCCGCGGGCGGCACGCCTGTGACCGCGCCGGAAACAGATATGACCGCGGATGTGGACGCCTTGATCGAACGGATTGGGCCGAAGACGAAGATCATCTTTGTCGCCAACCCGAACAATCCAACCGGCACCATGGTGGGCCGCGCGGAATTGGAGCTGCTGGCTGATGCGCTGCCGCCACACACGTTGCTGGTCATCGATGGTGCCTATGCCGAATATCTGCGGCCCGAGGAAAGCGACGGCGCCGTGGAAATCGTGCGCGCCCGCGACAACGTCGTGATGACCCGGACCTTTTCAAAGATCCACGGGCTGGCGGCGCTGCGCTTGGGTTGGTGCTATGGTCCGTCCCACGTGATTGATGTGCTGAACCGTGTCCGGGGCCCATTCAACGTAACGGCTTCGGCCCAGGCAGCGGGCGAGGCCGCCATGCGGGACCAGGCCTATGTCGACGACTGCCGCGTTACAAACGAGGTCTGGCGGGATTGGCTGACCAAAGAGGTTCGCGCGGCCGGTTTCCAAGTCACGTCGTCCATGGGCAACTTTATTCTGGTCCATAGCGATGACCGAACCGATGACATGGACGCGGCGCTGAAGGCCCGTGGTCTGATCGTGCGCCGGGTCGGCGAGTACGGCCTGCACGCGCATTTGAGGATTTCGGTTGGAGATGAGCAAAGCTGCCGGGAGGTTGCTGAAACGATCCGGTCGATCAGGCAATGATCGCACCGATCTACGACCGGGTTGCGCTTATCGGGCTGGGGCTGATCGGCTCTTCGCTCGCATGGGCCGCAAGACGCGCGGGAACGGCAAAGGAAATCACCGGGTTTGCCAGAACGCCTGAAACCAGGGCGCGCGCGGCAGAGCTGGGTTTCTGCGACCGGATTGAAGATACGATGGCGGCGGCGGTCGAGGGCGCTGATCTGGTGGTGCTGTGCGTGCCCGTCGGCGCTTGCGGAGCAGTCGCGGCGGAAATTGCGGCTAGCCTGAAGCCCGGCGCTACCGTCACCGATGTCGGTTCGGTCAAGCGGGCAGTTGTCGATGCGGTTGCGTCTCATATCCCCAACGGCGTGCATTTCGTGCCAAGCCATCCGATGGCCGGGACCGAATATTCCGGCCCGGATTCTGGCTTTGCCGAGCTCTTCGATAATCGCTGGTGGCTGCTGACCCCGTTGCCCGGCGGCGAAAAGACCGCGGCGGATCGCCTCCAGAGCTTCGTTGAAAGCCTGGGTGCCAATGTCCAGACGATGGACCCAGACCACCACGACCTTGTCGCCGCCGTGATCAGTCATGTGCCCCATGCGATCGCCTACACGATGTGCGGCGTCGCCGATGATATGAACCGCGTCACCAATCACGAGGTTGTGCAGTTTTCTGCCGCTGGTTTCCGGGATTTTACGCGTATAGCTGCCTCTGATCCGACAATGTGGCGGGACGTGTTCCTGTCAAACAAAGAGGCAACCATCGAAGTGCTGGGCCGATTTGTCGAAGAACTGATGTCGCTGCAGCGAGCGATCCGCACGGGCGATGGGGATCATCTGTTCGATTATTTCACCCGAACCCGCGCGATCCGCCGCTCGGTCATCGAGGCCGGACAAGACACTGCTGCCCCGGACTTTGGCCGCGGCCCGCACGGTGCGGCCTAATTCATGATGTTGGGTGCGGCGATGGCGGTGGTTTTGGCCCAGGCGCCCCTGCCGCCCCAGCGTCCGGGTGACCAGGCCCAGCCCAAGACTGCCATTGTGACCTTGCAGGCAACCGCTTTTGCGCCCGCTAGAGGACCGTTGCCGAGACAAAGGCCGCAGGGCCGGTCATTCGGTGCAACGGGTACGGTGGCTGATCCTGCGCCGGCCCCCAATCTGCGGCTCAATGAGATGGTCTGTCGCGACCCCCGCCTGCGCGGCGATCCCCGACCGACAGTCGTCGGGCACATGCCCGGTTGCGGTATTCTGAACCCGGTGCGCGTAACCGAGATTTCTGGGATCAAACTCTCTACGCCCGCGACGCTGGATTGCCGCACTGCGCGGGCGTTCGCCAATTGGGTCACGGGCGTCGCTACGCCTGCCGCTACGGAAATCCTGGGTCGCCGATTGACCAATGTTAAGGTCGTTGGCTCTTACACTTGCCGGACTCGCAATCACAAACCCGGCGCGAAACTTTCCGAACATGCCAAGGGGCATGCCGTGGATGTCGCCGGCGTGACGCTGGGAGATGGGCGCAAGATCAGCGTTTTGAAAGATTGGGGAAAAGGCCGTCCTGGCCAGTTTCTGCGCCGGATTTGGAAACAGGCCTGTGGGCCGTTCAAGACCGTTATCGGTCCCGATGGTGACAAATACCATCAAGACCATTTGCATTTGGACACGGCACTAAGACGAAGCAGTTACTGCCGGTAAGCAGGGTTCAAAACCAAATCACCGCCAGCCGTTGCGGCCAGCCTGAAACGAAGCAATCAAGGCGGCCGATATGATTTTGACGTTAAGCATCCTTGGCCTGTCCCGGGCGCTTAGCTTTTTCAGCCAGCGACGTCGGTCATTGTTCCGAAATCAAATTTGGAACCGTATGACTTTAACGCTATGTTCGCACTGTGGCAGAATTTGCAACAGGTCTGCAGGAAAATCTGAAACGGTGATTTTTCTGTCTTGGCGGAGGCCGGCTTTCAACAATGCGGCCCGCGGTCAGTACGACCTGCTTTTTATCCAATGCGATCTCTAAGAATAGACCATCGTTACCGTATGCTGTTCCCTGGAAGATGTGAACGGCTGGCAGTGACTACCCAGTAGCGAATTGCCAGAGTTTGCAAATCAGTCTTGCCGGATGGCAAATAATCAGGCGGGACGCAGACTCATTGCTCGGTCCTGAATACTCTCATACCAAACCTGCCATTTTCGCGAACGGATCCCAGGATGGGTCCTCGTGCCATTCGTATTCCGTTCCGATGGCGATGTCCTCGGCAGCCTTTTGACCAAAGATCTTCGCCATGACGGCCAGGCTCATATCCATGCCAGCGGATACGCCTGAAGATGTATAGAACTTCCCATCCTCGACCCATCTGGCTTCCCGCACCCATTCGACATTTGGGCCATGGTGCACGGTTGCTGAGAAGTCCTTCTTATTGGTTGTGGCCCGGCGCCCATCCAACAAACCAGTGGTCGCCAGCAGAACGGTCCCAGTGCAGACGGCCATAACGTATTCAGCGGTCTCTGACGTCTCGATGATCCAATCATTGATTGCGGTATTGATCGGATCCAATGGGGCCGCATCACCGCCGGGTATCAGGATCATGTCGTAATCAGTGGCATCTGCCAGTGTCCGGTCCACCGTGGTTCGGATGCCATGATAGCTGGGCACAGGTTCCAGCGTCTCGGCGACGATCTTGATGTCGACCGCGCCAGGAACATGGTCGCCCAGCATTTCGATGGGTCCATAGAAATCGAGCGTCTGAAAGCCGGGAAACACCAAGGCCGCAAGCGTTTTCATCTGACTTCTCCCTTGGCCTAGTTGATGGCGGGGCGTGGCCGTCTTGCCGGACGTCCCAGGATACAGGGAAGCCCGTCGGCAAGCGATGATGAAGCGCCTTGATTTACACCGTTAGCGACCCGCAGCTTTCAGGTGATAAATGGGTCAGCGCCTAGTCCGAATTCACAAAGGCCTCAAAGGCATCTCCGTAATCCGGGTGCCAGCGGCTGAGCGGTGGCCGGTTTTCGATGATATCGCCAACGGCCCACGCGATGCGTTTTTCATCCAACGTCCGCGGGACATCGTTGTCGGGGCAGAGGATGTAGAAATCGCCGCGCCCAACACTTTCCAAGAAGAAGTCCACGGTCTGCTCTGCCGTCCAGGCAGAGGCGGGCTTTTCACCGCCGCTCGCCCCGCCAGTCATGCCCGTGAAGACGAAGCCAGGGATCAACAGGTGTGCTGTGATCTGACACCCCTCGGTGTTTCGGAATTCATGAGCCAGTGCTTCGGTAAAAGCCTTCAGCCCTGCCTTCGAAACGTTGTAAGCCGGGTTGCCTGGCGGTGTCGTAATGCCCTGCTTTGAGCCGGTGTTGATGATTGCGCCGGGGCGGCCCTGTTCGATCATGCCAGGGCCGAAGACTTGTGTGCCATGCACAGCGCCCCAAAGATTTACCCCCAGGATCGCCTGCCATGCATCCAGTGGCCCGGTGCACGATGTTCTACCGCCAATGCCCGCATTGTTCATCAGAATATCCGCACCGCCGAAGCGTTGAGTGACCTCGGCCTCAAGTGCTTCGACAGCGGCGCGATCCGAGACATCAGTCGTTGCTGTCATCGCATCCGCCGCCCCGGCGCCGCGCACGACGGTTTCCGCTGCGGCCAGCTTGTCTTCGGCGCGGTCGACAATCGCAACGCGCATGCCCATGCCGCCGAACTTCGTTGCGGCGGCAAGCCCGATGCCCGATGCGCCGCCTGTGACGACGGCAACAGAGTCGGATGTAAACGCGGCATGGGTCATGGGGATGTCTCCTGTTTCTGAAATCTCTGAGGGCCGGTGCTGCAGGCACCGGCCCAAAAGGCGGTTTCCGGATATCGGCCCGATCTAGGCTGCCTTCGATCCGGCAGTGTTCAATGTCAGCATGCCTTCGATCCCTAGATTGGTAAACAACCCTTCGGTGATTTGGTTCAGCATATCATTGTAAGGTTTGACCGCATCGCCCATGCCGATGCTATCGACCTCGGTGCGGAACGGACGGGTGCCGGGCGCTCTGCCTATGACTTCCACCACCGCATCGGCGACCAGTTGCGGGTTTTGTTGCGGATTGTCCGCCAGAAAACCTTCGAAACCTTCCAGCGCCGCCTTCGGGGCCGCAGCCATGTCGCCATAGCTGGCATCGCGGTCGCGCGACGCCGGGCGCACAAGACTGTCAAAGAACCGTGTCGGGAAGCCACCAGGTTCTATCACAGCCACATCGACGCCAAAGCTACTAAGCTCGACCTGGTAGTTCTGGCTCATTGCCTCCAATGCCCATTTGGTTGCGTTGTAAGGGCCATAGAATGGCATTACCAAGCGGCCTAGCAGGCTGGAGATGTTCAGTATCAGTCCATCGCCGCGCGCCCGCATCCGAGGAGCCACAGCCCGGATCATTCGGTGCACGCCGAAGACATTGATATCGAAGAGACGGCGGAATTCGTCAGGTGAAAAGTTCTCTTGCAACCCGTGGCATCCGACCCCGGCATTGTTGATCAGCACGTCCAGATGGCCCAGTGCCGCTTCGGCTGCGGCCACGCCAGCTTCGACCGAGGCGTCGTCTGTGACGTCGATCTCAACGACTTCTGCACCAAGGCTGCGAAGGCTTGCTGCTGCCTCGACGTTGCGTCCTTCTGGGTCGCGGACTGACCCCGCAACGCGGTGGCCCGCCTTGATCAGGTCTGCAGTGATCAGTGTCCCAAAGCCGCTGTTTGCGCCGGTGATCAGAATGTTCATTTCTTCAACTCCAGTCTGGTTGCCCCGCCCCCCGGGGTTCGTCTTGGGGCCAAATATAGAGATTGCTATAAATTGCAACAGTAGGATATAATTGAACTTATGGTTCCAGAAATTAGAACAATCGGATTGCCGGCGCTGCTCAGCTTTCACAGTGTTGCCCGTCTTGGCGGGATAAGCGCGGCAGCAGATCACATCGGTATCGCCAAATCCGGGGTTAGCCGGCATGTGGCGCAGCTGGAGGCGCATTTTGGTGTGCGTCTGCTGGAACGAGGTGCGCGATCTGTCCGGCTGACACCAGTGGGCGCGCGACTAGATCACCGCATCCGCTCGATTCTGGCCGAGGTCGATCTGCTGGGCGATATAGCCCGCGAAGAAAGCATGGGCATTTCAGGTCAGGTGACAGTTGCCGCGACGCCGGAATTCGGGGGCATTGTTGCGAATGCGATGTTTCCGTTGCTGCGCGAACGGCATCCGGATCTCAGCCTGGTGATGCGACCGGCCTATGCATTCGAAGATATGCAGGACCCGGACACTGATATCGCCTTCCGTATCGGGACTTTCAAAGATGATCGGCTGGTGGCGCGGGAGATGGGGGCTTTCAAACGTCACCTGGTCGCCGCACCGGAGTTTGCAAAGAAACATCCGCTGGCGCGGCCCGAGGATCTTGCTGATCTTCCCTGCCTAACCTTTCGTGGCAATCGGCCCGGGGCAACCTGGCGGTTTGACACCGGAGCATCTGTCGAGGTGACGGGGCCAATTGCCGTAGAAAGTTTTACTATTTTGTTGGACCTTGCGGTTGCTGGGCAGGGATATGCGCTGTTGCCGAACTTTATGTTGGGACCGGCACTGCAAAGCGGCGATCTGGTGCGGTGTCTTCCAAACCATGCCTCACGCCCGCATGATGTGTTCCTGACCTTTCGGCCAGGGGCGCGGCGGATTGCTCGGATCGACGCAACGATCAATCTGGCCGAAGAATTGATCCCGAACCTTCTGTCCGGGCATTGAGACAGATCACGTTGGACACAGTGCTTTCGAGAAGACGTGGTTGCAAAGAGTTGGCGTCTTTCCTGGAAACCAAAATGGAATGATGGGTCAACTCTCTGGGAAAGCACCGCCTTCGCTTATGCGCCGGTCAACAAAGTCGTCGATGGCATCGATGATAGCGGGGTCGACCTTTGGCTGTTTGTAATCGGCAAGAGCCTGCTTCCACAAACCATGGGCTCGTTCCGTTGCGGTAAGCGACCCGCTTTCCTGCCACTGGCCATAGTTCGACCAATCCGAAACATAGGGCGCATAGAATGCGGTCTGATAGCGCTCCATCGTATGGGCGGTCCCGAAGAAATGGCCACCAGATCCGACCTCTCGAATTGCATCCAGCGCCAGTTCGCCCGCGTCGAAAGGCACGGGCTGCATCAGCTCGGCCATGTGCTGGACTTGCTCGATGTCCAGGATGAATTTCTCATACGACGCGCTGAGGCCGCCTTCTAACCAGCCCGCTGAGTGCAGCACCACGTTCGCCCCGCCTGTCAACGCACCCCACATGGCAATCTGAGTTTCCCAGACAGCCTGGGCGTCGGGTGTGTTCGAGACACAAGAGGCTGACGACCGCCAAGGCATCTGCACATGCCGCGCCAGTTGCCCTGTACCCCAACAAGCTCGGACATATTCTGGCGTTCCGAACGCGGGCGCACCGGACTTCATGTCGACGTTAGAGGTGAACCCGCCATAAACGACCGGGGCGCCAGGACGCACGATCTGCGTCAGGCAGAGCGCCGACAACATCTCGGCATGCTGTTGCACCAGGGCGCCGGGGATCGTCACCGGGGCCATCGCACCGGACAATGTAAAAGGCGTGACGATGCAGATCTGGCCCAGCGAGGCGAAGTCGATCAGCCCTTGGCACATCGGAATGTCCAGGATCAGCGGAGAGTTCGTGTTGATGACCGTATAGGTCCACGGCTTTTCCTGCAGCGTTTCATCGGTCAGACCGTGGCGCAGCTTGAGGATCTCGATGCAATCCTTCACCTGTGGTGCGCCTCGGGAATAGATGAAGGTGGGCTTGGTCGAATCCAGCATCTGAGCCCGGGTCATTTCCAGATGGCGCAGGTTCGGGGCTACATCCTGCGGCTCGACCGACGGACCGGTCATGTGGATCACGTCGAAATGCTGCGACAGTTTCAGAAAATTTCTGAAATCATCGAAAGTGCCGGGGCGCTTGCCGCGTTCCGTGTCCATCGCATGGGGTGGTCCGCCAACCGGCAGAAATTGAGTGTGGCGCCCTCCTATGGTTTGCGTGACATCGGCCCCGGTCAGGGTGAACAAGTTTGGAGCAGAGGCAATTGCGCTCTCGACCATCGCACGGTCAAAATGCACCTGGTCCTCTTTGACCTTAGCACCGGCGTTGCGAAACATCTCTCGGGCATCATCATGGACAACCCGAACCCCTAACTCCTGCAGAACTGTCAGGGCGGATTCGTGGATCGCCGCGATCTGGTCGTCGGAATACAGAGCACAAATTGGCAGGCGGCTTTCCAGATTCTTGTAATTTACATTCCGGGCTGGTTTGGCGTCTTGACTGGCACTGCGGCCGCGGCGCCTTGTGCGTGTCGATGGCATCATTCCATCTCCCTCAGATAAATCTTCCGCTGGGCACTGGCGATTTCGGGGTCGACGTCCCGCCCCGTGAAGCCAAGATAGTAGGATTCCAGATAGCCAAGCCGTTCGGTCGCGGGTTCGTGGATGCCCAGCGCGTAATAACCAATCTGCGCAAAGTACAGAATGCGGGCGCGTATGAAGGCTTCTTGCTGTGGATATCCGAACCGACCGAACATCTCAGCTATCAGATTGATCCGCTCGGAATCTTCCGCTTCAACCGCCTTTCGAATGTCTCGGTCCAAATTGGCCCAGGCGCGCATGGCGTGATCGAGCCTGGCATCAAACCGGTTCGGCATGACCCAAGCGTCGAAGAACCCCAAAACGGCCCGATCAAGACAATCCTTGCGATCTACGGCTGAACGAATGGCCGGGGTGTTGGTGTCCTCCCATCGCTGGCGTAGTGCCCGCAGTAAGTCGTCACGGTCCTCGAAATGCCAGTAGAAACTGCCGCGCGTCACCGAGAGTGTTTCTGCAAGCCGCGTGATCCTGACGGCCTCGACCCCGCCAGAGATCAACGCCTCCATGGCGGCATCGATCCAGTCACCCCGGCCAAGCCGAGGTTCAGCATATTCATTCGTCTTCAAGACCGGTCGGGTCATCGAAGGTCTCCAAACACTCTTGTATGGTTCAGTACACATGTGTATGGAAATAGCAAGAAAGATTGCCCAGACCGGGGGAAAAGCCATGCCAGGGACGAGCCAGCCCAAGCGTATTCCGTTCGACGAGGTTCCATTCCGACCTCGGGCCGAAGGCGGCGATATGGCCATGATGTCGGTGATCACGGGGGCAGAGCAAGGCACTGAACTGGGCACAGGGTTCGGCCGTTTGACGGACGCCAAATTGGAATGGACTGTCCACTATGATGAGGTATTGCTGGTCTTGGAAGGCCATCTGACCGTGCGGACAGAAGCCGGGGTGTTCGAATTGGGCCCGAAGGATTCCGTCTGGTTGCCGAAAGGCACTGCGCTGACTTACGAGGCTGAAGACGCCTTGATATTCTTCGCCGTCCACCCAGCCAGCGCGATTTCCACATGAGCGTCCATCAGATCACCAATCTGCCGAAGAACGACACGACCAACGGTTGGGCGTGGAACCTGCCGCCGCGCACACCGCGGCCCGCGCTGCAGGGGGATATCCGCGCGGATTGGGTCGTGGTTGGTGCGGGCTGGGCCGGATTGGCCGCGGCGCGGCGCCTGGCACAGAACCGGCCCAATGAGAAGGTGGTGCTGATCGACGCGGCTGCGGCGTCGGATGGTGCCTCGGGCCGGAATTCCGGCTTTGCCATCGATCTGCCGCATGCGGTGGGCGGCACTGCGGATGAGCACGAGCACGCCCGGGCCTATATGCGCCTGGCGCGCGGCGCGATCGACTATCACCGCGAGATGATTGCCCAACATGGGATCGAGTGCGGCTGGCGGGACAAGGGCAAGTATCAGGCCGTCGTCACCGAGCGCGGGTCGAAGGAATACCTGGACCCGTTTGTCGAGGCACTGGATCAGCTGGACGAACCCTATGAGTGGGTGGAAAAAGACGAGCTAAAACAAAAGGTTGGGACCGATCACTTCCTGCGAGCGGTCTATACGCCGGGCGGTGCTTTGCTGAACCCCGTGGCCCTGGTGCGGGGGTTGGCCGATACGCTGCCGGAGAATGTCGACCTTTACGAGCACACCCCTGCGACCTCGGTCGAGTATTCAAACGGGGTGCGGCTGCAGACGCCCGAAGGCTCGATCTATGCGCCAAGAATGATCCTGGGCGTGAACGGCTATGCCCCCGGCTTCGATGCTCTGAAGAAAAAGGTGGTTCCGTTTTACGCCCATGCCTCGCTGTCGCGCCCGCTGTCCGAGGCGGAACAGGAGGCCTATGGGGTGGCCGAGGATTGGGGCCTGACCCCGGGCAACAGCTTTGTCGGCATCACCATGCGCTATACCGATGATAAGCGCCTGCTGATCCGCGAAGATATCGGCTATTGCCCCGGTTTCAAGATGACCGAGGCCGAGCGGCTGAAGACCGCGAAGCGCCATAAGGCCTTGTTTGATCAGCGTTATCCGATGCTGCCGGATGTCGAGATGGCGCATACCTGGACCGGTTTCGTGGCCCTGACGCGGAACGGCGCCCCGGGGTTTGGCGAGGTCCGGCCCGGGGTCTATACCGCCTGCCTGCAGAATGCGATCGGGGTCACTAAGGGCACCATGAGCGGTCTTTTAGCCGCCGATATGGCCTGCGGCGAGGACAATCCGCTGATCAAGGACATGCAGGGGCTTGGCACGCCCTCGAACCTGCCGGGTCAGCCGATGCTGGGCATGGGTGTCAGGGTAAGGCTGGCCTGGGAAAGCTGGAAATGGCGGGCCGAGGCGTAGTCGTCAGGCACGCCGACTTCAGTGCATTCAGATTACTCTGTGGACGACGACTTCTGTGACGACAATTTTCGCTTAATTGTTCGCTAATGCGATAATTTGGGCGATTTGGGCCGTCTTGGTTCCCCTTTGGCCAAGCCATGCCTCGGCTTATCCGGGGTACTTCGATAGGTCACAGATCGCCCGATCAAAGCCTGCCCCCGGCTTGAACGGGGGGCGGGCGATGACGCCGGAGGGAGTACCGTCATGCCAGCCGCTTCGCACCGTCATGCCCCGGCTTGATCGGGGTATCTCGTGGACCAGAAGATCGCCCGATCAAGCCGGGCGATGACGACTCAATCTGAACCCTCGTCTTCCACCCAAGTCCCAGCCAGCTTTGCCGCCACCCGGTCGCGGGCTTTGGAGCATTCATCAAAATGAAAGCTCATCGCGCTGGGGTCGTAGACCTCCAGCGCTGCGTCGAGATGTTCCAGCGCTTCTAGCAATCCTGCGCGCCTCTTCGTGACCGCTCCCCGTTCAGCTATCGTCTCCAAAGCTTCTCCAAGGCCTACTTGCGTGGCTGCCCATTGCGCAGGTAGGTTGGCACGCGTACGTACCAGCAAAGACTCTCGATAAGCCTTTAAGGCTTCTGTGAGCGCCGCGTCACTGTCCCACAGAGTCGTGAATTCACCCTGTTTCTGTAAGGCATTGCCCAGATTATGCTGAGTCATGGCCCAGTCGTTGGGAGTTTCGTCCCAAGTGAAAACCGACAGTACGTCGCGATAGATATCGATGGCTTGCGCCAGTAGATCAGCACGTTCTCGCCCACTGGTTTGTGTACTTTCGGTGAGACGCGCATCTCCCAAACCTGTTCGCGTCATCGCCCAGTCAGTTGGCATCGCTTCACGAGTGCGAATCAGAAGAGCTTCGTGGAAGGCTTGGACAGCTTTTGCCCGCAGATCAACGCTCTCCGGTCCTTTGGTTCGCATACTCAGAGTAAGAAGCGCATTGCCGCGACTTGTTTGCGTCATTGCCCACTCGACGGGCATCGCAGTGCGGGTGCGGATTTGCATGGTCTCTTGGTATGCTTCGATCGCTTCAAGTAGGAGGGCTCGACCCTCGGACCCGGCCGTGCGGCTACCCTGCTCCTGAAGCGTGTTCGCCAAGTTATGTTGTGCCGTCGCCCATTTGGTTGGCATTTCATCACGGGTGTAGACCTTCAGCGCATCACGATGGGCCTGCACCGCTTGGCCCTGCAGGTCTTCGCCTGCTGGGCCTCCTTTGCGCTTGCCTTCGACACCAAGGAAGATTGCCAGATTTCCTAGAGTAACACCGCGCATTTCTGCATGGACAGGTTCAGCATAGGTCACCAAGTTGATCCGCGCTAACGTCGCCGCGTGAGAGAGGGCAGGGCCAGGGAAGTTCAAACCATTCTGATACAGCGCCAAGTAGTGATTCCGCCGAACCTTTGCGCTTTCCAAGGGATCAAAGGGGGCAAACATATTGGCGGAGGTTTTGAAGTGTCCGAACGCCTCGTCCTGGTCGCCTTTCAGCAGGGCGGCCTCCGCACGGGTCGCGCGGATTTGGGATTGTTTGCGAACCTCGGCCAATGTGCATTCCTGTTGCTGGACTTCCTCGGCGGCAGAGAGAATCTCTTCTGCCTCATCGAAGTCGCCTCGGGACAAGGCGTCCTCAGCCGCCACCATCTGGTTGGATAGCCGTTCGTCGAAGTCATTCAGGTTGGCCAGCCGAGCCTGTAACGCTCGCAACTCCTTGGATTTGTCTTTCAGGAAGGCTTCCAGCTTCTGCCCCGGTGCATTGGGGTTTTCGACTCCGAAGCGCTGCGCTAGTTTTTCCAAGACTCTATTCGAGTCCCAATCTAAGGCGGCGACGATGTGGTTGGAAAAGCGCTCGTCTTGTTCTGCCAGATTACCAAATCTTGCTTTTAGCGCTTTCCATTCCTTGGCCTTGTCTTTCAGGTACGAATAAAGTTGGGCTCGAGGGGCGTCGGGATTGTCGATGCCGAACCGCTGCGCCAGGTTTTCCAACAGGCCATCTGTGGCCAGGTCCATTTCTTCCCTGATCTGTGCGATCAGGTCATGATCCACCGGAGGCGGCGTTGATTGTCCCGTCAGGCTGTCGAGTTCTTCTGGTGAGAAGTCTAGCGCCTCGGCATATGTCCCGATGGTCTGCGCCGTCGGATTTCCGCCTTTGGCTTCCTTGTAGCGGCGGATGCTGGCGAGACTGCCTTTGGTGGCAGGTCCGGCCTTCTTTAATAAATCCAGCAATCCGTCATCGCTGAGCTTCAACCGCACCATGTGCTTGGCAATCAGCGCTGCGAACCGTTCCGGCAGATCCGGCGCTTTGAGCGGATTTGACGGTTTTTGGCGGGTCAATTTCTATCCTCAAAACACTCACGTTCCCCTCAGTGCACAAAACGCAACCCAGGGCCGGCCCGCCTTTTGGAGTGGACCGATGTTATCGAGATTACTGAGTGGACTGACCTGTCACAAGGCCTGCTATGGCGTGTTGGCAGGGCTGGCGGGCGCGGCGTGTGTGGGCGTGGACCCAATGGTGCTGAAGTATGTGGCCGTCGTGCCTTACACGGTGCTGGCAGTACGCGATCACTGAGGATCGCGCACCAAGTCGTAGGATGGGTCAGCCATCCTACGCCAGCCTCTTAAAGTCAGTTCAAATCCAGACGCGCCTTTTCTGCCGTCAGTTCGGTAGCAATTTGGCCTGACGCGGTGATCGCCTGAACATCCAGTTCCTCGGCATTTGGGAACTGCTTGAAGTAGCCAAGATCCAGGTGCGTCAAAGCGCTGGGTGTTTCGCAAGCGAAGTGATAGTGCGCGTGGAATTCCGAGTGCGTTTCGCCTTCTTCTGCGTGTTTGTCCCCGTGATCATGGCCCTCGTGATCATCTTCTTTCTCGGCAGCTTCATCTTTGTGGTCATGATCGTGATCGTCGTCTTTGTGACCATGCTCGTCTTTATGGTCCCCATGATCGTCGTGATCGTCACCCAATAACGCAGATTCGATCTCGGCTTCCTCCAGCTTGCACGCAGCGGCTTCAGGGATGCCAAAGACGGTGAAGGCGTCCTTCAGCTTGGCAGCGCCGGATTCAACCGCGGCCTTGTCCGCATCGGTTTTGGCCTCGTATTCGAAGCCGACGATATCGGCACCGGGCGCGATCAGTTCGATCTCTAGCTCGCCGCCATCAATGGCCAGGTTAAGTTTCCCGTGCCCGTGAACATGAGCCTTTTCTTCGGCAAGGGAAGACGTGGGCACAATGAGCGCAAGGCCCAGTGAGAGGGCGATGAAGTTTGTCTTGCTGGCCATGGCGACCTCCTGCTGCGGGAACCGTGTTATAAGATAACAGACCAAATCGGTTGTGAAAGCAATCCTTTGGATCAGCGACCGGATCACGGATGATCGGAACACTGTGATCTTCCGCCCGAAGAGTTGGGACGAGGCGTGCGCGGCCACTTCGCTAAAGTTTAGTGCTCGATCGCATGATCCGCGTTCGCAATCCCGGATCACTCCGCCGGAGGCGGAATCGGCGGCCCGAGCCAAGTTATGATGGCAACTGCAATCAATACGATCAGCAAGAGGGTTAGGAACGAACGCATTGGTAAACGATGACCGTTGAATTTCTGTCGAGAAAATAATGTATACATTAATAAATTTTTTACGAAACCTTTTTGAGCATATCGTGTTATCTGCCTGACTTGGCCGGAGGACATGGTTGGCTTCAGTTCACCAAAACCTATGATATCGGCCCTGGAGTTCTAATCGCTAAATGCAGGTGCATGCATGGTAGCAAAACAACGATCGACGCGGGTGGACGATGTCTACGCCCAACTGCGACGGGATATTCTGGACACGCGTTTGCTTCCGGGATCGCAGGTGCCGGAGCCTGAGCTTGCATTGCGAATGGGTGTCAGCCGTACCCCTGTACGTGAGGCGCTCATAAAACTGCAGGCCGAAGGTCTGATCGAACTCATCCCCAGGCATGGCGTACGGATCCTGCCGGTCTCTGCCGACGATATGCGCGAGATCTATGGTATTCTGATCGCGCTGGAGCCAGAGGTCGCAGCTGAGGCTGCGCAAAGACAGCAGTCCGAGCAAAGCTTTACTGCGCTTGAAACGGCAATGGCGAAGATGGAGGCGGCGCTTGAGGGCGGTGACCTACGTGCCTGGGCAAACGCGGATGATGACTTTCATCGGGCTTTGCTGGCCCTTGGCGAGAACCGCCGAATGACGCAATTCATAAGTACGCTTTTCGACCAAGCGCATCGCGCCAGGATGGTTACAGTTCGCCTGCGCAGTGACTCTAAGCGTTCGACGCAAGAGCATCGGAAGATTCTTCGCGCAATCACTGCCGGACGCCCCGATGAGGCACGAGCATTGTTCCGGTCCCATCGCGAACGAACGGCTGGGGTGCTGTTGTCCATTCTGGAAGAGACGCAGCTGCGCTCTCTCTGAGAATGCGCTCGTGATGATCCACGGCTGGTCGCGATGCCAGCTTTCGGGATCGCCTTCCGGGCATTGGCGTGCGCAGGAGCAAACTTGCTTGCGATAGACATGACCGCCCGACCGACATGGACCGGCTTGATGTCTCTACTACTTCGAGTGTTAACCTGAGTCTGGGCGCACGCGCTGGGCTAAATCGCGGAAAAAAGAAACCCCTGCGTTAGCAGGGGTTTGCCTTGAGTAATTGGTGGACCTGACGGGAGAAGAATCGAACCGTCTGTTTGAAACCTTCCATGATTGGAGCGTCCATCTCGCACCGCTCGACCTTGAAGGTCTGAGGTGCGCTGATGAGCATCCTGGATCATAATTTCAACGAGTTAGCTGCTGGTAAGACCGAAGCGAAGAAGAAGCGCGAAGCGCCGTTTTCGCTGCGACTGAGCTTTGCTGAAAAGACAGCTTTGAAGAAGTTGGCGGGGGATGCACCGCTTGGGGCGTATATCAAGGCTGTCCTAAGTGACGCTATCCATCAGGGAAAACAGGTTTCGGCCACGCTGGATTCTGAAAGCCTCGGGCGTGTTCTAGGCGCTCTTGGCAAGTCACGGCTATCGCAGAACGTCAATCAACTGGCCAAGGCTGTGAACACTGGGACACTGCCAGTCACGCCGGAGACCGAGCGCGATCTCAAGAAAGCCTGCGTAGACATTGCTGCAATGCGGGAAGAGCTCATGCATGCCCTGGGGAAAGGAGGCGTGCCATGATCTTGAAAGCACGCGAACGCGGCAACGCTCCCCAACTGGCAGACTATCTCCTCTCGATGCGCGATAATGAACATGTCGAACTGCACGATATACGCGGCTTCATGAGTGATGATTTGCATGAAGCATTCGCTGAGGCTGAGGCCATCGCTTCAGGCACGAAGTGTAAGAAGCACTTGTTCTCAATGAGCTTGAATCCGCCAGAAAATCAAAACGTCAACCGCGAGGCCTTCGAACACGCAGTCGAACAGATCGAGCGTAAACTCGATCTGGCCGATCACCCGCGCGCGCTTGTCTTTCATGAAAAGGAAGGGCGTCGGCACGCCCACGCGGTTTGGTCGAGGATCGATTCAGAAACCATGCGTGCCAAGAACATGTCCTTCTACAAGCATAAGCTCATGGAAGTATCTCGCGATCTTTATCTTCAGCATGACTGGGAAATGCCGAACGGCATGATTGACCGGAGCATGCGCAGCCCATTGAACTTTTCCCGTGCCGAATGGCAGCAGGCGCAGCGTGCGAAACAAGATCCAAAGCTCATCAAGGCCGCTTTCCAAGAGTGTTGGAGAAATTCGGATAGTGTCGATGGGCTGAAAGCCTCGCTCGAAGAAAAGGGCTTCTTCTTGGCTAAGGGGGATCGGCGCTCGGTCGTCGCCATCGACGTGAAGGGCGAAACATTCGCGCTGTCACGCTGGTCCGGCGTGAAGGCAAAGGATGTGCGAGAGCGTATTGCTGATAGCAAAGCGTTGCCATCGGTGGCCGACACCAAAGCTCAAATCGCATCGCGTATGACGGAAAAGCTCAAGTCGTATCTGAATGAGGTTGATGCGGGCTGCCGGCGTTCAAGTCCAGCCATAGAGCACAAGCGCTTGGAAATGCAGGCTCGGCATACGAATGAGCGTCAGGCTGAGATGCAAAGTATTCTCGCACGCGAACAACAAGAGGCCAAACACCGTGCTGCGCGTTTGCCGAAGGGTTTCAGCGGCATCTGGAGCCGGATCACTGGCGGCTTTTCGAAGATCAAACAACAGAACGAAATGGAAGCCCTACGATCCTGGGAACGCGACAGGGCGGAGAAAGATCGTTTGATTGCACGTCAGTTGGATGAACGCCAGCGTTTGCAGAAGGCCATTCAAAAGCAGCGTAAAGACCGCGCACAAGAGGTCATGCAAATCCGAAAGGAAATCGCGGCGTATGTCGCGATGAAACGCGGCGATGTGCCAAGCCTTGAAGCTGGCCGGAGCGAAAACAATGCACAGAAGGCAATGGAGCGCGCCCGCGATGAAATGCAGCGCCAAGGCCAACGGCAGCGGGAACGGAACCGAGATTCCGACCGTGAACCAGGATTTTAAATCGAAGAAGAAAGGAGGTCGCCCATGCGACATACAATAATGCTGAACCTAGACGATGCTCACGCATATCGTCTCGACGAGCTGAGCGAGTACTTTTTGCTGAGTGCAGAAGATACAATACGTTTTGCTATCCGGCTCACCCATTCACAGATCCCGAAGAGACCAGATGTATTGGTGCCAGAATTTGAACCATCGTCCGGAAAGTCAAAAGAAGAAACTGGGAACGAATGCTCATTTGAATAACCGCTGAACGCTAGATACTGAGAAGCAACGGCTGGGCTATGGCCGGGTGGCAACTTCCTAAGTGGGCGACGTGTACGCGCAGCATCGGTGCACTTGACGAAGGCCAGCTGTGCTGAATCTTGCTGCGATCTGCCTGCGCAAGGCGGTCCGCGCCCATCGAACAACGAGGATTACATGAACATGGTCCCGCTTTATGCAGAGGAAACTCAACATGGAAGCGATTTAGCGTTACCAAAAGTACGAAAGAATCTAACACAACCCGCAGATCGAACTCATCGCGTAAGCACCGAAAAACAAGCGGTATAATGACACTATGTTAGTGAAAAATTTTGCGTAAGCTCAATCGTTGATCTGAACGCAAAAGTCTGCACTATCAACTAATCCACCGATCCAATAGCCGAACGCTAAGCCGGTCCAAACAACAGAAAACTGCATCAGCATTACAGCAATGACATTTGTCGCAGGTCGATCAAAATAGTGTTTCGGTCGGTGGATTGAATACAAGGCGATGATTATGAAAGTTATATCGAACAAATGGAGGAAGCCGGAGTTGCATCCCACGATCGGTGTCGCGGCGGTCATTGATGCAACAACTCCTATCGGGGCCTTACTTATAAAATTGACGGCAAAGCGCATTTCGTTAGCAGCATGAAACTTCAGAACCCACTTAGCAACTCTCTTGTTATACTTACTACATTGTTCACAGTGCTCAATATGGGATCAATTGCTCAGAATGTTGTTGAGATCAAAGGGATATATAGGCAAGCGATCATAGAGTATAGGGATTTTGTAAAGCCATTTATAGATTTGGTAAATCATTTAAAGCATTGGTTTCCAAGTGCTGACCTGACTGTTCTCGAGTTTGATATATGTACATTGGGCGTATTTTTAATGGTTCTATTTTCAATTACATGTCCAAAAGATGTTGAGATAGGGTCATCAAATAATTGGAAATACGTTCTAAGGAGGCAATTTGATATATTTATAACAAGAATATTATTTTCACTACTTTTCTTTGGTATGGCTGCGTTTGGCCGTGGGGTACTTTTTGCGTTAATCTGGCATCCGGCACTGTTTACGGCGCTTCCCTTAACTTTGGTGTTGTCTCGCGATGATGATCTGGAGGAAAGAGCAAGAAATCGTGCAAAGGGTAGATCGTTTTATTCATGGCTTATTATTATTATTGTTCTTGTTGGCGTGTTCACGGCAGTTAGCAATGGTTTGGCGGCGTAGGCTTGGCAAATTTTTCAAATAACCAGAGTTTAATAGTATTCTACAGGTACATACTATTTTGGCAATTTGGATTTCAAATGTTCTTTTGGTTGATTAGCGTTTCTGGACTTCCCGTTACGAAGTTTGCGTTAGGAATTTTTTGCGCATGGGCGGCACATTTCTGCCACAGAAAAACAGGTGTAAAGCTGACCACATTGTACCGCGCAGTTATGGGCGGGTATGGATCATGGGCGGTATTATGCGCTGTACATCTGTACATTTTTGTTACCGCCCTTTTATTTTTTTATATTTCTACCCTCAAGCTTATACCTGGCAATGACATCGGCAATGCTTTTCAAGTTGTTCATGCGTTGGGTGTTGGGCTGTTAAGCCTGCCGTGCCTTTGGTTGCTGAGAAAGGCTCATTATGCGTTCGCTGGCCCCCATTGAAAATTTGCGAGCTCGTCCAGTTGAACGGACTTTGAATCTAATCTATGCCGTAAAAATTGGACCGTGAGCAGTTATCATGTTGAAGTTCAAACTGATATCGATAACATTTGTTGCTAGTATAGTTTTTGGTCTGCCAGTTGTGGGATGTAATACAGGATTTTACTACTTTTTGGACTTTTCATTTATGATAATATTCTTTCATTCGATTTATCGACCAAGTTTTTGGCTTGAAGATGATAATATTGGCAGCCTAGGAAAGATTCTAGGGATATTCATTCTCGTTTTCATTGGATTATCTATTGGTGTGGGCATCAATTTGTTGGTGGGACATCCCGAATTTTGTTTTGGCGCG
>JBCCHJ010000080.1:0-21477 GCA_039028795.1 Pseudomonadota bacterium
CACGACGTAATGGTACGTCCAAAGCCCGTTCTTTTCGGCCAGTGGCGGAGACGCCGCCAGACCCAGCACCATGCCGACCGCGAACAGCACCAGCAAAGCGCCCAGCGACCAGCGGTCGACCGAGAGCCACCAGTTGCCGACCACCGACCCTTCGGGCCGACGCATCAGCATGCCGCGAAATGTAATCTCCGTCATGACTGCTCCTTCATGACTGGCTTTGTTTTTCTACCTCAACACCGGCTCCACCAGAACCCGAAACGCGTCTCCGCGCGCCTCAAAACTCGGGAATTGATCAAAACTCGCACATGCCGGGGACAGAAGCACTGTTTCGCCTGTTATGGCCTCTGCCCGCGCCAGTTGTACTGCTTTATCAAGGTCGCCGCAAACCTCGTATGGGACCGGGCCCAAGGTTTCGGCGAAGTCATTCGCCGCCTCTCCGATCAGATATGCTTTGCTGATCCGGTCGAACAATGGCTTCAGCGGCTCGATCCCGCCTTCCTTCGGCAAACCACCTGCGATCCAACGGATTTTGTCATAGGACAGCAGGGCTTTTTCCGCCGCATCGGCGTTGGTCGCCTTCGAGTCATTCACATAGGCAACACCGCCGATGTTCCCCAAAAATTCCATGCGATGCGCCAGGCCCGGAAAAGTCGCCATTGCATCCTCGATCAGGCGTGGGGCTAGGCCCACGGCCCGACAGGCAGCATAGGCCGCGCAGGCGTTCTGGTGATTGTGCGCGCCGACGAGTGTTTTATAGGGCCGCATATCAATCGAGGCGAGTTGCTTGCCCCGCCATTCCGTCAGGAAGGCCTTGTTCATGAAGACCGATTTCCCGTTACCGCGCAGGCGGTGCTGGGTCGAGATCATGACCGGGTCGTCCAGCATATTTGCCAGGAAGCGCCCCTCGATCTCGTCCACCCCAATTATCGAAGTTTCGGGCGCACCAGTCTCAAAAAGCCGTTTTTTGGCCGAAAAGTACCCGCCAAGCCCGCCATGCCGGTCCAAGTGATCGAAGCTAAGATTCAGGAAAACCGCAACGTCCGGGGCAAGCAATCGCGCCAGGTCCGTCTGATAGCTGGAAAGCTCCAGCACGATAACCTCGCCTGCCTGCGGCAGGTCCAGGTCCAACACCCCGCGACCAATATTTCCCCCCATCTGAGTGGGTTTACCGGCTTCCTTCAGAATATGGTGGATCAGGGCAGTCGTCGTGGACTTGCCGTTCGAGCCCGTGACCGCGATGACCTTCGGGTCCGGGCCGTCATCCTCAAGCTCGTGATCCATCAGCGCGCGGAAGAAAAGACCCACATCGTTATCCACAGGGATGCGATTGGCCTGTGCCCGTTGCACTGCAGCATGAGGTTCTGGGTAGAGATGCGGAATACCGGGCGAGACGATCAGGGCGGAAAGTTCTGCGGCCTCCCGTTCGCGAGAGATATCGGCAAGCTCGAATTTGACGCCTTGGCGCCCCACCTCGTTGTCATCCCAGCAAACCGGAATGGCCCCGCCCGCCTGCAAAGCCCTTGCGGTCGCCAAACCCGAGCGGCCCAGGCCCAATACACCCACACGTTGATCGGGATATGCGTGGACGGGGATCATTGATTGTCTTCCAAAATCTTGGACACGACCATACGCACATCCTTCGGAAGCTTGACGGATACAGCGGACCTTAGAAGATCTATTGTGGGTATGTTCTTGAAACCGCACATATGCACGAACACTTCCGAAACAGGGTCTCCATTTTCGTCTTGAACAATCGGATAGATCGGACCTGTGCCAGCAAACAGGTTCCCCGGTTGATTAACCCCAACTACAAAGATGGATTTTTCTGAGAGATTGGGCCTGATACCGTTGGGCAGCTTTCGCAAAACCAAACGCCATTGTTCACGATGAGTGCCTTTGTAGGTCTTTATCGTTTGAAAAGTCAGGAGGTTTGCAGGACCGATTTCAGATCGACCTATAACCTGTGTTGCCTCGGTTGCATGTCCAACTTCGAACAACTTAGCTGTTATCACCACTTCAGAAGCAGAGATCAAACTGGGTAGCAGCGGCTCTGCACGTGGGCACGCAGACGCACCGATCACAGAAATTGACCATAGAACGACCACCCGCCAAATCCAAGCCAACCATCTGCCAAGCAGACTCTCGCAACCTTTCACGTCTACCTCAGGAAAATGGCGGCTCAACGCTTCACCCGCGAAGAGCGCATGGCGATGTCTGGCGAGTATTAAGGTGCGCAAAGAGCCCGACCGCGGGAGGGCGAAAGCGATGTTCGTGTTAGGCATCTTTATGGCTGCCAAAACTCCCTTCGCCAAAGCGGCGCGCAAGCTCAAACAAGTTCGCCCGACCCGGGGGCGGTCGGGCGAGGCCCGGCGCCGCTGCGCGGCTTGATTCCGGGCCGGGCAGGTGGAGACGTTTGCGCCCAAAACCTACCTCAACTTCAAACTCGCGAGGCCAATCAGCGCCAGGATCACCGCGATGATCCAGAAGCGGATAACGACTGTCGGCTCGGCCCAGCCCTTTTGCTCGAAGTGGTGGTGGATCGGCGCCATGCGGAAAACCCGCTTGCCGGTCATCTTGAAGGACGCGACCTGGACTATCACCGACACTGCTTCCAAAACGAATAGGCCCCCGATCACGGCCCAGACGATTTCATGCTTCGTGGCCACGGCGATCGATCCCAAGCAGGCCCCCATAGCCAGGGACCCCGTGTCGCCCATGAAGACCATGGCTGGCGGCGCATTGTACCAAAGAAAGCCAAGACCCGCCCCGATGATGGCCGACGTGATGACCACGATCTCTCCGGTACCGGGGATGTAGTGCACGCCCAGATACTCGGTGAAGTCCGTCCGGCCGACCACATAGGCGATCACGCCCAAAGATCCCGCTGCGATCATCACAGGCATAATCGCCAACCCGTCCAGCCCATCGGTCAGGTTCACAGCATTGGCCGATCCCACGATCACCAGCATGACGAATGGCAGGTAAAACAGACCTGCATTCAGCAGCGCGTCCTTCAGGACCGGCATGGCGATCCGGTTCTGCAGCGCATCCGGCTGCAGCGTCGCCAGATAGAACCCCGCCCCCGCTGCAATGCCGAACCCGATGGCCAGACGCACCTTGCCGGACACGCCCTTGTGGCTGAACTTCGTAACCTTCTGGAAATCATCAACAAAGCCGATCAACCCGAAGCCAAGGGTCACCAGCAGGACGGTCCAGACGAAGCCATTGTCCAGCCGCGCCCACAAAAAGGACGAGATCAGCAGCGTTCCCAGGATCAGCACGCCCCCCATGGTCGGCGTCCCGGCTTTTTCGACTATATGGCGTTCCGGCCCATCATCGCGGATCGGTTGACCCTTTTTCTGTTTTCGGCGCAGCCATTCGATCACCGGGCGCCCAAACATGAAGCTGAGGAACAGCGCCGTGAAGAACGCGCCGCCGGCCCGGAAGGTGATATATCGAAACAGGTTAAACACATCCCCGCCTTCGGACAGCGGGGTGAACAGGTGGTACAGCATCTAGAGGTCCTTGCCTTCCGGTGCGTCCCGGTTTTCTCCTAGCGCCTTGATCGCATCCACCACCAAGGCCATCCGCGCCCCCAGAGACCCCTTGACCATGCAAACGTCACCCGGGTCAATGTGCCCTGGCAGGTCTGCGGCCAATTGCGCGCTGTCCGGGCACCAAAGGCCCTGCTTGTCCGGTGCCAGCGCATCGTGCGCTGCTTTCATCAGCGCGCCGCAACAATGGATTTTGTCGATGTCTCGAAGCGCCGGTTCCTTTGCCAGATCGGCGTGCAGGGCCTTTTCGGTAGGACCGAGCTCTAACATATCGCCCAGAAAAGCCTGCTTTCGACCTGTGGTGGTCACCGTGGCCAGCACCGCCAAAGCGGCCCGCATCGACGCCGGATTAGCATTGTAGCTTTCATCCAACAACGTTATCCCGCCATCCGGCATGGTGATCGAAACCTTGCTGCCCCGCCCCTTTGGCGGGCTCCATCGGGTCAGACCCTGGGCGGACTGGGCCCAATCGGCTCCGGCGGCCTCAGCAGCCAGCATGGCACCGGTAGCATTCAATGCAAAATGCACGCCGGGGGCGTTCATTTTGAATTCGGTCGAAGCATTATCATGTTGGATCTTCAGTGCCGTCTGCTCGCCGACCACCCTTGCATGCGCCAGGACGGCATCAGCTTGCCCGGCGCCGAAGGTCAAAACGGGTCTCCCGGCCGCTGCGGCGAGCCTTTCGAAGTGCTCATTATCGGCGGGCAAGACCGCCTTACCTTCGGGCTCCAGCCCGGCAAAAATCTCAGCCTTGGCATCGGCAATTTGTTCAACCGAGTCGAATGCTGCCAGGTGCACAGCCTCGACCGTGGTGATCAAAGCCACATGAGGGCGCGCCATCCGAGATAGCGGTGTGATCTCACCCGGTTGGTTCATGCCAATCTCGATCACGGCATATTTTGTGTCGGCGGGCATCCGCGCCAACGTCAACGGCACGCCCCAATGGTTGTTGAAACTGCGCACCGCCGCGTGCGTTTTCCCTTGAGAGGCAAGCATCGAGCGCAGCATTTCCTTGGTCGAGGTCTTTCCGACCGAACCCGTCACGGCAATAACCTTTGCCTCGGTGCGGGCACGCGCCGCGATGCCCAAAGCTTCCAATGCCTTCAGCGCGTCATCAACCAGCAACATCGGGCCGTCGATACCCTCGGGTTTTCGTGACACCATCGCCGCGCCCGCCCCGGCCTCTAAGGCCTGAGCCACGAATTGGTGCCCGTCCCGGTTGTCCCCGGTCAGGGCGACAAAAAGGTCCCCGGGCGCGATCTCACGCGTATCGATCGAGACGCCGGTAACGCCGGACCAGTCGCCCAAGACCTGCCCGCCCGTGGCAGCGGCTGCATCAGCGGCTGTCCAGAGCGGCGCGCTCACGAAGCGATCTCCTGTTCGATGTTATCCAGGACCGTGACTGCTGCCCGTACCTGTTCAACGTCGTCGAACGGCAGCATTTTACCCGCGACCTCCTGTCCCTGCTCGTGGCCTTTGCCAGCGATCAGAAGACAATCATCGGGCGACTTCAGGGCATCGACCCCGGCAAGTATAGCCTCGGCCCGATCGCCGACTTCATCGGCTTCCGGTGCGCCTTCCTTAACGGCGGCGCGGATCGCGGCGGGGTCTTCAGATCGAGGGTTATCATCGGTGACGATGACACCATCGGCGCCCTCCGACATCGCCTTGCCCATCAGCATACGCTTGCCCGGGTCGCGGTCTCCACCAGCGCCGCCGGCAACGATCAGACGACCAGTGACGTGGGGGCGCAACGCCGCCAAAGCGGTGACCAGAGCATCCGGAGTATGCGAATAATCGACATAGACCGCCGCGCCATTTGATCGGCGCGCGGCAAGTTCCATGCGGCCGCGAACCCCTTTCAGGTCCGGCAGAACTTCGAAGATCTCATCCGGACGGCCTCCGGTCGCGATCGCCAGCCCGGCAGCCATCAGGACATTGTCGGCTTGGAAGCCGCCGATGAGCGACAGCGGTGCTTTGTAGACCTCGTTCTTCCAAACGAACGAGATATCCTGGCCATCGCTGCGAAACGCCGACTTGGTCAGGCGCAGCATCGCACCCCCGCCCCGCCCGACAGGGATGACCGTCCGACCAGCCGAGGCCATTCGTGCCAGGGGAAACACCGGATCATCCGAATTCAGAACCACAATGCCATCACGGGGCAATATGTCATGGAACAGCCGCAGCTTCGCACCAACATAGTCGTCATGGTCCCGGTGATAGTCCAGATGATCCCGCGTGATGTTAGTAAGTCCCGCCGCTGCAAATCGCACGCCATCGATCCGGTGTTGGGCAAGCCCATGGGACGACGCCTCCATCGCTGCATGCGTGCATCCCTTATCGGCCAAACGATCCAGCAGAGCGTGCAGGGCCAAGGGTTCCGGCGTTGTCATAGCCAGCGGCTCGGCAAACCCGTCGCCTTCAACCCCTGTGGTCCCGAATGCTGCAGCGCGGTGGCCGGTCATGGCCCAGATCTGTCCGAGGAACTGCGCGACCGACGTCTTCCCGTTGGTGCCGGTCACAGCAACCATCGTTTGCGGTTGCCGCCGATACCAAAGCGCCGCCAGTCGCGCCAGTTCACGTCTGGGATTTCGATGAAGGAAAAACGGGATCGGCAGATCGCCTATGTCGTCTTGGGCCTGACGTAATCCATCCGAGGTCGTAACGACTGCTACCGCCCCTTGGCGAACAGCGAACTGCGAAAAGGACGCGCCGTCCAGTTTGGTCCCGGGCATGGCAACGAAGACAAATCCTTCCTTTACCTCTCGGCTGTCCACGGCCAGTCCGGTCACTATGGCATCCGCATCTGGTGCCGGCCCCGCGTGAGGCAACCGGATCAATCCCATCCCTCCAAGCGTCGCCGTCATCTGTTCCAAAAGCATCACTCCGAATTAACGTCCAAGGTTGCGATCGTTGCGTCATTGGACGGCTTCAGGGGCCGCATTCCCAGGATCGGTGCGATTCGGCGCACGATGTCACCTGCAACCGGCACTGCGGTCCGTCCGGCACCCCGCACCGGGCGCGGCCCGGACCGGTCTGTCGGTTCATCCAGCGACACCACCAGCACGTATTCCGGTGACGAGGTCGGGAAGACCGACGCGAATGTCGACACCACCCGATTCTTGTCATATCCGCCGCGGCCAACCTTTTCCGCGGTGCCTGTCTTGCCGCCGAGCTCATATCCATCGACATCCGCCCGCTTGGCAGTGCCACGGATCACAACCTCGCGCATGACGCGCAACATTTCCCGCGAGGTTTGGGTCGAAAAGACCCGTTTTCCGTTGTCACGCCCGCCAGCCAACAGGGACGGATATACCCGCACGCCGTCATTCGCCAACGTAGCATAGGCCGACGCCAAGTGAATGGGCGATGCCGCCAGACCATGTCCAAAGGATATGGTCATCGTCGACAGATCCGTCCAGTAATCCGGCTGCAAGGTTTTCGCCTTGGCAGCTTCAGATAGCTCCAACCCGCTGGGATCAAAGAAACCCAGCTTTTTAAGATAGCTTTTGAACCGGCGCGTCCCGACCATCATCGCAACCCTGGCCGAGCCGACATTCGATGATTTCACCACGACATCTTCCAGCGGCATTTCTGGTGGCATGCGATGGCTTTCACCAATCCTATGGCGGCCATAACGCAGAGAGGGCGGCGTTTTGATGATGGTCTGAGAATGCGCAACCTCGGTTTCAAGGGCCATCGCCATGGTCAGAACCTTGAAGGTAGAGCCCAGCTCATACCGGCCCTGCGCGGCCCGGTTAAACCGCGGATTAAAGGCCGGATCGCCCCGGTGCAGTTCCGGGCGTTCATTAGGGTTGAAATCGGGCAGCGAGGTCATCGCGACGATTTCCCCGGTTTTCACCTTCATCAGGATCGCCGTTGCGCCTTTGGCAGTCAGGCGCTCCATACCCATCGCCAACTCAGCCCGCACAGCCTGCTGGATCGAGACGTCCAGAGACAGTTGCAGTGGCTCGTGCGCCTCCGCCGGATTGCGAAGCCGTTCATCAAAGTGCTTCTCAATCCCGCCAGAGCCCGCCAGTTCGGCAAAGCGGACATCTTCGCGCTTGGCTTTTACCCCGCCCACGATGTGTGCAGTCGTCCGGCCCGTCGGATATATTCTGATCTCTCGATTACCGAAGTGCAGGCCGGGATAACCCAAATCGTGTACGGCCTGTTTTTCACGCGGCGTCACTGGGCGCTTCAGCCAGACGAACCTCTGCTTGCCCGTCAGCTTTTTCAACAACACGTCGCGGTCAATCTGAGGGAAAATCCGATCCAGATCATCGGCGACGGCAACTGGATCTTTGATCTCCCTGGGATGAGCGTAGAGCGACCAAGCTGGCAAGTTGGCCGCCAGCAGGACGCCGTTGCGGTCGATAATCTCACCCCGCACCGGACGGTCAGATGTCACCGACCAGGCCAATTTCGGCTCTTCCGGATCGGTTGCCGCCAACAACCCCATACGCAGGCCAACTGCGACATAGCAAAGACAGAATCCACCCATCAACAGGATAACCCGCCAATCGCCGCGCCATCCACGTGTACGGGTGCCTTGGGATGTAGCCATATCAGTCATTGGTTACTCCGCCAGGCAGGCCGTCCGCGCGGAACCGGGATGTAGGGGTCACCCGGGATGCCAGAGAAGACAAACTGCGGCTGACCTTCAGCGAAGGGGACCGCGGCTGCATGGCTCAGCACCTCCGGCGTCATCGGCATCAGGCCCAAGGCCCGATTGTGCCGGCGCACCAGTTTTTCCAAGCGCTCCGGTGCGTTCAGATAAGCCCACTCAACCTTCAGGACTTGCAGAGTTTCGCGTTCCGTCGCGATCTCTGACCTCAGTTCAGACACCCGATCCAAAGTGGTCAACGTGTTGTAGTTGATCGAATAAGCCCAACCGGCAATCGCAATGATTGCCAGCAGCAACAGGATGACGCCATGCCGGTTCATCGCCGCGCTCTCCTGGCGGTGGCTGAATCCGGGGTCATTGTCGGCAACCCAAGATTCGTCGGGTCGACCGGAACGGTCGCTGCATCGGTGCGGACCCCCATGCGCAGCCTTGCCGACCTGGCCCGGGGGTTGGCTTCGATCTCTTCTGCCGAAGGCGCCACCGCCTTTGCGGGGCGCTGCCACCGGGGCGGAGGCATCTCGCGCTCCGGCCCATGGCGCGATCCTGTGCCTCGTACCATCGATCCGGTCTGGAAGAAACGTTTGACGATCCGATCTTCCAGTGAATGGAACGTGACCACCACAAGACGTCCACCCGGGACCAAGACGCGCTCTGCCGCGATCAAAGCTTGGACCAGCTCGCCCAATTCATCATTCACCGCGATGCGCAGGGCCTGAAAGGTCCGTGTTGCCGGATGCGGTTGACCGGGCTTGGGCCGCGGCAGACAACCCGCAACAATCTCGGCCAGGTGCAGCATTCGATCGATCGGCGCGTCTTTGCGGGCAGCCACGATCGCCCGGGCGATCCGGCGCGAGGCACGATCTTCACCCAACCGAAAGATGATGTCCGCCAATGCTTCCTGAGGCAGATCATTGACCAGATCAGCAGCACTGCGGCCCTGACCGGACATGCGCATGTCCAACGGTCCGTCGCGCAGAAAAGAAAACCCGCGCTCGCCCTGGTCCAGCTGCATCGAGGAGACGCCAATATCCAGGACGATTGCCACAACCGGTGCGGAGGCATGATCCTGGGCAATCGCCTCCAGATCGCTGAAAACGCCCTCCACCAAGATCAATCTTGGCTCTGCCACCGCCCAGTCCGCCGCAGCCAATGCCGTGGGATCCCGGTCGATCCCGATGACCTGGCCGGCGCCTGCATCAAGCAATGCCCGGGAATAGCCGCCCGCGCCAAAGGTCCCGTCGATCACCGTCTTCCCGGCCACCGCTTCGGTGGCATCCAGCACCTCGGACAACAGAACAGGAATGTGCGGTGCGCCGGTCTGATTGATTTGCGCCGCGGCGGCCATCAATGCAGTCCCCGCCGGTCGATGAACACCGGATCTTCCGCTTCATCCTCTTGCAGATCTGCCTCAAAGGCCTCGTGAGATTCCGGAGCCCAAATTTCAAATGAAGATGCCACGCCGACGAAGACAACTTGTTTTTCCAGACCGATCGCCTCGCGCAGTGTCTTGTTCAGTACGATCCGGCCCATATCGTCGACCTGGATTTGAACGGCGCGCTTGACCAGCTTGCTTTCCATGCGCTGCTGGTGCTTGCGGGTGGGGTATTCTGTTTCGTTGTGCCGCTCGATCAGCTTGGAGTAGGCCTCGATCGTGAAGACGACGTGGCTGTCGGCGTTATCCAGCATTGGCACAATGTAAAGCGCACCAGAAGAGCCCACCGCGTCCAGAACACGGCGGAACTCGGTCGGCAAGGAGACACGCCCCTTGTCATCCATCTTGTGGTCATATGTGCCTGTGAAGTGTTTCAGCACGACCGACAACGCCCCTCTACGCCTGAGACATCAGAGCGTTTGAACGAGAACGGGCGGCCCGTGCCTTTGGCTTTCGGGTCCGCCCGCCGTCCCTCGGAGTTCTTCGCGGCCCGTCCCGTTTTGTTGGGCCCTTTGTTCTTTTATGCCGCGGTCGCTCTTCTGCCTCGTGTGTTTTCCGACACCCGCCGGAGCCTGTATGAAACCTGCTCGTTTTTTTGCACCAGCGGGTGCCATGGATCAGTTTGTACACGACCACAATGCACCACTCAACCCCAAATCACCCCACTCTATGCATTTTTAAGTAAAAAATCAATATATAGTATGCACTCCAAGTCGACACACAAGATGAATCTTGACGGCGCCAACCTGATCCGCGGAACGGGCGTTTAAAACCGTCGAGATGCAGAATTTTCCGCTGTTACAAACATTTCACGGGTCAGCGTTCGGCAAAGTGGTAGGATATGGGGAATCACCCTTTGAAACCTCGATTTTCCAACCAGCGCGAATTGAACGGCACCACATGAATGAACTCAAAACTCAGGAAAACGACGGGAGTATTATCGATTACCTCGCGTCTGTTTCAGACCAACGTCGCACCGAATGTGAAACCGTAATGTCGATCATGCGCCGGGTCACCGGTGAACGTCCCAGGATGTGGGGCGACTCGATCGTCGGCTTTGGGCGATATCGCTACGCAAACACCAAAGGCAAGGAATTCCGCTGGATGCTCACAGGTGTCGCACCCAGGAAATCTGCACTAACGGTCTACATAATGTGCGGCTTCCAGCCGTTTGCAGATTTGATGGCGCAGCTTGGGCGCTACAAAACCGGCAAGTCCTGTCTCTACGTGCCCCAGTTGGAAATGGTCGACCTGAAGGTTTTAGAGCAACTGATCGGCAGGTCGGTTGATCTTATGCGCAGAAGGTATCCAGACTAAACTTCATATGCCGTTTGTCGCGCGACCCTTTCTAGCCTGAGCGGGCGCCGCGCCAGCAAAGTACAAAAAAAGCCACAGATCGACGCCGGTCACAACTAGGTTCCAGGAATAGAGCACGATCAGGTAGCTGAACGGCTGACCCGCGTGCCACAAAAGTAGCTTCGCTCCTAGCCCAAGCGCATATCCGACGATCGTACAGGACACGAACGCTGCGCTTTTTCCATAGGGTTGACGGGTCCACAGCATTGCGAAGATCGACCAATACCAACCGATCGAAAAACAACACAGCATCATCGCTTCAAGACTATCGCTTATGGACATGCGTAATCCCCTGATTGCCTGCCGTGACAAAATGATGCCAGCCCGCCGGGGGTTCGACGATGAACAAAAATGGCTTGGGGTATGCAGTATCTTGCAGCCCAGATTGCTTGATCTTTTGTGGGTGATCTGGGCGCAAACGTCTTGCTGATCAGTCTCGTTAAGGTAGAATCAAATACATCACGATCTACCGAGGCTTTCATGTCAAATTGGGATGACTACCGATATTTGCTGGCGGTTGGCGAAGCCGGGAGTTTTTCCGCCGCCGCAAGAAAACTCGGTGTCAGCCAACCGACGGTCAGCAGACGAATTGTTGAACTTGAACGGCGTCTTGGCGTGACCCTCTTCGAACGACTTCCAGATGGCCCCAGGATCTCATCCGCCGGTGGCCGGATGGTCCAGCATATCAAAACGCTGGCTGAACATGCCGAAACGATCGAAATGGTGGCGCGCGAAGGCGCATCGGCCGAGATGCTTCGGGTCAAAATCACCGCATCCGAAGGAATTGCCCAGGCTCTGATCACGCCACTTATCGCCCGCTTTCGCGATAAGAACCGGGATGTTGGCGTAGATCTGAACGTGACCAGCCGTGCGGCCGACATCAGGCGCAGCGAAGCTGATATCGCGATCCGCATCGGCGACCCGGTTGATGATAATCTGATCGGGCGACGGGTCGGTGCCACGTTCTTCGGGCTTTACGGTCATGACAGCTATCTGGCCCGTGTGGGATCGCCAAAAACACCTCAGGATCTGGACGACCACAGCATCATTGAATCGACCGGAGAGATCGCGCACCTGCCGCAGGCCGTATGGCTGCGTGCGCAAGCCAACTCATCACCGATATCGTATTCATCGAATTCGCTGCTCAACCAGCTCGGCGCGCTGCAAAGCGGAATGGGCCTTATGACTTTGCCGACTTATCTTGCCGCAAGTCTCACCGATGTGCGCCGCGTGCTGAACCGACACTACAATCCGTCGGCGGATGTATGGCTACTGTCCGACCGGGGCCGCAAAGACGACCCTGGCGTAAGGCGGGTCTTGAATATGTTCTCGTTCGAGCTTCCGCGGCTTCTCGGACGAATTTCCGAAGAACAATCGGCTCTGTAGATTTAGCGCTCGCCAAGGCGCCCTTTATCTGCATTGTTCGATGGAAAGATAGATTTACCGGGAGACGCCAGATGGATCATTTCAGAGCAGGATCGCGCCCGACAAAGTACGGCCCGTCGGAGTACTTCCGCGGCACGGTCACTCAGGACCCGATCGTCGAGGCGCCCGAGCCCGCGCGCATCCGCGCGATACGCGTCAGCTTCCTGCCCGGCGGTTGTACGAACTGGCATACGCACCCTTTGGGCCAGACGCTCCACGTTGTGTCTGGCACCGGCCGGTTCCAAACCTGGGGAGAGCCCGTCGTCGAGATCAAAGCCGGCGACAGCATATGGATCCCGCCCGGCGAAAAGCACTGGCATGGTGCGGCACCAGAGACGGCGATGGTTCACATCGCCTTCCAGGAAGCACTGGATGGCAAGCATATCGAGTGGATGGAGCCTGTGTCTGACGAGGATTATCACGCCGCGCCGGGATAGGCCCTGCTACGGCCACATTTGTTTTAAGAAATAGAGCGCCGCTGCGGGCTAATTATGGACGCCTATTGCAGCAACGCGAGGGAATAGTATGTCGAAGTTATTTCGATTAGCGGGCATTGTGCTTCTGGTTGGAAGCCTGGCGCATGCGGAAACGATGACCCGGGACCAGGTTTTGGATCTGCTGAAGAACCAGAACTACGAGGCGATGGAGTCGCTGTTAACGACGCATGAGACCGCGTTCCGTAATGATCAGATTGACCGTTCCGACTATCTGGCAGGGTGGCGGATTTTCGAGACGTCAGATCCAAAGATTGCGAAGGGTTTGTCAGCTTGGAAGACGGCATCCCACAACTCCGGTCATGTACGCACGGCAGACGGGCTTAGGCTGACGCATCTAAGCAACCTGATGCGTGGGCGGCAGACGATGGACGCGCTGTCAAAGGAAGGCCGCGCAGAGGTCGTCGCCTTTGCTGATGCGGCGACAGCCGCTTTGTCGCCGATGATGGCTGATGGCACGCTGACGCTTACCGGCGCCTACGCGTTGGCGCACCAAGCGTCGATCATTGAAGATCACGGCCTTATGGAACGGGCGCTAGATGTGATCGATCGGCTGGACACGTCGGAAGAAGCCCTGATGGCACGACTGGGCATTGCCGTACCCGCCTCGGACCATCCCGCCGAAACCGCAAAAGAATTATGCAGCGAAAGGACACCGCATACGCCCAAGTTCAGTGCAGACGAATGCGCTGCTTTGGCCAGCATGGCTTCGGGGACAGGAGAGATCGACTTCCCAAAAGCTCTCGCAACGCTCGCCGGCGGAGATCCCGATCTCTTTTGGTATCCGAAGTTAATGTCTGACCTTCAGGAAAACCCAGACGAGGCCCTAGAAGAAGTGCGGCGGCGCGAATGGGCTGGTTTAACCCACCCAATGTGGATCGCCGAAAGCCTGTCGTCCAGCAAACAAGACCTCTCGATCATCGCTGAGGCGGCAGATGCGATTCTATCGAGTGATCCGTTTGATCCCGAGGGTTTGTTGCTCCGCACGAAGGCCGAAATGGCAAATCGCAACCTTGGCGCAGCATGGCGCGCGCAGCGGATGGCCTTGCGCTATGGAACATACTTTCCCGATGTTCGCGTGAACGGACTGCAAATGATGGCTGTAAGCCCGCAACTGCGCGGAGCGCTTTTGAACGAGGTTTTCGACGCAGCGAATGAGACCAATAACCATCTGTTGGTTTTAAGTAGCGTTCATAGACTTGTGGTGACCGCGGACCCAAGGCTCTTCGCACTGACCGATGGCCGGCTTCGGGAAGACTGGGCATGCGCCCGGCGGCAGTTGCTGGAACGGCATTTGCAAGCTTGCACAGAACACGGCGATCATCCGAGTTGCCAGGGAGAGGCCGCAACCGCCCGCGACGAAGCCATAGCCGAGTCCATCGAACTTGGTGCTTGCCAGATCGATCATCGCCCGGATTGGCTTCAAAAACTGGTACCCAGAAATGAGGAAAGCGATACAGAAGAAACTTTGTGGAGCCTCGCTGTGGGCGGCAAAGTTGACGAGTTGGAACGTCGATATGTTCAGCGGGCAGATGAGTTCAGTGCAGGCGACCTCTCGGCACGTGACTTTAAAAGCGGGTATTCGATCTTCAAGACAACGCATCCAGAGGTCATCGATACGTTGGCGACTTGGGGGGAGAAATTTCCTGACTCGCCCCATGCCCTGACGGCTCGCGGACTGGCGCTGGTTCACCAAGGCCTCTTGATGCGCGGTGAAGGCTCCGTTCGCGAAACGCCGCCGCAAGCACTCAAGGCAATGCAGGCGCGGATCGATATGGCCTTGCCGTTATTAGAGCGTGCGCTGACCATTGACCCGAAACAGGTCTCGGCAGCGCATGCCCTGATACAGATCAGCCACTTTTCCGGTAAGTTCTTGGTTCGGAAAAGGGGTTGGTTAATCGTGAACCGCCACGATCACCCCTATGACGCGATGTTGGTTGCGATGCACTACGCGATGCCGCAATGGGGCGGGAACGGGCCCGAACAGCTTTACGAGATCTGCGAAAACCAGATCGATAAAATTGCAGATGCGGGAATTGCGCTGACATTGGAACAATGTTTGGCAATTGGGGCACACGCCACCAGCCAATTGAGCGAAACGACCGCAAGGATTCTGCTGACTTTGCCGGATGGCTTCAACCACTCCTTGAAGATCGAAGCATACATGAAGCTCAGCCGGTATGATGAAGCCTGGGATTATGCCGAAAGGGTTGGCTGGTTCACCGACGATCTGGTTGAATCGATTTCAATCGCCGAAGATGACGTGGCGATGATGATCCACTGGATGGATCATCGATTGCAATTCGACCCGTACAACCCGAAGCTTTTGGTCCGCGCAGCATGGCAGGCCCAGCATAATCGGGACGACGGCGCGGTCTTCGAACTGATGGAAAAAGCAAAACGATTTGGCCTGCACAATAGTTCGACCCGCCGCAGCATTCTTTACACGACAAGGTTTGATAAAACCCTGGACGAAGCCGAGGAAGCTTATCGAGATACAGATGGCAGCCTTTGGGTCCTTCAGCAGGCGATAGAAAGCTTCAGCTATCCTGGCGTACGCGAAGCAAGCGGCCTGCCAGAGCAGGAGTTTCTTTGCCGCCGGCAGGTCTTACTGACGGCGCATCGAGAAGCCTGTCAACGCGCCGGGAACGACGAAAGCTGCGCTCAGGGTGTTGTCGATGCTCGAAACAGATTGTCGGCACAGCTTGCAAATGCCCAGGTTTGCAAGGGCGGATAAACACGCGGCGGCTCGTTTCAGAACTTCACGCGCGCTCTGACGCCAAATTCACGTGATCCGCTGATGTCGACGACGGTTGGGACATCGCCCAGCAAAAAGTCCGCAATTCCAGACACCGATCCTGCGATGATCGCATCATTCAACGCGTTCTCGACAAATGCCTCGATTTCGAACTCGTCAGCGCGCAACCCGGCACGGAAGTTCAGGATATTGTGCCCGTCAAACGTCATCGCGGTCGGATCGATAAGATTGCTAAAACCGCTTGTGTAATTGAACTCGCTTCGGACGAAGCCGTTCGCTTGATTGCCCAGAAGCAGACCAAGCGGGTGTTGATAATCGACAGCAAGGGCGAGCGTGTGGCGTGGCGCGTTGGGCAGCGTGTTTCCGGTAAGATCGCCGAAGGGAGACGTTTGATAGTCAGTGAACTTGGCAAACGTCAGGCCCCAATCTGCATTGAAGGTTAAGCCGTCCAGTGGCCTTGCCGTGAACCCCAACTCTGCGCCAACACTGCGCGCCGACGCAGCATTGTCGATAACGGTGATCCCGACAATCGACGTCGTGGATGTCACTTGGATGTCGTCGTAATCTAGGAAGAAACCGCTCCCACGGACCTGCAGCTGTTCATCCAAGAAACTTGCGCGGAAGCCGGCTTCGAAAGATCTGACTGTTTCTTCATCGAATGGAACCAAAGCGCCGCCAGTTGCGCTGAAGCCACCCGCGCGGAACCCTGTCGAAAACGATAGATAGGTGCTGAGATCTTCATTCCACTCGTAAAGGATCGATGCGTTTGGCGTAAATGCCGTGAAGCTTTCTTCGGCTTCAATGAACGCCGTCGGGGGAAAGATCGCTGGCAAAGGTGATACGAAAGGAATCGTAACCGGGCCAAAAGGCGTCGGCACCTGAAGCAGGCCGGTGCTTGTTGCAAGCAGACCCGTGCCGATAGCTTCCGAACTGACTCTGACCTTGTCGCGAGTGAAGCGGCCACCGACTGTGATCTCCAACTCATCGACCGGCCGCCACCGAACATCGCCAAAGACGCCGAAGGTGTTGACCTGTTGATCGGAATTCACGGCACCGAAAGATCCATCATCCAGGACCAAAGTTCCTGGCGGGATGATGCCTGCACCTGCCCCAAATGTGGTCACCGCCGTGAAGAAGTCCGCACCAGTTCCCACCAGGAAGTCGTTTTGACTGTCGTTGAAGCTAAAGCTGACCCCTGGGTTGAAAGAGATGGTCCCTAGGTCGCTGGGCAGGGCGAATTCCTTGCTTTCGAATCGAAATTCCTGCGCGATCGAGCGATCCTCGGAATCGATCGCCGTAGTAATGATATCAAGCGCCGTGGCGTCGCTGTCGTCTATTCCATCCAACGAGATGTCCAAGTAGGACGTCCTGCTCGAGAAAGTTCCAAACTCAACCTCATACGCCCCCGACGCTGTGAAGAGGATGCGCTCCAGGACATCTTCTTCGATAAAATCGATCGGGCTGGACGGATCTCCGTCCTCGGCGCTGGTCAGCAGCGATGAATTTGCGGCGTCGTAGACAGACCGATCGAAAGAAGCGCTGAAATCCAGCGTTAAATTGTCTGTTGGCTCTGATCGGAGGCTTATCCTGGCGCCGTACTCTGCGAGTTGGTTATCTTCTCCGATCGACGAGAGGTCCAGAAATCCGTCCGAGATTTCACCGAAGGCGACGATCCGCGCAGACAGCAGCCCGTCTTCCAGGATAGGAATATTCGCCACCGCGCGTGCCTCGCCGCTGGGAAAAGAGCCGACACCTGCAGAGACCTCGAATTCCAACTCGTCCGTCGGTGCTTTCGTGACGAAGTTGATCGCGCCACCAATTGTGCCCCGTCCAAACGCCGTACCCTGGGGGCCATATGCGACTTCGACCCGTTCCAGATCGAACAGATTTGGATTCACCCCAATCGCACTTCCCGTCGGATTGAGAAGAACACCATCCGCGAATACACCGTTCGTCGGGCCTGAGGCGGCATTGCCACCCAGCAAATTGCTGATGCCGCGGATCGAGATGTCCAGATCTGCAGGATTAGAGTTCTCGTTGAAATTCACGTTTGGCAGTCTGAGGACCACATCAGTGCCATTCCGAATGTTCGACTGTTCGATTTCTTCGGAACCGAGCACGATAACCGAGCCGGGGACGTCTTCTAGTACTTCTTCCGTTCGACGGGCGGTGACGACGATATCATCACCGACAAGGTCATCCAGCGTATCATTATCCCCAGGAAGGCCCTGTCCAAGTGCCGGACCTGACAAGGCAAACATGCACCATAGAAACAGCAGCGAAGTGACTAAAGGAAAGTTGGCGCGCAGCGGACTGGCGCCCCAGGCCTTCGTTCCAAAAATCGGTCTATTGACGTTTGTCGCTGACATTCCACCCGCCCATTTGCTGTTGAGACCCTGGCTGAATCATATGGGCTTGGGTGACTCAGCAGGCTTAGCTGACGTTCAACAACGATATCATCAAATTTTTTTCATTTCTTGCGCCAGCGAATCGTATTTTTCGATGTGATGTCTGTGACTGGTATTGGATGAAACCCGGAAAGATTGGCGGCGAACTAACCAGCTTATGCCGGGATGTGGATCGACGCATTCTCCGACAAGCCGTCTGGTCGTAGCACCTCAGCTAACGGGTGAACTGCACCTTGAATTAACAGCGGGCGCTTGATCCAATTTCGAGCATTCCAAGAAAGTTGGTCAGGCGCCCGCAGGCAGTGTATTGAGAACGTCGTCCCCCGTCACGCACGGAGCAGCGTGACGATCTTTTTGCTTAGTTTCTGAAAATCCCCGTCAACTTTCCCGACGTCCTTGGAAACACTGTCGGCTTTGTCTTTGATATGTTCGACACGCTCGAAGGCTGATTTCAAGGCTGGGATCTTCGCGCTGTTGGCCGGAAGGTCTTTGATGTCATCCCGCAGTTCCTTAACGGCAGACTTAATCAGACCATCCGTTTCCTTGATCTTATCTCCGATAGCTTTCACGATCTTGATTGAATCGCGCGCGACCTGCTTTTCGGCCTCTTCGCCTTCGCGTTCTTTCGCATTCATCATGTCAAATTTGACCTTTTCCAACGGCCCGCCCAATTGATTGACGGTCCCCTGTAGGCCACGATGGCTCATCGAAAAGCGCTGACAGATATGATTAATCGTGCTTTCTAAGGTTTTCACCTCGTCAAAATTGCCTTCTATGATCTCCAAAAGTTCATTCTCGGCTTTCAGCGTGTCTTTCAGCTCGTAACCCATCTCGTCAACGATCGACTCGATCTTGTCGTGCAAAAGCTCGGTGGACTTGCGGATGCCTTCTATCGCCGAGTCCTTGGCGGCACCTTTGGCACTACCAGACAGTTTGCCAAATGACTCCTTGGCCCTCTTTAACAACTTCTGGAGGTTCAGATATTGCGCTTCGGCTTCTTTGATACCCTTTGTGGCGATTTCACCCGCGGCCTTCAGCGTCTTCTCATCCTTGGTTTTCTGGGCCTTCATGGCGACCTGCCTGGCTTTGTCGACACCGCCCATCGCATTCAACATCTTGGTCTGCGCGGCATTCGCGGCATTCAGGCATTTGCTGACCTCTTCGTTCAGCTTTTTGCCCTCTGCTGCCGAGACGACTTCCATCTTCTTTTTGTTCTGCAGATAAATCAGCGTTAAGCGCTTGGCTTCGGCAGGAAAGAGCTTCTTTTTATAGTCCTCTAGCGCTTCAATAGACTCCTTATGCAACTTCTTGTTCGCGGCCTTTAAACCAGCCTGCACCGTTTTCGGCATCAACTCTGAAATCAGCTTGTTTGAATTGGTATACGCGCTCTCAAGGCCTTCAGGATTCTTGGGGGATTCGACCTCTGAGATCAGCTTTTCGTATGCGCCAAGCTGTTTGCCGAGGCCTGTCGACTTCAAGGTTTTGTTTTTGGTTTTGCTCCACCATTTCTGACTGATTTCTGCTGCAACTGGCATGTCGATCCCCATAGATTGCTGATTGGTTTCAGTCCAATAAGGGTACCGACCGCACAAAAGCCGACCAATGAACGTTCTCGCATAGGGATATTCGTAATCATTGATTGGCAGGCGGACTGTTCTTTGGGTCCATAGGTTGTGACAGAAGGTCGGTTCCCAGAAACGGGTAGATCCCGATGCGCATTTTACCCATTGAATATGCGGCTTACCTGTCGTCCCGGTCCTGCGCAGAACCTAAGCTGCGGTGTTTACTTGACATGTCTTTGCCGGCGTGAGCAGTCTGCCGCCCAAATGTTATGATGTAACATCCAGCGCGCCACACGGACTTAACGCACCCGCTGCCAGTCAGTCACTTGCGGTCGTCCGCCCATCGCTGAAACGAGGAACAGGTTATGATTCCAACCAACTATGAAGAATGGGAACACTGTATCACCGTTGAATGTGGGATACCCCTAACCTCGGAGTATGTGGCAGAGCGGATCAAAGCCCTGGAAAGCAGGCGTGATCACCACACCCAAAAATTCATCGAGCAATGGGGCGAAGCGCATCACGCACGCACTTTGGAGTGGTTTCGTAAAGCCGAACAGCGGCTTGCCCAGTGAACGCAGGCGCGCAGCTTCCTGTCACAATACTGAACGGTTTTCTGGGGTCTGGTAAGACGACCCTCTTGCAAAACCTGCTGGTCCAGGCACGCGAATTTCAGGACGTCCGCCTTGCTGTGATCGTCAACGAGATGAGCGAACTGGACGTTGACGGTCGCATCCTTGACACCACTGAAGTGCTGTCAAAACAGGATGAGCTTTTCGTTTCGATCCCGGCAGGCAGCATCAGCGGTCCAGAGGGGCTGGCAAAGTTTTCAGCTGCGATCGAAAAGTTCCACGCTGGCGGCGCGACCCATATTGTCATCGAAACCTCCGGCAGCACCCATCCATGGCCGCTTCTGGAGGCAATCCAAACCAACCAGGGCGTGCGGCTGCACGGGTTTCTGACGGTCGTAGATACGGTGACGCTGGCTCAAGATCATGACCTTGGTCGCGCTATCGTGCCAACCGCCTCGCGCAATCTTGCTGCTAATCAGCGCGGCATCGAAAACCTGCTGGCCGAACAGATTATGTTCGCCAACCGGATATTGCTCAGCAAGATAGACAGGCTGCCGATGGAGCGCCTGCGCACCGTGGCCGAGGCCATTCATCCCATCAACGCCGGTGCCGACATTGTCGGCATGCAATGGGGTAACGTGAAGCTGGACGATGTGCTGTCCATGCCGCCCTATGACCACGGGCGCGTCGCGACGCTTGGGGCGGAGTTGACAGAATGGGATCAGACGCACGGCACCAGTTCCATGGCCAGTGCTGCGGATTACCAGATCGAGAACATCGTCATCGCTGATCCACGCCCCTTTCATCCGCAACGCCTTTGGGACGTCTATAGCTATTATCTTGGTGAGGGCATCTATCGCAGCAAAGGTTTCTTTTGGCTGCCCACCCGCGACAAACTGCAATTGCTCTGGAACCAGACGGCGGGCAGCGTAGGCTTGGAGATCGTCAACTACTGGAAGATCGCCGCGCTTGAGGATGACAGCCTGAACCTGTCCGCCATGGAGGTCGAAGAACTGCGCCGCCAGTTGGAAGAACATTCCCCGGATTTCGGCGACCGCCATTGCCGCCTGACGGTGATCGGCGATCGCGGTGGGTTGGAGACATTTGCAAACGCGGTGCGCGAATGCTTCTGTTCGCCCGAAGAGATAGCCCTGTGGAAAGCCGGGCACGAATTTGAAGATCCTTGGCCCACCGCAACGGCCCACCTGGCATAAAGGCACGTTAAAGCGCGGATGGCCTATAAGCCGGGTTCTGTCCTGATTGCTCAGGGATGGCCATTCATCTGGGAC
>JBCCHJ010000081.1:0-21094 GCA_039028795.1 Pseudomonadota bacterium
CAGGGTTTGCAGATCTTCCGGCAGTTCGTTCCAGCGGTCCATATTGGCAAAGAACGACCCGGCCCAGGCGCCTGAGATGTTGTTGGTCAGGAAGTAGTCCGTCACATCTGCCCAGCCGACGGTGTAATCTTCGGTGATTCCGGACCAGGCGACACCATCCAATTCACCGGTCTGCACGGCGACCTCGATGTCTTCCCAAGGCAGGGTCACGGGGACGACACCGAATTGAGCCAGGAACCGCCCGGCGGTCGGGAACGTGAAGACGCGCTTGCCCTCCAGATCCTTCAACGAATTGATCGGATCCTTGGTCGCGAAGTGGCAGGGGTCCCAGGCCCCGGCGGAGACATGCTTGACCCCAACGGCCGAGTATTCCGCATCCCAGATCTCGTTCAAACCGTACTGGTTGAACAGAACAGGCACGTCCAGGCTATACCGAGAGGCGAAGGGGAAGTACCCACCGAACACCGTCACCTCAGTAGGTGAGGCCATCGAGTCATCGTCTGATTGCACCGCGTCGATCGTGCCCTTCTGCATGGCGCGGAACAGCTCTCCGGTCGGGACCAACTGATCAGCATAGAAAAGCTCGATCTGCATCTTGTCGCCGGCGATCTTGTTGAACATCTCAATCGCGGGATCGATGACGTGCGCGGCCAGGGCAGGGCCTGCATAGGTCTGCATGCGCCACGTGATGGTGGATTGGGCGATGGCGGGCGCGGCCAACGTGGCGGCTGGCGCGGCAACAGCGGCCCCGGTCAGAAATTTACGACGATCGGTCATGGGTCTTCTCCCTGCATTTCTTCAACGCTGGGGAGAGTGACAGATTTTTCCAGTTAGTCAAAATTTCTGTATGGTGGAGCTGATTTGACCGACGTTATCGGCTACCTAAGAACTCTGATCGTTTTCAGTTCTGTCAGGACGCAGGCAGATTATGACAATCACAATTGCGAGCAGGAAACTCAAAACACCTAATCCTATCGCCAAAACAGGTAAGCTAACCAACGTAAGGATGTAACCCGCTGCTCCAGTCTTGATCCCGAGATAAGAAAATACGTAGCGCAAGTTATAGAAAAGTAGGGCCAATAATATCGCTACCAGGCCAAGCGCTACAGGCAGATGCGCGTACCACACCCATCGTCTCGATTTTTTCAGGCGCAAGCGTGTCATAATCCAGAACGCTGGTGCTAACCCCACGTACATAACTCCAAGTGGTTTAACGAGGCTAATGGTTGGATGATGAACGATAAGGTACGGAAGTTTTTCACTAACTGCGACCCAAAGAGCAATGTTGATGGCTATGAGCAAAACAAGCCAAATCAGAAAAGCCTTGCGGGTCACTTCCCATAGACCCAATTCGGCAGCCAAAGCGCCAGGTCCTCGAAGGCCATGACCAAGGCCAGGGCGCAGACCATCACCAGTACGAATGGCAGAATGGACCGATAGATGTCGCCCAAGGTGATCTCGCGAGGGGCCATGGCGCGCATTAGAAAGAGGTTATATCCGAAGGGCGGCGTCATATAGGCGATCTGGGTCGTGATCGTGTAGAGCACGCCGTACCAGATCAGATCGAACCCCAGCGCGTCGACCAGCGGCACATACAGCGGCGCAACGATGACCAGCATCGCGGTGTCGTCCAGGAACGTTCCCATCAGGATGAAGCTGAGTTGCATGAGGATCAGGATCCACCAGGGGCTGAGGCCGAGTTGATCGGTGAAGAGGTTCTCGATTGCCTTCACCGCGCCCAAGCCGTCGAAGACCGCACCAAAGCCCAAGGCGGCCAGGATGATCCACATGAACATGCAAGAAATGCCAAGGGTCATGCGGACGGAGGTTTCGAAGACCTGTTTAGTCATCCGGCCCTTTAGCACCGCCGCCAGGAACGCCGTCATCGCCCCAATGGCCGAGCTTTCGACCAAAGAAGTCCAGCCGTTCACAAACGGCACCATCATCGCGGCAAAGATCACCAGGGGCAGCAGGCCCGCGCGCAACAGGCGAAGCTTTTCCTCCATCGGCACATCGCGGTCTTCTTTCGGCAGGGCTGGGCCCAGCTCCGGCTGCAAGCGGCACCGGAACCAAATGTAGAGGATGAACATCCCCGCCATCATCAGGCCTGGAACGATCCCGGCCAACCACAACTGCCCCACGGGCTGACGTGCGATCATGGCGTATAGAACCAGTACAACAGAGGGCGGTACCAAAATCCCGAGGGATGACCCTGCCTGGATCACCCCTGTCACCATGCGTTTGTCGTAACCTCGGCGCAAAAGTTCCGGCAGCGCAATGGTTGCGCCGATGGCCATGCCTGCCACGGACAGCCCATTCATCGCCGAAATCAGTACCATCAGCCCGATGGTGCCTATGGCCAGGCCGCCATTGATGGGCCCGAACCAGACATGGAACATCTTATAAAGATCATCGGCGATCTTGGACTCGCTCAGCACATAGCCCATGAAGATGAACATCGGCAGCGTCAGCAGCGGGTACCACTTCATCAGCTTCATGGCCGCAGAGAACGGAATGTCCTGCCCGCCTGTGCCCCACAACGCCAGGGCGACAACGGCCCCCACCGCGCCAATCGCGCCGAACACCCGCTGACCCGTCATTAGCATCAGCATCATCGTGGCGAACATCAGGAAGGCGATTAGCTCGTAGGACATCACGCCGTCTCCGCCAGGTAGCCGCCCATGTCGTCACCGCGCAAGCGTGCAATGTCCTTAAGCAACTCGGCAATCGCCTGCAGCAGCATCAGGAAGAAGCCGATGCACATGATGGTTTTGATCGGCCACAGAACGGGGCGAAATGCGGTCGCGCTGCGTTCCAGACGTCCGACCTCTTCGGCTCCGGTCACCAACCCGCCAAAGAAGGCCAGCGGATCATCCCCCCAATAACCCAGTGAGTAGGCGGTGGACCCTAGCCCGCCGTACAACAGGACCCCGAGGTAGAAGATCAACAGTAGCACCGTAAACGCGTCGAACCAGGCTTTCCGCCGGGGTGTCCATATGTGGTAGAAGAGGTCCATCCGCACGTTCGAGCCGAGCTGGATCGAATATGGCCCACCCATAATGTAGTAGGCGACCATCGCAAATTGGGCGATCTCCAACGTCCAGCGCGATGGCAGGAAAAATGTCTTCGAAATCGATGACCACAGCAGGACGCCGATCATCACGAAGATGCCGTACATCATGATCCGGCCAATGCGGTAGTTCACGGCCTCGACGCCGCGTACGTAAAGGGCGGCGGCGCGCATCATATCAAGGCCCGTACAATCGCAATAACGCGTCCGGGCGCGTAAGTCGCGGCGTTTATCTGCATGATTGGTGGTGTGCTCCCCAGAACTGTTGCCCACCAGATTACGCAAGCTTTTCGTGGCGGTCCATGGCAGAAGGCAGTTCCGGCGAACTGTGGGCGGCAGGTCTGGACCAAGTTGCTGTCACCTCCGAAGAGGCAGCAGGATCATCGCCCCTTTACCGCTGTGGCATTCCTGGAAAACGTATCTGATCGGCGCCGCCTGATTGCGGCCTAATCTGTCGCCAGTTTCGATAGACGGCGGCTTTTGCCCGTCCTAGGCTGTGCAAAGAGCAAAAGGACACAGCATGGGCAAGAAACTGACTGACAGCCAGATCGAGGCCTATCATCGCGACGGATTCTTGTCGCCGGTCGATATATTCACCGAAGCCGAAGCCGCCGAGATCCGTGCAACCTTTGAGGAAGCCGAGGCGAAATGGCCCGAGGCCTTCGAAGGTGCCGCCCGCAACAATGCACACATGAACTTCAAGTTTCTCGACGACATCGTTCACAACAGTATCATGATCGATGCGGTGGAAGATCTGATCGGCCCAGACATCATTGCTGGTGCAACAGTCCTGTTCATCAAGGAAGCGCATGATCCAGGGTTCGTTTCTTGGCACCAGGACGGGCGTTACATGGGAATGGAGCCGTTGACAGGTGTGACCGCCTGGTTGGCGCTGTCGCCCAGCACGTTGGAGTCGGGTTGCATGCAAATGATCCCCGGTAGCCACATCGATGGTATTCGGGATCATGACGATACTTATGGCGAACAGAACATCCTGACGCGCGGGCAGGAAATTCACGACATTGACGCGGGCAGGGCGGTGGCGACGCCGCTAAGGCCCGGGCAAGCCTCGTTCCACTCGCAGCGTGTGATCCATGCCTCCGAGCCCAATTCCAGCGATGACCGGCGGATCGGCTTTGCCATCCAATCCTACATGCCGCCCGAAATACGCCATGTGGTCGGCGCATCCTCGGCGCAATGGGTCCGGGGTGCACCGCCGAATGATCATTTTGAGATCATCCCCCGGGCGTCCGGCGACATGGCGTCGGCGGACATCGCCATGCGCGACAAAGCCAACGCCCAATGGTCCGAGATTTTGTATCACGGGGCCGAGAAGCGACGGGATTTCTAGACGATGTCCTCTGATCCACACACGGATGCGCCACGCATAACCGTCAAAACGCCGCTCGAGTTTCAGGACCCTTTGCCGGACCGCACAGATGTGGTCATCATCGGTGCCGGGGTGATCGGGATCTTCGCGGCGCTTTATATGGCGCGCCGGGGCCTGAAGGTTTTTGTTTGCGAAAAAGGCCGAGTGGCAGGGGAGCAATCTTCGCGCAACTGGGGTTGGATCCGGCAGCATGGCCGCGACCACGCTGAACTGCCGATCATGATGCGGGCGCTGTCGCTTTGGCATGATGCGCATCGCGAAACCAATGGCGCATGCGGTGTGCGTACGGCCGGGACAACCTACCTTTCGGAAACGGAAGATGGCCTGGCAGGGGCAGCGGATTTCCTGGACCTCGCCGATCAGGCAGGGCTGGACTCTCGGGTACTCTCAAAAGCCGAGGTCGATGCGATGTTCGACGGCCAGGGCGATGGACGCTGGGTGGGCGGGGTGCATACCGTCAGCGACGCCTGCGGCGAGCCATGGCAGGCCGTGCCCGCCGTTGCTGGGCTGGCCCGCCGCGATGGTGTGCTGATCCGCGAAAACTGTGCGGTTCGAACGCTGGATCTGCAGGCAGGCAAGATCAGTGGGGTTATCACAGAAGATGGCCGGATCGCCTGTGATCAGGTTGTGTTGGCCTCTGGGGCCTGGTCGTCGCTTTTCCTTCGTCGGCATGGCGTCGAGATCCCGCAACTAGCTGTGCAGGGCTCCGTGGCCCGGACTGCGCCAATGGAGGAATTTTTCAGTGGCAATGCCGCGGATTCTGGGTTGGCAATCCGGCGCAGGCGCGATGGCGGATATTCGCTGGCCGCAGGCGGCAGGATGCCGTTCTATATTGGTCCGGATGCGTTTAGGCGGATTGGTAAGTTCCTGCCGCAACTGTCGCATAACTGGCGCGAAATGCGGCCCTGGCCTGCGGCCCCGGCTGGCTTCCCCGATGCCTGGGGCACGCCGCGCAGTTGGGAGGCCGACCAGACCACACCCTTCGAGCGATGCCGCGTATTAGAGCCGACGCCGATCGTCTCGGATGTTCTGGCGATGCGCGAACGTTTCGCCGAACGCTTTCCAAAGATCGGCGCGCCGAAGATCCGTACGACCTGGGCGGGGATGATTGACGCGATGCCCGATGTGGTGCCTATCGTGGATCGAGCGCCTAGTATCGGCGGTCTGATCATCGCGACGGGTATGAGCGGGCATGGGTTTGGCATCGGCCCAGGTTTCGGCGATGTCATCGCCAGAATGGCCGCGAATGAGAACCAGGTCGAAGACATCAGCCGGTTTCGCTTCACCCGCTTTAACGATGGCAGCAAGCTGGAGCTTGGACCGGTTCTCTGACAACGAATGAAATGAATTTGTCGCCGGGTGGCGGGCGCGGTCCAGTTCCAACAACACGTTGCGCAGCAGCCCCTGTGAAATGCGTCGTTTGCCTCTAGTACCCTAGTGAGAAAGGACGCTCAGCGCAGGCTGTTTTGCTTGCGCTGCATCCAGTACGTGGCCAAGCGAAGTCTGCGTGGCGCATCGGATGTGCTCGATCACAGTTCTACTGTCGGGCGATGCGATTATGGGCTGAAACGCCGGCGTCAGGTAGACCACATTCGCCGCCGCATTCAGGTTCTGCGAGGCGAAGGGAATGCCGCCGATCCGCACCCGTTCCGCATCCCGGCGGGCTAGTTCCAAAACAGCGTCCGGCACGCCATCATCAACATAGATCATATCGGCTTCCTGCAGGCGTTCGACTGCCGCCAATGGGATCATACCGGAGTCCTCGGCCCCCAGGATCACGCTTATGCGGCCTTGTTGGGTCAAGTGTCCCGAAGCAACCCGGTCTTGAATCTGACGTTCTGCTTCGCTTTCCAGGCCGGAGGAAAAAGTCCGCCACGGGGTGCCGTTGAAGACCCAGCGCCAGAAATCGCGCCGCATGTGCGACTCGATATGGCGCGCAACAGTCGCCCGCATCCGACCGGCAAGCGCTGCATAGGCGCCGATACGCGGATGCAGCATTTGCTCGATCCGGGTTTTAATCCGCCGGCCGAGCACTGGCGCAGTGCCTTCGGTGCCGATCGCGACAACAACCGGGTCTCGGTCGACGATCGAAGGTGTTATCGCATCGCAAAGATTGGGATAATCGACGACGTTGACCAGCGCGCCTGCTGCTTTGGCGCGGGCATGCCATGCCGCATCAGTGCCCTTGCAGCCCGTTCCGATGAACACCAGGGCCGTATTTTCGAAAAGATCGTCCGTGCCGCCTGTCCGGTGATAAACACGGCCCGCGGTGACGAGCGCCTGCAGGTCCGCCTCTATTTCCGGTGCGACCAGAACGATCTCTGCCTCGGTTTTCATAACCAGTCGGGCCTTTTGCATGGCCTGTTCGCCGCCACCGATGATGACGACGCGACGATCGGTCATTTTCAGGAACATCGGGAAGGTTTTCATGGCTTCCTACCGCCGATTTTGGTCTGGGCTCCAATCCTTAGAAGGCAGGATATAGGCGTATGCCTTCAGCAATACCAGTAAAAAATGGAAAATAAAAATAACTACGTAAATTTAATGTGTAATTATGTGGCTAATTCATACCGTCCCTTTTTTGCTTTGGCACGCGCGCAAAGACGGCTCTGGACTCACGCCGGTCAACCGTTCGAGTTCAAGATAAATACTAAATGCCCAAACAGCGCAAAAACCTGGTTTATCAGAGATTTGCGCGGGTTATCTCAAAGGTTAGCTGCCGGTGGCTTGACGGTAGGCTTCCGAGATAGGTTGCCCCCAATAATCCATCCCGATCCGCTTCTCGCCAGTCATCAACGCCAGGACGGAACCTGTTGCCACGCCGCCACTGACGCTTCCGCCAGAGCTTTGATCTGCAAGCGCCGCCTCGGAAATCTGAAGCAGGCGATCCGTCATAGATTGAGCTCTGTCCGTTGCTTGCGTTATCGCCAGCGCATAGAGCGCATCGCCAGAAAGTCCGATCTTCTCAAGGCCAAGTTCTGCCAGAACCGGTTCCAAATCCAACATCATCCGCTCCAGCACTAATGCCGCGGCATTGATCTCCAGTCCATGCAGCCGGATGCAGATGACAGTGGCGTGCTCGTAAACCCTTGGCGGAACCTCTGCTTGCACCAGCACTCTGGCCGCCGCTGCCTGGGGCAGCAGACTGTAAACCACGGCCTCGGCGCGTTCGATTGCGGTGCGGCTGCGATCGAGCTGGGCAGCAATCTCGTTTCGGCGCGTCTCCGCCTCCAGCGTATCGCGTCGCCGCTCTAACGTGTCGATGGTTATACGCGCCAGTCTCTGCATCGCTGTGAGTTGCGCATCATCGAGCCGTACTTCTTCTGGACTCCAAACACACAAAGTTCCAAGCGCGTAGGCATCGCGGTTGATCAGCGGGACGCCGCAATAGAAACGTGCATGTGGTGGATTAACGACAGCCGGAAGGTTCGCATAGCGCGGGTGCTGGCGCAGGTCTTCGATCACCATCATGTCGCGTTGGCAAATTGTCGGCGCACACATGCTTAGTTCGCGAGGGCGTGGTGGCCGATTGGGCGGTAGCCCGTAAGAGGACTTCAGCCAAGACCGCGTTTTATCGAATATCGAAATATAAGAGATCGGACAGCCGGTGATCTGAGCCGCCATTGTGGTGACGTCGTCATACTCACGTTCGGCCGAGGTATCCAGAATCTCATAGGCCGCCACCGCCTCGACACGCAAATCGTCATTCTGGGGGATCTCAACCCCCTTGTAGATATTTGTCATCTTCAGCCCCAACTCGGAAACAGATACGCCAAAGCGGTGTCCGCCCAAATCAAATAGAATCTACTTCTGCGTGTAGCATCAGTCCAGCGCCGCAAGTGAAACCATCAATCTCACCCAGATTGTCTTTTTCAGGAATGCGACTGCGCCCTGTGCAAACAGGCAACGCAGGAAACATTTTCCATGGCCATTATGTCTGTCATGTTTCCGCATTACGGACTGAAAGTTTCAGTTGTTTCAAACACCCGGCGCAACAGGGTTAGCGATCTGAACCGCACCTGCCGACCCGGTCGATGATAACAACTGAAACACTTTTACTCTGCCGCTGACACAAGGCGGCAAAACCAAATCATCATAATCATCCACGAAACGTTCAGCAGAAAGGTTTGGACATGGCCCAGATCGCTAAATGGATATGTGGTTCGCTTAGCCGGATTTGTCGTGGAAACCGCAAGACGCGGGCATTGCGGGAACTGGAAATGCTGGATCAATCGACGCTGAATGACGTGGGAATGTCGCGAGCGGCGCTTGTCAGTCTGTCCCATGGATATCAAGCGGGGCGTTGCGCGGCGTACTGAAGCTGTACCGAAAACCAAATTCGAGCGGATAACTGTCGATCACGCAGCGGTTCTTACCTCTGGCGAATGAACCTGCGAAGGCAATCCACCTTACTTCCATGGCCGCTATGGGGTGAAGCGCCGGACCGCGCTTCACCCTCGAAGTCGGGCATCTTCAACGGCAAAAAAGCAGATAGACTGCGTTTTGTTGGGTATTGAAACAATTGAAACAAACGGCACATTGACTGACAGTCTACTGAAACATCCGGGGGGTAGCCAATTGGCATGAAACCAGATGTGGCGGGAAATGATGAACTTGATCTGCTGAAGGATGCGCTCAGCGGTTTGAACGAAGGCTGTGCACTCTTCGATGCTGATGGGCGGCTGATTGTCAGCAATGCGATGTTCAGGGATATGAATGCGCCCGTGCGCGATATTCTGCAGCCTGGGATGCATTGGAAAACCATGCTGCATGAAATGGCACACCGCCGTATGATGGTGGGGACCGAGGGCAGAGAGGACGCCTGGGTTGAGGAGACCCTGGCAAAGTGTCGAGCACGAGCGCCATTCGATGTGTATCGGACCAACGGTAGTATAACATCTGTCCAAGGGCGCGGCACATCCAGCGGCGGCTTCATTATCTCTGAAATCGACATCACCGCGCGACGTCAGGCTGAGAAACAGGCAAAAGAATCGGAGCAGTTACTCTCGACCCTGTTGCAGGCCAGCCCGGCAAACCTCTGCATGTCCAAGATCGGTGACGGTACGATAATTTACCAGTCGCCCGCTTCCATTGATCTTTTTGGCCAGGCCGAAAGCACCCGCGATCAGTTTGCCGACCCGTTGGACCGTGCGGACTTTCTGGCCGAATTGTTGGCTTCAAACCGGATCGACGATTTCTCTGCCACCGCGCGGCGCCAGGATGGGACTGAGTTTCCCGCGCTTTTTTCTGCCCGGATCATCGACTACCGAAATCAGGAAGTGATGGTTTCAACCGTGACGGATCTGACCGATCTGGTCGCGGCAGAGCGCACGATCAAGGATGCCAATGTTCGCTTGCGCGATGCGATCGAAGCACTGAGCGAAGGCTTCATCCTCTATGATGCGGACGAATGCGTTGTGATGGCGAACCAGCGCTTTATCGAGATGAACGCGCCCTATGCGGAATTGATCACCAAGGGGACCCACACCCGCGTGTTGCTGGAGGCCGCAGTGCAAACCGGCCATTTCGTCGATGCAGAAGGCTGGCTTGCGGACTACGAGGCTGAACTTGCACGTGGAGAAGGCGGCAGCCATCGGACCTTCGAGTTTCGCATGTCGGACGGTACATGGGTGACCTCGGTCCGCCGTCCAACGCGCGAGGGCGGTTTTGTAATCACCTGGCTGGACGTCACGGACGAAAAACTGGCCAGCGCAGAACTCGCCCGCGCGAACGATCGTATGCGCGACGCAATCGATTCATTCGATGAAGGCTTCGCGCTTTTCGATCCGAAAGATCGACTGGTGATGTGGAACCGGCGGTATGCGGAGCAGAATTCCTATGTTGCTGACAGCATTCGCGACGGAGTGCTTTTTACCGACATCGTAGAAAATGCTCTTGAAACCGGTCTGATGCCGCCAGAAACTGTTAAAAGGGCGCAAGAATTTCTGGCCAATAGAGAATATCGGCGAGGATTTCGCGAAGAGTTTCAACTGAACGATGGCACCTGGTACGACGTCGCCTTCAATCGGACGAGCGAAGGCGGATTTGTCGTGTCGCGCCACGACATCACCGAGCAAAAGCGGGCAGCGGCAGAACTGGCGCAGTTGAATGACCGTCTGCGCGATGCGATCGACTCGGTTGATCAAGGATTTGCATTGTTCGACCCGGATGACCGCCTGTTGATTTGGAACCGGCGTTTCGAGGAGCTGAATGCCCACGTGGCTGACAGTATTAAGTCGGGCGCCCACTTTACCGATATTCTCAGCAGATCATTGGATACCGAATTGTTGGAGCCGGAGGCAATCGAACAGACCCGCAAGTACATCGAAGATGGTGATTACCACCAAAGATCGCGCGATGAGTTCCAACTGAAGAATGGCACTTGGTATTCTGTCAGCCACAGTCCGACCAGCGAAGGCGGTTTTGTCGTCTCACGCCATGACATCACCCGCCAGAAGCGTGCGGCCCAGGAACTGGCCCGATTGAACGACCGCTTGCGCGATGCAATCGAGGCGCTAGACGAAGGTTTTGCGCTTTATGACGATCAAGATCGGCTGGTGACCTGGAACCAGCGCTATATGGAATTGAACGATAAAATTGGTCACATGATCAGACCAGGTGTGACCTATCAGGATATTTTGGAAACCGCGATCGCGACCCACAAGCTGGATGACGAAGAGGCATCGCTTGTTCGCGAATCCGGCCTGCGCCGCGATGGCAACAAACGCCTGCGGTTCGAATTTGAAAGCCGCGGTGGCCGCTGGTTCTCTATCTCCCGCAATCCGACCTCGGAGGACGGTTTTGTCATCACTCGCGCCGATATCACCGATGCCAAACAGGCGGCGGCCGAGCTCGACCGCCAGCGCGAAATGCTGCACCAGTCCGAAAAGCTGTCGGCGTTAGGTGAGCTTCTGGCAGGCGTTGCGCACGAATTGAACAATCCGCTGTCAGTGGTTGTGGGCCATGCGTTGATGTTGGAAGAAGAACTGGAAGATCCGACAGTTCTGCAGCGCACGCGCAAAATTTCGACCGCTGCAGAGCGATGTTCGCGCATCGTCAAAACCTTCCTGGCCATGGCGCGCCAACGTCCCACCAAATTGGAACTGACCCAGATTAATGCGCTGGTGGAAACCGCATTAGAGGTTGCTGGTTATGGGCTCCGATCCGCTGGCGTCACGGTGCAGCATGATCTGGCGGACGATCTGCCGCTGGTCAATGCGGATGCTGATCAATTGGTGCAGGTGCTCGCCAATCTGATCGTTAATGCAGAGCATGTGCTGTCGCCGCTGGGCAGCGACGGTCACTTCGCCATTTCCACCCATCTTTCAAGTTCCGGCAAAGATGTCGTCATCGACATTTCAGACAATGGTCCAGGAATCCCCGAACATATCCGGGCTCGAATTTTCGAACCGTTCTTCACCACCAAAACAGTGGGCGAGGGCACAGGTATCGGCCTTGCGTTCTGTCATAGGGTGATCGCGAGCCACAACGGCACGATCGAGGTGGCAGAGGCGCGCGGTGGCGGTGCGCAGTTTTGCATCCGGTTGGCTGCTGCCCGGCCCGAAGACCAAACAGAAACAGACACGGCAAAACCTGCGGCCGAATCCGGCCATGTCTTAGTAATCGACGATGAAGAGGATGTCGCCGATTTGATCGCACACATCCTCGACCGCGACGGCTACAATGTGACCGTTGTGCACTCCGCCAAGGCAGCGCTGGAACGTCTGCCTGGTACGTTTGACCTGATTCTTTCAGACATCAATATGCCGGACCTAAGCGGTAAGGATCTGCTTAACTCGATGCGCGAACGCTGGCCTGGCTTGGTGTCGCGCCTGGGATTCATAACTGGTGACACGATGAGCGCAGGGGCCGAAGACTTTCTGTCCCAGGCAGGTAGGCCATATCTGGAAAAACCAATAACACCAGGGGATCTGAGGGTACTAACTGCCCAGATCAGAACAGAGATTTAGGGGAGCCCGGATCATGAGTGCACAGGACCAGCGCCATATCCTCGTCTGTGATGATGAGGAGGATGTGCGCGAAATGGTTGGCGAATATCTGCTGCGCCGGGGCTTCATGGTGTCTACGGCCAGCAATGCCAACGAACTGCGCGGAGTGTTGGATGAAAAGTCGATCGATGCGATTGTTCTGGACATAAACATGCCGGGTGAGGATGGGCTGAGCGCGCTGCGATCATTGCGTGCCGAAAACGATATGCCTGTGATCATGCTGACCGCGACGGCAGAAGTCGTAGACCGAATTCTGGGTCTGGAAATGGGCGCCGATGACTACCTGGGCAAGCCCGTGGATCTGCGTGAGTTGGAGGCGCGGCTTAAGACGGTTCTGCGGCGCAGCTCTTCCGGTGCGCCAGTATCGGAAGAGCAAAAGGCCGAAGGTAAAATTCAATTCGGGCCCTGCATCCTGGATCTGGAATCCGCATTACTGTTCGGGCCGGACGGTAAAGAGATCTCGATCACGGCCATGGAGTTCAGCCTGCTCAAGGTTTTTGCCATCAATCGCGGCCGCGTACTGAACCGAGATCAGTTGCTGGATCTGGCCCATGACCGGGACTGGGATCCGTTCGACCGGTCAATTGACATTCGTATTTCGCGCCTGCGCCGAAAGATCGAACCGAACGCGCAAAAACCCGAGGTCATTCGTACAGTCCGCGGAATTGGCTATATCTTCGGGGAACGGAGTTGAAGTCCAACCCTGCGTGGCCTGTTGTCATCAAACAATCGCGAGAATGAAAAACGCGGCCCTGATTGAGCCGCGCCCTTCTCACTTGTTGGTGCGGTCTAGCCGCGTTTGGTGATCACCACCTCGGCATAGGCGCTCGGGACGACCATTCCACCATCGCCGGCGACGTTATGGCGCTGAGCCAGATCTACCATCTCTGCTGCAAGTTGGTCTTGCGCGTCGGGCTGCAATGCCGCGAAAGCCTTGTGCGTCGGCCCGTAATACGTCCGGAACAGATCCAGCCAATGCGCGACATTGCGGTAGCGGAAGTTGAACGCTTGGGTCTTGATTTCGATCCGCGAGGCAGCTTGGCCAAAAATCTCTTCCAGCCGGGCACGCGTGCCCCAAAGCGCAGGCGATTGAACACCAGCCGGCGGCGGGACGTGCTTGCCGATCACCTTGAAGAGTTCGCCGATAAAGCTGTCGGGCGTCCAGTTGGCCATGGCGATCCGACCGCCGGGGCGGCACACGCGTGCCATTTCAGCAGCGGTCTGAACCTGGTTTGGCGCGAACATGCAGCCAAAAGTTGACACCACCACGTCGTAGGTGTCGTCGGCAAATGGCAGCGCTTCGACATCCGCTTGTTGGAAATCGATCTGCATGCCCTCGGCTTTGGCCCGGATGCGACCTTTCTCCAGCAGCGTTTCAACGTAATCGGTCGAAGTCACTTTGGCGAACCGGCGTCCTGCGGCCAACGTCGCATTGCCATTTCCTGCGGCCACATCCAGAACACGCTCATCCGGATTGATATTTGCAGCCTCGGCCAGTTGTTCGCCGACAATGTTCAATGTCGAGCCGATCAGCGCATAGTCGCCAGAGCTCCAGGCCCCGCGCTGTTTGACTTTAATAGCGGCGTAGTCGGGCTCGTCGGCGGTATCGGTCTTCTCTTCGATGGTGATCTGGTTCATCTCTGGATTCCTTTCAATCATTGGACGCCAAAAGCGCTTCGATGCAGCAAGATTAAAAGCCGCATGTTTCAGGCATGCGTCCCGTCGAAGAAAAAACGTTTCATTTGTAACGGGCGTTTTTGAACAGATCACAAACCGCCGCTTGGCGCGGTTGATCGGACAGCGCCGGATGACCGATCACTTCACTGGCAGGGCTTGAAGACCGTCAACGCCTTCAGCCGCGGATCCTGGGATGTTTATGCAGCGTCGCGATTCAATGCCTCAAACAACCGCGCAACCGCTTCTGCGCCTGGATCGTTATGCCCGGCTAGGCTCGCCTCGGACAGATAACTTGCGCGTCCCGCGCGGGCTTTTGTGATCTTCGCCGTTGCATCAGCCCCGGTACGGGCCGCTGCAGCCGCGGTCGCCAGTCCGTCTGGCAAGGCGTCTAACGCTGGCTGCATTGCGTCTATCATCGTCCGGTCGCCCGGACCAGCGCCGCCAACCTGTTGGATACGGTCCAAACCGGCCTGAAGAGCGCCACCGAAGTCCTTGCCGCTGGCTGATGCATCACCTGCCGCTGCGAAGAAGATTGCCAGCAAAACACCGGAAGAGCCGCCCATCGTCTGGCTCAACTCCAGCCCAATCGCACGATAAAGCTGCGTCTGATCGGCCAATGGCAACCTGTCCAGGGCGTCAATCAATGCCCGTCCTGCAGTTGCCAGTGTGCTGCCTGTGTCGCCGTCCCCGGATTTGGCATCCAGCGCATTCAGGTCAGCCTCTGCCTCGATCAAGATCGAACAACACCGTTCGATGAATGCCCTCGTCTCTGGCTGTTCCGACGCAAGCGGTTGGATGGGCGCTAATCCGTCGGGCAGGGGCTGCACGTCAATCCCGCCTACAGCAAGGCATCCCGGCCAGAACCATGGTGCAACCGGTGCAAGCAAGGCCGCTTCGTCCGCTTTGGCAAAGGGAAGCAGAGAAACGGAAAACCCTTGCATATCCAGCGAGGTCATCATCGGTGCCGGGCCGACCAGCCAGCGCACCCGTTCGCCAATGCTGGAATGGATCAGCTCTTCGGTCAGCACGCCCATTTCCAGGGGTGTGGCGCCGCCCAGATTGTTGAGCAGTGCCACATGGGGGCCGGGGGCCATCTTGGATTCGAGCCGCTCGACCACCATGGCCATTGCCGTCTTTGCGTTGGAATACTGGACTTGTTCGATCCCCGCCTCGCCATGGATGCCAAGACCCAGCTCTGCCATGTCGGATTTGATGCGATCTTCCTTGGGCGAGCCCGGGATGGTGCAGGTGTCCAGCGACATGCCGATCGAAATCACCCCGTCGATGACGTTCTGCGCGGCCTGGGCGACGGTATCCAACTCCGCGCCCTGTTCGGCCAGCGCACCAGCGATCTTATGCACAAACAGTGTACCTGCGACCCCGCGTGCCTGCGGAAGATCCGGCAGGGCAATGTCGTCATCCACGATGACCATGGCCACCTTCACGCCTTGCGCCCGCGCCCGTTCAGCGGCCAGGCCAAAGTTCAGCCGATCGCCCGTGTAGTTCTTCACGATCAAAAGGCATCCGGCCTTGCCGGTCACGGCCAGGATCCCGGCGAGCACCGCATCGACGGATGGGGAGGCAAAGACCTCGCCGCAGACTGCGGCTGTCAACATGCCTTGGCCGACGAAGCCAGCGTGCGAGGGTTCATGCCCCGACCCGCCACCTGATACCAGCGCGACTTTGGATTTGTCCCAATCGGTGCGGACCACGACTTTGATATGCGGATATCCATCCAATCGGCCAAGCCGACCACCTGCTGTGCGCAAAGCGCCGTCGATTGCGTCGGTGACCAGCGTGTCCTTGGCATTCATAAACTGCTTCATGGCCGTTCCTCCTCAGGTGATGCGCGCACCAGCGGCGTCAAAATACAATGCGTTGGTGGGCTGAATGGCGATCACGTCGCCCGGCGCCAGTTTTGTGTGGGCGTCCGTCAAGGTGATGATGTCGTGGTGATCCAGCACCAGGTGAAGGCGCGTCTGATCGCCCAGATGTTCAACACGCTGAACCTTGGCGTTTTTTCCGTCGCCACTTTGAATATGCTCTGGCCTTAGGCCGATTGTCTTAGCGCCCGATGGTGCGCCCCCGAACAGATCAGCGGGTAGCGCATTGATCCGTGGCAAACCCAGCCGCCCGGCGACGTAGAGACTCACCGGATCTTCGTAGATCTCGCGCGGTGTGCCGACCTGCACCAGTTTGCCTTCGTCCAGCACGCCGATGCTGGTGGCCATCGTCATCGCTTCAATCTGATCATGGGTAACGTAGAGCAGCGTTGCCCCCAGACTTTCGTGGATGCGCTTAAGCTCTACCCTCAGTTCTGCACGCAGCTTTGCGTCCAGTGAACTCAGCGGCTCATCCATCAAGAAAATCTCTGGCCTGCGCACCAACGCCCGGCCAATTGAAACGCGCTGCATTTCACCGCCTGAAAGCTGCGTTGCCTTGTTGTCCAGCTTGTGGGCGATGTGCAGGATCTCAGCGACCTCGGTCACTTTCTTCGCAATGATATCCGCCGGTGTGCGCAGGGCAGGGGACTTCAAAGGGAACGCAAGATTCTCCCGCACGGTCATATGCGGATAGAGCGAATACTGCTGGAACACCATCGCGATATTGCGCTGCGCTGGCGTATCGCCAATTACGGACCGGCCACCAATAAGAATGTCGCCCTGATCGGGGCGTTCAAGACCAGAAATTAGGCGCAGGGTTGTTGTCTTACCCGCACCAGTTGGCCCCAGCAGAACCATGAAGGCCCCGTCATCGATAGTCATCGCAACACCATCGACAGCTCTGGTGGCGCCGAAGGACTTCGACACATTCTGAAGTTGGACATCAGCCATGCATCACCCCGGCATTCAGGTCGGATCGAAGCGCCCGACCAGACTGATTGTCGAATAGCGTCACGGTAGAGCCGTTGAAATCTAAGCCTACGGCCTCTCCCATACGGGCAGTCTGGTCGGATGCGACACGCGCCTTGACCTCGCCATAAGGCGTCTGAAGCGTGACGATCTGCGTTGTACCCAAATACTCGGTGGCCAGCACCTCACCACGCAGCGTAGCCGCGTCATCCAACCGGATATGTTCGGGACGAATGCCGTATACCAGGTCACCCTCGAAGGCTTCCTGCATAGCAGGTATCGCCAGTGTCTGGTGATGCAGGTCTACCGAAGTGGCGCCAGGCGTCACAGCCCCGTGGAACTTCAGGAAATTCATCGAGGGCGAACCAATGAAGTCAGCCACGAACATGGTCGCCGGTTTGTCGTAAATGTCCAAGGGTGTGCCGAACTGTTCGATCACCCCGTGGTTCATCACCACGATCTTGTCGCCCATTTGCATGGCTTCCAACTGGTCATGGGTCACGTAAACCGTGGTTGCGCCCATGCGGTCGTGCAGGGCGCGTAATTCCTCAGCCATATGCTCGCGAAATTCAGCGTCCAGGGCGCCCAAGGGTTCGTCCATCAGGAAACACTTGGGTTCGCGAACAATTGCCCGGCCCAATGCCACGCGCTGGCGGTCGCCACCGGAAAGACCGCTGACCGGGCGGTCCAGGATTTCCTCTATTCCTAAGATGCGCGCGACTTCTGCGACTTTATCGCGGACCTGTGTGCGGGGCATGCCCTGGCTGATCAACGGATAAGAAATGTTCCGCCGTACGTTCATATGCGGATAGAGCGCGAACAACTGAAAGACAAAGGCAATATCCCGTTCGCGGGCCGGTTTCTGACCGACCTCTTCGCCGTCGATGAATACCTCGCCGGAGGTTGGCAGTTCCAGCCCGGCGATCATTCGCAACGTGGTGGTCTTGCCGCACCCTGACGGACCAAGAAGCATGAAGAACTCGCCATCTTCAATCTTAAAGGACGAGGACTGCACAGCGGTGAAATCACCGAATTCCTTGCGCAGGTTCTGGATGCGGATCTCAGCCATCAGTCGTCCTCGGGAAAATGGCTGACGATTATAAACATCACCGTGCCGATGAGTGTCACCGCGAACGAATAGGTATAGGCGACCAGCACGAAGGGCTGCATCAGCATCAGCACGCCCAGCGCGATGAGGATGGAGGCCAGCATCTCCCACGGGCCGCGACGGAACCTGGCCAAGCCGTGCAGGAACCCGGTCATTTGCGCACGGCCCCAAATGTGATCCCGCGCAGCAGATGTTTGCGCAGCAGGATGGTAAAGACCATGACAGGCAGCAGGAACAGCGTTGCCCCCGCCGCAACTGCAGGCCAGTCCTGTCCGGCAACACCGATGATCGTGGGGATGAAGGGCGGCGCCGTTTGCGCCGTGCCCGAAGTCAGCAATACTGCGAACGCATATTCATTCCAGGCGAAGATTAGGCAAAAGATCGCCGTCGCAGCGATACCGGTCGCCGCCTGCGGCAACACGACTTTATAGAAGGCCTGAAACCGCGTGTAGCCGTCGATCAGCGCGGCTTCTTCATATTCGCGTGGGATTTCGTCCATGAAGCCTTTCAGCAGCCATACCGCCAGCGAAAGGTTCACCGCCGTATAAAGAAGGATCATGCCGAGATGCGTATCGGAAAGCCCCAGCGTCCGGAACATCAGGAAGATTGGGATTGCCACGGCGATGGGCGGCATCATCCGGGTCGATAGAATGAAGAACAGCAGGTCATCCTTTAGCGGTATCCGGTAGCGCGAGAATGCATAGGCCGCCAACGTTCCCAGGAATACCGACAGAAATGTCGACCCGAACCCGATGATGACCGAGTTCAGAAACCGCTCGCCAAATCGCGACGGACCGACGATTTGCATCCCTTTGTCATGGACGATTTCCTCGTACCAGGTTTCAGGCGGATCAACCTCTCCGCTCTGCAGGGTTTGCGTGGTGAAGAGGTTCACATACCCTTCCAAAGATGGGGTAGAGAGAACCTTGGGCGGGTAGGCGATAGAGTCTTCCGAAGTTTTGAACCCGGTCGAGATAATCCACAGCAGCGGCAACATCGTGATCAGCGCATAGCTGATGACCAAGGTTGCGGCGATCCACTTCTGGGTGCGCGAGGGTTCGGTGATGGAGTAACTGCTCATCGCTCCTTCACCTTGTTCAGTGCTTTGACGTAGATCGAGGCCAACCCGAAGACCGTCACAAACAAAATAATCGCATAGGCGCTGGAATAGCCGGTGCGCCATTTCTCGAATGCCTCACGCTTCAGATCGATGGATGTCAGCGTTGTCGTGTTTCCAGGCCCGCCTCCGGTCAACTGCACCACCAGGTCAAACATCTTGAAATTCTCGATGCCCCGGAACAGTACTGCCAGCATCAGGAAAGGCAGCACCATGGGCACGGTAATCGTCCAAAACTGTCGCCATTTCGACGCCCGGTCGCACTCGGCGGCCTCATAGATCGAGTCTGGAATCGATCGCAGACCGGCAAGGCAGATCAGCATGACAAAGGGTGTCCACATCCACGTGTCGGCGATCACGATCGCCCAAGGCGCAAGGCCTTTGTCGCCAATCATCGAAAAGCTGGTGTGATCCGTGCCAGTGAAGAACTCGACCGCATAATTGAAGAGCCCGATTTGCGGTTGGTAGAGGAAGGTCCAGAAGTTTCCAACGACGGCTGGGGACAACATCATCGGCAGCACGATGATCGTGGTCCAAAGATCATTGCCCTTGAACTTGCGATTGATCAGCCAGGCCAGCGCAAACCCGATCAGGACCTGAAAAACAATCGTCCAGAATAGGAAATGCGCGGTCGCCTGCATTGTCAGCCAGATGTCGCTGTCCGTCAGGATACGCTCGTAGTTCCGCGTTCCGATCCATTTGACGTCTGCGTTTGGCCGGTTCGCCTTGAAGTTCGTAAAGCTGAGCCGGATCGTCCAAATCAGCGGGAAGATGTTCACTGCCAGCAACAGAAAGATTGTTGGCGCCACGAAGATCCAGGCAATGGCCCGGTCGCTCAGCCCTCGCACTCGCTGGGCGATTGGCACGGGCGTGGCCTTGGCGATGTGATCAATCGGCGTGGACATCTTGGCTCTCAGGCGGACCGGGGGCGTTGGGATGGGTTGGGGCCCACCCTACGGTTCAGGTTGTGGGGCGGGCGTCAACCCGCCCCTTGCACATCGAAGCTTAAAGCTTGCCTTCGTCCTCGAAGACCTCGGTCCAGTCCTCGACCAGTTTGTCCAACGCGTCCTGTGCTGTACCTTCACCGGCCACAACATATTTGTGGACACGGTCCTGCATCGCCAGCAGCAGCGAGGCATAAGCAGGTTCTGCCCAGAAGTCCTTAACGATGGCCATGGAGTCCAAGAAGGTTTGGGCATAGGGCTGGCTCGATGCAAAGCCTGGGTCTTCAACGACCGCTTTCAATGCAGAGTAACCGCCAAGCTCCCACCACTTCGCCTGGATCTCAGGCTGGGCAAACCACTGGATGTACTCCAAGGCTGCGTCCTGGCTGTCAGAGTAAGATACCACCGAGATCCCCTGACCACCCAGTTGGGCAAAGTGACCACCCGGGCCAGCCGGATTCGGGAAGTAGCCGGACTTTTCTCCGCCAACATTCGGGTCGGCATGCACGCCTGGCCAGATGAAGGCAAAGTTCATCTGCAGCGCGACCTGGCCAGATTTGTAGGCATCGATGTTTTCCGACATGTACCAGTCGGACGAACCCGGGGGCACGCAGCAATCGTAGAGCCCTTTGTAGAATTCTAATCCTGCGACGGCCCCGGCAGAGTTCACAACGCCGTCCAATTTGTAGGGCTCATCCGGCGTGCCGTAGCTGAACCCGAAATTGTAGAGCGCATTGGTGACACCCATGGTGATGCCTTCCGAGCCCCGCTCGGTATAGATCGCGGCGCCATAGACTGTGGTGCCGTCGATTTCGCGTCCCGAATTGCAGGCCGAATACAAGGAAAAGTATGGCCGTGATCTGGCGCCCCCAGCGTCGCTGGGTGAACTCAAAGACATTGCCGAATTCTTCCAGGGCCGCGAAATCG
>JBCCHJ010000082.1:0-20875 GCA_039028795.1 Pseudomonadota bacterium
CAGGCGAAACAGTGCTTCTGTCACCGGCATGTGCGAGTTTTGATCAGTTCCCGAGTTTTGAGGCGCGCGGAGACGCGTTTCGGGAGTTGATGGTCCCTCATCTTGAGGAGGAGCAGTAATGGAACCTAGTGATACCGGTCCTGGGCCGGGACATCAGGTATCGTGCTTTAGAGCGCGATGACTGAAATTACATTCCGTGGAATGCTGATGCGCCGACCAGAAGGGTCGGTGATCGGCAATTGGTGGCACTCGGTGGACCGCTGGTCCCTTGGCGCTTTGCTGGTTCTATTTGCCGTCGGGATGGTGTTGGGGCTGGCGGCTTCGCCCCCCTTGGCGGAAAAGAACGGGCTCTGGACCTATCACTATGTCTTGCGCCATGCGATTTTCGCCGTGATGGGGCTGGGCGGCATCATTCTTCTATCAATGATGTCTACGCAGGCGATCCGTCGCATCGGGATACTGGTGTTTATTCTTGCGCTTGTCGCGACAGCATTGTTGCCGGTCTTAGGCACGGATTTCAACAAAGGTGCGACGCGGTGGTATTCGTTGGGGATCATCAGTCTGCAGCCGTCTGAGTTTCTGAAGCCAGCCTTTGCGATCTTTGCAGCCTGGTTGATGGCTGGCGCCATGGAACGACACGGCCCACCAGGGCGTAGCATTTCTGCGGTCTTTGCCATTGGCATTGCCGTGATGCTGGCGCTGCAGCCGGACTTTGGTCAGGCCATGCTGGTTCTGAGCCTTTGGGCGGCGATGCTGTTTGTCTCTGGCGCGCCGGTCGTTCTGCTGATTGGGTTTGGTGCCGCTGTCGGAATCGGTGGGGCCCTGGCCTACTTCAATTCAGAACACGTGGCCCGGCGCATCGATGGTTATCTGCAGGACGGTGTCGATCCGCATAGCCAGTTGGCCTATGCGCAATCCGCCATTCGCGAAGGTGGCTTCTTCGGTGCGGGTGCAGCCCAGGGCCAGGTGAAATGGGCCCTTCCAGATGCGCATACCGACTTCATCATCGCAGTGGCGGCGGAAGAGTTTGGCCTTATCCTGACGCTGTGCATTATTGCACTGTACTTGTTTATCACGCTTCGCGCATTGGCGCGGCTGATCGAAGAACGAAACCCGTTTATCCGATTGGGTGGTACCGGCTTGGCGGTGTTGTTCGGTTTGCAGGCCTTCGTGAATTTTTCGGTGGCAATTCGATTGCTGCCCGCCAAAGGGATGACTTTGCCCTTCATCTCTTACGGGGGGTCCTCGATGATTGCGGGGGCTTTGGTGATGGGGGCACTGCTTGCGCTGACGCGGACCAGGCCGCACAATCCGGCCGAGCAGATGAGGCATAGCTAAATTGGCAAAACCGTTGTTGGTGATTGCCGCCGGTGGCACCGGCGGCCATATGTTCCCCGCTCAGTCGCTTGCCGAGGTGATGCTCGCCCGTGGCTGGCGGGTGCGTCTGTCCACGGACGAGCGTGGCGCACGATATGCCGGGGGATTTCCCCAGGCGGTAGAGCGTCAGGTCGTAAGCGCGGGCACCTTTGCCCGCGATGGACTATCGAAACTTAATGCGCCCTTTCAGATTTTCGCCGGTGTGCTGACGGCGATTTGGCGCATGTGTGGAGAGCGCCCGGCTTGCGTCGCAGGGTTTGGCGGATATCCCGCGTTGCCCGCCATGACGGCGGCCTGGCTTTTGAAGCGGCCCTGTATACTGCACGAACAGAACGGCGTTCTGGGTAAGGTGAACAAGCTGTTCGCCACTCGGGTCAGCCGCGTTGCCTGTGGGACTTGGCCGACGACATTGCCAGAAGGTGTCGAGGGTGTGCATACGGGCAACCCAATCAGATCAGCGGTTCTGGACCGGGCAGCATCGCCTTACACGCCGCCGGGCGAATGGCCCTTGGCGTTGGTTGTTATGGGAGGTAGCCAAGGGGCGCGGCTGTTATCCCAAGTCGTTCCGGCGGCCCTGGCGGAATTGCCTGAAGAGGTGCGCAACCGGGTCCATGTTTCGCACCAGGCCCGGGCTGAGGATCAGGACATGGTCGTCCAGGCCTATGCGGATGCGGGTATCGAGGCTTTGGTGAAGCCCTTCTTTGACGATGTGCCTGATCGGATCGCGAACGCACAGTTTGTGATTTCGCGGTCCGGTGCGTCATCGGTCGCGGATATCTCGGCCATTGGACGTCCGTCTATTCTTGTGCCCTTGGCCATCGCCACCGGAAATCATCAAGAAGCGAATGCAAGCGGCCTGGCTGGCGCTGGCGGAGCCGTCATCTTACGCGAAGCAGAGTTGACCCCGGAAAGCCTAGCGACCGTAGTGGCTGACGTTATGATGGATCCGGTGTTGGCCAAAGACATGGCCGAGGCGGCGCTGTCTCAGGGACAGCCTGACGCGGCGCAACGGCTGGCCGATTTGGTGGAAGAGATCGCCGACACATGATCCTTCGGTTGCGAGTGTCTGACCACCCGTGATAGGCGAGCCATCCATTTCCCGTAGGAGCAGCCCATGAACCCGCCTACCGCCTTGCCCTTGGATATTGGCCCTGTGCATTTCGTCGGCATCGGCGGGATCGGCATGTCCGGCATTGCCGAGGTGATGCTGAACCTGGGCTATCAGGTGCAGGGCTCGGACCTGCGGGAAAGTCAGATCGTTGGGCGCCTGCGGGATCTGGGCGCGGTGGTGCATATTGGGCAGCAGGCCGAGAACCTGGGTGAGGCCCGCGTGGTGGTGATTTCCTCGGCCATCAAGCCTGGCAATCCGGAATTGGACGCCGCCCGGACACAAGCCTTGCCGGTTGTACGCCGGGCAGAAATGTTGGCCGAGCTGATGCGGCTGCGCTGGAACATCGCCGTGGCCGGGACCCATGGTAAAACAACCACGACGTCTCTGGTGGCGGCGCTGCTGGATGCGGGCGGTGAGGACGCCACAGTCATCAATGGCGGGATCATTCATGCCTATGGTTCGAACGCTCGCAAGGGCGAGGGGCGCTGGATGGTGGTCGAGGCGGACGAAAGCGATGGCACCTTCGTCAAGCTGCCCGCGACAGTCGCGATTGTGACCAATATCGATCCAGAGCATATGGATCACTACGGCTCGATCGACGCACTGTTTGATGGTTTTGAAGCGTTCGCCTCGAACATTCCCTTCTACGGCGCCCTGGTTGCCTGCATTGATCATCCTGGAGTTCAGACCCTGATCGGTCGCGTGACGGACCGGCGCGTCATCACCTATGGGTTTAGCCGCCAGGCGGATATCCGGGCTGAAAACGTACGCTATGAAGATGGTGCCATGGCCTTCGACGTGGTCCTAAGGGATGGCACGCGGCACGATGCGATGCGGTTGCCGATGCCGGGAGAGCACAATGTGCTGAACGCATTGGCGGCAATAGGTGCGGCATTGGAGTTGAAGATCGATTTCGACCAGCTCCGTCATGGGCTGGCCAAATTCAACGGGGTCAATCGACGTTTCACCAAGGTTGGGGAATGGAACGGGGCCTCGATCATTGACGACTACGGTCATCACCCAGTCGAGATTGAAGCGGTGCTGAAAGCTGCGCGATCCGCCACGAATGGCAATGTCATCGCAATCCATCAGCCGCATCGCTATTCCCGGCTGCACGACCTGTTCGAAGAGTTCTGCGCCTGCTTCAATGACGCTGATGTCGTGGCCATCGCAGATGTCTACGCGGCGGGGGAAGAGCCCATCGATGGGATCAGCCGCGATGCGCTAGTGGGTGGCCTGCGCGCCCACGGCCATCGGTCGGCCCATGCGCTGAAGAACGCTGACGCCTTGCCGGATTTTGTGGCCGAACATGCAGGGGCTGGTGACATTGTCGTCTGCCTGGGTGCTGGCACGATAACCACCTGGGCGAATACACTGCCCGAAAATTTAGCTGCAAAGGCATGACCCATCTGACGGCATTCGTGACATGTTTTTTGGGGTATCTTCTGGCGTATCTAATTTCGGGATGGATGTTCCCACGCCGCGGGCGTTTCGCTAAGTTGAAGTCGCACCTGCGCGTATGGCTGTTTTATGGTCTATCTTGGATTGTCATGCTGATCGGGTTGATCATCAGCAACGGCAATCCACTTCCTGCGGTTGGTCCGCTGCTGTTTTTCCTGATCTACTTCATCTGGTCAGGCCGAAAGGCACGTCGGCAAAAGCGAGAACTGGATCGGTACGCCAATTTACAGACTGTTCGTGAGCAAATCGCGCCGGACGCATCGCAAAATGCAGCACCTAGCGTGATGAGAACGCCACCGGAAGCAACTGTGCGCCGAATGCGCTGATCCGGCGGTTTTTTGCCGAAAACAGCTTGCTAATTGGTCGCCTCGCAGGTCATTCCCGTTGTCCTGTCAATGATGCTATGGACGATGACGCAATGATGCTTGCGGCGATGATGCTGTTCGACATGGTTTTGCTTGCGCTGGAGATCTGGCTAAGTGAGGTCTGGCTTGCAATGACAGGCGTGCTCTGCGCTGTTTTCATTGCGATCCGGGTGGTTCTTGGCACGACTTGGATGGTAAACGTCGCATTAGGAGTTGCTGGGACAAGCGCATTGTTCATCTTGTCTCAGGCCGGTGTAAGTGCGTGGGGGGCTAATCTGATGCTGTATCTGTTGCCGATCCAGATCGCCAATGCCGCCGCAGTTATGCTCGCCTTTTTTGTTGGTTCGTTGTGGAGTTACAGATCATGAGCGCCATAGGCTTGCCAGACGTGCGCGGTCAGCTTCAACAAGGCCGGCTTCTGGCACCGTTAACCTGGTTGCGGGTCGGAGGAGTAGCAGAATGGTTTTTCGTTCCTGCTGACCGCGACGATCTCAGTGCCTTCCTGTCAAACGCCCCGGATGTCGAGGTCTTTCCTCTGGGGGTCTGTTCCAACCTGATCATCAGGGATGGCGGCTTGAATGGTGTCGCGATTAAGCTTGGTCGAAGCTTCCAGACGATCGAGATTTTGGAAAGTCATCGCGTCCGGGTAGGAGCAGCGGCGCTGGATGCTCATGTCGCCAAACGTGCGGCAGAGGCCGGGATCGCAGGATTGGAGTTTCTGCGGACAATCCCCGGCGCCATGGGCGGTGCCGTGAAGATGAACGCGGGATGCTATGGCAGCTATATCGCTGATGTCTTGGAGGATGTGACCATCATACGCCGTGATGGAACGCTGGAAATTCTGGCCGCTGACGAAATTGATTTCATGTATCGTGCGTCTTCGATTCCGGATGATGCGGTCATCGTCGAGGCGGTTTTGAAAGGCATTCCCGGCGAAAAATCTGCCATCGAAGCAAAGATGGACTTGTATGTGACGCGCAGGTCGCGCACGCAACCGGTGAAGGACAGATCCGCCGGATCGACCTTCCGCAACCCCGCCGGGTATTCGTCGACAGGCGAAGAAGACGACCCGATGGACCTTAAGGCCTGGCGCTTGATTGATGATGCTGGATGCCGAGGTTTGACTGTTGGCGGGGCCCAGATGTCGGAAAAACATCCCAATTTTCTGATCAATACAGGCAATGCCACTGCGGCTGATCTGGAAAACCTGGGTGAAGAGGTTCGGCGCCGGGTAAAATCGCACTCTGGGCACGATTTAGCTTGGGAAATCCGTCGGATCGGGGTTATGGTTGACAGATCGTGAGATGAAAAGTCTGCGAACCGAATCACCCGGATAAACTGGGGGTCGGATAACAGTTGAGGGCGCGGATGTCGGGCAGGACATTCAACCGCGTCGTAGTCCTGAAGGGCGGCCGCTCGGCCGAGCGAGAAGTCTCGCTCGTATCCGGGGCCGAATGCGCAGGGGCGTTGCGGCGCGCAGGGTATCAGGTGGTCGAAATCGACGCCGGCGAAAGCCTTGCGTCCGATTTGACGGCAGCCAAGCCTGATGCCGTTTTCAATGCTCTGCACGGACGCTGGGGCGAGGATGGATGCGTCCAAGGCCTGCTGGAATGGCTGCAAATTCCCTACACACACTCCGGTGTCCTGGCCTCTTCGCTGGCAATGGATAAGCAGCGGACCAAGGCGGTTTTTAGGGCGGCGGGTCTGCCGGTGGCTGATGGCAAGCTGGTGCCCCGGGAAGAGGTTTTGACCGGTCACCCGATCGCGCCGCCCTATGTCGTGAAACCCTATAACGAGGGATCTTCCGTTGGCGTCTATATCGTGGACGCCAATGCGAACGGACCGGCGCGTCTGGAAGATGATGCCCCCGACACTCTGTTGGTCGAGCAATACATTCCTGGCCGCGAGATGACGACGGCTGTGATGGGCGATCGTGCCATGGCCGTGACAGATATCCTGTCCGATGGATGGTACGACTATCACGCCAAATACGCTGCCGGTGGGTCGCGACATGTCGTGCCTGCCGATGTTCCACCCGAAGTCTATCAGGCCTGCCTGGACTATGCCCTGCAGGCGCATCAGGTTCTGGGCTGCCGTGGATTAAGCCGGACGGACTTTCGTTGGGACGATACGAAGGGCCTCAATGGCCTGGTGTTGTTGGAGACAAACACGCAGCCCGGAATGACCCCCACATCGCTGGCGCCAGAGCAGGCCAGCCATATTGGTGTCTCTTTCGAAGACCTCTGCAGTTGGTTGGTGGAGGATGCCGCATGCAACAGGTAGTCCGACCCAAAGTGCAGGTCGAGCGCACCGAGGCTCCAAAGAAGCGCGCTGTCAAACTGTTGATGGATTTGCGGCCGGAAGCGCAGAAGAACCGCGGGCCTGGGCCTTCAAAGGCAATGTATCGGCTGACCCGGATCTGGAAGAAAACCTGGGTCCGCCGGGCTTCTCTGATCGTTCTGCCCGGCATTTTAGTGGTGATGGCCGGTTGGAAGCTGCTGAATAGTCCCGATCTCCACGCTTTCATCGGGAAACAGCGGGACGCGATCATCGCGGTTCTGGCTCAGCGTCCGGAATTTGCTGTGAACGGCTACCGCATTGAAGGCGCATCCGCGGGATTGGAGAGCCGCCTGACCGGTATGATCTCGGTGCCGGGCGGAGCCTCGACCATGACGTTTGACGTAGCCGCTTTGCAGGCGGATCTGGCCGATGTCGCCGCGGTCAAGGATGTCAGCGTTGCGCTGGGGCCGAAGGGCATTTTGCATATCGATGTGATCGAGCGTGTTGCTGAGGCACTGTGGCGCGACACAGATGGTGCGCTGTGGCTGATCGACCGTGAAGGTGTGGTCTTGGATCCCACGCCCGTCCGCGCCGATTGGCCAAAGCTGCCTGTGGTGATTGGTGAAGGTGCTGGCGAAGTCGTCGCCCAGGCGCTGTCGCTGTTTCGGTCTTTCCCAGATCTGAAACCCCGGCTTCGGGCCTTCGTCCGTGTGGGAGAGCGGCGTTGGAATGTCGAGTTGGACCGTGGTCTGACCATTATGTTGCCGGAACAGGCGCCGAAGGCCGCCTTGGCACGAGTGATGGCCTGGCACTATGGCGATGAGGTTTTGGACCGGGGACTGGTGGCGGTGGATATGCGTCTGCCGGATCGTCCGACTTTGCGGATGAACGGAAAGGCGCACGAAATACTGCGGTTGCGGGACGCAGTTGACGGAGCTGGGGAGGAGACATGATCTTCAAGAGGGTGGATATGTTTCGGTCCATGCGGTCGCGGTTGCACACCGCGATCAAGCGTGGGCGCGTTGCCGTTCTGGACATTGGATCATCTAAAATCACTTGCCTTGTGCTGCGGCTGGATCCAGCGCGCATCGCCGAGGCGGATGCCAAAGATGGATTGGGAACCTCATTGTTCGGTGCGATCGAGGTCGCCGGGGCCCGGACAATCCAATCCCGCGGCATCCGCCGCGGCGAGATTGTCGATATGGAGGAAGTTTGCCGTGCGATCCGCATGGCACTGCTGAACGCGGAAAAGATGGCAGCGCCAAAGGTCGAGCGGGTCGACCAAGTGATTGTTTCTTTTTCCGGCGGGCGGCCGCAAAGCCATATGACCGAGGCAGAGATTGAAACCGAAACCGGCCAGGTTACGGACCGGGATCTCAGCCATGTTCTGGCAGAGTGTCCTGAACCGCCATTGCCGCCAGGTCGGCAAATTCTACATGCGCAACCCTGCGAAATCACAGTCGACTATCAAAGCGGCATTACCGATCCGCGGGGCATGACAGCGCGCCGTCTTTCGGTTGCCTTACATGTGCTGACCGTCGACAGCCGTCCTTTGGCGGATCTGATGGAATGCGTCCGACGCTGCGACCTTGATCTGGCCGGTATCGTTTCTGCTCCCTATGCCTCTTCAATGGCGGCGCTTGTGGAGGATGAACAACGGGCCGGGGCAGTCTGCATTGACATGGGTGGGGGCGGGACCTCGTGCGCTGTGTTCCTGCGCGATCACCTGATGTGCGTCAATCAAATCCGCTATGGTGGCAGCCATGTGACGGGCGACATTGCTGCCGGTTTGATGATGAGCCAATCGACGGCCGAGCGGATCAAGACCCTGCAAGGTGGCGTAATTTCCACCGGGGCGGACGACCGCGAAATGATCGACGCGCCCCGAATCGGCGAAGAGGATCTATTGGACCGCCGCCAGATCAGCCGGGGCATGCTGATCGGTGTCATCCGTCCCCGGATTGAAGAAACTCTGCACCTTTTGAAAGCACAGTTGGATCAGATCGGCGTGCAGACGATGCCTGGCTCTGGTCTGGTTTTGACTGGTGCCGCTTGTCAACTTCAGGGTGTAGACGATCTGGTCACGCGCATCCTAGGGCGGCGTCCGCGTATCGGCCGGCCGCTAAGGATTGCCGGTTTGCCGCAATCGCTTAGCGGGCCGGATTACTCCACCGCTGTAGGTTTGGCGCTCTATGCGCTGCGTCCGCATGACGAGCTTTGGGACTTCGACGCGCCGCGGCCCGGCGCCCGTGGACGGGCAAGCGATATGGTCCGTTGGCTGAAACGTGCATGGTAAGTTTGTGGAAAAGCCTGTGAATCAAGTGTGGAAAAGTACGTGACCCTATGGTTGAAATCGGTTAACGTATTGGCAACAAAATAAGAACCGGTGAGAACAGAAATTAAATACACCGGCCAAGTCGAGGCAGAACAACAAAAAATGCAAAGAGGCGAGAGCGATGGTACTTAATCTGGCAGGACCGGACGAGCACGAACTCCGTGCACGTATTACTGTATTTGGCGTCGGTGGAGCCGGCGGTAATGCAGTTAACAACATGATTGAAAAGCAATTAGAAGGTGTGGACTTCGTCGCCGCGAATACTGATGCGCAAGCTCTGGCGAATTCGAAGGCTCCTCGGGCCATTCAACTTGGGGTTGGTGTTACCCGTGGGTTGGGCGCGGGCTCGAAGCCCGAGGTCGGCATGCGCGCTGCAGAAGAAACGCTGGAAGAAGTCGCCTCGACCCTGGATGGGACGCATATGTGCTTCATCACTGGCGGCATGGGTGGTGGCACTGGTACGGGTGCAGCACCGATTGTTGCCCGCGTCGCGCGCGAGATGGGTATCCTGACCGTCGGTGTCGTGACCAAGCCCTTCCACTTTGAAGGCACGCGCCGCATGTCGGTTGCCGAAGCCGGCCTGAACGAAATGCAACAAGTCGTCGATACGTTGATCGTCATTCCGAACCAGAATCTGTTCCAGGTTGCCTCGGAACGCACGACGTTCGTCGAAGCATTCCAGATGGCGGACGATGTTCTCTATCAGGGCGTTCAGGGCGTTACCGATCTGATGGTCCGGCCAGGTATGATCAACCTGGACTTCGCCGATGTCCGATCCGTCATGGAAGAGATGGGCAAGGCGATGATGGGTACCGGCGAGGCGGAGGGCGAAACCCGCGCCATCGATGCCGCAGAGAAAGCCATCGCCAACCCGTTGTTGGACGAAGTCAGCCTGAAAGGCGCCCGCGGCGTTCTGATCAACATCACCGGTGGCTACGATCTGACACTGTTCGAAATGGACGAAGCTGCGAACCGTATCAAAGAAGAGGTCGATGGCAATGCCATGATCAAGTTTGGGTCGGCGATTGATCCCGACTTGGATGGCCGGATGCGGGTGTCCGTGGTTGCGACGGGTATTGATGCCGAGGCAATTCAAGCTCAGCCTCCGTCAGAAGCTCCGCAGCGCAGGCGTCCAGTGGAAACAGATCCTGGCATCGTGACAGCTATTCGTGGCACCCGTCGGGCTGAAGATCCGATTGCACCCGCGGCGGCAGCTGCCGTCGCCGCAGTGAAGTCGCCTGACCCCGAGCCGGTTCAGGAAGCACCTGTTGCCTCGACGCCAGAACCCGAACCTGAACCACTCGTTGAAGCATCTGAACCCGCAATCGCAACGACACCGGCTGCTGAGGCGCCAGTTGCTGTAGAGGCTGCAGCCCCGGCCCCTGCTCCAGAACCTAAACCAGAACCTGCTGTCGCACGCCGCCCGGAAGAGGCGCGTTATGCGACGACCCCGGCACCGTCGGACATTCGCGCTCGCGCGGAAGAAGTGCGTCAGCGTGCATTGGCCGCTCGCGAGGCTCGGGATAACGCTCGCCGGGCTGCCGAAGCAGCAGCGCACGAAGAAGAACCGGCGCTCTTTGATCTGGACGATGCATCGGTAGACCGTTCGTCTTCACCGACCAGTCAGGGCAAGGGGGCGGAAGATGACCAATCAGGCCGTGGCGGATTGTTCACAATCAACAAGCTGATCCATCGTGTTGCTGGAAACGGTAACCAGGAAAGCAACACTACACGGCTGGAACGGCGTGAACCGACGACGCCCGCGATGGACGAAGACGGCGGAGAAATTCCTGCGTTCCTGCGTCGGCAAGCCAATTAATTAACCACGGAAGGCCCACATGCATGGGCTTTCCGCCTCTCGCCTTGGGATGCCAGCCCAGAATTGGGTGGCATCCCTTTTTCTGTTTTTATCCTGCGACTTGGCCTTCGAAACTTATGTTGCAAAGCGTCATAATCAGTGATTTGAGGCCGCTCGCCCTAAACTATAAATACAGTGCGAAAGATTGACGGGCAGGTTGAGCAGTTTCCGAAAAGGCCCGTCAAAGAAAAGAAAGACGGCCCAATAATGCGTAGAACGCTCCACAAAGATGTGACGTTCACTGGCGTTGGATTGCACTCTGGTGCTCCGGCGGCGATTACAATTGCGCGGTCGGATACAGCATCCGGGATCAATTTTTTGCGCGTCGATGTTCCTTTGGAGCATCAGCTTATCCCGGCGCGCTATGACTTGGTCACCGATACTCAGCTCTGCACGCGACTGACGAACGAACATGGTGTGTCGATTGGCACCGTCGAACATGTGATGGCGGCAATTGCGGGCTGTGGTATCACTGACGCATTCATTGCCGTTGATGGCCCGGAAGTACCCATCATGGACGGGTCGTCAGCTGCTTTTGTACAGGGTTTGCTGGATGCAGGGTTTGACGTGCTGACATCGCCTGCGCGGGCAATACGGATCATCAATACCGTCACGGTCGAAGACAAAGGACGTGTTGCATCTCTGGCTCCGTCGGATGTGTTCGAGATGGACTATCGGATTGCCTTCGATGACCCCGTGATCGGTGAGCAGAACAAGTCGTTGACCCTGGTGAACGGTGCTTTCGTGGCGGAACTCAGCGACAGCCGCACCTTCGGCCATCTCAGTGAAGTTGAGCATCTGCGGAACCTTGGGCTGGCTCAAGGCGGATCGATGCAGAATGCGATCGTTGTCGATCAGGGCCGCGTTCTGAACCCGGATGGTCTGCGCCACGCAGACGAGTTTGTGCGCCATAAGATGCTGGATGCTGTGGGCGACCTGGCACTGGCCGGCGCCCCGATCATTGGGCGTTATCAAGGCGTCAAAGCCGGTCACGAAATGACCAACCTTCTGCTGCGCGAATTGTTCAAGCGGCCGGATTGCTGGGTTTGGGATATCGTGAGTGAAAGGAACTGCCTGGGCGGTGAAATCACCGCGATGACGCCTCCGATGACTGCAGAAGCCGCTTTCGACACTCTGGCGGTTTAACGGGATCTCTACAATTGGTGATCAAAGCTCGTGCGCGGCCTCTTCCCCTTGTGCCGCGGACTGACTAAAGTGCTTCGTCGTACGCATATTGGTCAAGAGCAGTCAGGGACCAGAACACATGACCGGTCAACTTCTAACTAGGATCGCAGCATTTGCCCTAATCGGGGCCATCGTCAGCGGATGCAGCTGGTTTGAAAGTGATGAAGTCCCGATCGAGGATCGTTCAGCCCGCGAAATATATGACACGGCGCAGGCCTTGTTGGATGATGGAGAACCGATCCCTGCCGCGAAGATGTTCGATGAAGTCGAAAGGCTTTACCCGTTCTCGCAACTTGCCAAACGCGCGATCATACAGTCGGCTTTTTCCAGCTATACGGCTAATGACTATCCTGCGGCACGGGCATCGGCCAATCGATATCTAGATCTCTACCCGTCTGACATCGACTCGCCCTATGCGCAGTATCTTATCGCGCTGACCTATTACGACAACATTGTCGATGTCGGTCGCGATCAAATCGGCACCGAGTCCGCCCTTCGCGAATTGAAAGAAGTGGTGCGGCGGTATCCTGAAAGCGATTACGCCCGGGATTCTCGCTTGAAGATCGATCTGACCCACAACCACCTGGCCGGCAAAGAAATGGATGTCGGCAGGTATTACCTGAAGCGTGGCCACTTTGTGGCCGCCATCAACCGCTTCAAGGTGGTCCTCGATGAATATCAGACGACGTCTCATGCCCCGGAAGCGCTGCACCGGATTGTTGAGGCCAACTTGGCGATGGGCGTGGCCCGCGAGGCGCAGATCGCAGCGGCGGTCTTGGCTGAGAACTTTCCTGGTTCGGAGTGGTATGCGGCATCCTATGCGCTGCTCACGGACCGTGATCTGCGTCCCGAAAAGGCGGACGATGGTTTCTTCAGCAGCATTTATCGCCGGGTGATCCTGGGTGATTGGCTGTAAGCCAGGCGCTGCGCGGAAACATCGATGCTGTGTAGCCTTTCGATCCGTGATATCGTCCTGATCGAAAAGCTGACGCTGGGATTCAACAAAGGCCTCAATGTCCTAACCGGTGAAACCGGGGCTGGTAAATCGATCTTGCTCGACGCTTTGGGATTTGCGCTTGGACAAAAAGTGCGACGCAATCTTGTGCGCGCGGGTGCCGACGGCGGCAACGTCGTCGCAGAATTCTCTGTCGCCAGCGATCACCCGGTTCACAACGTGTTGCGTGATCTGGATCTATCCGTTGACGGTGGTGACATCATCCTTAGGCGCAATGCATCGGCGGATGGCCCCTCGCGCGCATTCGTGAACGATCAGCGGGTTTCGACCAATGCATTGCAGCAAGTCGGTGCAATGTTGGTGGAGGTGCACGGTCAGCACGATGACCGGGGCTTGCTGAGCCCCCGAGCACATCGTCCATTACTTGATGCCTTTGGTGGATTGGACAGGCGGGTCGCAGCGGTGCGCACTGCATGGACCGGGTGGAAAACGGCTGAACGCGCGCTTGATGAGGCGCAGACGGCCCTGGCTACGGCAGCGGCAGAGGCGGATTTTTTGCGCCATTCCGTGGCCGAGTTGGAAAAGCTGGCTCCTGAATCCGGCGAAGAGGAAGTGCTGGATTCTCGGCGGCGGCTGATCCGCCAAGCCGTCGGTCTGAGCGAAGAGATTAATCGGGCAGCAGATCAACTGTCCACCCAAGGCGCGGAGGGCCTGATCAGCGAAGCTCTATCTCGTCTGACCCATATCGCCGAAAAGGCAGAAGGAAGGCTGGAAGGCACGATCGCTGCAGTGGACCGGACCCTGACGGAGTTGGGCGAAGCTCAATCGGGACTTTCGGCGCTGCATGATGCACTCAGGTTCGACCCTGGCGAGTTGGAGGCCGTCGAAGAGCGTCTTTTCGCGATCCGCGGCCTGGCGCGTAAACACAACGTCCAACCGGACGAATTGCCATCATTGGCTGAACGGATGGTGACGCAACTGACAATGATCGATGCAGGCGAGGATCGCATAGAGGTCCTGAAGGCCGAGTTGGATGCGGCCAAGAAAACCTACGATCAAGCAGCCGAAGACTTATCGCGCCGGCGCGTGGATCAGGGAGCACGGCTGGACGAAGCCGTCACCGGCGAGTTGAAACCTCTGAAGATGGAAAATGCCCGGTTCCTCACAACGTTGGAGCCCACGGAGCCCGGGCCAGAGGGGACAGATGCCGTTCGGTTTACCGCCGCTATAAACCCTGGGGCACCTGCTGGTCCGATTGATCGGATCGCCTCCGGCGGGGAGCTGTCCAGGTTCCTATTGGCACTCAAAGTCCAGTTGGCGGCGCAGTCAGATGGGCTGACAATGATCTTTGATGAAATTGATCGAGGTGTCGGCGGGGCGACTGCCAATGCCGTCGGACGCAGGTTGGCGCAATTGGCCAACGCCGGTCAGGTACTGGTCGTTACACACTCTCCACAAGTGGCGGCCCTAGGAGACCATCACTTCCAGATATCGAAGAACTCGGTCGATGGTCTTGCTCTTACTGATGTCGACATGCTGGACCCGGATCAAAGACGGGACGAAATCGCCCGCATGTTGGCTGGCGGTGAAGTGACGGATGCTGCGCGGTTGGCCGCAGACGCGCTGCTTGCGGAAGCAAGGGCGGCCTATCTGATCTGAACATATAGAAAATGGGAGCAGGTGATGGACGCCCTGTGTCCACCAGTGCTGCATTCCAACTAGCTCTTCTCTGCCGCCTTTGCTTGGTCCCAAAGCGCGTCCATCTCGGTCAGAGATGCTTCTTCCAGGCTGCGCCCTTCGGTTTTCAGCGTGGCTTCGATCCCGCGGAAACGGCGGTTAAACTTGGTGTTCGCCCTACGCAGTGAAGCCTCTGGATCCACCCTCAAGTGCCGCGCCAGATTGGCCATCACAAACATTAGGTCGCCGTATTCTTCCTCGATATGCGATTGATCTGCAGTCTCGATCGCCTCGACCAGCTCTTCGGATTCCTCCTGCAATTTGGCCAGGACGTCTTTCGGATCGGTCCAATCGAAGCCAACCTTGGCCGCCCGTTTGGTCAGCGCCGTGGCGCGGGTCAGACCAGATAGTGTCGTCGGAATGCCGTCCAATACACTGTCCCGGACCTCTCCCTTTTCGGCGCGCTCTTCTGCTTTTAATGCCTCCCAATCGAAATCTGCGGGATCAGCCCGGGGGCCGCCCTTTTCGTACCCAAAGACATGGGGATGACGCCGCAGCATCTTTTTCGAAATAGCGGCGACGACATCATCAAAGTTGAACGCGTCCGCCTCTTCTGCCATTTGCGCATGATAGACGACCTGCAATAGAAGATCGCCCAGTTCATCGGCCAAGTCAGGCATCGAGCCGCGTTCGATGGCATCTGCGACCTCGCAGGCTTCCTCGATCGTGTAAGGCGCTATCGAGCGGAAGTCTTGCTCTCGGTCCCAAGGGCAACCGTCCGGCGCGCGCAGTCGGCGCATAATCTCCAACAGCCGCTCGATCCCGGCATCCGTGTCATGCACCAGCTCATCCGATTGAGCGGTTCGCTTTGGATTGGTCATGTGGCCTCAGCATGGCTTCGCCGCTGTTCTGCCGCAAGGTTAAGGGTGTTTGCAAACAGGATAAGCACCGCGCCAACGACAACAGCAGCTTCCAACTGTTCCTGATAGACCAGCCACCCCACAATCACGATCACCGGCAGGCGGGCAAAGTCCATCGGGGCGACCACCGATGCAGGGGCAAGGCCAAGCGCAACCGTCAGGCAAATATGGGCGGTCAGCCCGCAGACTCCGACCAGGATGACCCATGGCAAAGTATCCGAGTTTGGAAGAGTGACGTGCCCGTCCCAACCGACGGCTAAGATCCCATAAACTACCTGGATCAGCGTCAACCAGAACAGGATGCAAAAGGTCGTCTCGGTCCGTGACAGTGCCTTAGTCATCATGATTGAACCGCAAAAGCCGAATGTTGATAAGGCCGCGGTTAGGTGCCCGATGTTCAAGGGAGCAAATCCGGGACGGGCGACGATCAGGATGCCGACGAACCCCAGCAATGCCGCAATCACCCGCCACTGGGTCAAGCGCTCTGACAGGAACAACGGCGCCAGCAAAGCTATCCAGATTGGTGTTGTGAATTCGATGGCGAACAATTGCGAAAGCGGGATGAACGCAAGTGCGTAGAACCAAAGGTTCTGGGCGGTGAAGTGAAAGAGGTTTCGCACTGCGTGAAGACCGAAACGTTCCGTGCGGACTTCTGCCATCCGGCGGGTTAATAGGCCGAAGCTGATTACAAGGGTCGCGCCGATCAGCGATCGGAACAGCATCAGCTCGAACGTATCCAACTGGCCTGCTACCTCGCGCCCGCCGACGGCCATAAGCGAAAATGACGCAACAGCGCCAGTCATCCAAAGCGCAGCCTTGATCGGAGAGGACGGATGGGTTGGCATTCGCCGCACCATGGCGGTCCGGGCAAGACGCGGCAAGGAAAGAGTATCTTCCGCGTTGTCGCAGAGACTTTGTCGATCTAGAAGCGGCAGTGAAGCCCGTCAGAAAATGTACGCGCCCCGTTCATCTTCGGTCATTCCGGTCAAGCCTAAGCCTTCCCAGGCGAACGCCTTGCCCAAGTTGAACCACCAGGCCAAAGCCTCTCGCGAGACTTCGTAAATCCCGTTGATGCGCCGATCTTTGAATTGCCCCAGTGATGCGATCGGCACCATTTCGGGCCCGCCAAGGTACGTGTTTAAGACCATCGCGCGTTGCAGGTGTGTTGGATCGGTCAGCAGTCCGATTTGGGCGTCTGCCTCAGTTATCAGTTCGTAAGAGTACCGAAAGTTCTCCCAAGTTGTCCTGGACTTAGTCTCAACAGCTATCGCATCAGGGTCGGCGCCAAGACCGACGGCATACTCTTTCATTACCTCCCCAGTGATTGGGCGTTTCGGCCGGAGACGACCACCTGTGAAGATCAGTCTGTCGGTCACGCCTCTTTTAAGCAACCGGACCGCGGTGTGCACGCGGCGGCGCGTTGAATAAGCCAGGACGCCGTCCGGCTCGATGCCGCCACCAAGCACCAAAATAACGTCGAATTTTGCGGGAAAGTCTTGATTGGCTGAATGATGCCGCAGCATCGAAATTGTCGATACCATCACTGCACCTGCCGCCAATAAAAAGAAAATGAGGCCGATGAAAACCAGCCTGCGCAGCCAGCGGGTCATTCCCATTCGATGGTGCCGGGCGGCTTCGACGTAACGTCGTAGACCACCCGGTTAATGCCACGGACCTCGTTGATGATCCGGTTCGCAGTCCGACCCAGGAAGTCATGATCAAACGGGTAGTAGTCCGCGGTCATGCCGTCGACGGAGGTCACTGCTCTGAGCGCGCAGACATGATCATAGGTGCGATCGTCGCCCATCACGCCGACGGTTCTGACTGGCAGAAGGACCGCAAAGGCCTGCCAGATCGTGTCGTACAGACCGGCTTCGCGGATTTCGTCCAGATAAATCACATCGGCCTGCCGCAGAATGTCCAGCTTTTCGCGGGTGATCTCACCCGGACAGCGGATCGCTAGACCTGGGCCGGGGAAGGGATGACGTCCGACGAACACCTCGGGCAAGCCAAGCTCGCGGCCCAGCGCGCGGACCTCGTCTTTGAAGAGCTCGCGCAGCGGTTCCACCAGATCCAGATTCATGCGTTCTGGCAGACCGCCCACATTGTGATGGGACTTGATGGTGACCGATGGTCCGCCGGAAAAAGAAACCGATTCAATGACATCCGGGTAGAGCGTGCCCTGGGCCAGAAACTTGGCACCGCCGATGTCTTTGGCGTGTTTCTCGAAGACATCGATGAACAGCCGTCCGATGGTTTTGCGCTTTTCTTCCGGGTCTGTGACGCCGGCAAGCTCACCCAGGAACAGATCGCTCTCATCTGCGTGAATCAGCGGGATATTGTAGGTGTCGCGGAACAGTGTGACGACCTCGTCAGCCTCACCCGCCCGCATCATGCCGGTGTCAACAAAAACGCACGTCAATTGATCCCCGATGGCTTCGTGGATCAGCACGGCAGCGACCGATGAATCCACGCCTCCAGACAACCCACAGATGACCTTACCGTCGCCAACCTGATCTCGGATGGCTTGGATAGCCTGGTCTTTGTAGGCGGCCATGGTCCAATCGCCTGACATGCCGGCAACGCCATGCGTGAAATTTCGCAAAAGCTTTGCGCCTTGGGGTGTGTGATGCACTTCAGGGTGGAACATCACGCCATAATATTTACGGTCGGGATCGGCCAGGACAGCGAAAGGCGCGTTAGGCGATGCACCCTGGACGTGGAAGCCATTCGGCAGGCGCGTGACCCTGTCGCCGTGACTCATCCAGACCTCGATTTCCTCCCCTGGCGCGGCGACCCCATCGAACAAAGCGGATGTTTCGTCCAGTTTTACGAACGCGCGGCCGAACTCCCGGTGATGGCCGCCTTCGGCCTTGCCACCCAATTGATGGACCATGACCATCTGGCCATAACAGATACCCATCACCGGACAGCCACGTTCGAAAATGCCGTCAAATGCGCGAGGGCTGCCTTCTTCTTCCACACTGGCCGGGCCGCCGGACAAGATGACTGCCATTGGATCCAGCTCGCCCAGCAGGGCAGCATCCACCTGATTAAAGGGGTGTATTTCACAGTAAACTCCGGTTTCCCGGAGGCGACGCGCAATCAACTGCGTGACCTGGCTGCCGAAGTCGACAATCAGGCAGGTCTGGTGGTTTGAGGCCATGGATCATCCCGAAATCGAGGTTCAGGGCCCTTCTATAAGGTGCCGAGTGCGGCCTGTCATCATGTCGGAATCGCACAGCCAAGGGACGAGAATAGCGGGTTTGCGACATGATCCGTCGGCTACCAGATCAAAAGAACATCATTCAACGCTTGGTCGTGGTGGGGCCGCGGTTTTCCAGGAGGACCCGATGATTGAAGGCAATCAGGCGCAGCCGCGCAGACGAACACGCGGCGGAGGTGGCGCTGCACGTCGGGCAGAGCGAACTGCTCCGAAGCTGGAGGCCGCGCGTTTTATCGAGCGGCAGATCCCGAATTTCGAGATTCTGAACGAAGAGGCCTTAGAAATCATTGAGGCCAATGCTGAAACCGTCCTGGAAGAAATCGGTGTCAGCTTTGTTGAAAACCCTGCCGCGCTGGAGCGTTGGAAAGAAGCTGGTGCGGATGTCCGCGGCGATCGTGTGCATATCCCTCGCGGATTGGCACGGAAGCTGTGCAAGACGGCTCCGTCGAAGTTTACGCAACACGCCCGCAATCCGGATCGAAATGTTGAAGTAGGCGGCAAGTCTCTGGTGCTTGCGCCGGTTTATGGTCCGCCCTTCGTTCGCGATCTCAATGGTGGCCGGCGCTATGCCACGATGGCGGATTTCGAAAAGTTCGTGAAGCTGGGCTACATGTCGAAATGGCTGCACCATTCCGGCGGTACCGTGTGCGAGCCGACGGATGTGGCGGTGAACAAGCGCCACCTGGATATGCTCTACGCCCATATGCGTTGGTCCGATAAACCCTTCATGGGCTCGGTGACCGATCCAATCCGGGCCGAAGATTCGGTCAAGATGTGCGAGATCATGTTCGGTAAGGACATCGTGCAGCAGCGCACGGTGATGACCTCTCTGATCAATATCAACTCTCCGCTGACCTTCGACAATGTGATGATGGGTGCTTTGGAGGTTTACGCTGCCAATAATCAGGCCGCGATCGTATCACCGTTTATCGTCGGTGGTGCCATGGCACCTGTTTCGGTTGCAGGTACGTTGACCCAGGTGCTGGCGGAGGTCCTGGCCGGCATCGCCTATTCGCAGCTTGTCCGCGAAGGCGCACCAGTGATCTTTGGCGCGTTTGTGACATCGATAGATATGAACTCTGGTGCGCCGACATTCGGCACGCCCGAAGCTTCGAAAGTGCTCTATGGCGCGGGCCAATTGGCACGGCGCATGAACCTGCCGTTCCGGTCGGGTGGGGGTCTGTGCGGGTCAAAACTGCCCGACGCCCAGGCCGCCTACGAGACTGCGAATACGCTGAATGCAGCTCTGCTGGGCGGCGTCAATTTTATGCTGCATTCCTGTGGCTGGCTGGAGGGTGGCTTGGTGTCGTCATTCGAAAAGTTCGTCATGGATGCTGACCAGTTGGGGGTTCTCCATTCCATTGCTGAAGGCGTCGACATGTCCGAAGACCAGCAAGCCATGGATGCGATCGAAGAGGTTGGCCCTGGTGGTCATTACCTGGGCTGCGCCCATACTCAGGCCAATTTCCAGACCGCCTTCTGGCGGTCTGGTATGTTGGATTACAAACCTTTCGAGACCTGGGCCAGCGAAGGATCGCGGGATACCGCGACCCTGGCGGCGGAAAAGGTCGAGCGAATGATGGCCGAGTACGTGGCGCCCGAAATCGAACCTGGGATCGACGAAGCGCTTCAGACTTATATGGCAGAGCGAAAAGCATCAGAGCCCGACGCATTCGCCTGAGCCGCAACGGTTTCCGCCAACAAAGCAGCTAGAATCTGCACGTGCCTGCCGGGCCGGTAGGCCGCTGATTTTGCACGACGTTCCAATTCGCACCTTTCTTCGGCGGCCGCCAATTTCGGCAAAATCTGATCTGTGGGTTGCGCAAGAAGCCCCGGAACGGCGCCGGGCAAGTCGCGTGTTCGCCGATAATTCCGTGCGCCCATACGGGCAGTGTTCACAAGCAGCTTTGGCCGGCTCATCGGGTACGTCTCCTCTAGAAATTTCACCATGTTGTACATGGAGTCTCCGCGTTGATTCCGGCCGATCATGGAGATGCCGGTTACGTGTTGCGGAGATTTTCTGAGGTGCGCGCGATGGTTCTGTGGAAAATTTACGTTCTGTTAACATACTGAAATTGCTATTTTTTCAGAATTATCCACAGATTAATAAACTGTTCTATTTTCA
>JBCCHJ010000083.1:0-20287 GCA_039028795.1 Pseudomonadota bacterium
CTATCGAAGAGCCAGTCCTTGAAGTTCGGCAGTTCTTCGACCGGCATGCATGCTCCGATCACCGGTGGGTACTGGGTCATCCGCGTATCCTGTCCGACTTGCTTAAATCGTTCGACGTTATCTTAGCTTAGTCGTTTTCCCGATCCTCGAAAGCCTCCATTTTTTTGACCAATTCCTCGGCCAGATGCTCAGTACTGTAGACTATGGTCTACACAGATTTGGCACGGGGCTTCTAACATGAACCGCCGGAGTGGTTAGTGTACGAGACTATGTGACGACCGCCACCGGATCGCCCAAGACGGTCATGTCCAGTGTGACGCCCAATCCTGGCGCGTCTGAGGCATACATCACGCCGCCCTCGATACGCGGCGCACCCTCGGCAATGGCGCGGGTGTGGTATTCGTAGAATGCCGATGACTGGAAGTGGAACCGCGCCGGTGTCGATTGCGCCAGATGGGCAATCGCTGCGGTCGCGATCTCACCGCCCCAACTGTCTTCGATGGTCATTTGGATGCCGAGTTGCACGCAGAGGTCGCGGATCATTCGGGATCGTGTCAAGCCGCCGAACCGGTTGATCTTCAGATTGATCAGATCCATGGCCCGATCATTGTACCCACGTAGCAAGGCGGGCAATCCATCCATGCATTCGTCCAGAATGAAGGGGTGAGGACATCTGGCGCGGACGGCCAGGCACTCTTCGTAAGTCAGGCAGGGCTGCTCGATATACATGCGGAAATTGTGTTCGTTTGCCAGCGGAGCGACCGCGCCCACTACACGAATGGCATCCCCCTGGGTCCAGCCGCAATTGACATCGGCATCCATCACGTCGCCGGGACGAAGCTGGGCAGACACCCGGCGGAAGCGTTCAATATCGGTGTTGGGGTTTTCACCGACCTTCATCTGAAACTGCGTAAAGCCCTGGTCCTGATACTGCGCGGTGCGCTCGGCCATCAGGCCTGGATCTTGACGCGTTACAACTTTGAACAGGCGCACGCTGTCCTGGGCCTTCCCGCCCAGGAGCTGGTAGACCGGCAAGCCGGTGGACTTGCCCAGAATGTCCCAGCAGGCGGCGTCGAGCGCGGATTTGGCATAGGGGTGTCCTTTAAGGCTGGCGTCCATGCGGGCGTTGATCGCGTCCAAATGGGTTGGGTCCTGGCCGATCAGGTCTTTGCCGATGGTGGCGATGCCGGTGCGGGCGCCTTCGGCGAAGGCAGCCAGATAGGCAGGGCCAAGTGGGCAGGTTTCGCCAACGCCTGTGATGCCTTCGTCCGTTTCGACCAGGACGACGGTCGAGTCGAAAGCCGAAAACGATTGGTCAGCCCAACTATAAGAACCTTCCTTCAAGGGCAGATCTACTTGATAGATCGCGATCCTCGTGATTTTCATGGATACACTTCCCCCTTTGGCTCGTTTCTTAGCCCATCAAGCAAGCCACGGGCCCTCCCGCCCAGGATTATCCCCGGTTGAACCATTGAGGATTTATGAAGAGCGTCCGGTGGGAAGGCCAGAAAATACGTCCAGTTTGAATTAATTCTTGTTACTTTGTTGAGACCATCATCCGGCCATTCATGCCAACCAAAAGTTCTCCGCGGCATGTGACGCCCCAGAGGGCGGGCAGGCCTGGTTGATCTAACGCAAAGTTCGCTCTGAAGACAGGCGAAGCAGTCGAACGCCGACGAGCCGTGCACGGATCGTCCTGTAACCCTATCTACAGACCACCCTCTGCACGGATCACTACTCGCGACGAAGGTGTCCATCGCCGCAAGATCCAGCATAGATCGCGCGCCCTGAAAGATATACATCCCGCTGTCGGATGCCTTGGCTTGCGCCATAGATGCACGAAAATCGCACTCCCGGCGCCCGGCACTACCGGGTCAAAGTTCTGATCGGTAACCGCGCAGATGTCATACAAGCCATCACCCCGCGCCATGCGATCTGTCGGGTAATCATGCGGATGACGTATGGGCCGGTTGTAGACCGGATCGCTCGGATCCTCGGCCCATCCGGTGCGCGGTAGCAGTGGCAAGCAGGGCAGGCCTGTGATCGGCGGGGGGCAGCGATCCGGCCTATAGTAGAGCCAGAGCAATCGATAGGCCCCGATTGGCGTGCGGCCATCGCCTTCCTGCTTGTCGCTATGAATACCGCCGCGGCCATGGCCGCATGGCATCCAGCGACCTCGGAACCTGGCACCCCAGGGCCCGATGACCAGGTCGTCCCGTCTTGGAATCACAGCAGATGGCCGCTTTTCGCCGCCTTTGTTGCCAGATAGGCGCGGTTCTCGTCGGTCTCGCCGACCATCAAGGGCACGCGTTCGGCGACGGCAACGCCGGAGGCCTCCATCATCGCGATCTTGCCGGGATTGTTGGTCATCAGCCGCACTGCTGAAAAACCAAGGGCTTTCAGGATCTCCGCGCCCAGGCGAAAGTCCCGCTCGTCGTCTTCAAAGCCCAAGCGGTGGTTCGCCTCGACAGTGTCATGGCCCTGATCCTGCAAGGCATAGGCGCGCATCTTATTGGCCAGTCCGATCCCGCGGCCTTCCTGGTTCATGTAGAGCAGCACCCCAGCCCCTTCCCGGGCGATCTGCTCCATCGCAGCGGCCAGTTGTGGGCCGCAATCGCATTTCAGCGATCCGATGACATCTCCAGTGAAACAGGCTGAATGCAGCCGGGACAGGACCGGTTCATCGCGGGCAGGCTTACCAACCTCGATCGCATAGTGCTCCTCACCCCCATCTTCCGGGCGGAACACATGCACCCGGCCAGCCTGTGCAAACCGCGTAGGCACCCGCGCGCCAGAGACCCGGTGCATGGCGATCGCCGCCTCTGCGGCTCCTTCGATCATGTCTGCTGTGACGTGGGACAGCCCGGCCTCTTGGGCGGCCTTGATAATCACAGAAGGATCATTCCGCTCGGCCACCAGGGCTGCAGGCAGCAATCGCGCCTGCTTACAGAGCGCAATCGCAACCCGTTGCAGATCGGCCGATCCGTCACGCTGGGACCGGTAGGGCCCCCGCATCGGATGCGCCAGATCAAGCGATGGGTCAGCGGTGGCCTGCACCCAGGTCAAATCAGCATCCGCAGGCAACAGGATCCGGGCAATATCGCCATCATAGGCGCGCGCGCGCAAGGTGTCCGCACGGCGATGGGTGATCACCAGATCCGGACCCGCTGGAACCAACCCGCGCAGGTCCGCCAATCGTTCTGCCGAACAGGTTTCCGCCGCCACCGCAATGGCCGCTGACTGACCTTGCGTCAACAAGACCGGCGCGCCGATCCGAAGATCGGCCCGAGCTCGGGCAACTGCTTCTTCGACGCTCAAACGCAGCGACATTTCAGCTCCTTAGACGGAAAATCAGCGAATTCTGACCGTATCATTTTGTAACGAAACACGGCATTTAACTGCTTTTCCGGCGCATTTTACGCACGGACATACACAGTCCAGTGATAGTTTGAAAGAATGCCGTGCATCCGCTGAACGATGATCCATTTGGGGGCATAAGAACGCAACAACTTAATGCCGGGGAAAAACCATGAGTGTGGCAAAGCGAATTCTTCTAGTAGATGACGACGTTGATCTGCGCGAGGCGTTGGCAGAGCAACTTGTAATGATCGACGATTTTGACGTGTTTGAAGCCGACGACGGCACGACCGGCATCGAGCGCGCCAAGAACGAAATGCATGACATCATTATCCTGGACGTCGGTCTGCCGGATATGGATGGCCGCGAGGTCTGCCGGATGATGCGCAAGCACGGTGTGAAGTGTCCGATCGTTATGCTGACCGCGCAGGATTCAGATGCTGATACAATTCTGGGTTTGGACGCAGGCGCGAATGACTATGTGTCGAAGCCTTTTAAGTTTCCAGTGCTGTTGGCCCGTGTAAGGGCGCAACTGCGCCAGCACGAACAGTCCGAGGATGCTGTCTTTTCGATCGGGCCATACAGCTTCCGTCCTGGGGCGAAGCTTCTGGTGGATGAGGCCGACAAGAAGGTCCGTCTGACGGAAAAAGAGACCAATATCCTGAAGTTTCTCTTCCGCGCCGGAGGCCGTACCGTGGAAAGAGATACCCTGCTGCGGGAAGTCTGGGGCTACAACGCAGGCGTTACCACCCATACGTTGGAGACCCATATCTATCGCCTGCGCCAGAAAATCGAGCCAGATCCGTCGAATGCACGCATTCTACTCACGGAAACCGGAGGATATCGCCTTTCAATGTGATGTCGGGGCCCTTGACGGCAACCATCGGGCGCACCACGTCTTAACGTATGGCAGCGAAATCCCCCAAGGTTCGCTGTCAGCCGGCGGCTCCCCCCTCAACCGACCGGCACGCCCGTTTTAGGGCAGCGCCCGATGTTCCCCGCATCGGGCGCTCTTTATTTCAGGGTTTGCGCATCTTCCGGCTTGAGCGTCGCTGGTCAGCGGGTAATGGTGGCGCATCCGCGAATACAGGAGCCCGCATGCCACTTTCCATCGCCACCTGGAACATAAATTCGGTCCGCCTGCGTCAGGACCTCGTCGCCGACTTTCTGGCCAAAGTTGCGCCGGATGTGTTGTGTCTGCAGGAAACCAAGTCACCGGTTGAAAAGATACCTTCAGAGCGTTTCGCGGATCTTGGGTACAAGCTGGTCACGGCGAAAGGCTTCAAAGGGTATAACGGCGTCGCCATTCTGTCCCGTGTGGACGCCAAAGAAGTGCCGGGAATGGAAATGTGCGGCAAAGAGGACGCCCGTCATTGCGCGGTGAAGATCAATGGCGTGACGCTGAACAATTTCTACGTGCCAGCGGGAGGGGACGAGCCGGATCGTAAGAAAAATCCGAAATTCGATCACAAACTGAACTTCGTCGACGAAATGACGGATTGGTCAAAGGGCCTGAAGGGCAAGCACATTCTGGTTGGGGATTTGAATATTGCCCCGCTGGAAGAGGATGTCTGGTCTCATAAGCAGCTTTTGAAGGTCGTCAGCCATACGCCGGTTGAAACAGATGCCATGGGTGTTTTGATGAACGCCGGTAAATGGGTGGACGTCACACGGTCGGATATTCCGGCGCCAGAGAGGCTCTATTCATGGTGGTCCTATCGTGCCAAGGATTGGAAAGCCGCTGACAAGGGCCGGCGCCTGGATCACATCTGGTATCGGGGAAATTTGAACCCAGTCGCAGGCTCCAGCCGCATTCTGAAAGACTTCCGGGGCGCTGAAAAGCCGTCAGACCACGCCCCGGTGCTGGCGACCTTCGATATCTAGAGCTGCCGCCGCTATCAGGCCGGATCTTCGATGAAGAACTTCTCCGGATCGATCTCCACGTTCCGGCGCGTTTCGCTGAGCGCGACAGTTGTCGCCAGACCTTGGCCGTCCAGGACGATCCACTGCGTTAGTTCCAGTGGATTGTCGGTGAAGACCATGGTGATTGAGCCTTGTTCCGGCGCCTCTGGATCGATTGCTTTGACGCGCAACTGACCTGCAGTGCGCTCGATCGATTGCACGGCCCGTTCATCCCTCAGGTTCACGCGGTCCCGCAGCAATAGATCCAAAGGTGTTTCGCTGAGCGGGAAGCGATCCAACGTATTGTCGATGGTGTCATAGACGCCGACCCAGAAACCATCTGCGACGATCAGGGTCGGATTTGGCGGCTGATACTCGAACCGGATGCGGCCAGGACGGCGCATATAGAAGAGACCCTCTGAAAGGTCGCCATCAGGTCCGACCTGGACGAAATTGCCCACCATGGTGCCGATCCCGTTCAAGAGGTTCGAGATACGGGTCAGGTCGGCGGGATTGACTTGCGCCTGGGCCAGGCCCGGCAACATGGCTGAGCCGATAAGGCCAGCGCTCATCTGCAATAGGTCGCGTCTTTTCATAGCACCCTTCTGACAAAGGACAGCGGTAAGGTACAGGCCCAGTTTTGACCGGTTCGCCGTAAGTCTATCAGATCAACGCGGTTTGCGCCCGACTCCAGTGCTGTATGCGTGAAATTTCCCTAACAACCGCGTGAGTAGAGCGCGGGCGATGCGCTTTGGATAGTTGCCTTGAAATCGTCATCTCTGCCCAATCCGCCCGAATCTTTCCGCGAGTCCGCCAAGGAGGCGCCGCGCTGCGGTCCCGACTCATCTGCAATTTGGCGCCTATCAATCAAATGCCAAAAGCGGGGAGAGTTATGCGTTGTTCAGGATTGGTTAGGGGGTTTGGTGCTGCAGTTCTGATGGCTGCGGCAGGTTGTAGGGCAACAGCCGCCCAGGCGTGCGGGGCGATCTATACAGTGGAGCGCGGCGATCACTTGGGGCGGATTGCCAAAGAGTGCGGTGTTTCAGCGAACAGCCTATTGAAGGTGAACAATCTGCGTGACCCCAGCATGCTGAGGATTGGCCAGGAGTTGCAGATACCGGGTGGCGATGCCCCTAAATCTGAGGTTCAAGCAGGCACAGCCGCGGACGCCTCGGATCTCGACGAGTTGAAAGGCCAGATTATCAATGGCCGCTATTGTGCGCAGATCGTAACACAGGATGGAACGCGATATGGTCTGGTCAGCCCAAAACTTGCTTTTACCAGCGGAAAGGTCGTTACTGTGCGTGGCAGCATGCACAAATATTCGGGCTGTTCACCTGACAAAACAATGTTAGTCAGCACCATCTTAGAGGACGGTGTCGATGCAACTGAAGTGAGTGCTACGGTGGAAGCTGCGAATTTCACGAATTGAGCGCGGAACCGTCAGTTCGGGCAAATTAGGACGCTTGCGAGAAGAGGGGCTATTTGCCCCTCTTTCTTTGTTTTTGAGCGAATTTGGGGTGAAAAGTCGTCCCACCCAGTCCCCTCGCCAGCCTATGAAGAAACATCCTAAGCGCGCTCATTGACGCTGAGGTGGTTTCACCAATCTGTCGAGGGCTTATCGGGCCAAGGATGAAGCAGCGAGCATCTCGGAAGATCCATCTGGGTCCGATCGCGTTCGGAAAATTTCGCTGCGAGCGTCAGCGTTCCTCGATCAGAATTTCGCGTTTGCCGACAGAATTCGCTGCCGTGACCACGCCCTGATCTTCCATCTGTTCGACTAGGCGCGCGGCCTTGTTGTAGCCGATGGCTAGCTTTCGCTGGATATAGCTGGTTGAGCACTTCCGATCGCGTGCGACGATGGCAACGGCCATATCGTAAAGCTGATCCTCTGAAGACCCGGCCGAGGCCAAACCCAGTTTCTCGTCCACCGCGCGGCCGGCTTCATCGTCCACGCCATCCGTCACGGCGTTCACATAGTCCGGTACGCCCTGCGCCTTTAGGTGATGGACGACTTCTTCGACTTCCTCGTCCGACACAAACGGTCCGTGGACGCGCAGGATACGTCCGCCGCCTTCCATGAACAGCATATCGCCCATACCCAGCAGTTGCTCGGCGCCCTGTTCGCCCAAAATGGTGCGGCTATCGATCTTCGACGTGACCTGGAACGAAATCCGTGTCGGGAAGTTCGACTTAATAGTACCGGTGATCACATCGACCGAAGGCCGCTGCGTTGCCATGATCAGATGAATGCCCGAGGCGCGTGCCATTTGCGCCAGACGTTGGATGCAGGCCTCGATCTCCTTGCCCGCCACCATCATCAGATCGGCCATCTCGTCGACGATGACGACGATATAGGGCATTTCCTCTGGTGCGAAAGTCTCAGTCTCGTAAATCGGCTCTCCGGTGGCCTCGTCGAATCCGGTCTGAACCGTGCGGCTGAAATCTTCGCCTTTCTCGATGGCAGCGCGGACGCGGGCATTGTAGCCATCGATGTTGCGCACGCCCATCTTGGACATCTTGCGATAGCGCTCTTCCATCTCGGCCACGGCCCATTTCAGCGCGACGATCGCCTTTTTCGGATCCGTGACCACCGGTGCCAGCAGGTGCGGTATGTTGTCATAGACGCTGAGTTCCAGCATCTTCGGGTCGATCATGATCAACCGGCACTGTTTCGGGGTCAGCCGATAAAGCAGGCTGAGGATCATCGTATTGATCGCGACCGATTTGCCCGATCCGGTGGTCCCGGCGATCAGCAGGTGGGGCATTTTCGCCAGGTTCGAGACGACCGGCACGCCCGAGATATCCTTGCCCAGCGCCAATGCCAGTGGGAACCGAGCATCGCCGTAGTCGTGCTTTTCAAACACATCGCGCAGGAAGACTTTTTCGCGCTCCTGGTTCGGGAGTTCGATCCCGATGATCGACCGGCCCGGCACCGTCGAGACACGGGCGGCCAATGCCGACATCGACCGGGCAATATCGTCGGCCAGGCCGATGACGCGGCTGGCCTTTAGCCCCGGGGCGGGTTCCAATTCGTAAAGCGTGACCACGGGTCCGGGGCGCACGGCGACAATTTCACCACGTACGCCGTAATCTTCCAACACGGTTTCCAGCATTCGGGCATTGTCTTCCAGCGCCGAATCCGATGTCTGGTTGCGGACGATGTTCACCGGCTTTTGCAGCAAACCCAGCGGCGGGTGTTCGTAGGAGGGAGCTTCTTGCGCCTCCAGACCCAGCGTCGGCTGACGCTCGGCCTCCGCCCGCTTCGACGTCCGCTGCTTGCGCGTGTTGTGCATGACAGGCGGCGGTGAGGCCTGAGCCTCGCCTTCCTGATAGTAGAAGTGATCCTCCAGGTCCGACAAAGGAACGGCGTCTTGCGTCATCTCAGCCTCAGCTAAATCGCCTTCATCGCGCAAACGGTCAAATACCGTCGACAGCGACCTGTCTTCGGCTTGGGTTTGATCCTGCGACGGGCTCTCTGCTGCATCGTGGTTTGCATCTGCCGCGATCGAATTCGCAGAGGCGCCAACAGACACCTCGGAGGCCGGAGGCATCTCCGTGTCGGTGAAACGGTCCATTCGAAGCTCGGGTTCTTTGCGGCCCAGCTTCGGAATGCCTAGTTTCGGCAAATTAAGCCCCGGCTTTGCCAGTTTCAGGCCAGGCATCTTCGGCAGTTTTACACCCGGCAGTTTCACGCCTGGGATCTTCGGCATGCGGCTGGCCGGTTTTTCACCGATTTCGGTCAATTCCGCATCTACGAAGACTTCGTTGCTTCGTGCAGGTGTCTCCTCTGCATCGGTTGCCGTAAAGCGCCAGGACCCGGTCGGTTCTGCAGGCTCCATAGTGGTCGAGCGCGGTTTGGCACGGGCGTCCCGCACTTTTTCGCGGGCCGCGCCGATGGCCGAGGTTGAGATGCCGCGCACCTTTGCCACAACGGTGCGCACGGTTTTGGTCAAAGACCGCGCCAGCCAGGACGACAGCCAATAGGCTTCTTTCCGCGTGAAGCCCAGCGCCAGGCCGCCAAAAAACAGCAACAGGAAGCCGGAGATCATGGTGACCAGGACCAAACCCTGCTGGTCCGGCATTGGAAAGACGTCCAGCATCATCCGGGCGCCGGTATCGCCCAATGATCCGCCAAGTCCCGTACCCGCCAGCTGCCAGCTGTCGTAAATTGCATGCGTCGAGGCGAAGACCGGCGCGATCATAAAGGCAGGCAGCACCGCCAGCAGGCGCGCCCAGATCCGTTCTTCGCCGACATGGAATATGAAGCGCAGTCCCCAGACGGCCAAGAATGTCACCAAGCCCCAAGATGCAAGGCCCGCATAGCGGATCAATTCATCCGCCATATAGGACCCGGCCTCGCCCAAGAGATTCAGGGCCGGGGCAGCAGTTGCGCTCAGCCGGCTTGGATCGCCGACATTGTATGACCAGAGCGCAGCGCCAATGCCAAAGGCCAGCAACAGGAAACCTACGCCCCACAGCTCGTTCATGCGCCGACGCATGGTGGCTGACATAGAGGCGTCCATCAGCGGCTGCTTTGTTGTGCCATCGCTGAAAAGGGCCATGTTCCGTTTATCCTCGCTCGGATCCTATGAGGACCAAATTGACTATAGCAGAACCTCCCGCACGGCCTCCAGTCCGCGTTGGACGTCCTCGGCGGGTGCGACAAGCGCCAGTCTCAAGTAGCGCTCTCCTGGGTCTCCTCCGCCCAATTCTGCAGAAATCGGGCGTGATAGATAACTTCCAGGCAGCGCCCGCACACCCGCTTCTTTCCACAATTTCAACGCCGCGTCTTCGCCGTTACCAATGTTCAGCCATACGAAAAAACCCGCCTCTGGCGACATGTAACCCGGCGCATTGCCCAATACCTGATCGGCAATTGTGTATTTTTGATGGTAAAGTTTGCGATTTGCGATGACGTGGTCTTCGTCCTGCCAGCAGGCGGTCGCGGCATGCTGGGCCGGGATCGGTAGCGGCGCGCCAACGTAAGACCGCATCTGCAGCATTCGGTTGCGGTTTTCCGGGCCTGTCACGGCGAAGCCTGATCTGAGGCCCGCCAGGTTTGAACGTTTCGACAGGGAATGAAAGCAGACCAGGCGTTCAGGGTCGGCGCCGATTTCCGAGGCCACCTGCAAGGCCCCGACGGGCGGCTGATCGCGATAGATCTCGGAATAGCATTCGTCTGCGAAAACCCGGAAGTCGTGACGTTCCGCCAGTTCAAGCAGGGTTCTCCAATAGGTACTATCGGCGCAAACCCCCTGAGGATTGGCAGGCGAGCAGATATAGGCAATCGCCGTACGGTCCAGCAGATCCTTCGACAGGTTGCTGAAATCCGGCAGATGTCCGGTTTCCGCCGTGCAGGGCAGATAGACCGGTTCGGCCCCCGCTGTCACTGCTGCGACGGTATAGCATTGATAAAATGGGTTCGGCAGTAGCACAGCCGGACGATTGCCGTTCTTTTGTTCAGGGCAGAGCGAAACGCACGCCGCGTAAAGCCCTTCGCGTGTGCCGTTCAGCGGAAAGATCTGAGTTTCAGGATCGCGATAGTCCAGGCCTACGGCGTAACGGAAGCCCAGCCAATCCGAGATAGCTTCGCGCAGTTCTGGGATGCTCTCGTTTGGCGGATACTTCGAAAGCTTTTCCTGGTGTTCCAACATGATAGGGCCGACGAACGGCGGTACCGCATGCTGGGGTTCACCCAGAGACATCGCGATTTCAGCGCCGCCCGGGGCATGATCGGACAACAGCCGGCGGAGACGCGGAAACGCGTATTCCGGCAAATCTGCATACCGCGCTGGAAATTGCATTCAGGCCTCAGGGTTTTGGCGTCTGGCGCGCCTATTCCGGGCACAATACCCATCCAGACGTCAGAGGTCCAGTTTGGCTTGGCGCTGTTTATCGACGCGCCTCGGCTCGTCAGCCTTGGACGGGTTTTGCGTACCCCAAAAAAAGCGCCCCGAAAGCATTTTTCGGGGCACCCACTTCGCATCAGTCCGGAAGGCGTCAGCCCTGGGGACGGGCGGTAAGCGTGGTTTCCGGAACACACATTCCACCGCTTATACCGTCGCGGAGCGTCATGCGGTCGTAGAGCCCACGAACCAGGAAGTACCCATCCAGGCATTCACGGCATCCGCCTTCCCCGTCACCAACGGCGCAGCCCGGCGGCAAGCTCATCCGAGCAGTGGCAAGTTGGTTCACGATGATCGACAGATCGGTTGGCAGAAGGCTGATCGGATCGTCTTCGCGATGTCGGCGTTTCAGGCTCTTGTGTTCGCCGAAGTAGACGCGGACACCCGCAGTGGCCGTCACGTCATTTTCATCGCTGGCCCGCCCATCAGCGAAAATGGACCATGCGATCGAATTGTCATTGCCCGGCAATTGCCATTCGAAGCCGCCAGCAGCTGAGTGTTTTTCGAACCAGTAGCGATAACCGGCGTAAAGGCGCAAATCGTCCCAAAGATAGACGGCCGCGTTTAGTGACGCAAAGGCATCCGTTTCGATGTTCTGTCCGAACTGAACGCCTACAGCCCCTTCGAAGTTGAAATCTTCGTAGTAGTAGGCCCCTTCAAAACCGACATTGCCGATCGTGTAGTTCGAGCCCGCCGTACTGGCCAAAATGGACCCATAGGCCCCCAACAGACCGATATCCGGATCGCGCCAGAACGCATGCGCGCCCGTGCCCGCGACGCCGTCACCGTCGAGAACGCCCACGAGACCGTCAAGCTGCAGCCCCAGCGAATGTGACAGCGGTACGCTGACGCTGCCGTCAAGGTAGTAGACACCTTCCTGTTGTAGAACGCCGCCTGTGGCTGCGATCTTGCCGTTCACGTCCGATACTGCGGGTTTCGTTTCTTCTTCTGCGGTAGTTGCCTGCGCTGTCAAAGCCACAGCAAATACAGCACCGATTGCCGCCCGCGTTGCGCGGGCGCACGGATTACGTTTCATACTGCTATTCCCCAATTCACCCTTTCGGGCCCCTCTCACAGGGAAACGCGTATCACATCAATTTTTACGTGTGAATCTGAAATGGCCCGCTTCTTCAGAGCAATGGCCGTCTTGCGAAAAATGCCATCTATGTGATCCCAATCGACACAATTTTATCGGTTTCATTTGCATTTTAGGAATTATCACCGGTTGCAGTAGCTGCATTTGGGCTTGGATTGCGAAATCAGCTGATCAATTCCTGGCGCGTCGCAGATTGAATTTCGATCTGATAGCCTTCGGGATCATCGAAGACAAAGGCGCGGATGCCGATCTCGTCATTCTGGAACATCTGACTGAGGTTCGGGGCGCCGGTGTCCTGAATGTAGGCGTACCAGGCGTCGACATCGGGCACCCGGATGCAAAGCTGCACCGGCTTCTTTTCCGTCCAATCGTTCATTCCATGGGCCTCATCGACCAGGCCGACATGGGCATCACCGCCAATTCGCATGATCTTAGCGACGCGGCCTTGATCGATGGCCAGCGAAAAGCCCATGACATCGCGATAGAAGGCCTCGGCGCGTGCAAGGTCACGATAGTAGAGAAACGTGATCGTCAGTTGGACGCCGTCATCGGGGCGCATCATGCCAGCGCCTTCTCTATCGCCCGTCCGATGGAGAGCAATCGGCCCTCGGCATGAGGCGGGCCGAAGATCATTACCCCGGCCATCGAGGTCCCGGAGGGGATCGTGATCGCCGATAAGGTCAGCAGGTTCGCAAGGCGTGTGTTGCGCAAGGCAAGCATGTTCCGTTCCGAGAAATGGTCATCATCGGACAGCAATCGTTCCGTTACCGGCGGGAAGCACGGCGAGGTCGGCATGACGATCAAGCCGTGGTCCTCCATCCGCGCCTGGAATGACGCGGAATAACCGGCGATGATGGCCGTCGCTTCAGCATCCTTTGCCGGATCGGCGTCTTCGCCTTGTCGGAAGCGTTGCTCGATGGGTGCCCACATGGTGTTCGGGTTAGCCTGGATCACCTCGCCCCATTCGCGCCAGGCCTCCGGCGCGAACAGTGCGCTGACATCGCGCATGGTCTGGAAGGTGTCAGCAAATTCCGGGGTCTCTCCACGGGTGATGGTCATCCCCTTGGCAGACAGTTTCGCAAGGGCCTGGTCCAACGCTTCGACAATCCCTGGATCGCAGCCGTCCAGCGCAACCGTTTCCGCGACATGCAACCGTTCGTCCGTCAGGGAACCACCGTCCCAATCCGGCACTGGCTGATCAGCAAGGATCGAGAACATCAGCGCCGTGTCCTCAACCGTGTGGCAAAGCGGTCCGACCGTGTCATAGGTCTCGCACAAGGCGATCACGCCTTGCTTGGGCACAACGCCCGCTGTGGTCTTCAGGCCCACCAGATCGTTCCATGCCGCGGGAATGCGCACCGAACCGCCGGTGTCAGAACCAATGCCCAGCGCGGCGAGGCCTAGTTTCGTGGATACCGCGGCCCCGGACGAGGACCCACCAGGCGCCAGTTCCGGCTTAATCGCATTGGGTGGGGTCGCGGCCATGGGATTGGTGCCGAGGCCGGAAAAGGCCAGCTCTGTCGTATGGGTCTTGCCCAGGCAGATGGTGCCTGCCTTGGTGCCGCGGGCAACGACGGTGGCGTCCGTATCCGGGGTGCGGCCGGTCAGAAGGCGGGTGCCACCCTCGCAAGGAACGCCCGCCGTATCGTAGAGATCCTTCCAGGAAATCGGCACGCCATCCAGAGGACTCGCGGCACGCCCGTCTCGGGCGCGTTGCTGCGCGGCTGCGGCCTCGGTCCGGGCACGTTCATCGGTCGTGCGGACATAGATGTCATCCCGTGCTGGATGGGCGTGGATCGCCGCCAGATAGGCTTCGGTCAGCTCGCGTGCATCAACCGCGCCATCTGCCACGGCGCGCGCCTGGTCGGCCGCAGGTCTTGTCAGCCACTGATCCATTCTTTCCCCGCTACGGTGCGTCCTCTAATCGCTTGGACAATCGACGTTCCGCCCCAGATAGTAAACCCATGATTGCGCGATACGATGTTGTGGTTTTAGGGGGCGGGCTGGTCGGCAGCGCCATGGCGCTGACGCTGGCGGGCCAGGGTCTGCATGTCGCTTTGATCGACCGGATGACCGCAGAAATCCGCGCGGATCCCGAATTCGACGGCCGCGCTTATGCAATCGCCCCGGGTTCTGCGAATTTGCTGGGAGCATTGGGCTTGTGGCCAGGGCTGGAGACGCTGGCCGAGCCCGTGCGCAAGATCGTCGTTGCAGACCAGACCGCTGGGCCTGTAGCCCCGGCCGGGCTGCATTTCGACCCCGCAGAGACCGACCAACTTCAATTGGGTTGGATTCTGGAAGATCGTTTCCTACGTGGCGCATTGTTGCGGGCCCTGAATGACGCTGGGGTAGAGCAGATTGCTCCAGCCGATGTCGAGGCAGTCACACCGGGGCCCGCGCATGCCGAGATATCGCTCCATGGGCGGGGAAGCATCTATGGCTCGGTCGTGGTTGCCTGTGATGGCCGCAGATCCGCCATCGCACGTGCACAGGGCGTGCAATACCTGTCCTGGGCCTATGGTCAGACCGGACTGGTATCGGCGATCGAGCACACCAAGCCGCATCACGGCATTGCCCATCAGTCCTTTTTTGCCGGTGGGCCGTTCGCAGTCCTACCTTTGCAGGGCAATCGCTCCGCAATCGTGTGGTCAGACCGCGATCAGGCGGCCAAGGCGATCGCGGCAAAGAGGGACGATGCCTATATGCGCCAGATCGCGCTGCGGATTGATGGGCGGTTAGGCAACCTTACCCTCGCAGGACGGCGGTGGACCTATCCGCTCGGCCTGGCGATTGCCCAGTCTTATGCGCAGGACAGGTTTGTCGTGGCCGGGGACGCCGCACACGGCGTACATCCGATCGCCGGGCAGGGGCTGAACATGGGGCTGCGCGACGTCGCGGCATTGACAGAGGTGTTGGTCGAAGCCGGACGGCGCGGTGAGGATCTCGGCGCGCTGACTGTTCTGAAGCGCTACGAAGAATGGCGCCGTTTCGATGCGACGGCCATGGCGCTGGGTATGGATGGCCTGAACCGCCTGTTTTCAACGTCCAGCGGGCCAGTCCAGATACTGCGCAATCTGGGATTGCGATTGACCGGCGGCGCCGGTTTCGCACGCCGCGGATTCATGGGTTTGGCATCGGGCGTGTCAGCGGAAGCACCGGCTTTGCTGCGCGGCCAATCGATCTAGAGCTGTTATCTTTCGCGACGATCGACGCACGACTTTAGGTGCTTGCAGACAGGTCGGATCAAGTGCGTTCGAAGATGGCGTCCACGGCAATGGCACCCTGTGCGGCGACCCGGCCTTGATCAGCCAGGCCGATCAGGCTGGCCAAGACATTGCGGCTGGCAGCGCCCATAAGAGCGGGATCAATGTCCGTATAGATCGCCTGCGTCAACGTGGCCGCGTCCTTCGGGCCATCGCCCAAAGCGTCCAGGATCTGGGCAAACCGCTGTTCCCTGTGACCGCGTTGATAGGCGACCATCTCCAACGGCGCGTCCACGGGATGCCCATGGCCAGGTAGGTAGAGCGTATCGTCAGTGCGTGCAGCCAGGACCTCCAAAGACGCCATAAACGCTGCCATATCGCCATCGGGCGGAGAGACCAGCGTTGTTGCAAACCCCATGATCATATCACCGGTAAAGACTGTACCAGTGCCGTCCAGGGCAAAGCTGAGATGGTTCGACAAGTGTCCAGGCGTATTTATGGCCGTCAGGCCCCAATCGTTCCCTTCTACCCTTTCACCATCGGCCAGAACGTGGTCTGGCCGAAACGCTGTATCGCCACCTTCACCGCCGCCAATTTCGGCACCCTGGGCGACCAGGGCTGCCATCGTGGCGGACATGCCGGCGCCGTGCTGGCCATAGGCCCAAATCTGAGCGCCGGTTTCCCGGGATAGAACTGTCGCGCCTGGCGAATGATCCGCATGGCTATGGGTCACAAGGATATGGCTGATCCGCTCCTCTGGGCCCAACGCCGCTGAAATCGTGGCCAGATGCTCTGCGCGGGCGGGGCCGGGGTCGATTATGGCGACATCGCCGGTGCCGACCAGATAGCTCTGCGTTCCGGTGAAGGTATAGGGCGAGGGGTTCGGGCAAGTGATCCGGCGGACACCGGGCGCAACGTTCTCGACGACCCCATAAGTCGCCTCTGGATTCTTGTTGAATGGGTCAGACATCTGCGCCCCGATCTTGCCAGCCCCGGCCGGGGCCATTACGCCATATCTTCATGCAGAAACCGGTCCTTCTTCTCAAGCGCTTGATGCCGAAAAGCCTGTTCGGCCGGGGGTTGATGATTCTGGTGCTGCCGATTGTTCTGTTGCAGGCGGTGGTCGCTCTGGTCTTTATCCAGCGCCACTATGACGGTGTGACGGCGCAGATGGCGACCTCGATCGCGCGCGAACTGAACTATGCCGTCGATCAGGTCGAGGCGGCAGAGGATCTGAGCGCTGCCCGGGAAATTCTGGTAGGCCTGTCAGATCCATTGGGTTTGGAGATGGGACTGGACGAAGGCGAGCCGATCGAGGCGAGCGCCCGCCGCACCCTGGCCGATGTCACCGGCGGCGTGATTGCCGAAGTTCTGGCCCGTGAAGTGCCCCGCCCCGTCGCGGTCGATCTGGTCAGTTTCGCCAAGCACGTGGAGACGCGGATATTCACAACGAAAGGGGCGCTGAGGGTCCTGATCCCACGTCGACGTATGAATGCATCAAACCCGCATCTGCTATTGGTGTGGATGGTGGCGTCTTCGATCCTGCTGACGGGGATTGCCGCGATATTTCTGCGCAACCAGGTCCGACCCATCCGAGAGCTGGCCTTGGCAGCCACGGCCTTCGGGCGTGGGCGTAATTTGAAGTTCCGTCCGGCAGGGGCCGAGGAAGTGCGCCGCGCAGGATCCGCCTTCCGCGACATGCGTGACAGGATCGAACGGCATGTCGATCAGCGGACCTCGATGCTATCTGGGGTGTCTCATGATCTTAGGACGCCCCTGACCCGGATGAAGCTGGCGCTGGCGGTGGCCGATAATTCGCCCGAAATGGGTGAACTGGGCCGCGATGTCAGCGAAATGGAGCACATGCTGGATGGGTTCCTGGCTTTTGCCCGAGGGGAGGGCGGCGAGATTTCCGCGCCTGCCTCCCCCGTTGATCTGGCGCAAGAGGTCGCCGCGGATGCCCGGCGGCGGGGCGGCGAAGTTTCAGTCTTCACACAGGTGGAAACCCCGGAAGAGCCGATGGTGGATATCCGGCGCGGGGCCATGAAACGGGCCTTGGCGAACCTGGTCAACAATGGGGTGAACTATGGGGGCCGCGTGGCGTTGTCCGTCCGGTTGGTCAAGCGGATGCTGGAATTCACGGTCGAGGACGACGGTCCTGGCATCCCCGAGGAAAAGCGGGAAGAGGTGCTGAAGCCCTTCACACGTCTGGACGAGGCCCGCAATCAGGACGCGGCCTCTGGCACCGGATTGGGCCTGTCGATTGCGCTGGATATTGCCCGCAGTCACGGCGGTTCACTGATGCTGGACGAAAGCCCCCGCTTGGGGGGCTTGAAGGCGGTGATTTCGGTGCCGCGGTGATGAAATGAGGGTTAGGGCGTTGAGGTTGTTGTCTCGACCCGGTCAAAACGCCCTGCAGCAAGATCTTCGGGTGTGATCCAGAGATGTCGAACAAGGTTGCCGAAATCAAACGGGAGACCGGCAGCGCTGCCGATTTGAAGCAGCATGACTTTTGTCAAAAATCGATCCTCGCCTCCCTGCCAGCATACACCTTGCACGCTCTGCATTCCAAAAATCTGCATTGGCATATGTGTCAACATTGCAGCGGTGCGGTCTGAAGCACCGAAACTCTTGGCGTTGATCTCTAGCAGTCGACGATCCCAAAGTTCCTCTTGGGACCTTTCCGTCGACTTCGTCGCCAGCGGCTGGGTCTGACGAGCTTGTGCTAAGCGCCCGGCGATTTCAAATGAATCTTGCGCAGCCAATAGCGTTGTTCCGGCATGGATGTGATGGTCAGCGACCCGATCGTCCAACTCTCGTATGCCTGCTGGGAAGAGCCGGGCGTTCTCTGCGTCGTCCTCGAACTCTGCCTCAGGAAACATCTGCGAGATCTCGTAGTCATTGACGTCCCGCTGCTTTCGGCTACCGCGCCTTTGCACCAAATCCAGCATCGCGACGAAAGCGTTGCGCAAGTTTGGTGGTAATTCTCCCGAAGTCTGCGCGGAGATCTCGAGCCAGCGCCGAGCCTGATCATCGAACGGCTCTAGAACCGAAAGTGGTTCGGGGGGTAACTCTTGCAGGGGCCATGCACTCTCCGCCTGCTGAAGCTTCTGAAAATGGTCAATCGCCGCATCGATCTCCACGATCTGCTTCAGCCAGACCGTGGGGTCTGCTTCGCGGGATTGAACATCATCAAGAACACGAAACACTTCGTTCTTCGCGAGGCGTAGACAGTGAAGATAAAAGAACTTGGCCCAGTCGAACACGAATTGCCATTCGAACGTATCGAATTTGACTTCACCCTCCGTGTCGGGCAACCGGCGTCTAAAATCTCCAGGCACGATCTGGGGTCGCTCTGATGCATCCGGAGTGGTTTCCTTTGGCGGCGGAGGTAGTGGTCGTGCGGCCCGAAAGGCAGCGGTCACGTTCTTCCAGTATTTGCGTCGTGCCTTCTCGTGAGCCCGAAGAATCTCGTCTCGTTCTTCCTTGGTTCCGTCCCACCATTCGTCGCGCAAGGGTGCCAGAGAAACTTCCTGCGGCGACGCAAATGGTAACACTTCCACATTGCGAGAGATCAGGACCTTGCCATCGTGGATGATACCTTGAGGGTCAACATTCCGCCGGTCCGTCGCAATTTTTGGCAGATCTTTGGGAGGATCACGTTCGGGCACTACTGAAACAGAACGCGCAGTGTGGAGCACCTGGACGATGGCATGATCAATCCTGTCCAGAGGCAAGAACACGAACAGCGTTCCTGTCTGGGGAAAGTCCGGCGTACGTAGCCCGTCATGTTCCCTGGGCAGTCGGCTCAGATTGATCTGGGCCAGAAAGTGGATGGCCGTGCCATCGTCGTGGTGGGGCCACTCTAAGTCATCCGGCAACCGCGGTAGCCCGCCAATGATAACAGCCTCTTCAGCCACAACCATGTTGCTGGGAATGGGGCGCAACAGAAGACCCAAGCCTGCAACGTTATCACTTCGGTTTATCATCAATTTGGTCTCTTATGGATCAAGTTCAATTTACTGGAGACCCGGCAAACATATTAAAAAAGCCGGCCCATCTGGGCCGGCTTTCGTCAAGCGATGCTGGGGCACGCCGATACGCGCGCCCCGCATCTGCCGTCAGTTTGTGCCGGGCAACCAGGCCTGCCATTTGGCCTTGTTGTCTTCCAACCAGGCGGTGACGACGTCTTCCATGTCCTTGCCCTCGATATCGATGGCCAGGATCAGCGGAGCCTGTTCGTCATTCGAGAGGTTGAAATTCTTGATCAACTGAACGACCTCAGGGTGGTCTTCGTTCAGGCTCGGACGGCCATAGTTGTAGGTCACGTCCTCGGGCCAGTCGCTGACAGGCCAGGTTTCGTCGGTGTGCGCAGGAAGGCCGACCTCGACCAGATCCAGTTGCGCGAACAGCCAATGCGGTGCCCAGGCATAAGCCAGGAACGGCTCTTTCCGATCATAGGCGGCTTTGATCTCGGCGAAGTGCGCGGTTTCCGAACCAAGCTCGACCACTTCGTATTCCAGGCCCAGGCCCGCAACACGCTCGGCATCCTTGCATTCCCAAGCGGCCACCGGGCAGCCGATCAGGCGGCCTTTGTCGCCCGTCTCCAATGTTTTGAAGAGGTCTTTGTACTGGTTAAGCTGTTCATATGTTTTCAGGTCTGGCGCCACGGCACCATCGCCTTCCACCATATAACGCGGGACGAAATAGCCGGACTGACCCACGACGCCAACCGGCGCGAAATATTCGACCGAGCCATCACCGCCAAATTCCTTGACGTACTTCTCTTTGGTCGTGGAGTAGCTGGGCCAGGTCTCGCA
>JBCCHJ010000084.1:0-20126 GCA_039028795.1 Pseudomonadota bacterium
CCAGCAGGTCGGCATCGTCCCGGATCGAGTTATGATCAAGCCCTTTGAAGAAGTTATAATCATAGCTCAGCGCGCCCTGAACGTTCTGATCAATCAGGTCATTGACCTCGATATATTCCTTCACCAGTTCAAACCGCATCGAGTCGCGCGCCACGCCGCGGTAGCTGTCGCGCGCCAAATCCTCGATCGCCTGATCGGAAAATGCCTGCCGCGCGGAATATTCCAGGGCCACGATCGTCTGCCCCAGATCGCTTTCAAAAAACAAGGCGGCCTGATCCAGTTGCGTTTCGGTCAGCCCGCGTGCCAAAGCCTCGGTGATCTGCGCCTGCATCCACACAGTGTCATAAATGTCGGCAACCTGCGCCTCAAAAAATGCGCCACCGGTGTTGTCCAGCAGCGTTTCGTCAAGCTCCAGTCTTTGCGTATCGCCTTCGCTGGCCAGTATTTCCATATACTTTGAAAGGTTCATGGCCTGTGCCAGACGGTCGATCCTGTCTTCGGCATATGCGGGCAACACCCACAGGGTCACCACAGCGCACATTGCCACAAGACGCATCATATATCCTGTGCTGGATGCAGCTCTGCCATGCGCGCTGCCAGAATTTCGAACCGCATGGCCATGATTTCGTACTGGATCGCGTTCAGCAGTTCATAGACCTCTTGCATCAATGGCTGTTCCAGCGCCGCGACATATGCATCGACATCCGCGTCTGAAAAATCCTGATATGTATAGGCCGCGCCTGCCAAAGCCGATAATTGCATGGACTGGCGCATGGCCGCTTCGTTCTGCCTGAGCATCAGACGCAGATCGTCCGCCCCCATTTGCAGGTCGATTACGCCCGATGCGCTTGCCGCCAGAAGAAACCGAAGCTGGATTTCCTGCAACGCACGCAGGGCCGTTCCACTGGAATCAACGGCGGCATTCATCCGTTTCAGGCTTTCGACGCGCAACGAGCCATCCTGCACCAGGGCGGCAACAATCTCCTGCCCTTCCTGCTGCTTGGCCTCGTCATCCTCGATCATGTGCGAGGCGTTCTCGGCCGCGACCAGCCGCTGGCCGAGATCCGAGGCATAGAATTCGACCGCGTGGTTCAAGGCCTGTTCGCTCAGCGTTTCTTCCAGGATCGAAACGGCGGTTTCGTGCATGCCTTCGGTGTCAAAAACCTCGGCCGTCAGCCGGGCCCAGTCCGCCCCAAACCCGCCCGGATCAATACCCAGCATCTGCGGCGCCGAGCCTGACACAAGCGCGATGCTTTCCAGCGCCACATCGAAACCCGTGGTGGACAGGAACGCCTCGATCCGGTCCCGATTGGCGCCTGAGGATGGCGTGACACTGACCAACAGGGTTGCCAGGGCCAAGCAGGCAGAAAACACGATATGCTTTGCAAAATATGTCATATGTAACAGCCTAGGTGTTTTATGGCCGCTGGCAATGGAAAATCCTGACTTGCCGGTTGTGCGGAATTTTCTGCTTGCGCCCCTGCCCGTTCCTAACTAAATCACCCCCTCACAGACCCCCGCGGAGAGGTGCCGGAGTGGTCGAACGGGGCGGTCTCGAAAACCGTTGTGGGTGCAAGCCCACCCAGGGTTCGAATCCCTGTCTCTCCGCCACACGGTCTTTTCTTAGCAGTTGATTTTCACTGGGGCTGAATTGGTTCTATCTTTCAGGGAATTTGCGGGTGTTGTTACATCTGCTGACGGAGACAATGGGCCGAGAGACGGTCCACTTGGCCAACAGTCACAGACAGCGTTTTGCAGGTAGCCAAACGTATATCGGCTATGCTCAGAGATGCGGTCCCGTTCGGCCGAGAAGACCGAAGGTTCTCGTCGCCGGATCCAATTCGTGATCAATGCACGCGGCTGACGACCTTCCAGGATTGCGCGGACGAGCTTAGGCGACAGAAAGGTGAAGACCAGCATCTGACCCAAGTATTTCACGATGCTGCCGTCTTGGGCTGCGATATCGGCAAAATCATCACCCACACGCCAGTTCCGGCATTTTAGTGTTTCCATTCCGCGTGATGATTTCAGCGAAGAAGCCACGGTGCGGATCGAGCTTTCCCATGCCCCTCGGGTGACCTTGAGGGGCCGCGCGGGCCTATCCGGTGCGGCGGATCGCATGCCCTCCACCGCGCCCCGATGGCAGGCGAGAACTTCAAGCGCAACGCCTCCGCGCGCACGCTTAACCCTTCTTCAATCCATCTCTGAAATCGCGCCCGAAGCGCATCCGGCAAAGGCGCCGACATGATCCGTCCTCCAAAGCAGGATGGATTACTGAGCAGCAGTCATAGGAAACCATGGCGATTCAGTTTCCGGCGGGTCGCTTTAGCGTCTGATTGCCGACCGTCTGGATTAGAATTCACCATCCGCTCAAGATAAAAACAGCTATGGTCCGGTCTGGTCTATCTGCTCCGCACTAAACGAGTAGGAGTGATCCTGGAATTTGGTAACAGTAGTCATCAATAATGTACCAAGACCTTCGCGTATAGTTTGAGTGTTGAACGCCGAGCAAAACTCAGAAACGTTAATGCCATGAGCGCCAAGCAAGGCCTCCATCGCGGTGTTAGGCTGGGCTTGGCCAGCCAAGAGCTTTAGTTTGATTTTGCCGTCAACTTCTTTAGCCATTTTTTCTAGTTTCACCTCCAGTGTTTAGTTCAAGCACGAGTATCGAAAAGCCAGGTGCAATGCGAAGGTAGCACATCGCTTACGGGAATAGCAGAAAAGGCAACTCGTCAGCATTGCATATTGCGAATAGGCATATCTGGTCTCCCCTCACAAGTGCTCCAGTATCAGGTCTGGGAAAAGATCGCGGCCTCTTTGTCGACAAGATTTAGGGCGAGCCAGACCGAAATAGCGTTCAAAGCGGCGAGTATAGCTGGTGGGATCAGTACACTTTGCATTTGGGCCACTATGCCAAGTATTCCGGCAAACAATGTCCCATCAATACCTGTCAAGGCATCTGAGAGCGCAACCATGTAAGGGCGGTTGGATGCTGATTACATTGATAGAAGGTATACGTTTCGCTCCTCGGCCTCACCTCCGATCCCGAAGGATAAAAAGAAGATCGTAACGACATAAGCCCGGGATTGCTGACCAAGCCGAATAGATCGAAGCCAAGTGGCATCAGTGATGAAAGGCATGCGATCATCGACGCGCCGGCCAAGGTGTAACGGATCGATTTCCGAACGACACTTCGCCACAGCACCGCACCCACAGCCCTACCGGCACTCGTCACCATTTCGAAGAATGATAGAATATGCGGTGTGGAAAGGTGATAAGTCACGGCACAAATTGTATAGCCAGTTCGACCGACAGAAAAACAACCGAGCAACCAGAAACTGGCGTAGCCACGCATACTGAAGCGCCAATGACCAACAGCGCGAGACTTGTTTGGTAAATGGTTCTTTTTCGCTCGCACCCTCGGAATCGCTGGCCGACTCGGCGGTATTTGTGAGCACCAGCCAAACGACGTAGAAACAGGAGACCAGAAGCGCCAGCACACTCAACCAAAGCAGAACGCGATGCCGTTCGAACGGCGTTTCTCGGCCAAAAGACCACGCGTCATCCAAACCAAGGCAATAGCGAACAAACAGCTCAGGGCCAGCTGTGTAAACACGATTTGTCCGCGCTTTTCTCCCTCAAGCTGTGAACCATAGATATTGTTGCTACCCAACTTCCAAGTTCCCTAGCAACAGCCGATAAAAACAGCCACCACCACAAGCAGAACCACGACAATCCAACTGGCGAGTGCTGCGCCAGACAAGGCCAGCATTGCCAAGACCATAGGAATCACAAGGTTGGAAAATGTCATCGCGGTTTTGACCGGTGCCCCAGCGTGACATAGGGCGACAAGGTGGCTTTGGCGAAATCCGCGCGCCTTTCACACAGGGCAAAAGAAGCCCGGCGAGCGCTTGCGGCGCCCCCAACGAGATACATAAACGGAAGTACAATGCTTGGGCTGGCAAGAATATCGGACAATGAATCCGCTATTCGGCCCCAAAGAACATAGGCTCGGTTCTTTTTCCGGTCGCTTAGGGTAATTTACCTGAGTCGATCGTCAGCACGCCCTAGGAGTCGATCCGTCTGTTGTTCTGGATCGGTTGGTCGTTGTTGATAAGGTCATACATCCAAGCAAAGCGCTCTAACCAACCCAAACGGAGATCAGCCGCAATGAGTATTTCAGACCTGTTTGACATCGCCATTTCTCGCCTCGAAGTGCAAGAAAACAAGGCGTTCAACCCTAAATACGGCGTAGGAGCCTATCGATACGATGGCACGTTTTGCCTGTTTGGCGGAATGATAGAAGAAAACTACTACGACACAAAAATGGATGCACATCAGGACGATGCTGGCGCATTCGTCGACCGCAAACCTGTTTACGATACGTCGGTACTGGCTGCTATCCAAGCGTCCACCGGTATCAATTTGCTTGATAGTCTAACTGCTGAAGACATTGAAATCATTCATGGTATTCACGACGTGAAGTGGCAACCCGGGCATTCCTTCAAGGCGCTTCTTCCTGCCGAAGTATCAGCCAAAGTCTGGTCTTGAGTCTAAGCACAATACGAACTTTGGGAGTTCTACGTTAACGATCGTTCGTTGTTCCTTAATGCCCGGACGCTTCCGGCGCACTCGCAGTGCTTTAATAAGTTGCAAATGAACCAAAACGGGGATGTCTGCGTCGCCCATAGTTAGAGGTTTTGGGCCTGATAGCCGCCGTTGATCCCGTCTACAAAGAACGGCGGATGATAGCCCAAACTTACCAGATGCTGCGCTTCGCCTGAGTGGCAGTGATGTGCCTGAAGCCGACATTGGCCGCTGACAGGATAGCTCAATCCTGTGGTTCGAGGCTCCCTCACGTTCTGGTGACGAAGGAACACTGAGGCTCATCCGGATCAACAGGCGCGGGCTGCCGCCGCCGTTTCTAAGTTGTTTCCCCAACCATGAGCGACGCCGCCAACTCGATCGTGCGTGGCGTTTCTTGATCCGGGGGTTTCAGTAGCCAATTGGCCGCCGCAGCGCCGATATCATATCGCGGGGTTAGAGTTGTGGTAATGCGTTTGGGCAAGGCGGACAGAAAGCCGAGGCCGTTGAACCCCGCCAGTGCAACATTATCAGGGACAGTCAAACCCTCGGCCAGGCAATGCATCAGGCCGCCAGCCGCGAGGTCATCGTTGGCGAAGTATATGGCCTGCGGTTTGTCGGCGCGTTCCAACATCCGGCTCGTCATGAGGCGCCCGGTCTCCATCGAAGAGGCATCTTCGGTTTTCTCGACCGAAGTGAGCGTCCCACCGGCCTCCCGAACAACTTGGGCGAAAGCCTGGAACCGTTTCGCAGCCCGCAGGTCAAGCTCGCCCAAACTCCCGATGTATCCGAAACGTCGATAGCCCCGCTCGAGCATGTGCACCGCCATTTCAGCACCAACTTTGGTGTGTGAAACGCCGAAACAAGCCGAGATCGGGTTGCCGTCAATATCCATGATTTCGGCCACTTTGACGCCGGTTTTGGCAACGATTTTCCGAAGCTGGTCAGTGTGTTCCAAACCGGGCAGAATCAAGCCGCGGGGACGCCATGACAGGAGGTCGAAAACCAGGTCTTCTTCGGTTTCCAGCGAGTATTCCGAGACGCCAAAAACTGGTCGAAGTCCACTTTCGTTCAGGGTTGCGTTGATCCCCGAAAGGACTTCGGTGAATACGCGGTTTTGCAAGGTCGGCAACACGACCCCAACGATTGGGTTGTCATAATTCGCGTTGCCCCCAGCAAGGCGATTATGCACGTATCCAATATCGCGTGCAGCTCTAACCACCTCTTTTTGAACATCTTTCGAGATGTACCCGCTGCCGCGCATTACCCGGGATACAGTCATCTGACTGACGCCGGCAACGCGCGCGACGTCATGCATGGTCGGTTGTGATTTCAGGTCGTTTGCGGGACGCCTTTTGGCCATTGGGTCGGTGCCTACAGAATTCATCTCTTGACGTATGTTTAGGTAAACATCTATCGTCAGCGCAATATGTTTACGTAAACATATAGCGGACGATTCACTGAAACAGGCGGCCCAGCCGTCGGGGAGGAACCATGAAAACACTTCTAGCGAGTTCGGCGATTGCACTTACCACGGCAGGAATCGCATTTGCGGATACGTATCGTCCCGAATGCTTCGCGCCGGCACCTGGGACGTCGACGATCCAGTACGACGCCAAGGAAGGCCCTTTCAAAGTCGCGTTCGTGAACGGATTTGCGGGCAATGACTGGCGTATTCAAGCAATCCAATCGGCCAAGGCTTGGGCTGCAAGACCTGAGAACGCGGCCAAGATCGATGAGTTTAACGTTGTTTCTGTGGGCAACGACAGCGCTGCTCAAATAGCCGCAATCGATAACTTCATCGCAGCAGGCTTTGACGCGATTACCTTTATCGCTGTCAACCCGACTGCGTTTGAGCCCGTGATCCGTCGCGCAGAACGTGCGGGTACAGTGCTCGTACCTTTTGATAACGTGCTCGATACCGACAAGGTCGTCCAGATCAACGAAAGCCAGTTGGCGCTCGGCACGCTAAAAGCCCAGACCGTAATGGACATTCTCGGCGGCGAAGCGGATAAAATCCTGATGGTGAACGGCCTGCCCGGCAATGCGACCGACCGCGACCGCCGATTGGGAATGATGAGCGTTCTCGAAAACGTGGATGGCCTCGAGATCGTAGAGGTCGTCGGAAACTGGGATACAGGGACCAGCCAGAAGGTCGTGGCGGACGCGTTGGCGACCCACGGTGAATTTGACGCTGTCGTATCTCAGCATGGCTCCGCCGGATCGATAAATGCGATGCAGGCAGCAGGGCATCCGATTGTTCCCATGGGCGTCGATGGCGAAAATGGCGTACGGATGTTGATGGACGAACTCGATATTCCAGGTGTGTCTGCAAGCCAAGCCCCCGCCATGTCAGCGATTGCGCTCGAAGCGGCCGTCGCCCTGCTGGAAGGGAATGCACTCCCTCAGACGGTGTTCCTGCCCATTCCGTCGGTCAAAGCCGATGATCTCGAGGCTAATGTGAACTTTTTTCCTGACCTGCCGAAGTCCTTCAATACCGGAACCGGCTTTGTCGATTGCTTCGCGCCGTTCACACCCGAAGAGCTGTTGGGCCAGTCTCCCGACAACACCTGACCAACAGGCACCACAAGCGATGGCGCCAATTGTGCGCCATCGCGATAGGCTCCTAAAATGAAAAACGTGAAAACGCCACTTCTGGAGATGCAAGGCATCTCAATGCACTTTGGCGCAACCAAGGCGCTTGACGGTGTCGATTTCGTCTGCAACGCCGGTGAAATCCACGCTGTTCTGGGCGAGAACGGGGCAGGTAAATCCACTTTGATGAAGCTGATAGCGGGCGTATTGCAACCAACGGACGGCATGATCAGTGTCGATGGCAGCCCCGTCAGCCTATCAAGTCCGAAGGCGGCGCTGCGCCATGGTCTTGTGTGCATGTTTCAGGAGCTGTCCTTGGTGCCCGACCTCACGGTCCGGGAAAACCTCTTGCTGGGTGCGCGTGACGCAGGATTGGGGTGGTTACGGGGTGAAGATCTCGACGCCGCCCGAAGCGTTTTGGCCCGGATCGGGGGCGAAGACATCTCTTTCGGTGCGCGCGTGGCTGATCTGACCTTGCCGCAGCGTCAACAGATCGAGATTGCCAAGGCCATCATGAAGCAACCACGCCTTCTGATCCTCGATGAGGCGACATCCGCGCTGAGCGCTTCGGTTGTTGAGAAGGTCTTTGATCTGGTGCGTGAGGAGCGCGATGCCGGAACAGCGGTTCTCTTCATTTCGCACCGGTTCCATGAGATTGAGGCGCTGGCAGATAGTATTTCGGTCTTTCGCAACGGGCGTCGCGTCGAAACCTTCGCCAAGGGCGCACATGACTACGGCGCGATCATCAACATGATGGTGGGTCAGAAAATCGAAGAGCTTTTCCCGCCGAAACCGCCTGTGAACCAAGAGGCAGAAGTCGTTCTGCATGTCGAGGGTCTGAGCTGGGAGGATGGCGTCAGAGACGTCGATCTGACAGTGCGACGAGGACAGATCGTCGGCCTGGGCGGTTTGGATGGCCAGGGACAGAGCGCGTTTATGATGGGGCTCTTCGGTCTCTTGAGAAAGACCGGGGGGACAACATCTTTAAAAGGCGTGCCGACGGTAATTAGCGGCCCAAAAGCGGCCAAACAGCCTGATGTCGGGCTGGCCTACATCCCCGAGGATCGCAAGACCGAAGGGTTGATCGTTGATCAGAGTATCGAGCAGAACCTGGAATTGGCTGCGCTGGGCCGCAAGGACCTCGATGCGGACGATCCTGGGCTTTACGCAGGCTCGCTTGCGCAGCTTGCCTTGAAACATGGTGGCTTGGACCAGCCCGTCTCGTCCTTGTCGGGTGGCAATCAGCAAAAGGTCGTGCTTGCGAAGTGGCTGGCGCTCGCTCCTCGTTGCCTGCTACTGGCCGATCCGACGCGCGGCATTGACGTCAAGACGAAAACCCAGATCTATAGCATCCTTAGAAAGCTTGCAGATCAGGGGGCCAGCGTGATCTTGCTAAGCACGGACTACGAAGAACTGATCCAGCTTTGCGACGAAACCCACGTGTTTTTTGACGGTGAGATCGTCGCCTCGCTCAGCGGAGAAGATCTGACCCCGCAAAACATCATCGCTGCCGCGCTGAATGTCGCTGCCAACAGAAGCACGACACATGCTTGACTACGCCAAATCCAACCGTCGCGAAGTGATCGCAGCAGCTGTCCTGATCGTCCTGCTGGCGATCTATCTCGGTACCCATCCACGCGGGGCGTCAACATATGTCATGACGATCTGGGCAAACCAGTGCTTGATCCTGGGGCTTGCAGCTTGCGCTCAGTTTTTCGCCGTTGTAGTGCGGGGCATTGATCTATCGGTCGGCGCAATCATGGCACTGACGAACACCATCGCCTCTTATTTCCTTGAAGGCTCTGCGGCCGGGATAGCCGTGGGCATGATCGCTGTCATCGGCGCGGGGGCGCTGTGCGGACTGCTGAACGGCGTGATCGTCGCCTTTGGTCGCATTCAGCCCATCGTCGTAACGCTGGCGACGGCCTCTGTCTTTGTCGGTCTCGCACTCTTGCTGCGCCCCACGCCGGGTGGCGCTGTGAATTACGACCTTGCGGACGCCATGACGCTCGATGTTCTGGGCGTGCCGACTGCCCTTGTCATCACGGCGGTTGTCGTCTTTGGGTTTTGGCTGCCATTCCGGCGGACTGGCCTTGGCCTTGGCCTTTACGCGCTTGGATCGTCCGAACAGGCGGCATTCCAGTCCGGGATAGACACACGCCTTGTCCGTCTGGCTGCGTTCACACTTGCGGGCGTGTTCGCCGGTTTGGCAGGGCTCTTCTACAGCTTCGTGACGACAACCGGTGATGCGGGAATCGGACCGGGCTTCACGCTTAACTCCATCGCAGCAGTCGTCCTTGGCGGCGTGCTGCTGCGCGGTGGTGTCGGGTCCCTGATCGGCGCTCTGGCGGGCGCGTTCATCCTGAAGACGATCGCATCGCTCATGTTCTTTTCCGGCATCCCGTCGCTCGCCCAACCCCTGTTCGAAGGCCTGATCCTGGCCGGGACCATCGCGATCGGCGGGGCTGATGTCTTGCGTGTGCGCAACAAGCTGGAGGTGTTCAAATAATGACCCGCACGATCACCCGGACGGTGACGCTCGACAGCCTGATGCCGTATTTAGGCGCGATCGCGCTGATTGTCGTCGGCAGCTTCTTCTTTCCACAGGTTCTGGGCGTGGACTATCTGACGCAACAGCTTCAGATCGCAGCCTTTCTCGGCCTGCTGGCCACCGGCGCGACCATTGTGATCCTTCTTGGTCATATCGACCTTTCGGTCCCGTGGGTCCTGACGGGCGCCGCCATCCTCTCAACCGCGCTGGTGGGAACGGGCAATCCGGTTCTGTCCGCTTTGGCGGTGCCGGCCGCGCTCGCCTTTGGTGCGCTGGTCGGCCTGATTAACGGCATGGGTGTCGCGGTTCTGAGGATCCCGTCTATGGTATGGACGCTGGCGATCAACTCAATGCTTCTGGGGCTCGCGGTGCTGAATACTGGCGGCTTCAACCCCAAAGGTGAATCAAGCCAGCTCATGGTTGCGATGGCATCCGGTGAGGTTCTGGGCCTTCCCCTCAGCTTTCTGATCTGGATCGCGGTGTGCATCGGACTGACTTGGTTTCTGGTCCGCACGCCGTTCGGTCGATATCTGCGCTCGATTGGTTTCAACGAAAAGGCAACCTTTCTGTCGGGCGTCTCGACCCCTTCCGTGGTCTTTGCCGCATTCGCAATCGCTGGCATGTGCTCAGCGCTTGGCGGCGTGATGCTGGCTGGATACGCCAACCAGGCCTATCAAAGCATGGGCGATCCTTTCCTGCTGCCGACCATCGCGGCTGTGGTGATCGGTGGCACCTCGATCTTGGGCGGTCGCGGCGGGCTTTTCGGCACCATTGGCGGCGCGCTGTTCATCACGCTGCTCACCTCGATCCTGTCGGTGATGCAGATCGGCGATGCGTGGCGGAGCATTATCTTCGGGCTCATTATCCTTGCCATGTTGCTGTTCCAGACCCTAAGGAAAGGCACCGCGCAATGACAAAGCCTCATTTCATAACGGTCGACCCTCGCTTTGACGATTTCGTCGATACCTCGCGCCCGCCTGAACAGATCGTGGACGACTGCATCTGGACCGAGGGGCCGGTTTGGCTGGACGGTGGTCTGTACTTTAATGACATCCCAAACAAACGCATGATGCGCTGGACCGCAGCCAACGGAGTGGCGGTGGCGCTGGCCAATAGCGAATTTGCCAACGGCAACACGCTCGATCTGGATGGCCACATGGTGTCCTGCGAACACGGCGGGCGGCGCATGATCCGGCGGCGCGATCCCGAAGACGCAAGGGCTGTTGAGATCATTGCGGATCGTTTTGAGGGCAAACGCCTCAATTCGCCAAACGATGTTGTCGTGCGCTCTGACGGGGCGGTCTGGTTCACGGATCCGCCCTACGGCATCAATTCTGATGTCGAGGGCTATCCGGCTGAAAGTGAGATCGGAACCTGCAACGTTTTCTGCGCAATGCCGGACGGCGCGCTATACGCGGTGGCAACGGATTTCGACAAGCCGAACGGACTGGCGTTTTCGCCGGACGAAAGCCAACTCTATGTGGCTGATTCCGGCGCGATCCGTGGCGCAAGTTACCCCGGTATCGACTATGATTTGCCGCATCATATCCGCGTATTCGACGTGGAGGATAAACGTCTGCAAAATGGCCGGGTCTTTGCAGTGATCGCCCCCGGCGTTCCTGATGGATTTCGGGTGGATCACGAAGGCTTTGTCTGGACTTCCGCTTTGGATGGCATCCATTGTCTGTCACCCGAAGGCGCATTGATCGGGAAGATCTGGCTTCCGCAACAGACCTCTAACATCTGTTTTGGAGGGGAAGATGGGCAGACAATGTTCATCACGTCGTCGGACAAGGTCTATCGGGTCCAAAGTCGCCGCTGCGACGCGGCTCAGGTGCTCAGGCGCAAAGAACGGAAAACGATATGACCCAGAATGTTAAAGTGATCGGCCTTGGCTCGATGGGCTACGGCATCGCGCTCTCCTGTCTGCATGCGGGTCACTCGGTGTTGGGGCAAGACGTTACACCTGATCGCGTCGCACAGTTCGTTTCGGACGGTGGGCTTGACGGAGCGATGGACGATCCCGATGCAGTCGTAGTTGTCGTGCTGAATGCTGCGCAAACCGAAAGCGTGCTGTTCGGAACGGATGGCGTTGTGCCTTATCTTCGAAAAGGCGCAGTGGTGATCGGGTGTGCAACGGTTCCGCCCGATTTCGCGCGCGACATAGAACGGCGCTGTGCCGCGCACGGCGTCCATTATCTTGACGCTCCGATCTCTGGCGGATCGGTCAAGGCCGCTTCAGGCAAACTCAGCATCATGGCGTCCGGGTCAACAGAAGCCTTTGCCGCGGCTGAGCCCGTCCTCGACGCGACCGCCGAGACGGTGTTCCGCCTGGGCGATGGCGCCGGTGCGGGGTCGGCCATGAAGGCGGTCAACCAGCTCTTGGCCGGGGTGCACATCGCCGCCATGGCAGAAGCCATGACGTTCGGCATGACGCAAGGGGTCACGCCTGAGCGATTTCTGGACGTTATCTCAAAATGCGCAGGAACGTCCTGGATGCTCGAAAACCGCGCGCCCCACATCGTGCAGGGCGATTACACGCCGCATTCTCAGGTCAATATCTGGCCCAAGGACCTTGGTATTGTGCTGGAAACCGCCGCGACAGCGGGCTTTGACGCACCGATCACACAGGCAGCTTTGGGACAGTATCTCAAGGCGGTCGACATGGGCCTTGGCCACGAGGATGACGCGGCCGTGGCGAAGGTCTACGCCCATACCAGTGGTTTGGCTCTGCCGGGGGAAGACACATGAAGCTTGGCTGTATCGGCGATGATTTTACCGGCTCCAGCGATCTGGCCAATACGCTGGCCAAAGAGGGCATGCGCGTTGTGCAATATACCGGCGTGCCAGACGGCCCTGCCGGACCAGAGGTCGAAGCGGGCGTCATCGCGCTAAAGTCCCGTTCGATTGACCCTGCCGATGCGGTAAGGCAATCATTGGGCGCCTTGGCGTGGTTGCAAGCCCAGGGCTGTTCGCAGATCTTTTTCAAATACTGTTCTACCTTCGATTCTACGCTCAACGGTAACATCGGCCCCGTCGCGGACGCGTTGGCGGACGCATTGAATGCAGAACAGGTAGTCGTCTGCCCCGCCTTTCCGGGCACAGGACGGTCGGTTTATCAGGGGCATCTTTTTGTCAACGACCGGCTTTTGAACGAAAGCGGGATGGAGAACCATCCGCTGACGCCCATGACCGACGCCGACCTACGCCGCTGGCTGGCGCCGCAAACGCGTCATCAGGTCGGGCATGTTCCGGCCAGCGTCGTCTTTCGGGGCGCGGAGGCGATCCGAAATGCGTTCACGCAAGAACAGGCTGCGGGCAAGCGCCACATCGTTGTCGACGCGATTCGTGACGCAGATTTGCGCGACATCGGGGCGGCCGCTGTCGATCTGCCGCTCATCACAGGCGGTTCTGGCATGGCGCTTGGGCTGCCGGCCAACTTTGGCTGCGTGCCGCGCACGCCCGACTGGCAGGGCCAGTTCGGGCATGCCTTGGCGTTGTCAGGCTCGTGCTCGGTGGCCACGCGCGGGCAGGTTACCCGTCACAGCCAAGCCAATCCAACCTACGAGATTGTGGCCGAAGACGTGATCGAGGGGCGGGCCAACGCGCAGAGCGTCCTGCAATGGGCGCGCGATCAACGGGGTCTGCCGCTGGTCTATAGCTCTGCCGACCCGAGGGTCGTCAAAGCCGTGCAGGATCGGTTCGGGCGAGAGGTCGCAGCTGACGCGATCGAAGCATTTTTCGCCGAACTCGCGCGCCTGGCCGTAGCGGACGGGTTCACCAGGCTGATTACCGCGGGGGGTGAAACCTCGGGCGCGGTGGTCGAGGGGCTTTCTTTGCGCGAGTTGCACATCGGACCCGAAATTGACCCCGGCGTGCCGGCGCTGCGTGCCGGTCCGGACTTGGTGGTTGCGCTAAAGTCAGGCAATTTCGGTGCGGAAGATTTTTTTGCAAAAGCAAACAAGGTTCTGGTCGGATGAACGAGACAGCCCTGAGAGAACAGATGTGTAGGCTCGCAGCGTCACTGTTCGAGCGCGGGCTGACACATGGGTCTACCGGCAACATATCGGCCCGAACCGACGACGGCGGCTTGCTGGTCTCGCCGACGGGCACCAGCTTCGGGCGCCTCGATCCCGCTCGCCTGAGCCGTTTCGACGCCGCTGGACGGCACGTAGACGGCGACGCGCCCACCAAGGAAATGCCGCTGCACACCGCGTTCTATGACACCCGCAGCACTGCGGGCGCGGTGGTCCACCTCCATTCCTGCCACTCTGTCGCCTGGTCGCTGATGCCAGACGCCAACGAAGACGATTTCCTGCCGCCCCTCACACCCTACGCCATCATGTTACTCGGTCGGGTCAAGCTGTTGCCCTTCTTTTTGCCCGGCGATCCGGCGATGGGCGAAGCCGTGCGCGGTCTCGCGGGCAAAAGATCAGCTGTGATGTTGGCTAATCACGGACCTGTTGTTGCGGGCAAAACGGTAGAGGCGGCCTGCAACGCCATCGAAGAACTGGAGGCCACGGCAAAATTGGCAATGCTGATGCGCGGCACCCCAACCCGCGCCCTGACGCCCGAGCATGTGAAGGCTCTGATAACAAAGTTCGACGTGGAATGGGATGCATGACAAAGTTCTCCGCAAACCTCGGCTTCTTGTGGGCCGATCTAAGCCTGCCGGACGCGATCCGCGCCGCATCTGCCGCTGGGTTTGACGCCGTCGAATGCCATTGGCCTTACGAGACGCCGGCAGACGATGTGCGTTCGGCGCTTTTGGATACAGGGCTGCCGATGCTGGGGCTGAATACTGTGCGGGGAAAACCGGGCGAAAACGGGCTGTCGGCGCTGCCCGGCCGCGAGGTTGAGGCCCGCGCAGCCATAGATCAGGCAATCGCCTATGCAGATGCGGTGGACGCCCGCGCAATCCACGTTATGGCAGGTTTTGCGCAAGGCGATGCTGCACGACAGTGCTTTGAGTCGAACCTGTCGTATGCAACAGACAACACAGATCGCGTGATCCTGATCGAACCTTTGAACCACCATGACGCGCCTGGTTATTTTCTGCAAACAACCGATCAAGCCCGCATGATCGTCAAGGCACTCGATCGTCCCAACCTCAAGATGATGTTCGATTGTTATCATGTGGGTCGCACCGAGGGCGACGTGGTGACAAGGCTGGCCGAAGCGATGCCCTTCATCGGGCATATCCAGTTCGCCTCCATCCCCGACCGCGGTCCACCCACCGCAGGCGAGTTGAACTACAAGACCATCTTCGAAAACATCGCAGATTTGGGGTGGACTGCGCCGCTGGGCGCGGAGTTCAAACCAAAAGAGGCAAACCAAAACGCAGATTGGTTGCGGATGTTTCGGTAGTGAACGTGACAGGTTCATTCTGAACTTAATCCTTGGTGCGTACTTCCAAGGATGACCCATAGCGACTTTTGCCGCGGTCACAAACTGCGCAAAGCGGACTTTTGGTTAATGAGATCAAACGACGGCAAAATCCGCAAAACAGACGCTCGTCGATATTTACCAAATGGCTGCTTTGCGGAACGAAGCGGATTTTCAAATGCAACACTTGAAAGTCCGCTTCGTTGCTTGCCGCGTGCACTTTAACTGGAGTGATGCGCCTCCTGAAGGCCATAGACCGGCGTCGGGATGCCTTCCATTCGGGCCTTTATTTGAAGCGATAAGAACTGTGAATAGTGCCGGGACTGATGCAGGTTTCCGCCATGCATCCATAGATTTTGAACCTGGGTTGGCTTCCACATATTGCGTTGCTCGCCTTCCCAGGGCCCCGGATCCTTGGTTGTGTCAGATCCCAGACCCCAGCATTTCCCAAGCTGATCCGCCATCTGCTGGCCCATCAGATCCGCAACCCAGCCGTTCATCGAGTTGTATCCGGTCGCATAAACGACAAGGTCGGCATCAAGATGTGTTCCGTCATCAAGGACCACTCCCGTTTCATCAAGCGCTGTCACCTGACCACGTTTCAGCTTAATTTCGCCATCAATGATCAGTTGGCTGGCACCGATGTCGATATAATACCCCGATCCCCGGCGCAGGTATTTCATGAACAAACCACTATCATCATCGCCCCAATCCAGCCAGAACCCGGCCTTTTCCAGACCGTCATAGAATTCTTTGTCCTGTTCTTTCATCGCGGCATAGGCTGGAATCTGGAACTCATGCAAAATACGATAAGGCAGCGACGCAAAGATCAGATCGGCCTTCTCGGTTGTCATTCCAGACTGAACGGCGCGTTCTGAATAAAGGTCGCCAAGCCCAATTTCCATCAGGGTGTCCGACCGAACGATATGGGTCGACGACCGCTGCACCATGGTCACGTCGGCGTCATTTTCCCACAGCGCCGCACAGATGTCATGCGCCGAGTTATTGGACCCCACAACCACAACCTTCTTGCCTGCCCATCTGTCCGGCCCGTCATGCTCCGAGGAATGCACCTGCTCACCCTTGAACACATCCATTCCCGGAAATTCAGGCATACGTTTCTTGCCGGACATACCTGTGGCCATGATCAATTGCTTGGGCCGCAACACAACTTCTTCACCGTCCCGATCCACCGTGATGGTCCACTCACCCTTGTCTTCATCGAACGCCGCGGATTTCGCTGTCGTGCGGGTCCAATAGTTCAGCTCCATCACCTTGGTGTACATCTCAAGCCAGTCACCGATCTTGTCTTTCGGCGAAAACACCGGCCAGTTTTCCGGGAACTTCATATAGGGCAGATGATCGTACCAGACCGGATCGTGCAGGCAGAGGGATTTGTAACGATTGCGCCAGCTGTCGCCCGGGCGGTCGTTCCTTTCAACGATGATTGTCGGAACACCTAGCTGACGCAGGCGCGCGCCCATGGCGATCCCACCCTGACCACCGCCGATGATGACGCAATACGGCTGTGTCTTGTAGCCCAGTTCAGCCTCTTCCTGCGCCCGTTCTTCGGCCCATGTGGTCCTGCGTTTGCCAGCACCATGCTTGGCTCCAAGTGGACGGTCGAACCCTTTGGGCTCTTCATGTCCTTTCAATTCGACCATAGTGGTCAACAACGTCCATATCTTTTCACCTTTGAGACGCAGCAGACCGTACCCCCGCGACACTTCGGTTTCAAACTCGATCCATGCGGTGGTCACGCCTCCGTCTTCGGTGGGCACCTCACCTTCGGCTAATTTCCAACCGCTTGGCTTTGTTGTGGCGAGCTGATGCGAGAGCATATCTGCAACTTGCGCCTTGCCTTCGACTGTTTTGATGTTCCAGGTAAAGCTGACCAGATCGCGCCAATAGCAATCGTCTTGAAACATCTCGCATGCGGCATCAATATCACCTTTGGACAAAGCCGCCCCGAAGTCATCCAGAAACCCCTGGACGCGATCCGACAGTGTTGTGTCGAGCATGTCATCCTCCCTATCTCCACAAAGCAGAAGGCTGGCAAATCCGCCCCTCCTTAAGCAAGCGATTTTGCCGGGTCAGCGCCTTGCGCGACCCGAAAACTCTATTGCTTGTTGCGCACGCAACAAGGGCGCAACATGGTCGCACATGCAGTTATGAAGGTGGTCTAAGCCCGGCCTTTCGCACACGACGCAGGATCGTCGACCGGTTCACACCAAGCCGCCGTGCCGCCTGAGACATATTCCAATTGCAAGCGCGCAAAAGTGCATCCAGATCATCTGAATCTTGTTCTTGCGCGTGGGCAAGCACCGGTGCTGGCAAGTCTGTTAAGTCGACGATATTGTCCTGACACAAGGCGACTGTGCTTTGCAGCAGATGTTCCAATTCACGAATGTTTCCGCGCCAAAGCCGTGACTTCAGATCGGCACGTGCGGCAGTAGAAAGGCGAATGTCATGGCTGGCAAACCGTCTGAGCAGACGATCAATCAGCCAATCCATATCCGCCCGGTGACGCAACGGGGGAACGGACAATGTGATACCGGCAATCCGATGCAGCAAGTCTTCACGCAAACGGCCCTGCAACCCGGCCGGCGACGCTCGACACGAGGCGATAATCCTTAGATCGGCACGCTTCATCAGCACTGCCAAAAGAGAGGCCTGCGCCGCCCTGCTCAGGTCTTCAACACCGCGCAGGAACAGTGTTCCGGACTCAAGTGAATGACAAAAATCGAAAGCCTCTGTGTCACAGCAGATTACGATGTGAAAGTCCTGCGCTGAAGAGTCGGCCATGTGAATGGCCCGCGCCAGCTTTGTCTTGCCAGCTCCGCTTTCACCGGTCAGCAACAGTGGCAGGCGTGTTGGCGCAAGTCTTGCTGCTTTGTTTAACAGATGCTGAAGATTTGCGTCCGGCCCCGCAAAACTACCTAAAGCGCCTGGCAAAACCTGCTCTCGCTTGCGCAAAGCGGCGGTCATCTGGGGCGTCTGGGGTGCAACGGCATGACCATAGAGTGCGCGCCCGTCTTTGAGGTGCAGAACGCGTTCTTCGGACGGCCGACCACGCATGAACTCAGGCATCTCGTCGACGCTGATCTCGAACCAGTCCTGCAGTTGCGATCCGATCAAGTGACCCGAACCGCTAAGGTCCAATGCGTATCGCGCACCAGACGTCATTCCAATGATCTTACCGCTTCCATCCACCGCCACCGCCGCTTCGGGATCGACCTCAAGAAACTCGGGGCTGGTTGAAAAGCGCAGAACCCAATCCCTGCGGGTCGATGCCATCAGGTTCGCCATCTCGACCCGGCGGGCGGAATTCGTCACCAGCGTCATCGCCAGATTCTGCGAAGTTTTGGGTGAGGGACCGCGCAACAAGGACACATCCAGAACGGCTGCAAGACTACCCTTGGTGTCAAAAATAGGTGCTGCCGTACAAGACAGCGGTGTATGCGTGATCGAAAAATGATCGCCCTGATGTATCGTCACCGGCTGGCCGGTAACAATACACGACCCGACACCGTTCGTTCCTGCCAGCTCTTCGGTCCACTTGAAACCCAGGTGAAGACCGGCATTTCTGAGCTCATCTTCGAAGCTCCGATCCCCAAAGAAATCGACACATACACCGTCGGCATCCGCAAGCAACAGGACATAATTTTGCCCCGCCACCTGCGCAAACAAAGATTGCAGCCCCGAGCGCGCTGTTGCGATCAGACGTTCAGATTGTTCGAGATGTTCACGGAACTGGCTGTCAGGCAGGATATGCGCGGGTTCCTGCCGCGACGGATCCATTCCATAGGTTTCAACACAGCGCTGCCAACTATCCGCTACAAGACGGTCACGCCCTGTATCGAACCCGTTTAAGACACGGTCAATCTCTTCTGTATGGTGGCGATCCAACAGCGTCCCGTCCTACAAATCCTTCTTCAAAATAGCAGGAGGATAGATTCGCGCCTATGTTCAAGTTTCGTCTGGCAAACAGCCAACACATCACTCCTCAAGTCGAGCTTTGTTGAACGCGCAGCATTAGTTGAAACGAGCTCTCGTGACGCCTTCGCCGCAAAGATCGCAAGTGGCAGATTGGGGACACCGTGATGTTCGACATGAGTCGTGTAAACCGCTAGGATGCGGACTTAGGCTCAGGACCCATCGATTTCCATTTGACGGCGTGATTCACGGTTCGAGAACGAGCGGTGAACAAATCTGATCTTTTCTGGCTTACGGATGCGCAAATGGCGCGTCTTGAGCCCTTCTTTCCGAAGTCCCGCGGCAACCCCGCGTTGATGACCGGCCTGTGCTGAGCCGGATTATCTTCATTAACCGCAATGGCTTACGGTGGCGCGATAAGGGCATCTTTGCACAAATGAGGGTGGATCTGGCCACAGATCACAACGAGACGATGACTGTTATGATCGACGCTACCTATCTCAAAACCCACCGGACGGCGACCAGCATGGGCGTCAAAAAGGGGGGCGTGGCCGTCTGATCCATTGCTCGGCGGGCGCATACGAAAGATGCTGCCGAGAGGGGGCGAACCAAGGGCGGCTTGATTGCAAAGCTGCACGCCATCTGCGACAGCAAAGGCCAACTGCTGAACTTTTTCGTGACCGCCCGACAAGTCAAAGACTACATCGGCGCGCGGGCGTCGCTGAGCGATCTGCCGAAGGTCGATTGGTTGCTTGGCGACAGAGGCTATGATGCTGACTGGTTCAGAGAAGCATTGAAAGACAAAGGGATACGTCCCTATATTCCGGGTCGGAAGCAACGCAAGAAGGCCAAGAAACACGACAAGCATCGCTACAAACGGCGCAACCGCATTGAGATTATGTTCGTCAGGCTCAAGGATTGGCGGCGTGTGGCAACCCGCTACGACAGATGTCCAAAGGTCTTTTTGTCAGCAATCGCTCTCGCGGCAATACTTATCTACTGGCTATGAAACCTGACCCCAATCAACTGTAATAGAAAATGTATTTCAGGTCGAATTTGCTAAAATGGATAAGAC
>JBCCHJ010000085.1:0-19709 GCA_039028795.1 Pseudomonadota bacterium
CGAACGGGGCGGTCTCGAAAACCGTTGTCCTCGCAAGGGGACCCAGGGTTCGAATCCCTGTCTCTTCGCCAAGGGATCTTCAATTACGTGGTAATAGTGTGGGAATTCTCGCTATATTTTTTTATTGGTATATTTGATGGATCTTGGCGGAGAGACAGGGATTCGAACCCTGGGTCCCCTTGCGAGGACAACGGTTTTCGAGACCGCCCCGTTCGACCACTCCGGCACCTCTCCGCGGCTCGTGTGGCCACGAGAGCGCGGAACCTATCCAGCGGACCCACCGAGAGCAAGCAGGAATCTGCTATTTTGTGCAACTTCCCGGGGTTATCTTCTTGACAGAACCGGGTGCCGCGAACATAAGGCGCGTCTCGCGGCGCTATCCTGGCGTAGCGGGTATGGCATTTGCCTCAGCATATGTCGGGGCACGCCGTCCGAGGTTGGCAATCCTGCCGCAAGAGCCCTTAATGTGGGCCGCCACAGGACGCGTTACATAAAGGAAACGCGCATGTTCGCTGTCATTAAAACCGGCGGCAAACAGTACAAAGTCGCATCCGGCGATGTACTGAAGGTCGAAAAACTAGCGGCAGACGCCGGTGAAACCGTGCAGTTCAATGAGATTCTGATGTTGAGCGGCGACAACACCACCGTCGGCAGCCCTTTTGTGGACGGTGCCGCGGTTCAGGCTGAAGTGGTCGAACAGGGCCGCGGACCGAAACTGGTGAACTTCAAGAAGCGCCGCAGGAAGCATTCCTCGAAGCGTCTTAAGGGCCACCGCCAGCATCTGACCGAGGTTAAGATCACTGAAATTCTGGCCTCTGGCGGCGACGCAACGGGTGTGAAAGCGGCTCTTGGTGCTGCGTCCGCTGGCGCAATTGCCGCTGCGGTCCCGGCGACCGAAGCGAAAAAGCCTGTAAAAACGAAGTCGGAAGAGAAAGCCGCCAAGGTCGAGGTTGCAGCAGAACAAGAGCCGGCGAAAGACAAAGAGCCTGCCGAAAAGACAGCCGCCGCAGCATCGGCAGAGGATGCAGCTGAGGTGAAAGCCGTTCAACCCGGCAATCTATTGGATGCAGCGCAGGGCGAGGCCGACGATTTGACCCAGATTTCAGGTGTCGGTCCGAAGCTGAACACGAAGCTGAACGAAAACGGCGTATATCATTTCTGGCAGATCGCCCAATGGGGCCCGGAAGAGATTGCATGGATGGATGACAAATTGTCGTTCAAAGGCCGGATCGAGCGCGATGGCTGGATTGATCAAGCGGAAAAGATGTCTGCGGACAAGTCTAAGTCCAAGTAAGGAGCAAGCGCGATGGCACACAAAAAAGCAGGCGGTTCATCCCGCAATGGCCGCGACAGCGCCGGGCGCCGTCTTGGCGTTAAGAAGTTTGGCGGCGAAGCTGTAATTCCTGGCAACATCATCTGTCGTCAACGCGGCACAAAGTGGTGGCCGGGCGAGGGCGTCGGCATGGGCAAAGATCATACCATCTTTGCGACCGTCGATGGACACGTGACGTTTCACAAAGGCCTGAAAGGCCGCACTTTCATTTCGGTTCTGCCGGCAGCGGAGGCCGCTGAATAGACTGACCTGTCCAACTTAAGTTTCCGAAAGGGCCGGTCATAATCGACCGGCCCTTTTTCGTTTGCAGGCCCATTTCACAGAGCGTCAAATATAGGAGGATCCAATGAACGCTCCGATCATCGACACCCCCGACTTCACCCTGCGTCCGTTCCAGGCGTCGGATGCATCGGCCGTGGCGTCTGGGATTGTGGAATGGGATGTGATCAGGATGTTGACGACACCGCCGTACCCATTTGAGCTGCACGATGCCGAGACGTACATTGCCCAGAACGCAGACACGCCATGGATGTGGGTGATTGATATCGAAGGGACTGCCGCCGGATCGGTCGGGATCGTTCGGCACTTGGGTTATTGGTTGTCCAAACTGCATTGGGGTCGAGGCGTTATGACCCGCGCTGCAGGCCTGGCTGTTGACGCCTTTTTCCAACGGGATGACAGGGATCACATCGATTCAGGTTACCTGTTCGACAACCCTGCTTCTGAGCGGGTTCTGACGAAGATCGGTTTCAAGAAAACCGGTCGGTCGATGCCGCGTGCCAATTCGCGTGGCGGCGAGGTCTTACATATCGACATGGTGCTGAGTCGTGCCGATTGGGGCCGAAGGAGGGCAGAATGACCAAGGTTCCCGTCATCGAAAGCGAACGTCTGGTCTTGCGAGGTCTGCGGCTGGAGGATGCTGACGCAATAGCGACAAAGATCATGGATTGGGATGTGATCAAGATGCTGGCGCGCCCGCCGTTTCCGTATTCGCGGGACGATGCCCATCGCTATCTGGCCAAGGCCGTGGACTATCCCTGGGAGTTTGCGATCACTCAGCGCGGCGGTAGTGATCTTTTGGGCGTGGTCGGCGTCACTGGGCATCTTGGCTATTGGTTAGGAAAGGACCATTGGGGCCAAGGTTACATGACCGAGGCAACTGTGGCCCTTGTCGATTCCTATTTTTCAACGACAACGTCAGGCAAGATCATCTCGGGCGTTTTCACCGACAATCCGGGATCGCAAGGTGTTCTACGTAAGCTTGGATTTGTCGAAGTGGGCCGGTCAAAGATGTTCTGCAATTCTCGTGCGGCAGGAGTCGACCATATCGATGTGGTGCTCAGCCGGGCGGATTGGCGGCGGACCGCGGCATAACCTGTCCGGTTGAATCTGGATCTCGCCGCTTGACGGACAGGGCAGGGCAGGCCAAGGACGGATCATGAAATTCCTGGATCTCACCAAGGTTTATTTGCGGTCCGGCGCCGGCGGTGCTGGTTGTGTCAGCTTCCGGCGCGAGGCTTTTTTGGAGTATGGTGGACCGGACGGTGGCGATGGAGGACGTGGCGGTGATGTTTGGGCCGAGGCGGTGGACGGACTGAACACGCTGATCGACTTTCGATATCTGCAGCATTTTCGGGCCAAGACCGGCCAGCACGGTATGGGCAAGCAGCGCAGTGGTGCCAATGGTGAAGATGTGGTGCTGATGGTTCCGGCTGGGACGGAAATACTGGAAGAAGACCAGGAAACGGTGATCGCCGACCTGGCAAAGGTCGGCGACCGGGTGCTGCTGTGTAAAGGTGGAAATGGCGGGTTCGGCAATCTGCACTTCAAGTCCTCGACCAATCAGGCTCCACGCCACGCCAATCCGGGCCAGCCTTGGGTCGAGCGGACTTGTTGGCTGCGATTGAAGTTGATCGCCGATGCGGGCCTGGTCGGTTTGCCGAATGCCGGCAAGTCAACTTTCCTGGCCGCAACGTCGAATGCACGGCCAAAGATCGCGGATTATCCGTTTACGACGCTGCATCCCAATCTGGGAGTGGTTGGCGTTGATGACGGCGAATTCGTCATGGCCGATATCCCCGGTCTGATCGCTGGGGCCAGCCAGGGCAGTGGCCTGGGAGATCGCTTCCTGGGTCACGTCGAAAGGTGCGAAGTCCTGCTGCACCTAGTCGACGGAACATCGGATGACGTGCTGGGCGATTACCAGACAATTGTCGGCGAGCTTGAGGCGTATGGCGACGGCCTGGCGGAAAAGCCTCGGATCATTGCGCTGAACAAGGCCGATGCGTTGGGTAACGCAGCAGAGGATTTGGCAGTCTTGCTTCGCGAGGAAGGCGTCGCCGTGGCGCATACCATCTCGGCCGTCACGGGGCAGGGTGTGATTGACCTTTTGCGGGACCTGCGCGGCACAATTCGTTCGGCACGCGAGGCTCGGGACAATGCGGGGCAGGAGGATGCGGCATGGACGCCGTGACATCTGCTTCTACACTTGCGTCTGCGAAGCTGGTCGTCGTTAAGGTCGGATCGGCTCTCCTGGTCGATCCGATCACAGGCGACTTTCAATCGACCTGGCTGGATGCCTTGGCTGACGATGCGGCGGCCTTACGAATGGATGGGAAGGCCGTCGTCATTGTATCTTCCGGTGCCATTGCCATGGGCCGTGCCGAAATGGGGCTTGCTGCAGGGGCCTTGTCGTTGGAACAGACCCAGGCTGCCGCGGCGATCGGCCAGACCCGGCTGGTCGGGGCATGGGGCGCGGCGTTTGCTCGCCATGATCTCCGCGCCGCCCAGGTCCTGTTGACCTTGGAAGACACGCAGAACCGGCGCCGATATCTGAACGGTCGTTCGACGCTGGCGGCGCTCCTGGCAATGGGTGCCATCCCGGTCGTCAATGAAAACGACACCGTCGCAACGGATGAGATCCGATATGGTGATAATGACCGCTTGGCGGCGCGCGTGGCCCTGATGGCCGGTGCCGAGGCGTTGGTGCTGCTGTCGGATGTGGACGGCCTTTATTCCGGCGATCCCCGTCAAGAAAAGGGCGCCCAGCATATTGCTGACGTCCACTCGATCACGCCAGAAATTGAGGCGATGGCTGGTGGCACCGGAACATCGGGTGCCAAGGGCGGGATGAAAACCAAGCTTCAGGCGGCCAAGATCGCAATGCAGGGCGGCTGCGCCATGGCGGTCATGAAGGGCAATGTTATGAATCCGCTGGCGGGTCTGATCCAGGGTGCTCGGGCGACCTGGTTTCATCCGACGATTCAAACCGCTGCTGCCCGCAAACAATGGATTGCGGGGATGAAATCCAGGGGATCGATTGCCGTGGATGATGGGGCCGTGGCTGCCTTGCGTCGCGGCAAATCCTTGCTGCCTGCAGGTATCCGCGAGGTACAGGGCGATTTCCAGCGTGGCGATCCCGTTACCGTGACCGATGCCAAAGGCCACACCGTCGCCATGGGTCTGGCCGGATACAAGGCTGCTGAAGCCAGACAAATTCAAGGCCAGCGCTCCGATGCCATTGCCGGGATTCTGGGCTACCCGGGGCGAGCGGCCATGTTACATGCTGACGATATTCTGATTTGGGGAACGTGAAATGGACGGAGCCTCCGAAACCACAGATATAGCTGCAATGATGCACAACATAGGCCAACGCGCTCGATCCGCCGCTTTGGACTTGGCCAGCGCCACAGCCGAACGCAAACATGCGGCCCTAATCGCTGCGGCGGATGCCATTATGGACCGTCAAGCTCAGATCGAAGAAGCGAACGCTCTAGATATGGAATTTGGCCGTGAAAAGGGTCTCTCGGATGCCCTGCTGGACCGGTTACTTCTGAACTCTGATCGGATCCGCGCGATGCGCGACGGTCTGAGAACAGTTGCCGAGCAAAGCGATCCCGTGGGCACAGAACTTGCCGCCTGGGAGATGCCGTCTGGCTTAAAGATCCGCAGGGTACGCACACCGCTGGGCGTCATCGGCGTAGTCTATGAAAGCCGTCCGAACGTCACTGCAGATGCGGGCGGGCTTTGCTTGAAGTCTGGCAACGCTGCGATCCTGCGGGGTGGATCGGAAAGCTTCCATTCTTCAGGTGCGATCCTAGAATGTCTGGCAGAAGGGCTGAGAGCCGCAGGCCTGCCCGGCGATGCAGTTCAACGGGTGCCGACCCGTGACCGCGCCGCAGTGGCCGAGATGTTGCGCCTTACCGAATTCATTGACGTGATCGTGCCCCGTGGTGGCAAGGGACTGGTGGGTTTGGTTCAACAAGAGGCACGTGTCCCGGTTTTCGCGCATCTCGAAGGCATCTGTCATATCTACGTTGATACCTCCGCGGATGCAGAAAAAGCCCGTCGGGTGGTCTTGAACGCCAAGACCCGGCGCACCGGTATATGCGGGGCTGCTGAGTGTCTGCTGATCGACCGTCCAATCGCAAATGGATTGGGTCGCGATGTTGTGACGGATCTTCTGGACGCTGGGGTCCGGGTCCATGGTGATGCGGATATTCAGACGATGGACGCTAGGGTCATTCCGGCAACCGCAGATGACTGGGGCCGCGAGTATTTGGACATGGACATCGCTGCCCGCGTGGTCGATGGCGTCGACCCAGCGATCGCTCATATCCGCGAATTTGGATCCAGCCACACCGAAAGCGTGATTGCCGAGGATGATGCAATTGCCCAACGCTTTTTCGCCGAATTGGATAGTGCGATCCTGATGCGCAATGCATCAACGCAGTTCGCCGATGGCGGCGAATTCGGTATGGGGGCCGAGATTGGGATCGCCACAGGTAAAATGCACGCCCGCGGTCCGGTAGGCGCGGATCAACTGACCAGCTTCAAGTATCTGGTAGAAGGCGACGGCACCATTCGATCTTAGTTCGCAACTGGGCAGCGTACAGCGATATGCTGAAGCACGGCCAGCAACAGCCGGCCGTGCCAAAGTTTGATCAGACGATAAAGTCGCCGAAGAACGGGCGGTCTTCATCGGTCGCAGTGCCATTGATGAAGGCTTGTGCCAGGTTGTAGGCGTCTTCCCCGACATCTCTGCCCAGCGTACGGCCGTTTATGTCGCCTTCGTTGAAGTGAATTCCGCCATAGAGGCGCGATAAACCGGCCTCATCGGCGGCTTCAGTGAAGGTAGCCCACTCCAGCGTGGTCTCGACTGCAGGCACGTTGTCTTCGAAGATGATCGAATCCGGTGCAAAGGTCACCGATCCTCCGAAATCGTCAGATCCGGTGAACAATTGCAGCACCTCTGCACCAGCGGCAGAGAATGCCGAGTGGCCCGAGGTATACTCGGCGAATGGCGGCGAGACGTTCCCGCCCGGCAACTGGAAGGTGACAAAGTTTTCGGCCAGGATCGTTTGGGTGCCACGGCCCAATCCGGTATTCGGGTCAATGCCGCCCCAGGCGTCGATGACAAAACCGGACTCTGCGCTGACTGAATCGACTCCCATTTCACCAATCAGTCCCAGTTCACCCAATTCCCTGATCGCGCGAACCGGACGGACATAGTCATAGAATACCTTGGCTTCCCACGTGGCAATGCCCGCGTCCATGACAGCGTTACCCATTGCAAAGAACAGCTGCGCATCTTCGTCCAGGGAATTGTTATCGCGGGCGGAAACGAACTGCGCAAACGTCATCCATGTTCCCGGAGGGAATGCTGTGCCGCCGCCATCTTCCCAGAATTCGGCGATGATCTTTTGTTCGTCCGTTAGATTTGCGGAAAACGCGACGACTTCTTCAGCTTGGGTGATGAAGTCTTCATTGATCACGGAACCTATCAGCGACTGATCGACGGCGATATTGCTGGCGGGGCCTGTTCCATCGTTCAACTCGATCTCTTTGGTGGTAAAGTTGATCGTGGCATTCGGGTTCGCCGCCAGGAACGCGTCAGCGAAGAACTCTTGCGGTGCAACGGGACGGATGCTCTCAAAAGCCGTCTCGCCTGCACCATCTTCCTCGATCCCGAAGCTTTTGACATTGCCCCATTGTGGCGTCAGGAAGCTCTGCTCCGGGGTGCCGTCCTCTGGGTCGACCGGCACGTTTTCTGGCGTCCACTTCGTGATGTCATTGATGGTCAACGGATCTGGGTTCACCGGGGTATAACCCGTGTTGTCAGCGTACCCGCTAGATTGGTTTGACCCGTCGTTGCTGCGCAGCGTTAGCAGATCTTCCGCTGCATCGATCCCGACCTGAGCCTCAAGGCTGCCGTCATCGGTTGACGGTAGGTCTAGGCGCTCCATGACCGTTTGATAGAGCTCTTCCGAACCGGGGAACAAATCGCGCAGAACGGTAATCGCGGCAAAGCTCATCGCCTTGGTCTTCTGCTCGTCTGTGCCAAATCCCGGTTTGATGTTGTCGCCTTCCATGTCGAAGGACACGGTCACAGCGTTCGCATCGAACGCCGACCAGGCGTCAAACATCGCAGTATGCATCATCGCATATGCACGCGACGCGACCGTAGGACCATCTCCGGTTTCAATGACCGCCTGTTGAACAGTGCGGTCCCACAGTACTGAAACGCCGGGATCTGCATCATTTACGGTCACCGTTTGGGTGCCGCCGCCGACCTGGATAAGGGGTGCTTCAGCGTCTGGTCCAAATAACTCTTCAATTTCGGCTGCGGTGAAACTGCGATCGGCGAAGTTGAATTTTTCAAAGTTCTTTGCCTTCATCTCGTCGCCAGAGAAACGGTCGATCAGAACAATCTTGTCGCCGACTAATTTTATGTCGACATCACCTGCGTTGAAATCAAAGGACAAGGTGTCGTTACCACGACCGCCATCAGCAAAGTCGACCAACTCAGCCAGGGAAAGCTCGTCTCTGCCGCGTCCCATATCGACAAAGCTGGCACTTTCCTCCAGGCGGACACTGTCCCTGCCTTTTCCGGCTTTCACGATCGACACAAAATCTTCTGCGACGAGTTCATCCCTACCATCGCCGAGATCGATCAGAAAAACTGGCTCTTCAGTGGTTACCTTGTCGCGCCCTCCGAAAGTCTTCACGATCAGCGCCGGAAAATCGATGTGCAGATCATCTTTCCTGTTGGTGCCGAATACAAATGGCGATCTCCAACCGCCCCCACCATGTCTGGACATGACTACTCCTATAAATGCAATGGCACTGAGGATTCAGCGCCTACGAGGATCCGCAAGCGACGTGCGAAAAAGGAACAATGGCTAGTAGCTCACAGAAGCGTGAATTTTAGTGATATTATTCACTAGAAACAGACTTGAATAAAAATAATTTTCTGGATTATGTGGAATTTAATCATTTAGAATCAGTGCTTTAGGAAAATTCACTAAATTCTACAAATTATCACGAATCCGTGACAATATTGTGGTAGATCGAAGAAGCTTGAGATCTCGCGCCAAAGAGAGGCTGTGTTCGGTGGATACCCGCGTAAGAGGTGGCGTGCGAAGGAACTTAGCTACGCCTTCCGCAGATTACATAGTTATTGATCAGGCTATTTCAGTCGCAAGAGCTGCAAGCGCTGCCGACGCAAGACGTGCCTCGGGTGGATCAGCCCGAGATGTAATGATGATTGGCACTCGACCACCAACCACGACCCCGGCAGCGCAGGCAGATTTGAACCAGACCAGCATTTTGAAAAGCGCATTACCGGTCTCGATAGCCGGAACCATCAGAGCATCTGCATGCCCCGCAACCGGGCGACCCGTCATACCTTTTATCCGGACCGCTTCCGGCGCCACAGCGTTGTCAAACGCAAAAGGTCCATCGATTTCGGCGTCAAAGTTTTGGTCCAGGGCCCAATCACGCAGCGCGGCAGCCTCTTCGGATGTCGGCATCGAAGGCATCGGTTCCTCAGTCGCAGAGAGAAGCGCTATCTTCGGGTGCGGAATTCCGATTACGTGGCACAGCGAGACCAGGTTCTCCAAGATAGCGTGCTGCGTCTTCTCATTCGGTGCAACGTTCAGGGCACCGTCCGAGATCAGGAGCGGCTTCTGACTCCCTGGGACGGTCATATGGAAAATGTGGCTCATCCTTTGGCCAGTGCGCACGCCTGCATCTTTGCGCAGCATCGCGCCCATCAAAGCATCCGTATGGATTTGCCCCTTCATTACGACTTGAACGGCAGGGTCGGCGACGGCCCGGGCGGCGGCATCGGCCAGTTCGGCATCCCCTGAACCTTGGATCTGTTGAAAGCCGGAAATGTTCCAGCCTATCAGGTCGGCGCTTTCAGCCATTCGCGTGAGATCACCGATTAAGATAGGCACGATCAAACCTGCTTCTACCGCCGATTTTGCGCTTTGCATCGCAACGCTTGTGTCGGCACCAACGACCAGTGCCAGGGCGGCAGGCCGTCCATTTGCACGTTCCATCAACGCCCGTGGCGCTTCGATCGGCAGGGTCGACAGCATCTTTGATCCTCTAGGTCTGGGCGGCCCACATTTCGCGGATCAGCTCCCATAGCACAGTTTTTTAAGTTCGAATGAGATGACCGTATAACGAGGTTCCTTGTCACCCTCATCGAACCAGCATCGGCTCGTTATATGCTCACTTTTGAAAGCGGCAGGTCCAGATTGGTGAAAGAGTGCTGGACAATGGTCGCGCAGCCTCGGTCATACGGCTCTATTGCCGGGCGCATACGACCCGTCGTAGAATAGACCCAGTCCAGAACGGTGCACCGATAGTTTTCTGGATGAATACCGCCATCAATTGGAAATTGCAGGCATGCGGCAAGCTAGGAGATGGCTAATCGCCGATTGCCGCCCTGGCCCAACGCAGTTTATGTCCTGCGCTGTCGGACAACCGATGTATTTCAGACGCCAGCACCTTGAAGCCTGCGCATGCTCACCGGCCCGCGCGGATCAGTCCACGCCGGGCACAGATTTCCCTTAGAAGGGCCTTCAATTCGCGGATGCACTACACGTCAATGACCTTTTTGCAGGTCAGTGACCATAGATAACTGATAGTAACCCCCGGTCAGTCGAGACCAACGGATGCATTGACGAATTTCAGGTGTGTGTCGGCAATCAGGTCTGTGTGACCGCCATGAACAATAGGATAATGGCGACTAAGACAAGGACCCAGGCCGACCAGCGGATAAATCCGACGAAAACGCGTTCTTGCTCGGTGACGTCCATCGAGCCGTGCTCGTGTTCATGCTCTGCCATTTGGCGACCTCGCTGTTCCGAAACACCAATTTACCTAATGAATGCTGCGGACGCCCGCAATCCCTGCGCTGGCGTTCTGGTGTCGCAGCCAGCCAACGCAATTTCACGACCTAGCCCAGGCGATGGCCTGCTCCATCCGATCGAAGCCCCAGAAGAGCTCAGACCCGATTGAGAATGTCGGGGCACCGAAAACGCCGATCTTCTGGGCTGCCTCTGTCTCCGATCTCAATCGGCTTTCACCGTTTAGCGCGGCATAAATAGCCTCCTGATTGGCTCGGTCATTTCGACTTAAAGTACTGCGCGCAATGTATTCCAGCACGCTGCGGTCGGCGATGTTACGACCTTTCGCGAACTGCTCGGCGAAAACAGCGCGTACAAAGTCGATACCGCTAGCACCTGGCAAGTGGTGTAATGCAATTTTCGCCGCGTCGATGCTGCGTTGTGGGAAGACGTTGGGGCGCTGAAAGGTCAAATCTGCCGCATCGCATAATCGTTCAAGATCGCGCCACATGTAGTTGCCTTTAGCAGGATAGATGTTGAATGGGCTGTCATCCCAACCTTGGGCAGCAAAGATTGGCCCAAGCAGGATCGGCCGCCAGCGAACGGCGACACCAGCCTCCTTCGCGCGTTTTTCGATCAACATCGCGGCGGGGTAAGAGTAGGTTGATGCGAAGTCGAACCAAAAGTCCAAGACCGGTCGGTTGAAGTCAACCGGGGGCTCGTCACCCAAGTCAGCCGTCCTCTTTCTCCAGCGATGTGCGCATTTGGAACCCGATCCTGTTCGGCTCTTCGTTTAGTTTTGGCGCAGCTTTCAGCATGACATTCAACTGGCTGTAATGCTGAACCAACTGGGTTTTCGCCCCGGTTTGGTCGACGCCATAAAAGGTGATCATGTCTGGTGCGAAAAAGCCCATCCCCTGGATATGCAGTGTCCCTGCATCTGATCCGGCAAAGCCCATCCCGACCTCTTGATCAGGATCTAGGCCCTCTTCGAATTTCTGCAGATAAATGATCATTCGCTCGTATGCCCATTGCGCAGGAGTTTTATCCTCTGGCTTTTGCTGAGCCACTGCCGCAGGCAAGGGCTGGCGCTCGGCGCAATCACCCTCATCGCAATCCGTGCGGACAACACCGGCGACGGGAAAAACCGGTTCGGTCCTCAGCTTCGCATCTACTTCGTATTCAACGCTCATGGTTCACCTATTTTATAGACCCACGCACCGTTGATCAGGTCGCGCTGGACTTTACCCAGTTTCCTTAAGTGGTTCATGTGCGCAACAGATTCCGCCAAAGCAAGGCCATATTGTGATCCCCGGATATCGCGCATGAAAATCGCCTGAAACATCTGTTGGGCCGTTTTGGGGCCTTCGGACAGGGTTTTCATGATCCGGTCCAGGGCGCTGTGGTGGTTCTCGATCAACTGTGTCAGGCGTAAATCAACACCTCGAAATGGCAGCTTGTGACCAGGCAAGATCAAGGGATCAGTGCCACGGGCCACTTCGCGTAGGCGCAAACAGCTTTCCAACCATGCGCCCACGGTGTCTGCCTCTGGCTCCAGCGCCCAAACCCCAACATTCGACGAGATGCCCGGAATGATCTGGTCCCCTGCCAGAACCACATCATTTGTCCAGAAAGTAGCATGATCCCAAGCATGGCCATGGCCGAAATGCACCGTCCAGTCTCGCCCGCCCATGCGCAGGGTTGCGCCATCCTCAATCACTCGAAAGCCCAGCGGTATCGCGGTTACCGGGAAGTGCCAGGGTTTTTCCTTGGCGAATTCGGCAACATCCTCTTCGGACTGGCCGGCCAGACGGCGAAAGGCTATGGATTGTGCCGGTTGAACATCTGGCCGGTCCATTTGCATCATTCGGCCCAGGGCATAGCCGAGGCGCGTGATCCAAACCTCGGCCCCGTGTTCCGCAAACCATCCCAACAAGCCGATATGATCGGGGTGGTGGTGGGTAATCACAACCCGGTGGATGGGCTTTACACTTAGCGGTCCGGTCAGCAGCGTCTCCCATGCCTCTCGCGACGGCATGTGGTCCATTCCGGTATCGACAAGAGTCCAGCCATCACCGTCATCCAAAACATAGCAATTGACATGATCCAACCGCAGTGGAAGAGGCGAACGCACCCAAAAGATGCCATCTGTGACCTCTATCACCTCTGTATGGGTAGGGGGGGCTTCCCAGGGAAACCGCTGGACGGCGGCCCCGTCTGCGTTGGTGTGTTCGTTGGCAAACATGAGGCTCCCTTGGGGTTCAAGATCTGTCGGGAACCGGACCCAACTGTACGATATCGTACTTTTCCTCCAAGGCCGCCATTTTCGCCGTATCTGCGAAATCTGCTTCGGTCATCCCGGCCATTTCGGCAAGAAACTGATCGAATCCAGAGGGCTGATAAATCATTAGCATCCGCGCAGGTTCCTCGCGACCTGCAACCGTACACGCATGTGGCACGCCCGGTGGCACGTGCAGGCAGGTCCCGGTGACCGCTGTCATCCAATCGCCGTCCACATAGAAGTCAATCTCACCTTCCAGGATATAGAAAGTCTCAGCATGGTAGCGATGCATGTGCAAGCCGAGGGCGAAATTAGCCTTCAGATTGTCTTCCATCAATGTGTATTGGCCGCCTGTATCGGCTGCCGAGACTTTCACGAATGTATGGTCCGCCGACCAGTCGTAATTCGCCCCGCCACCTGGCGGCAATAAGGAATACCGTTTGGTCATTGGCCGTAGACCCCTTGCTTCATCTTTCCAACAAACGCATCGCCTACCTGCCGAAGGACACAGCGATCAGGCCGTCAGGACATCTGCATCCAAGGCATATAGTGGCGCCGCGCCTTGGGTTGCAGCGCTGCAATCAGCAATCGCCCGCGGTAGGATCTGGTGCAGAAAGAACCGAGCCATCGCCAAGCGCTCTTCTGACGGATCGGCCAGAACCCCTTTCAACAGATAATGCCCGCCCAGCGTGATGCCCCAGGCTTTCAAGAACGGCGTTGCACCGGCAAATCGGTCATTGATCTCAGGCGCGGCCAGCATCCATTCCGTTGCCTCGCTCAGCGCCGACGCCGCAGTGCCGAGGGCTTGAGCCAGGTCCGGGTAAGCATCTGCGTCAGCGATCGTGATCTGAACCTCAGTCAGCATGCTGCGCGCGGTTTCGCCGCCATCCGCGAGTTTTCGCCCGACCAGGTCCATGGCCTGGATGCCGTTGGTGCCTTCATAGATCGCGGTCACTCGCACATCTCGGGTAAACTGGGCGGCGCCCGTTTCTTCAACAAAACCCATTCCGCCATGGACCTGGATGCCAAGCTGGGCGACCTCCATGCCAATCTCGGTTCCCATGGCCTTGGCGATCGGTGTCAGAAACGCGCCTCTGGCCTTCATCGCAGAATCGCCCGCGTGCCCCATATCCAAAGCGAATGCGGTGTCGTAGGCGATTGCCCGAGCTACTGAGGTCAATGCTTTCATGGTCATCAGCATTCTGCGCACATCTGCATGCCCGATAATGCTGTTTGAGCCATCCGGTGTGCGCCCTTGTTTGCGGTCCATGGCAAACGCCATGGCTTTTTGCGTCGCAGCCTCGGCGATGCCCAGACCTTCCACACCAACGCCCAGACGGGCATTGTTCATCATTGTGAACATTGCCGCCATGCCGCCATTTTCAGGCCCCACCATCCAGCCTGTCGCTTTGTCATACTCCATCACACAGGTCGGTGAGCCATGAAGACCTAACTTGTGCTCTAAAGAAATCGGTTTCAGAGAATTCGCGACGCCGGGCTCTCCATCCGTGTCTGGTATGTATTTTGGCACGATGAAAAGGCTGATGCCCTTGGTACCTGGCACGCCATCTGGAAGTCGCGCCAGCACCAGATGGCAGATATTCCGGTTAAGGTCATGGTCGCCCCATGAAATATAGATTTTCTGCCCGGTGATTGCGTACGTGCCGTCGCCATTGGGCTCGGCCTTGGAGGTCAGCGCCCCAACATCCGAACCTGCCTGCGGCTCGGTCAGGTTCATCGTCCCGTTCCACTCGCCAGAAATCAGCTTAGGCAGGTAGATCGCCTTGATCTCGTCGGACGCGTGTGATTCCAACGCTTCGATCTGGCCTTGAGTCATCAGCGGGTTCAAAGACAGCGATAGGCAGGCCGAGGCCATCATCTCGTTCAAATAAGTCGCGAAGGAAATGGGCAGGCCCATGCCTCCGTACTCAGGCGACGCCGACAGCCCAATCCAGCCGCCTTCCGAAATCGCATCGTAGGCCTCCTTAAACCCTGGGGAACAGCGCACTACACCGTTCTCCAACCGCGCGGGGTGCAAATCACCGTTCCGGTTCACCGGTGCCAAGGCGCCCTCTGCCATCTTGGCGGCCTCTTCCAGAATGGCGGCTCGTGTGTCATCGGTGGCGTCGGAAAAGCGGTCGGTCTCCGCCAATGCGCTTTGGCCGACGATTTTCTCGGCAGTGAAGACCATCTCGTCAATCGGCACACGATACGTCATGGGATCCTCCAATTCGGGCTTGACGTAAATCTATTGCGTCTGGACTTTGTGCTCAACGGTCGAAAGGGCCGACTATGTGATGACGTAGCGGTAGGAACCTGCTCGCTCAGCGGGTATAGCAGGGGGATGGGGGAACAACCTACGATAACCCAGGCGTTTTCGTCCGGCCCGGAAGGGATTTCCGGAGCCTCTCAATTATTGCGTGCTGGCGAGATCGTCGCCTTCCCGACCGAAACCGTCTATGGCCTGGGCGGTGATGCCACCAATGGAGAGGCAGTAGCCAAGATCTTCGATGTGAAGGGCCGTCCATCTTTCAATCCGTTGATTGTCCATGTGGCAAGTGTGGACAAGGCCGAAGCTCTGATCGAACTGCCACCTAAAGGTCGTACCCTGGCGCAGATGCTTTGGCCGGGGCCGTTGACCCTGGTGGGTCGACTGCGCCCCGGCAAGGGGCTCGCCGATTTGGTGCGTGCTGGCTTGCCGACATTAGCCGTGCGGGTGCCGGACCATCCGGTTGCCCAAGCGCTGTTGCGCGCGGTCGGTCGGCCCTTGGCGGCGCCTTCGGCGAACCCTTCAGGGAAAGTCAGTCCGACGACGGCACAGCATGTCCACGACCTGATGTCCGGGCGCATCGCGGGGGTCTTGGATGGTGGCGCAGCCGCGGTGGGATTGGAGTCGACCATCATCGGGTTCGAGAACTTGGAGCCTGTTCTGCTGCGCCCTGGCGGCGTGACAGTTGAGGAAATTGCCAAGCTCGTGGACACTGCTCCGAACCCGCCGTCTTCTGCGGTGGTCAACGCGCCTGGGCAGCTTCAAAGTCACTACGCCCCAGTGGCAGAAGTAGAAATGAACGCGACCGAGGACCCGGTGCTGGGATTTGGAGCGATCGAAGGTCAAGTGTCTCTGTCCCCAGATGGCGATCTGACGGAGGCGGCAGCCAATCTGTTCGGTATGCTCAGGCTGATGGATGAGGCGCTTAAGGACGGAGATGTTCTGACCGTCGCGCCGATCCCGGAAGAAGGTTTAGGCCGGGCGATCAATGACCGCCTGCGCCGGGCTGCCGCACCGCGTCAGACCTCGACCAAATAAGAGGGATCACTAGGTTAGGGCCATGCATGATTGGACTGCCCCTTCCGCTGATGACATCAGCCTCCTTGCGTCGATTACCGGTCCCACCGGTGTCCGCGAAGGCGAGGCTGCTGCGCCCTATCTACAGGACCCTCGGGATCAGGTGCAGGGGCAGGCGGCCATTGTCCTGAGACCTCAGTCGACTAGTCAGGTCGCGTCAATCGTTCGTCATTGCGCAGAACGCCGGATTGGAATTGTGCCCCATGGCGGCGGGACCGGATTGGTGGGCGGACAGACCCAACCCACGGGAGTAGCGCCGGTTATTGTTTCGCTGGACCGCATGACAGCGATCCGGGCAGTTGTGCCGGAGGAGAACGCCCTGATTGCCGAGGCTGGGGTGATCTTGGCGGATGTGCAGGCGGCAGCAGAGCGGGCGGGACGGCTGTTCCCATTATCACTTGCCGCTGAAGGATCGTGCAGGATCGGCGGGAATCTTTCCACCAATGCAGGCGGCGTCCAGGTCCTACGCTATGGAAATGCCCGGGACCTCTGCCTTGGGTTGGAGGCCGTGCTACCAAACGGGGAGATCCTGCAGGGCTTGAAGACGCTCCGCAAAGACAACACAGGATATGACCTTCGGCATCTTCTTATCGGGGCGGAGGGCACGTTAGGGATTATCACGGCGGCGGCCCTGAAACTGTTCCCGCGCCCAGGGGCGACAGTAACGGCGATGCTGGCGGTACGGTCGCCAACCGATGCTGTCGATCTGTTGAGCTTCCTGCGCGACGAGTTGGGCGATGCGATCACGGCGTTCGAGCTTATTCAAGCCCGCGGGGTGGACTTCCTTAACGCCCATCATGAAGGGGTTGTTGATCCGCTTGACGATCCACCGGAATGGCGCGTCTTGGTGGAAGTGATCGGTCCCACCGAAAGCGGGCTGGAAGACCGCGTCGAAGCTAGTTTCGCAGTCGCCTTCGAGAAGGGCCTGGCCACGGACGGCGTCTTGGCGTCCTCAGAGGCACAGCGTCAACAGATGTGGTGGTTGCGCGAAACGATTCCGGAAGCCAACCGGAAAGTTGGAGCTGTCTCGAACCATGATATCTCTGTCCCGATTGGCCGGATTGCGGCATTCATTGATGACGGGATCACTGCTATCGAGAAGATTGATCCGAGCCTCAGGATCAACTGCTTTGGCCACCTGGGTGATGGGAATCTGCACTATAACGTATTTCCAGCGGAAGGGCGCCGGCGGGACGATTACGTGAACCGCCGGCCAGAGATCAAAACAGCTATTCATGATCTGGTGCATGCGCACGGGGGATCGGTCAGCGCTGAACACGGCATCGGCCGCTTCAAGACCGAGGATCTGGTGAAATATGGCGACCCCGCAAAGCTAGCAGCCATGCGTGCCATCAAAGACGCCTTAGATCCCAATGGGATTATGAATCCGGGCGCCGTTCTGGCGTCATGACTGAGATGAAGCATCTGCAAGAATTCCGCCGCCGCAATGTTCGCTCGCTGGCGCTTGCCACCCAGAACAATTGGCGTCTGAAAAGGTATGCGATTCTCGCGGACGGTCGCGAGTTCGATGCGGACATTTGTTCTTCAGCGACTGATGAAGCGTTCAAACGACTTCCGACGGCTGGCAGCCTGGACGACGAAGAGACAAACCATGGCATAGGCTTCCAGATCATACATTTCGCCGAAGTCGCCGTCGTCTCGCCAATCTTCTTCTGGCAATGGGGTAGCGTACTCGCCCACATTGACCAAATTCGCGCACCATGGAGCGATCCAACGGCTTTTGGTGATGGATTGCCCGAGATTTTTGGATGCGTCTGGGAAATGGAGATCGTCCATTTCGAAGTTGCGACTTGGCGCGCGACCATGCTGACGAATGACGATGCACCGGCGGAAAGACTAGAAAACTATATCAGCCAATACACACATCGATCCCGCCCAAGGGTGGGCTGAGAGCGCTAAATCTCGATAATCATTCCATCATATGCGCATTCTTCTGCAATCCTATTGGCATTGTCGAGCATCTCTGGCCCCATATGTGTCAGAATGAGGCGCTTTGCATTCAAGCGATCCCGGTTGGCCTGTATATCGGGATAGTTCATATGGTATTTCACTGGCTTGCTGTAGAAATAACATTCGGTGATCAGAACGTCTGCGTGGTCCGCCAATTTTAGCGTGTCCTCAGTCCAAGACCCATCTCCGGTATAGGCGATTGTCTTTCCCGCAACCTCGACCCGAATCTGGGTTGGATTGGTTTCTGCTGTGTGAACTGCAGGCCACGTCGTGACTTTCAGATCACCAATCAGGTGCGGCCCACCAATGCACAGTTCCTCGATCACCAATCCGAACTTTGGGGACATACCTGACGAGCCAGGGAAAAGCGCCTCTTGCACCTCAGCAAGCCAGGCACGAGTTCCTGGCGGTCCGGCAATCTTCAGTGGCGCCTCGCGCTTCGCTCCTAACATTGCGTCGATCAGCATCGGGGGTATCCCGCCCCCATGGTCGCCGTGCAGATGCGTCAGCAGGATTGTATCGATGCTGTTATGCGCAATCCCCAATTTGCTCAGCGCGATCAAGCTAGATGCCCCGAAGTCGATGGCAAAGCGTGTTCCAGGCGCATCTACGATGATACAGGTGTTCATCCGCCCGCTAGAGCCAAATGCATCGCCGGATCCTGCAAAAGTGATCTGAACCAATCCCGTCCTCCTTCTCAGATATGCTGAAAGAAACCAGACGGCCTGGCTGAGGACAAGAAATGCTTAGGTAGGGGGGGCGAATTCCCGGGCATTTAGCAGAGCAGGTATTTTTGTGCGAGCTTTGGATACTTCGGCCAGGTTGATCTCCACCAGCGTCACGCCAACGCCGGTGCCGCCGTCTGCGATGACCTCACCCCACGGACTCACGGCCAGCGAATGTCCATAGGTTTCTCGCACCCGGCCTCGGGTCGCCGCATGGGTCCCACATTGAGCGGCAGCCAGGATGAAGCTTCCAGTCTCGATCGCCCGGGTGCGCAGCAGGACATGCCAATGTGCGCGACCCGTGGGTACTGTAAATGCAGAGGGCACGGTGATGATCTCGGCCCCGGCCTCTGCCTCGGCCCGGTATAACGCCGGAAACCGCATGTCATAGCAAATAGTCAGGCCCATCTTGCCCCAAGGGGTGTCGGTGATCACGGCCCTTGCCCCGGGGCGATAGCCCTTGGATTCGCGATAACTTTCCTCGCCGCCCAATTCCACGTCGAACATGTGGATCTTGTCGTAGGTCGCTGCGATATCGCCATCCGGGCTGATCAGGAATTGCCGGTTGACAAAGCGACCATCGGGGTCATCTGACTTCAATGCCAAAGATCCTATGGACAACCAAACCTCAATCTCTGCGGCGACTTCGCGCAGGCGGCCTAGTGTCTGGTCGTCGTCTTGATGCTGCAATACCTCGTTCTGCCGTGTGCGGCTGGCAGAGACAATGTTGGTCACCTCTGGTGTGCAGATGAACTCTGCCCCCTGATCCGCCGCATCGTGGATCAGCCGTTCAGTTTCCGGCAGATTTGCCGCCGGACTATCCGACGAATTTAGTTGGACAAGCGCCGCCTTCATGCAGCCAGCAAAGCATCCAGCTTACCGGCGCGTTCCAGCGCATGCAGATCGTCCGAAC
>JBCCHJ010000086.1:0-19444 GCA_039028795.1 Pseudomonadota bacterium
CCGATGCAGGCGATGTTGACAGCATGGCGTGTCCTATAGGACAATATTTCCACTTTAAGTAGAATTTACCGAAGAGGATTTGGGTATGACTAAGGATAGGGCGCAAGCCGCCTTCAATTTTCGTGTCGAAGCTGCAGAACTTGCGCGACATCGAGATCACCCCACCCATGAAGCCAACGGAGACGAACAGCGGTATGCTGATGTCTGTTATCCGTTCAGTTTCACGAAGGGGTTAGAGCATGACCCGAAAACTGGCCTGTTGCTGAACGCCAGTGATTTCGAAGATTTCCGGTCCGCCATCGATAACGGCTATGTCGACGCATTTACAACTTCGGTGAAAGTTCCGACGGCAAAGCCGCGCCGGAAGTGGGAAGCACCGACCGCCGGCATGGTCGGTGACCTACAAGGGCCTGACTGCCAGGCCGTCACCATGGCTCCGGCCCCCGCATTCCCCAGCACCGAGCTTTGCTATGAAATGGCCGAGGTGTATGAACTCGCGCTGCTGCGCGACATTCCGTTCACCGAGTTTGAAACAGGCGCCGGCAACGGCGATGTTCAGGATTCCGTCAACCGGTTGAACAACCTGGATTACACAACCGAAGGCTTTCCAGGGCGTCCCCGGACCACCAACGCATCGGGTTTGGTCGACGAGCAGACTGTCTTCCGTGGCTCGTCCCCTGGTGTCGATGATGGCCCCTATCTGTCGCAGTTTATGCTGATCGGCAATGAAGCCCGTGATGGAACCGCCAAGGTGAAAGACGGCCTGATTGAATATGGAACCATCGCAATCAATCAACGGACCGCTACGGCGACACCGCATCTGGATTATCTGCAGGACAAGAAGTCCTGGCTGCACGTTCAGGACGGCTATACGGCCACGCCAGAAAGCTATACCGGCGGACGGCGCTTCATTTGCACGCCACGGGACCTGGCGACTTATGTGCACTATGATGCACTCTATGAGGCTTATCTGAACGCATGCATCATCCTTTTGGGCATGGGCACGCCGTTTGATCCGGCCTTCGACAATTTGTCGGGCGGTGACCAGCTTTATCATGTTGGCGCAGGGTCGGTGGACCGGAATGCCGGTGGCTTCGCGCTTTGGGGCGGGCCGCATGTTCTGACGCTGGTGACCGAGGTTGCAACCCGGGCATTAAAGGCGGTGCGGTATCAGAAGTTCAACAATCACATCCGTCTGCGTCCTGAGGCGCTGGCAGGCCGGATCGCATGCGTGAAGGATATCAAGCACCACTTCCCATGCTTCGGCCACGAACTGCATGAGTTCGCGCACAAGATCGATCCCACGCTGAAAGAGATCGGCAAGGTGAACAAAGCGGCGACGGGAAGCACGACGCACTTCTTGCCCATGGCGTTCCCGGAAGGCTCGCCTATGCACCCGGCCTATGGTGCCGGACACGCCACCGTCGCCGGGGCGTGCGTGACGATGCTGAAGGCGTTCTTCGACACAAGTGCGGTCTTTGTCCGACCCGATACCAACAGCGAGCCGGTCTTTAAGAAGCTGCGTGATAGCGGTATGAAGAAAGCGGCAAAGGGCAAAAACATCCCGGTCGAGTTCGTCTCGAAGTGCGATACCTACAAACCGAAGAGCAAATCGAAGCCGAAGGTTCCGGGCTATTGCGATGGCGAGTTGGTTGAACGCAAGCGCGAATGCCCGCTGACGTTGGAGGGCGAGTTGAATAAGCTTGCCGCCAATATCTCGATCGGGCGGAACATGGCCGGTGTGCACTACTACACCGACTACTATGACAGCCTGCGCATGGGTGAAGAGATTGCAATCGGCATCTTGAAAGAGCAGGCGCTGGGTTACTCAACGGACGACTTCGTCTTATCGGTGCCGACCTTCGATGGTCCGGTTGTGCGGATCGGAAGGAAATAGCCCCGACGGAAAAGTGTGGGCGGCCAGATTTGGCCGCCTACTACTCATTTCGCGCCCATTTCGGAAACCTGGAGGCCAAGTGTGACTGCAAATGTTCGACGCTCGTCGGTGAGGAATAATTGGGCGTATCGCAGCGGCAAAGAACAGTGCGCCGTAATGCTCGCTGCGTCCGTTAATGCCAGACACCAAACGGCGTAGCTAGCCATGTGCCAACGCCTACTCGGCGTCGCAGCGCCTCTATTTGATGCATGACTAGGTTTCTCAAACTAGTTCGCTAACCGCCGCCATGTGATCAGGCCGGATCCCGCAGCATCCGCCAATGATACGAACATCCCGCTCCAACCAGGTCTGGCTATAATCAGCGTAATCATCCACCGAGATGGTTTCGTTGAAGGTCCATTTCTGATCAATCATCGTTCCGGAGTGCGCGTAAACGCCAACCAGGCCGTCCCAATGCTGTTCCACAATGTCCAGGCAGGCCGCTACATGGATGACGTCCGTGTGCATGATGGAGATCAACGGTACGCCGCGGCCCGTCAGCGCCCCCAGCGCATCGACCAGAGTATCGCCAGTGAAAAGGCACATCACGCCATCCTCATTTGGCATGCAACTAAGTCCGGGCCAGACCGGCAGTCCGCTGGATTGCGCGGCTTCCAGCGTGACCAGCATTCGGTCGATGCCCACCATCATCTCCAGCATCAACAGATCAGCCCCGGCATCCGCCATGATGGCGGCCTGCTCCGTCACGCTGGTACGCAGATCAGCCAAAGGCGGGTGATCCCCGGTGAACGACCAATACGAGATGCCGCCAGCTACTAGCACATCAGGCCTCTGCATCTGATCGCGCGCCTCAACGGCAATTTCAACGCCTCGGCGATTGTAGATCTGGAATTTGTGCGCCTCCCCCGCATCATCAAGCGCATGCAGCGTCGTGGCAAAGGTGTTCGAGATCACGATCTCTGCGCCGTGGCGGATATAGTCCTTATGGATGTCCCGCACGATTTCAGGATGGCTGAGCGCCCCGCCACCGTTCCAAGCATTGTCCAATTGCGGGACGCCTCGACGCTCCACCTCGGTTCCCGTGCCGCCGTCAATAAGGATCTTCTCACCTGCGTTTAGCCGGGCCAGCAGCGCCTGATACCGCGTCATCAGAAATCTTCCATGTACGGGTATTGCCCGTCGCGCAGAAACTGTTCGTAGACCTTTTGGATGCTGGGTAGTGCAGTGCATTGCTGTGCAACCCGCTGAACATTCGGAAACTCTTCCACTTTGGGTTGGCCACGGGCAGGAGCCAACCAGGTGGTGAGCATGAAGAGGTAGAGATCCGCTGCGCTGAACCGGTCGCCCAGGATCCATTTTTTGTCACCAATCTGATCGTCGATAATCCCCCAGGTCTCCCGCAACCGACGGCACCCGCGTGCCATAGCACTGGGTTCATCCGCAGGCGTATCAGCGAAACGGTCGGGGTAGTAATTCAGTTGAAACGCATTCTGCACCGAGTTGGAAAAGTAGACCAAGGTTTGCAGATAGGTCCCGCGGTCGTCTTCATCTACTGCCGGGGCCAAACCCGCCGTTGGATAACGGTCCGCCAGAAAAATCGTAATCGCTGCGCATTCATACATTGCATGGTTACCCCAGATCAGCACGGGGACCCACCCATTTGGGTTTAACGCCAGTTGCGCCGGGGGACGGGGCTTGTCCATGTCGATGGTTGTCTGCAGCAGTTCATAATGCGCACCGACCTCTTCCAACATGGTTTGCACGCCCATCGCTGCACTGCCCAGCGCGTAATAGAGTTTGTACGTCACGTCAGCCCCCCAGCCTTAGTAGGTCCATTTCTCTGTATGCGGCCTAAGCTCAACCTCGTTGCTCCAGGCTGACCGTGGCTGCAAGTGAGTCAGCCAATATGCCTCTGCGATATCATCAGGTTTTGCCAGCGCCTCTGGATCATAGGCGTCGCCATAGAGGTCTTTCATTACCGGCACGTCCAGATCGCAGTCCAGCCGGACATGGACAACGTGCACGCCATCAGCGGCATAGGCCTTTGTGAGGTTTTGTGACAAGGCCCGCAGCCCGAACTTACCGATTGTGTAGAGCGGATAGATCGCTGACCCTCGGAAGGCTGCCGTGGCGCTGGAGAAAAAGATCGTCCCCCGCCCCCGTGCCCGCATTCCTGGCAAGACCGCCTTCGCGGCGGCGAACGCGCCGACAACCTCGGTCTGAAAGATCTCGGTCAGGGCATCATAGCTCATATCCAACGGGGCGACCCGGATGAAGGTCCCGCGCACATTGTAGATCAAGATGTCGATCTCGCCGATTTCACCCTGAGCCTGTGACAACGCATGCTCGATTGTCTCTGGCTGAGTTGCATCTGCACGGTAGGATCGCACATCCGCCTTGGGCGCTGCTGCCTTTGCCGCCGCGACGGCGGCCGCGCTGCCTGCCTCTGATCTGGAGATCAAGGCCAGATTACAGCCTTCCCCGGCAAACTTCGCCGCCAACGCGGCGCCCAGACCCTCGCCAGACCCAACAATTGCGCAAGTCAGTGGCATCCTTCGCGCTTCCCATGGCGAATAAAATGACTTGACGCACGCTAGCGTCTCTCTTCAACGGAGACGAGCGTTATTGATAAGGCAAGAGCCTTCGATCAGTGCGTTGGAGGTTTAAGTCTTAGGCCCTGGGGCGCACACGAATGACGACGTCGATCCGCGATATCTCTGCACCATCAGGTGCTTCCGGCACCTTTGCGAATGCCACGGCATCACGGGGTGCATCGGTCAGTGCTCCGGTTGACTCCCAGAAGAAGTGTGCGTGCTCATCCGTACGGGTGTCGAAGTAACTGCGGGTGCCATCGACGGTGATCTCGGCCAGAAGGCCAGCCTCGGTGAAACAACGCAGCGTATTGTAGACCGTGGCCAGTGAAACCGATGCCCCTGCCCGGCCCGAGGCTTCATACAGGCTCTCGGCTGTGACATGCCGATCATTGCCGTCACCGACCAAAAGTTCAGCCAAAGCAAGGCGCTGGCGCGTCGGACGCAGGCCTGCTCCGGCGAGCCATTGCATCGCGCGATCCGAAGATGTCTTCAGCAGACCTGCACTGTTTTCCATCGTCATTTATCTACCCTAATCTGGCAGAAACTCCATACAGCCTATAGCTATAGCGTATATTGATCACATATACAAAGCCCTGCGCGACATTGTTGCACCCATGCTTCTTGTGCAGTGGATTTCGCGATGGTAGTCAGCGACCAAGTAAAGGCGCAATTCCGGAGCAATGCGCGTATGACGGACAGACCAAATAGTTATGATTTAGACGCGCTTCTGCAATGTGCGCGGGGTGAGTTATTTGGCCCCGGAAACGCACAGTTGCCGGAACCTCCGATGCTTATGGTGGACCGCATTACTTCGATCACTGTCGACGGAGGACCAGATGGTAAAGGTCAGATCGTTGCAGAATTCGAGGTGAAACCGGATCACTGGTTCTTCAAATGCCACTTCAAGGGCGATCCGGTAATGCCAGGTTGCCTGGGTCTGGATGCCTTGTGGCAGTTAACTGGTTTTTTTCTGGGCTGGCTGGGCATGCCGGGCCGAGGCCGCGCCCTGGGTGTGGGTGAGGTGAAGTTTGCCGGGATGGTTACGCCGGCTGCGAAACTGATCAAATACACCGTGAACCTGAAACGGGTTATTGACCGAAAGCTTAAGATGGGCATCGCCGATGGTGTAATGGAGTTGGACGGTCAGATCATCTACACCATCAAGGATATGCGGGTGGGGCTTTTCTCGGACGCAGCAAAGGCCTAAATCCACAAGACGTTAAATGCAAAAGGAGCCCGCCCATGCGCCGTGTAGTGATCACCGGCCTCGGGATCGTATCTTCCATTGGCAACTCCGCTCAGGAAGTCACAGCATCGTTGCGCGAAGGCAAGTCAGGGATCGTGTTCGCAGATGAATACGCCGAACATGGCTTCCGCTGCCAGGTCCATGGGAAACCCGAGATTGATCTGGTCGAGAGCATCGACAAGCGTCAACTGCGGTTCATGGGCGATGGGGCGGCATACAACTACATCGCCATGGAACAAGCGATCGCGGACGCGGGCCTGACCGAGTCCGAGGTCTCGCATGAGCGCACGGGGATGGTCATGGGTTCTGGCGGGCCATCGACCAAGAACCTTTTCCAGGCCCACAATATCACCGTCGAAAAGGGCAGCCCTAAACGCATGGGCCCTTTCATGGTGACCCGCTGCATGTCGTCGACAAATTCAGCCTGTCTGGCGACGCCCTTTAAGATCAAAGGCGTGAATTATTCTATTACCTCGGCATGCTCGACCTCGGCGCATTGCATTGGCAATGGCGTTGAGCAAATCCAATGGGGCAAGCAGGATGTTGTGTTTGCGGGCGGCGGCGAGGAACTGGACTGGACACTGTCCTGCCTGTTCGACGCAATGGGTGCGATGTCGTCGAAATATAACGACGCCCCACAAACCGCGTCCCGTGCCTTCGACGCAACCCGGGATGGGTTCGTGATAGCCGGGGGTGCCGGCGTCGTGGTGCTTGAAGAACTGGATCACGCCAAGGCCCGCGGCGCAAAAATTTATGCGGAAGTTACAGGTTACGGCGCAACATCGGATGGCCACGACATGGTCGCACCTTCCGGCGAGGGTGGTGAAAGGTCCATGCGTCAGGCGATTGCGACGCTGGGCGATCACAAGGTCAGCTACATCAACGCGCACGGCACCTCTACACCGGCTGGCGATGTGGTCGAGGTGGAAGCGGTCAGGCGTGTCTTTAGCGAAGGTATGCCGCCGATCAGTTCGACCAAGTCGCTTACCGGTCACTCGCTGGGGGCAACCGGCGTCCAGGAAGCGATCTATTCGGTCCTGATGTTGGAAGGCGACTTTATCACTGCCTCGGCGAATGTCGGTGAATTGGACCCGGCATTAAGACCGGAAGAAATCGCAACGGCACGGGTCGATAATGCCGGTCTGGACACAGTTCTTTCGAACAGCTTTGGCTTCGGCGGCACCAACGCCACCCTGGCACTCAGCCGATTTCACGGCTGAACGGGGGATAAACATATGAACGGGATTATGCAGGGCAAACGCGGTCTGGTCATGGGCGTCGCCAATGACCATTCGATCGCCTGGGGTTGTGCCAAAGCACTACACGACCAGGGTGCTGAACTGGCCTTTACCTATCAGGGGGCAGCGTTTGAACGCCGGGTGAAACCACTGGCTGAAAGTCTGGGATCAGATATCGTTCTGGACGCAGATGTTCAGGACCCGGGAAGTTTGGATACGGTCTTCGACACCCTGGCAAACAAGTGGGGCAGCATAGATTTTGCGATCCATGCGATTGCCTATTCGGACAAAGCCGAATTGACGGGGCGTTTCGCCGATACGAGCCGCGAGAATTTCCTGACATCGATGGACATCTCGTGCTTTTCCTTCGTAGACGTCTCGCGCCGGGCTGCGGCGTTGATGCCCGATGGCGGATCTCTGGTGACGATGACCTATCTGGGTGCTCAACGCGTTATGCCGAATTATAACGTGATGGGCGTGGCGAAGGCCGCGTTGGAGGCCTCGGTCAGGTATCTTGCAAATGACCTGGGCCCAGACGGCATCAGGGTGAATGCGATCTCACCCGGTCCAATGCGTACCTTGGCAGGAAGCGCTGTTGGTGGTGCCCGCAGGGTCTTTAAATCCACCGAGGAAAACGCCCCAATGCGCAATAATGCAGCATTGGAGCATGTCGGGGGCACGGCTGTCTACCTGCTGTCCGATCTTGGTGCTTCGACCACTGGCGACGTTCTCTTCGTCGACGGTGGCTATCACGCCATCGGTATGGCCCAGCTTCAGAACTTGGCAAAACCGTCAGAGTAATGATGCCGCTGGTCGACAGACGCCGAATTGGGTCATGACCGATAAGCAGAAATTCAAAGTCACGCTGACCAATCGCGACGGCAGGGTCGTCGATTGTAAAGATGATGAGCCGATCTACGATGCCTGCGAGCGGGCCGGTATTCAGCTTCCTATTGCCTGTGCCTATGGCGGTTGCATTACCTGTGCGGCGAAATTGCTGGATGGACAGGTCCGGCAACCCGGTGGCACGGCGATCAACAAGCGGCAATCAAAGGAAGGCTACGTCCTGCTTTGCGTGGCCCGGCCAAAGACAGACTGTGTCTTGGAAGTCGGCGTAGAGAGTCATACAACGCTTTACGAGAACCCGTTCAGCAAACCCCAGCCGCATCCGAAGCTCAGACTGAAACGCTGAGTAGTATGCCTTATCGCTTTTCCTGAAAGTGATCGGCCACGACCATCGGGACATAGCCAGCAGATAAAACATCCATGACAGGGCGCGGGGTCAAGACTGTCGCCCGTTGCGGTAGAGGCCCAGCATCCAGATATTGCCCATCGCTCAGCGAAAGATGCCAAAGACGTCCCTTCCAGATCAGCATCGGGCAATGTTCGGCTTCGGCAACCATGATAAACGTGCCGTCCGGAAGGTCTGGGACGCGCGCCTCAAAACGGACCTGCTCGCGCTTGCGGGTGACCCGCGCCGCATGCAGATGACGATCAACCTCGCGCGGTCCATCGCCCGGTAATCCGGCTTTACGCCAGGCGTCCATGAAACGATGATAGTCTCGATAGCGGCATTCCCCACATGGCCGGTGACCTGCCGTAAGCGCCACCGCCTCATCCCAAAAGAACAACGCGGTCCATCGGTTTGGCGGCATGGGGTCCCTTTTGCGTCCGCGGAATTCCGTCAGACAACAGACCCAGTTCTGGTGTCGCCAGCGCCGGATGCCCAATTGGCCTTCATTATCATGCAGGCAGCCACGATTGCCGGTAAATTGACCACGCCAATTTGCTCGAACGATGTCTCCGAATGGCGTGACCCGGTTCTGCAGCGGCATACTTATGGCCCGCACAGCGGTGAAGGGTCCAAGTTCCCCCCGCAAACCAGCACAGTAACTCGCGCATCCGGTGGCGGTTGATAGGCGCCGGAAGTCAGTGCGGCCAACGCCGCCGCACCGCCTGGCTCGGCCGCAATTCGCGCCTGGTCCCAAAGCAGCTTCTGCGCAGCGGTGATAGCATCGTCAGAGACCAGGATACTTTGGACGGCATTCTCGGAACAAATCTGATGTGACAAACGCCCGATCTGGCGTGCGCCCAAAGAATTTGCCGCAACACCGCCGACGTCGACCTGGGTGTCTGGTCCATCGCGCAATGCCGCTGCCAAGGTCGGGGCCGCCTCTGGTTCCACAGCAACGATCTTCACGCGATCGGCAAACCAGGACGTGATGCCGCCGATCAAACCGCCGCCGCCGACTGCAACCAGCAGCACATTCAGATCTGGTATCTGTAGCTCTATCTCCCGTCCGACCGTTCCCTGTCCCGCCAGAGTGGCGGGTGCGTCATAGGCATGGATGGACACTGCACCTGTTCGGGCCCGATAGGCCTCTGACGCGGTGAATGCATCTGAATAGAAGCCTGGCACAACTTCCAGATCAGCGCCGGTTGCCCGGGTCAGGCCAATCTTCGTCGCACCAGCGGATTCAGGCACGAAAATGCGCGCAGGAATACCCAATTGACTAGCCGCGTAGGCCACCGCAGCACCATGATTGCCCCCTGATGCGGCCACGACGCCCGCTGGCGGAATGTTACCCTGCAACAGGCTGTTGAAGGCGCCACGTGCCTTGAAGCTGCCAGTGTGCTGAAACAGCTCCAGTTTAAGGTCGATATCGAAGCCCAGGTTGAAGTCCGCACCAGCCACAGACATCACTGGAGTGCGGCGCACATATCCGTTGATCCGATCTGCTGCTGCGTTGATATCATCCCTGGTGATCATATCGTCAACTCCGCGGCTGCCTCGTCTGACAAAAACTGGTTCACTTCGCGGCGACCAGAAAGCTGTTTGCGTTCGCAGTGGCCAGCCGGGCCATCAGGCGACATCAACGACAGTGCTTTCCGACGTGCCGACCATCGGTACTTGAGAACCCAGCCGAACAGAAAGCCCAAATCGAACCTTTCCGGACAATTCTCTGCCAGATCGAAACGCGTTTTGCCGTATCCGGACACGGTGCGCCAGAGGGCCCGCCAAAACCGCAACCAAGTCGGAGTATCCAGGAAAATCACCGTGTCGGCGCGCGCAAGACGCTCGGGCCAAGTTCGCGAGTAGTTGCCATCCATCACCCAGGACTCTTTGGCAATCTCTTCGCGGACCCGCATCAGGAAGACATCTTCCTCTGCCATGATCCAGCCTGGTTCCCAGAACAGCCGGTCCATGTGAACCGCGGGAACGCCCAATTTGGCGCTCAAGTCACGGGCGAAGGTCGATTTTCCCGCGCCAGAGCCCCCAATGACCATGACCCTTTGCATCAGATTAGTTTTGGCCTACCTCAGCCGCGATCTTCGCACGCGACTTTCGTGCCCGTTCGGTTGCAGACTTCAACTGGCCGCAGGCCGCAAGAATGTCTTGGCCCCTTGGTGTCCGGATCGGAGAGGCGTATCCAGCCCTATTGACGATCTCAGCAAAGGCTTCGATCCGATCCCAGTCCGACCGCTCATAGATCGAGCCCGGCCAGGCATTGAACGGGATCAGATTGATCTTGGCAGGAATACCAGCGATCAGGCGTACCAGATCTTTCGCAGCGCCGTTCGTGTCGTTCACGCCTTTGAGCATCACGTATTCAAACGTGATCCGTTCCGCATTGGACAGCTTGGGATAGGCCCGGCACGCATCCATCAACTCGGCCAATGGCCATTTGCGATTGATCGGGACCAGCACATCGCGCAGATCATTATTCACGGCGTGCAGGCTGATCGCCAGCAGCGTACCGCCTTCCTCTCCCCAGCTTGGGATTTTCGGCACGACACCCGAGGTTGACAGGGTGATGCGCCGACGGCTGAGCGACAGCCCCTCGTTATCCATGGCGATCCGCATGGCGTCGCGTACGGCGTCAAAGTTGTAGAGCGGTTCGCCCATGCCCATTAGGACAATGTTCGACAGAAGGCGTCTGTCCGGCGGGCGTTGCCCAGCCACTGGCCATTCATCCAAATCGTCCCGGCAGACCAAGATCTGCGCGATGATTTCCCCAGCGGTGAGGTTCCGGACCAGTTTCTGCGTTCCGGTATGACAAAACGGGCATGTCAGGGTACAGCCAACCTGAGACGAAATGCAAAGCGTGCCGCGATCTTCCTCGGGGATGTAGACGGCTTCAACCTCATGCCCGCCGGCTATCCGCAGCAGGTATTTTCGCGTCCCATCATTCGATATCTGGCGGGTGACAACCTTGGGCCGTCCCAAATCAAAGGCAGCCTCCAGATCTGCGCGGAAAGCCTTCGACAGATTTGTCATCTGGCTGAAATCGGTCACGCCGCGCTGATACAGCCATTGCCATAGCTGGCCCGTCCGCATACCAGCCTGGCGGTCCGGCACGCCCATATTGACTAACGCGGACCGTAGCGCATCCCGGGGCAACCCAATCAGGCTGGGGCGCACGGGATCGGGCCGCGGTACTGACGCGACGTCTGGCGTGATCGCCGTTGGCGTTGGTCGGGCTTCTGTCATTTGTCCTCTGGACACCAAGGCGCGCGCCATAACACAGCGCACGCAGTTCGGCCAGAGGTAGAAGCGTTCGCCGCCCCTTAGCTACAGAGCTGCCCAGCCTGCTTTAAAGCGGCCGTAAACCCTGACAACGAGAACGTATCGACCGTGGTGGTGCCCCGGCCTGACAGACCCTGGATGCTCGCAGTGGACCCCCGGCGGAACGCAGCCGTCAGCGTGTTGTCTTCGGCAGGCGAAGGCGTCCAGGCGTTTTCACCGTCCGTGAACATGTCGTAGTTATTGGAACCGACGGTCACCTTGACCTTTGAGCCCTTTTTGAACGGGTATCCGGCCAAAAAAGACACTTCGTTCTTCGCCTTATCGGCCTTGCGCACAGCCACCATCAAGAAGATGTCGCCGCGGCGCACCTGGACATCGCGTCCATCACGTGTGGCCTTGGAGCCAGTTGGTTGGCTAACGATCCAGCAGACTTTTTGCCCGCCATCGCCAGCCTCAAAGACCGACCAGTCCTTTACCGCAGCCACCCTGGTTTGTGCATCAGCTGCGCCAGTGACCACGAAAGTCGCTAACATCGCAGCCGCTGCCGCCTTCAGATACCTTTTCATGCTCGCCTCATCCAATCTATCGGCCGCTTTTGCGGCGCGTTGGCTCTCCCGTCACCGGTTGTCCCACCGTGCAGTATGAGCATACTGTAATTTCTGGGTTGATTTCCAGTCCGAGGCGCGATTTTCACGTCCTGACCGGGTATCCACCGCGAATTGTACGCTCCAAAGGGGACAGACCGTCGTGAGCACGGGCCCAAATCCAGATCAGCCAGAGCAAAGCGACGATGCCGCGCTGATCCATGCCATTGCTCAGAACGCGGATAAAGCCGCGTTTTCGGTGCTTTTCGGGCGATTCGCAGGCCGAGTAAAAGGGTTCCTGATCAAATCTGGCGCTGCTCCTGAACAAGCCGAGGAGATTGCTCAAGAAGTCATGATCACGGTTTGGCGCAAGGCTAAATCGTATGATCCGACCAAAGCGGCAGTGGCGACATGGATCTACACTATTGCGCGCAATCGACGCATCGATCAGATCCGGCGTGAAAATCGGCCGGAACCGGATCCAGACGATCCGCAGTATCAACCGGATCCGGAACCGGACAGCGCCCTGCAGTTCGCCCGCGAGACACGGGATGCAAAGGTTCGTGCAGCGCTTTCAGAACTTTCCGCTGACCAGCTTGATGTGGTCCGACTGTCGTTTTTCGCCGGTCTCAGTCATGGGGAGATTGCAGCGCAATTGTCGCTTCCCCTGGGAACGATTAAATCGCGGCTGCGCCTGTCCTTTGCCCGGCTGCGCGGCGAGTTGGGTCAAGATTTTTCGCAGGAATTGGAAGATGACTAACGCCCCGGTGCTGGCCGAAGTTTGGCGGGGATCTCTGCTGGAATGCGTGCATCGCGGAACGGCGGTGGTCTGCCAACCGGATGGCCAGATCGTCGATGCCTGGGGCGACCCGACCCGGCGCATCCTGCCGCGATCTTCTTGCAAGATGGTCCAAGCACTGCCTCTCGTGGAAAGCGGTGCCGCGGATCGCGCGGGGCTAAGGGATGAACACTTGGCCCTGGCCTGTGCATCCCATAACGGAGCCCTGGTTCACACGCGGCTGGCTGGCGAATGGCTCACATCTTTGGGTCTGGACGAGCCTGATCTGCGCTGCGGCTCGCAATTGCCGGATGATGTCCAGGCCCAGGAGGATTTGCGTGATCAGGAAAAGACACCGTGCCAACTACACAACAATTGTTCGGGCAAACATTCCGGCATGCTGACGCTGAACCGTCATCTGAAAGGCGGTGCCGAGTATATCGATCGTGATCACCCGGTTCAGAAAGCCATCTGTGCGGCCACAGCGGAAACGCATGGCGAGGATGTGACTGAGTTCGCAACTGATGGCTGTTCGGCGCCGAATTTTGTAGTGTCGATAAAGGGTCTGGCCACAGCCATGGCAGGATTTGCCGCCCCGCAAGAGACGTTCAAGGGTGCGCGGGCAGATGCTGCTGCGCGTTTGCGCGATGCGATGATTGCGCATCCTGTTCTTGTGGCGGGCGAAGGGCGCGCCTGCACGGATATAATGCGAGCTTGCGCCGGCAAGGCCGCAGTGAAGACGGGCGCAGAAGGCGTCTTTGTCGGCATCCTGCCGCAGGCGGGGCTGGGCATCGCCCTGAAAGTCGACGATGGATCATCGCGCGGCAGCCACGCCGCCATTGCCGCGCTTTTGGCGCGATATGGTGCGCTGGATCGCGATGATCCGGTCTACCGAAAGTTCGCTGACGTGCCACTTCTGAACCGACGCGGGATCGACTGCGGGCGCATACGCGCCTCTGAGGGCCTCACCACACTATAAAGATCACTGCCAAGACACCTGGCAAGAGAAGCTGAGACCTCGCACCCATAACCTGTTTGGCGGCGGGCGTTATTCCCCGATTTGCCACACGATATTTACGTTGGCCGTCACGGACACCTCACCTCCCTGAATGGGAACTGGAGCAGACGCCGAACGCATAAAAGCCACCTCAGCTTGGGGCGCAAAGTGATCCCCGGACTCAGAGATTGAAAGGATGGGACCCAGGCTTACGCCCGCCGCTTCCGAGTAGAGCTTTGCTTTGCGCAGTGCATCTTTAACCGCCAGGACACGGGCTTCTTCCAGGGCGACGTCACGGGTCGAAAGGCCAAAGCTGATCCCGTTCACCTGATTTCCGCCTGCGCCGATCACCTGATCCAGCACAGAACCGATATTGTCCATATCCCGGATGACTGCGCTGACCATATTGCTCACCCGATAGTAGTCGATCGGATTTTCAGACCGGCTGCTGATCGTTTTGCGGTCCTTGTAGATCGGTTGAATGCCGAAATTGCTGGTCTGGATGTCTTTCTCTGCCACGCCTGCGTCTTTCAGCGTTTTGATCACTGCCGTCGCGCTGTTTGTGTTTTCGTCCAAAGCTTCTCGCGCGGTTTTACCGCCCGTGTTCACGCCAACGCGGATTGTTGCGATATCAGGTGCGCGGTCGACTACTCCTGTCCCCGTTAGACTGAGCATTGGCCGATCCTCGGCAGCCAATGCAGTAGTCGTCATCATTAAAGTCGCGATCAGAAAGGTTTTCAGCATCTCTGTCCTCCAAATTCCAGCGACCCAGACTTGGGGGCAGCGTGCTCAAAATCAACGATATGCACAGTTTCTGCGGAAACACCTGATCTGGTCAGAAGAAAGCCTGCAGTCCCGTTTGCGCCCGGCCCAAAATCAACGCATGAACGTCATGTGTGCCTTCATAGGTGTTGACGGTTTCCAGGTTCATGACGTGCCGGATGACGTGGAAATCCAGGCTGATCCCGTTACCGCCGTGCATATCACGTGCCATGCGGGCCACATCCAAAGCCTTGCCGCAGTTGTTCCGTTTAACGATCGAGATCATCTCAGGCGCCATTTGTCCGTCGTCGAACAGCCGGCCAACACGCAAGGATCCCTGCAGCCCCAGCGCGATCTCTGACTGCATGTCCGCGAGCTTCTTCTGGAACAACTGCGTTTGAGCCAAGGGCTTGTTGAACTGCTTACGATCCAACCCATACTGCCGGGCGGCGTGCCAGCAGAACTCGGCCGCACCCATGGCACCCCATGAAATGCCATAGCGTGCCCGGTTCAAACAGCCAAAAGGCCCTTTCAAACCTTCGACATTGGGAAGCAACGCGTCTTCGCCGATCTCGACATTGTCCATGACAATCTCGCCGGTAATGGACGCCCGCAATGACATCTTCCTTTCGATCCTCGGCGCGCTCAGGCCCTTGGTTCCCTTTTCCAGGACGAAACCCCGGATCGCACCGTCATGGTCATCCGACTTTGCCCAGACCACGAAAACATCGGCCAAGGGCGAATTCGAGATCCACATTTTCGAGCCGCTTAGCACGTACCCGCCCTGCACTTTTGTTGCCCTGGTTTTCATCGACCCAGGATCTGACCCGGCATCTGGTTCTGTCAGGCCGAAACACCCAATCCATTCGCCAGTAGCAAGTTTAGGCAGATACTTCTGGCGCTGTTCCTCGGACCCATAGGCGTGGATGGGGTACATGACCAACGATGACTGCACGGACATCATAGAACGATATCCTGAATCGCAACGCTCCACTTCCCGCGACACTAGGCCATAGGCCACATAGGATGCGTTTACCCCGCCATATTCTTCCGGAATCGTAACGCCCAACAGCCCTAGATCACCCATTTCACGGAAAATCGACGGATCGGAGCCTTCGTTTTCATACATGTCGGTGACCCGAGGCATCAGCTTGTCATCGACATAGGAACGCGCCGTGTCGCGGATCATTCTTTCTTCTTCAGTGAGTTGATCCTCCAAAAGGAAAGGGTCGTCCCATTGAAAAACAGGCTTCGTTGCAGCTTTGACCGGTGTCGAGACGTTCATTGCGTCATCTCCAGATTACCATGGCTTTAGGATCTGATAGCGCCCCGCGCATTTCAGAGCAATCTTAAGGCGATCACTCGCCGGATTGATGCACGCAAGGTGCTTGGGTAATATTGTTTCAATGCCTTTGTTTTCGAGATCGCTTTGGCCAAGCTCGATCAGGACACCGTATCGTAGGCTTTGCGTCGCCCTGATATTGGCCCCCTTGCTGATTGCAGCCGTGCTGACGCTGTTTGCCTTTTTCTTGGCAGGATCAACAGCATCTGATCGCGAATCTGTTCTTACCGTGACTATTGACAGCGGTATCGCAATTTTCGCTTTGGTGATCGGCTTCACCTTAACCTTCGGAATTATCAGCGTTCTGGGTCTCTGGGCGCTTGAGCTGGGCGGACCGCTGGCTTGGGGGCTTACGGGAATAATCGCCGGCGCCATTGCAGGGATCATGTTTGGGGCGATTGCGGTGAACGGCATTGACCGGGGCGTCTTGGTGATCTTTGCGATCATGGGCGGGGCATTGATGTTGCTGATCCGGGCCATCGCAGGAATCCGCGGGGACGTCGAACATAATGGAAACGGTTAACCGCCAAGTTGACCTGCTTTGGGGCGGGACCAAATTTTAAACCGCGCCTGCTCAGTAGACCCCATCGCGGAAATTACAGCGATATGATCAAAGCCGGGCAAGCTGCCCAATCGATCCAGCAGTGTCGTAATGTCTTCGGCCCCACCGGGTATGACAGCCGTCTGGCCGATTTCATCCGTCAGGTGCCAGAATAGATCAGGCGCAAAGGGTCCCGTTTCTGTCGTTATGATCTCCACACGAACCAAGGCATCCATCGCCAGGATGGCGCCTCCTTCCGGGCCGAAATAGCTGATCTGACCCTCGCGGATCGACACAATCCCCGGGCCGCGCCGCCGACCGCGCCATGCCACGATTGCCCGTTCGATTGCGGTCACCAATGCGATTGCTGCGAATGCACCTATCGTAAAAAGAACGGCACCGACCCACGCGCCTTCTCGGATCAACTGCGTGCCCCGCCAAAGCCCGGCCACCGCGATGACCGTGTAAAGCACCGGCTCGGCATATCGGCGGACGGCATCAACAGCTTCGGGACGGAAAAAACTCACGACCAATCCCCCAGCACCGATTGCCAGACGGCCAAAGCGGCAACCGCAGCGGTGTCGGCCCGCAGAATCCGGGGCCCCAAAGACACTGGCACCGACGCTTCCAGCGCGCGCAGTCTGTTTGCTTCGTCCTCCGAGAACCCGCCTTCTGGACCGATCAATATCGCCCACGGACCTGGACCAGCCGCGGCCAATGCCGATGAAGCCTCGGCCCCGGCGCCGCTTTCGTCGCAAAACATCAGCTTCCGATCTTCAGGCCATGTGCTCAGGACCGTCTCCAATGACGCTGGTTCGGCGATCTCGGGGACCGAAACTAAACCGCATTGTTCTGCCGCTTCAACCGCGTGGGCTTGCAGCCGGTCTACGCGCACCCTCTCAGAATTTGTGTGCTGGGTGAAAACAGGCAAGACTCGTCGGCAGCCCATTTCGCACACCTTTTCAGCGATGAAATCGGTTCTGGCCTTCTTGATCGGGGCGAACAATAGCCACAGATCAGGCGGCTCGGTCTGGGCCTGAACCAGATTCTGGCATGTCAGTTCTGCGGCACGTTTTGATGTTCCCGTAAGCTCTGCAATCCAAGCACCGTCCCGCCCATTGAACAGCTCCACCCGATCTCCGATGGATTGCCGCATCACGCCCAGCAGGTAGTGCGAGGCATCACGCCCCACAACCACCTGTTGCATCGGCGCTAATGCGTCGGTCACATATAACCTGATCTTCGCGCTGCTTCGTGGCATAAGGACCCTCGATGGTGAACCAGTTCGATACCAGACGCCCCGCCCCGGATGGAAGGGTCAGCGATGCGACCGAGGCAAATTGGGTAGACGCTTTTTGTCCTGTGTGGAGCCGCCCGTGGCTGCGACTTTCCAGGGCAGACCGTCCGATTGGCACGTGGCTGCTGTTGATCCCATGTCTCTGGGCGATTGCCATGGCGGCAAATTGGTATGGCTGGGCTTGGCTGGATATATGGCTGGTGGTGGGATCAACGCTCGGCGCATTCCTGATGCGCGGCGCAGGCTGCACTTGGAACGATTTCACAGACAAAGAAATCGACGCGCAGGTCGAACGCACGAGATCCAGGCCGATCCCGGCCGGTCAGGTCAGCCCGGCAGGCGCTCTAGGCTGGGGCATCATCCAGGCCTGCATTGCTGCGCTGATCCTTTTCACGTTTAATTGGACCGCCATCGCTTTGGGTATTCTTTCGCTCGCTTTGGTGGCGGTTTATCCCTTTGCCAAACGGTTCACATGGTGGCCTCAGGTTTTTCTTGGTCTGGCCTTCAATTGGGGCGCCATTTTGCTGTGGGCCGCAAAAACCGGCACCGTCGGCTTGGCACCGATCTCGCTTTATCTGGCGGGGATTGCCTGGACGCTGCACTATGACACGATCTATGCGCATCAGGATCGCGAAGACGATGCGCTGGCTGGCGTGAAGTCAACTGCTCTCTTATTCGATGAAGACACGCACAAGATGCTGTGGATGTTCACCGGCATCACCGGAACGTTCGCTGCTTCCGCCGTGCTGATGGCTGGCGGCGGTTGGTTGAGCCTGCTTGGCGTTGCCGGTCTGGTCATCCACATGGCCTGGCAAACCCTGGCCCTAGACATCGAAGACCCTGATCAATGTCTGATGCTTTTCAGGTCAAACCGTACGGCAGGTCTGATCTTGCTTGCCGCATTGGTGGTGGACAGCTTGATCTGACGTCCCAACGGATGGTTATCGGGGCCATCTCTAGTTTGCGGTCCGATTGCGTGCACACCGCCTAGGTTAGTTTCCCGCTGTTTGGTCATTCATCCTTGCACGGCACATCCGGTTGGTTTCCTGTACCGCCCAAACCGCCATCAATTGGCGCCTTTTCCGGCTTAGCGCACTCCGGTTTGTCTGACGGCGCCGGTTTCTGCGCATTAGCGCACGCAACCAGACTGGCGATCGACAGCAGTGCGATCCAGCGCATCAGCCCTCTCCTTCCGTTGCCTGATAGACGAACGCCCCCGCGCGGAACCGTTCATAGGCATCCTCGCGGTCCTGGTCCCGTGTCTGCAATTCAGCCGCGCGGGCGTTGATCTTACTAAGCGCCTCGGTCAGACAGCTTCTTGAAAGCGCGTTAAGCTCTTGAATGGCGTCGGCGCTCAATCGGTTGTAGTGAACCGCGCGCTCCAGATGTGTTCCTGGATTTGGGGCAGCCAGGATGTTTTCGGCCGCAGCGGCCGCGTGATCACCAACGTTCGCACCGAAGTAGCTCATCAAAGCCGCATCATCGGCGGCGGGCAGATAGGCGTCTGATGTCAGATGGATCTGATCGCCTTTGACGTCCGCAAGCCCCAACCGGGCCAGCTCATCCTGAACAGTTCTCAAGTGCATATCCAGACTGATTGATTGGACGATGGCTTGAAAGGACGGCGCCTGCCCAAGACG
>JBCCHJ010000087.1:0-19275 GCA_039028795.1 Pseudomonadota bacterium
CTTCCCGTGGTCGACATGCCCAATGGTGCCGACATTCACATGCAGTTTCGTCATCGTCTTTCTCCTTCTTCGATGACGCCGCCCCGGTTGGCCTGACCGGGGCGGCCATTGGCATTGACGCGCCAATTCGGTGTCGGGCTTTTCGGATCGTTCGGTGACCCTGGCCCGTAATGCAAAAAACCCCGGAGGCGTCGGCCACCCGGGGTTCTAGAATTCGGAACCAAAGGGAGGCCGCAGCCTCCCGGATCAGATCAGAGAGGCGTCTCGATAAACCATGCGTATTCTGCCGCTGCGGCGGAGGCCGCGACGGGGCAGATTTTCGCGCTGTTCAATGCTGCGATCATTGCAGTGCCTCTGATGTTCGGGGCGTGGACATAATGTCTGAGTTCCTGGAACTCAAGGGCCAATCTCGGTTGACCATCCCCGTGACATCGCCGACAGTCGCCGCGCTGTTCAATCACCAAACACATTGAGGGAGCGAGGTGAAATGCTTGCAAAGGGTTCGTATCTGAAAAGCACGATTATGAAACTGCTGGGCGTTTTCATTCTGGGCTCAGTTCTATCGGCCTGCGCGGATCCGATCCCAAAGTCGGCCATCACGCCGGTCTACAAGGGCCAGGCGCCGCAAAAGCTGAGCATCGGCATGACGGACCAGCGATCCTTCATCTTGGATGGCAACAAGGAAGAGTGGTTCGAGGGGATTCTCCATGGCGCATACGGAATTCCAGCTTCCTTGAAGCGCCCAGGGCCGAAGGAAGGCCAGCCTTTCACCATGTATCTTTCATCGATGCTGGCTGATGGATTGCGAACCAATGGAACGAATGCGCCGGTGGTTCGGATTGCAAGAGGGGTTTCCAAGGCCGATGCAGTGAAGACCGTCATAGACGCACATGGTACACCCGGGATCATCTTCGAGATTTTTCAGTCGCGCTATTCCGTGGCCTGGACCCGGGCAGAATACAATTTCAATTATAACGTCATCATCGCCGACCAAACCGGGGAAATCGTGCTGGAAAAGAAATTCGCGCGCTTCGATACGAGCATTCCACTGAGCGATAAGTACACTATCTTCGATATGTATGCCGAGATTTACAAAATGCGTCTGGACGAGGTTTTGAAAGATCCGGAGGTCGTAGAAGCACTATCTTCATTGGCCCAGCCGTCGGCCTGAGGCGGGTCAGAACATCGAGTTGTTGTTCACCATGCCGCCGTCGATGGTGACAACGGTGCCGGAGATATAGCTGGCCCGGTCCGACGCCAGGAAAACGATCAGGTCCGCGACCTCTTCAGGCTTGGCAAACCGCTGCATCGGCCAGTTGGCGTAATAGTCCTGGGACCGGTCGGGGTCGCCAAACTGCGCCTCGGCCTTCGTGCGCATGATGGTCTGGATCCGGTCGGTTTCCACAGGGCCAGGGTTCACGCCCACGACGCGCACGCCGTCATAGATTGACCGGCTGCCGATAGCTTTGGTGAAAGCCATCAGCGAGGCGTTTCCTGCCGCCCCGGCGATATAGCCGTAGTCCAGCTTCTCGCCCCCGGTGCCGATGTCATTGACGATCACGCCATGGCCACGCTCGTTCATGCGAGCGAGGAACGCCCGGGTCATGTTGATGTAGCCGAAGACCTTCAGGTCCCAGGCCTCGCGCCAGCGATCTTCGCCGACCACGTCGATATCGCCTGCGGGTATGGCACCCGCGTTGTTGACCAGGATGTCGACATCACCCGCCTCTTCCATCAGGGCTGCAATGTTAGAGCTGTCGCTGAGGTCCAGAGCAGACGTCGTGACGTTGACCTGGCGCCGGGCGGCGACTTCGTCCCGGGCACGGTCAAGATCGGCCTTGGTCCGCGCGACCAAATGTACATCGCAACCTTCTGCGGCAAAGCCATGGGCGCAGGCCAGGCCAATGCCTTTGGAAGAGCCAGTGATCAGAACAGATTTTCCGCGAAGGCCCAGGTCCATCTTCAATCTCTCTCGGTGGGAAAAATCACCGGGTCATCGCCGGGCGCCCATTTCGGGTACTTCTTCATGACGGCCTGAAACCGGTCAGAGGCCAGAAACCTCTCTAGCCAGCCCTGCAGATTTGGCCAGGGCTGGGCGTCGAACCAGTCTCTATCGATGAACGCGAACTGGCGCACGAAGGGCAGGGTCGCATAGTCGGCCATGGTTGGACGATCAAAGATCCAGTCATCGATCTGATCGTCCAAGTCCGTCAGGAAGGCAACGGCCTTGGCGCGGTTCTCCTCTGGGTCCTCGCCAGGATAGCGGGTCGCGTACTTCGTTCGATCCAAGGCATCTTTGAATGGCCCGTCTGCCCGATCAATCCAGCCCTGCCCCTCTGGTGGCATGTCCAACCAGCCGCCGGGGTCATGCACCGCCAGCGCCCAACGCATGACGTCATAGCTTTCGTCCGAAACACCGTCTTCCGTCACCAGGCACGGCACTGTTGCGCTGGGCGACGCTTCAAGAAAGGCCGAGGGTTTTTCCTTCAAAACGACCTCGCGCAACTCGACGTTTATGCCAGCCTCGGCAACGGCAAGGCGCGCGCGGATCGCGTAAGGGCAGCGTCGAAAGGAATACAGAATCGGCGTCATCGCCGATCAATCTAACAGAATTCTCGGCTCTCTTGGTGGCTGTGAGATTCTAGGCTTTCGTGAATTTCGAACAATGTTCAAATTTTTCTTGAACGGCGCTCATGATTCGCGTATTACTATTTTTGAACGGTATTCAAATTCCCATAGTGCTGCCAAAAAACAGTGCAGCCCTCAACAGTGGAGCCTTCGATGAACGCCCATACGACGGAAATAGCCCCCCATCCCTCGCATCCCCCGGAAAACTGGGTGCAATGCCATGATGGGACACACCTGTTCTACCGGCGATGGAAGGCCGATCGCCCCCAAACCGGCGCGGTCGTTCTGTTGCACCGTGGCCATGAACACGGCGGCCGGATGGAACACCTGATCGATGAAGGGCTTTTCGCCGGTTTCGATGTCTATGCCTGGGATGCCCGAGGACACGGATGGTCCGACGGAGAACGCGGGGCCGCGCCGCATGTCGGCGAACTGGTGCGCGACCTGGACGCCTTTGTCCGTCATATCTCGGACCATAATGGTATTCCGGTCCAGGACATCGCCATTGTCGCCCAAAGCGTCGGCGCAGTGATCGCCGCCACCTGGGTGCATGATTACGCACCGCCCATTCGCGGGATGGTCCTGGCCGCCCCGGCTTTCGAGGTAAACCTGCAAGTTCCGCTGGCGCGGACGGTTCTGGATCTTTGGTTGAAAGTTCGCGGCGACTACACCGTTCAAAGCTATGTACAGCCTTCCATGCTGACCCAGGATGCAGACCGGGCGAAGAGCTACGCGACCGACCCGCTGATCACCCCGACAATTTCGGCCAATGTTCTGATGGACCTGCACGAAACTGCCAAGCGGGTTGTCGCGGACGCACCAGCCATCACGGTTCCGACGCAGATCTTGATCGCCGGGTCTGACAGCGTGGTCAAAAAACCACCGCAGGACCGGTTCTTCAACAAGCTTGGCGCAAACTTCAAAGATCGCCATGTGTACCCAGATCTGCGGCACGATATTCTGGGGGAACGCGATCGCGGTCAGGTCATGACCGACATCAAACGGTTTCTGACCCAATGCTTCAACCGGACGATAGATGCGCCTGCATTGCAGAATGCCGATCGCCGTGGCTACACAAAGGCCGAGGCGGATCGCTTGGCCGCCCCCGCCGGTCCTCTGCAATCGGTCGTCTGGGCAGCGATGCGCGGCATCATCCGGTTGGGGGGAAAGCTGTCTGAAGGGATCAGGCTTGGCCATGAAGCCGGTTTCGATTCCGGCTCGATGCTGGACTATGTCTATCGCAACAAGGCGACCGGGGCCGGTCCGATTGGCCGGTGGATCGACCGGATCTACCTGAACTCTCCGGGTTGGCGTGGGATCCGCCAGCGCCGCCGCAATATCGAGGAACTGACGGCCATCGCATTGCGGCGCCTTGCGGCGCAGGGCCAGCCTGCGCGCATGACGGATATCGCCGCTGGGCACGGGCGTTATTTGTTGGAAGCAATCGCGGCCTCGGACCAGCGGCCGGAGTCGATCCTTCTGCGGGACTATTGCGAAAGGAATGTCGCGCATGGTCAAGAGTTGATCAAGAAGCTTGATCTGGCGGGCATTGCCCGGTTCGAACAGGGCAATGCCTTCGACGGCGACAGTATCGCGGCGGTGGACCCACGCCCAACCCTGGCGATCGTTTCAGGCCTGTACGAGCTGTTCTCGGATAACGGCCTAATTTCGGGGTCCTTGGATGGTTTGGCGCGCGCGGTGCCGGAAGGCGGCCTGCTGATCTACACCGGCCAGCCTTGGCACCCGCAGCTAGAGATGATTGCACGGACCCTGACCAGCCACCGCGATGGCCAACCCTGGGTCATGCGCCGCCGGACCCAGGCGGAGATGGATGCCCTGGTCGCCCAGGCAGGCTTTCGCAAGATCGAACAGCGCATCGACCGTTGGGGGATCTTCACGGTCAGCCTGGCGGTACGGGTCGCCGATTGACGACCTTGAACGGGTGGGGCCACGCGGCATAAGCATAGCGTGCCCCATACAGGAGATCTGATTTGGCCGACCAACGCTTTGGTATTTTCGCGAAGGAACATCGGGAGTTCTTCGATGCGTTGGATGATCAGGGCTGGGAACCGGTACCTGGATACGACGGCGTTGAACAGAAAGTGCTTTCGGGGGCTTTCGACTTTGTTGCCAAAACCGGCGCAGTCACGCGCTTGTCCCAATGGGCACCGGGGGCCAGCGTATCTGAACCCGTCAGCCACGAGTGGTGCGAAGAGGTGTTCCTGATCTCTGGCAGCTTGTCGATCGGATCTGGTAGCCGGGAGGACCAACACCTCCCCGCAGGCACCTACGCCGTGCGCCCACCCGGCATCCCCCACGGACCGTTCTTCAGCAGGGACGGATGCCTGATGATCGAGTTCTTGTATTTTCCACCGAAAGAATGATCTGCCTGTGGTGGCCATCGTCCAAACGAGGGATGGCTAGCACCCATGAACCGATGGGCGGTGATCACCCCGCGACCTCACCACTCAAACGCGCGGTCGATCCCTGCCATCTTCACGCCAGTGAAGGCTGACGCCTCGAAGGACAGCGCGCGCAGGTCCTCGACCTCGAGGTTATGGACCGAGGATTTGCCGCAGGCTTTGGCCAGGGCCGTGATCTCCATGGTCATGGCGGTGAGGTACCGGGCGACCCGTTCCGCCCCGGCATGCACATCCATCCGGTCTTCCAATTCCGGGGTCTGCGTGGCAACGCCCACTGGACACATGCCGGTATGGCAATGGTGGCAGGCGCCGGGCTCAGTGCCCAGGGCGCGGTAGTCGTCGAAATAGCGTGGTGAATTGCAGCCGAGCGCCATCATCGCGCCATTGCCAATCATCACGGCATCGGCCCCTAGCGCAAGACATTTCGCGGCATCGACGCCCGTGCGGATGCCGCCCGCCGCAACCAGGGAAACCTTGTCGGTCATTCCGGCTTCATCCAAAGCTTCCCGCGCCGCACGGATTGCAGACATCGTTGGGATGCCGGTGTGGTTCAGCAGCAATTCCGGCGAGGCACCGGTGCCGCCTTCTGCCCCGTCGACCACGACGACATCGACCCCTGCTTTGGCTGCGATGGCCACGTCATAGCGCGGGCGGGTCGCCCCCATCTTCAGGAAGATCGGCACCTGATAGTCCGTGGCGATCCGCAGTTCCTCGACCTTTACCGCCATGTCGTCAGCGCCCAGAAAATCCGGGTGCCGCACGGTCGACCGTTGGTCGACCCCTTCGGGCAGCGTCCGCATCTGACTGACCCTGGGGCTGACCTTCATGCCCAGCAGCAGTCCCCCAGTGCCAGGCTTTGCGCCCTGGCCGACGGCGATCTCCACCGCGTCGGCTTTGCGGACATGTTCCAGGTCCAGGCCATAGCGGGCGGGCGTGAATTGATAGAGCAACAACTCGGACGCCTCGCGCTCTTCTTCCAGCATCCCGCCCTCGCCAGTGCAGGTCATCGTCCCGACCTTTGACGCGCCGTAACCCAGCGCCATTTTGGCCGAGGCCGACAGCGCCCCGAAAGACATCGACGCGATGTATAGCGGGATCTTCAACTCGACCGGCTGCTCAACCAAGCCGCGCCCACCGCCCAGTACCGTCGTGGTGTCACAGCTTTCGCGATAGCCTTCCAGCGGCAGCCTGGTCATCGTGGCGGGCACGAAGGTCAGGTCGTCGAAGGTCGGCATGCTTTTGTTGAAGGTGTTGTAGCCCCGGACCTGATAGCGGCCCAGTTGCGCCAGGGCGTGGACCTCGGCGATCGCCTCGGGCGTCCAGCGGGTCGAGCCGCCTTCCGCGTAAGAGGACGGCACCCCGGCGGGGCGGCCATCGATGGCCCCATCGCCGAATTTGACGTCATCTTCCGAAGGCATGTCGAAGGGATATTGGTAGGGAACCTCGGCCGAGGCTCCGTTGCCTAAATCATCAGCCATGCAGTCGCATCCCGCGCTTCGAAATACCAAAGGCGCTGGCCGGAGACCATCTTGCGCCAGTTCCGTGACGGATCAGCCAGGCCCAGCGGCTCGAGTATCGCGTCGACCTCGGCCACATCTTCTGCGGTGGGCTCGATGACGGACACATCGACACCAAAGCTGTCGACATCTCCGGCGACCCAGACCTCACCCTCCCACAGGGCATCGGCGCAGCTATCGCCTGCGCCGCCCAGGGCGATGATCTTGCCGGAATGGGCCATGAAGCCGGACTGATAGCCGATCTTGCCTTCGACCACGATGTTGCCAGCCTTCATGCCGACACCGCAGCGGGGGCCACAATCGCCCTTCACATGGATCGTACCACCGGTCATCGCCGCGCCCACCGACATGCCGGCATAGCCGTGGCAGGTGATATGGCCCTCGGACATGCCTTCGCCGAGACCCCAGCCGGCATTGCGTTCGATCGTCACTGAAGCCCCGGTGTTCAAACCGCCGCAGTAATAGCCGACCGAGCCTTCGAAGGTGATGTCCACCCCCGGCGGCAGAGCAACACCAAGATTGTGGCGAGAGAGCGTGTTGGTCACCCGCACCGGTTGGCCCGATGCATAGGCCGCCTTCAGATCCTGATGCACCTCACGCAGGGGGCGCTTCCCGACATCGACGGTGATCATGCCGCCAGGGCCTTGTTCCCCACACCCCAGAGGCCGGTCAGCGATGGGCCATCGTAGTTCGTGACGTCGGCTTCATCTTCGAAGACGCGGCGCACGGCTTGTTCCTCGGTGGCGGCGGCCAATTCGGCGCCTTCTTCAATGGCCACGATCGGCTTCATGGCAAAGCGGTCCTTGGCAAAGCCGATGCCATTTGGGTTGGCGATCATGTAGGTGAAGACGCCATCGATCGAGGTGATCGATTTCTTCAGCGCCTGCGGCATGGTCAGGCCCTGCTTCATCTGATCGCTGACCCAGACTGCGATCAGTTCGGAATCGTTCCCGGTCAGGAAGCGATAGCCCTGACGCTCCAGCCGCTCGCGCCATGTGAAGTAGTCGGTGATCTGGCCGTTGTGCACGATGGCAACATCCGGGAACGGTCGGGCCCAGAACGGATGCGAGGCATTCGGCAGGACCGAGCTTTCCGTGGCCAGCCGGGCATGGCCCAGTCCATGCGTGCCGACCATGTCCCGCACGCCGTGCTTATCGGCGACGGTGACCGAGTCGCCCGTATCCTTGATGATTTCCAGGCTGCGACCGCAGGACTGCACCTCGATCCGATCAGTCAGCATGTCCGTATCTGCAACCCAACGGGCCAGATCGGCGGGATCCGAGATCACCATCCGAAAGCAGTAGTGCGGCGCGTCGTCAGTTACAAAGGTCGGATCTTCCAGGAAATCCGATCCATGGCTTCGCAGCACGGCACGGAAATCATCGATATCCGCATCCATTCCAGCTTTGTCGAAACCCATGCCGCGCAGGACGTATCCTTCGTCGCGGGGTGCGCCGTAGACTGCGAAACCTGTTGAATCCGCGCCCCGATGCGCCTGGGCATCCATCACTTCGACCAAGTCATGTCCGACACGGCCTGGGGCGCCCAAAATCCTGCCTGCGATCCCGCACATTCGACATCTCCCGGTTGGATCTGTATACTGTATACAGTCATTGATTGACTCGCAACACGAACGTGGGATGTGCCCCTCGCATCCCCAAAAAGAGGCAACCGGGTGGCCCTTAAGAGCATCAAAACCGAACGACGACGCCTGGCAGACGAGGTCTACAATCAGTTGATGGATGCGATCTTGGGCGGAGAGATCGGCCCGGATGATCGTCTGGTGCAGGAGAGATTGGCGGCTGAGTTGGAGATCAGCCGCACGCCGGTAAGGGAGGCATTGCTGCGCCTGGAACAGGACGGCGTCCTGGTCAACTCGCCCAGGGGTGGGTTTGTGCTCTATCGTATGAGCGAGGGCGAGATACGCGAGCTTTATCAAGCCCGCGCGGCTATCGAAAGTCAGGCCGCCCGGATTTTGGCCGGTCAGAACGATCCCTCCAAAAATTCAGAGCTGCGCGCGACGGTCGGACGGGAAGAAGACATCTCCACCCCCTCGATCCGAGCCTATTTTGATGCCAACCGAAACATTCACCGGCAGTTCCTAACGATGGTGAACAATCGATTTCTATTGGAGATGTTCGACAACATCTGGAACCGCGGCACAGCGTTTCGACTATTCGCCGCCATTGAGAAAGTCGATTTGTCGAAGTCGCTGGGGGATCATATGGCATTGGTCGATGCGATTGAGTCCGGAAATGCCGGCGTCGCGCAGGAAGCTTTTATCGACCACATCCAGGACGGGTTCGATCTGCAGATGGCGGCTCTGGCACACTCAGACAACGCGTAAGGTGTTGCCAGGCAGGGCTGGACTACACGTTGCTGCGCCGACCGCGCGGTGCAAACAGCTTTTGCGCAACACCCAAACCGATGCGCTTAGAGCTACGGCATCTGAAAAACAGCGCAATAGGTGCCCAATGATGACTGATCTCGAAGCCGTTTGTCTGATGATCTCTGTCGCCGGCCTGGCGGTTGTGGGACCGCAATTCTTTGAAGGTCTGATGGATCTTCTACGCAATTTTCTGCACTAGATCCGGGTTCGATCAGGCTCATATCGAGTCCAGCACCCGGTCCAGTTCTGGCAGCAGGACGATCCCGTCCTGATCTGACCCGGACGAATGGACGACAATCCAAATGCAGGGCGCGCCGGATCGATTGAACGGCGCGTGCGGCATGTCGGCAGGGACAAAAACCTGTTCCCCAGTCTGAACGGTCACATGGTCTGCCAAGCCAACGCCATAGAAAACATCGCAGGTCCCTTCCAACATGTAGGCAATCGTCTCGATGCCTTCGTGATAGTGCGTCTTGGCATGCACCCCGGGCGGGACCGGCAGCACGTTCATGCAGACATGATTTGCACCGACCGTTTCGGCTGAGGCGCCAGCGCCATAGGTGAAGCCCTGTTTCCCTTCATAGGTTTGCCCCGGCTTCACGACGATCAGTTCTGAGCCATCCATTTCAATCCCCTTCTTCGTTTGATTGGCGGTCGAGCAGAAATTGGCGCAGGCTCACCATCGCCTCTTCCGGCACATCGCCGAAGACGCCATGTCCGCACTTTGCGTATCGCTCGAATTGCACGGGCGCATTCGTCAGACCGGCAACGATTTCTTCACTGAAAACCATCGGCGTGATCGGATCGTCTTCGCCTGCCATGACCAGGGTCGGACACGTGATGCGGGCCAGTCCATCGACATGATCCATCCGCCCTTGTTCGTTCGCGGGGCCATTGAAATGCAGGGCGACGTCATCGCGCCGGATCACCCGTTTCATCCAGCTCGGATCTGCCGCGCGATAGGTGTAAAGCGGCAGGCAATGCGCGATACAGGCATTGCGGGTTTCGATGCTGGGCGACCCCCAATAGGCTTTCGCGGTTCTGCGGGCATCCGGGCCGCCCCGCCGTTCGAAGGCATCATAGACCTGTTCGAAATCCATCCGCGCGGCGGTGCTGACCAGGACCAAACCGCCAAGGCGCTCGGGATACCGTGTGGCAAAGGCCTGAGCCACGAATCCACCAAAGGAAACGCCTTGGATCACGGGTTTATCGATCTCCAGCGCATCGCAGAATGCCGCGATATCATCGGCCCATTGCTCCAGACACCACCGATCCTGCGGGCCAGAGTCGCTGCGCCCATTGGCCCGGTGATCCAGGTAGACAATTTGGGCGATGTCGGCCAAGGCGCTGTTTTGAGGCTTGAACAGAGCGTGATCCATGCCTGGCCCGCCATGCAGCAGAATCAACGTTGGGCGTTCGACCAAGGCGTTATCTTCGACGGCGAGTTTCGGCCCTTCGATGTCGAAGAACAAGCGTACGCCGTTGACCTCAATCCGCATAGCTTTGTCCTTATTGGTCCAGTTTAACATGGCCCTGGTCGACAATGACCTGCCCATCCAAGGTCACTGTCGGATCCCTGAGGACCAGATCCAAATGAACGGCGCTGTGGGTGGTGCCTCCGTAGATGATGTTATCACCGATGGCGATATGGACCTGGCCTCGCCGTTTCTTTTCTTCCTCGAACTTTCCGTTCCGGCGGCAGGCCGGGTTCAAGCCGATGCCGAACTCGGCGATATTGTCGGCGTTTTCCACGGTGTCCAAGATCTGGCGCAGGTGATCGGCTTGCGGGCAGGTGCCGTCAATTGCCGTCACCCGTCCGTCTGTTACATGTAATGCGATCGGAGTGTCGGGTGTGCCGATCACAGCGCCAGGCCCGTCGATTACGAAGACCCCGTTGGCGGTTCCTTCGAGGGGCCGGGATGAAACTTCGCCATCCGAAAACGCCGCCGAGGTGCCGGGCTGGGTGGCGTACCCGCATTCCACCAGCACATCGTCATGGGCAATTGGGGCGGATATATCCGTTCCTGCAGCCGACGTGATCCGCATGACCCGGCCATTGGACCAGATTTCTTTCAGCTTCACCCCGTCGGCATGCAATGCCCGGTAGTCCGCCGTTGCGCCGCCTTTGGTGAAGATGTCCATGTCGCGCATCACCATGGACATGAAGCGGATCGACTTGGCGTCGATCAGTTCCTTGATCCGCACTGAATAGATCGGGGCGCCGGATGTTTTGGTCAGCGCGACCATTACGTCGACAGCGCCCAAAGCAGCGGCGATCGACGGGTTCAGGTCGTTCTTCCGATCGGGCGTGCGATTCGGCTGGGCCAGGATGGAATATTCAATATCCCGGCCCTGCAAAACGTTGGTCAGCGCCATGACCATCTCTGCAGTGCTAGCCGGGTCCGTCACAATCGCAACGGTTTCGGTCGCCTTGACGGCGAGCAACTCGTTCAGGATCAGCACCGCAGCTTGATCGGCGGTTAACGCAGGTTCACCCATTTCAGCCCTCCGCATTGCCGGGAATTTGCATCAAAGTTTATGGACTTTTCCCGGGCTATTGGGTCAAGCATTAACGCAGCAATCATCCTTTGAGATGCATTCCCCGCCCCAGAGGGTGGGCGGCACTGCCAGAATTGGGAGCGCTAAGAGCCCCTTCTTTCCCCGTCTCGGTTACATCGGGTTTATCGGGACAGTTCCGCAATCACATCGGCCGCCATCATGACATCTTCCCGGGTGGTATCGAACTGTCCAACGGACAGGCGGATCGCGAAGCGGCCATTATGCATTGTCTGGGTCAGATAGATCCGCCCATCCCCGTTGATACGTTCGATCAGATCGCGCGAGGCATCATCCCCGGCGGTGCAGGCGAAGCTGAAGAGCCCCAAGGCCGGCGGCGTCACAATCTCTAACCCCGGAATGGCGGCGACCTTGTCCGCCACTTCGACCGTCCAGTCCACATGGTTGCGAATGCGGGTGCGCAGCCCCTCCAGCCCATAGGCGCGCAGCAGGAACCAGACCTTCAATGCCCGGAAGCGGCGGCCCAAGGGAACCGACCATTCGTTGAAGTTGACGACCTCATCCTGATCCAGAGTCTGCAAGTAGTCCGGCCGCAGCCCCACGGTACGGATCAAGGCCGCCGGGTCTTTGACGAAATGGGCCGTACATTCGAACTGCGCCCCCAGCCATTTATGTGGATTGAAGACGATGCTGTCTGCGCGGTCTGCGCCCTCCCAATGGTGTCGGTACTCTGGGCAGATCATCGCGGCCCCGGCCCAGGCCGCATCGATATGCGTGTAGAGCCCTTCGGCCTCGGCAACGTCCATAACTTCGGCCACCGGGTCCATCGCGCCGACCGAGGTGCCCCCGGTGCAGATCACGATCCCCGCGGGCGTGAAGCCGGCAGCCCGATCTGCCCGGATGGCTTCGGCCAAGGCCACTGGATCCATGCCCAGATCTTCACGCACCGGAACCTTGACCAGATTGTCCTGGCCAATCCCGGCCAGCCGCACCGCCTTATCGATGGAGGAATGGGTCTGGGCAGATGCATAGATGCGCAGCCGCTTGCCGCCCAGCCCTTCGGTCAGGCCCTTCCAGTCCAGCGCCCGTTCCCGCATCACCAGCACGGCGCACAATGTGGCCGTCGTCGCACTGTCCTGCAGCACGCCGCGGAACCCGTCGGCCAACCCGACGGCCTGGCGCAGCCAGTCGACCATGACCTGTTCGATCTCTGTCGCCGCGGGCGAGGTCTGCCACAGCATGCACTGCGCGGCCATGGAGGTCGCCAACTGATCCGCGATCATCGACGCAGGCGCGGCATTGGCTGGAAAATACGCCATGAAGCGCGGATGCTGCCAATGGGTCATGGCATCGGGCACAATGCGCTGAAAATCGGCGAAGATCGCCTCCATATCCTCTGCAGCCTCGGGTGGGCTGGCAGGCAGCTGCGCCGCCACATCGCCCGGCTGCACGCCAGGGCGGACGGGCCGGTCCGACAGGCCATCCAGATAATCCGCGCCCCAGTCGGCGGCCCGATGTGCCCAGGCGCGGTAATCATCTTTTTTCATTGGTGTTCCTCTGCTTGACCCTGTCGGGCGCCTGTCTTTTTCTGCGCATGCTCTGACGCGGCCATGGCAACCATTGCCATGACGACCAGGACGCAGGAAACCCAGGCCAACCCGTCCGATCCGGTTTTGGCGTAGAGCATTCCCGAAAGTGCGGCACCGCCCGCCATGCCTAGATAGATCGCCGAGCCGTTCAAAGCCAACAGCAGATTGGTCCGTTCCGGCGCAAGCGAGATCAGCCGAGCCTGTTGCGGTGCAAACAGCATCATTCCGAAGATTGACCATGCCCCCATCAGGATAAAGGCCACGGCTTTGTTCGAAGGCGCCAGTTGAAGGCAAATGAACACGCCCATGGTGACAGCAAGGCTGATCTGGATCAGCTTGGCCGGGCCTAAACGGTCGCTCAGCCGCGTGGCCAGTAAATTGCCCAATATGCCGCCGATCCCAAAAGTGAACAGCGCCAGCGGTAAAAGGGTTTCACCAATCGCGAAACGATCCGCCAGGAACGCCGCAATCACGGCATAGGTCACGAACTGCGCCGCCATCTGAAACAGCGTGACCCCGATCGCCGGGGCCAGCACGGGGTTGACCAATGTTTCGATCACCGCTTTGGCGTCAGATTTCTGCCCCCGCCCGCCTGCCGGAACCTTTGTTGCAACGGCCAGCGCCACCAGACCTGCAACACCGGCGATCACGATCAGGGTGGCCCGCCATCCGATGACTGTTCCAGCAAAGGCGGTCAGCGGAACGCCCAGCACCGTTGCCAGCGTCATCCCTGCAAACACCTTGCCCAGCGCCGCACCGCGTCGTTCCGGCGGCACCAATGCTGCCCCTTCCGCCGAGGCCATGGGACCCGCCACTGCCGCGCCCACGGCCATCACCACCCGGCCCGCCGCGGCCAGGCCATACCCGGGTGCCAACGCCATGATCAGTGACCCCAGCCCAATGGCCCCCAACCCCAGCAACAACAACCGGCGCCGATCCCAGTCCCCAACCAGGATCTGCAGCACCGGCGCCATCACCGCATAAGTCAGTGCAAAGGCGGTCACCAGATAAGCAATCCGGCTTTTGGAAACCTGCAGGCCTTCTGCCATCGGATCCAACAGCCCCACCACCGACAAAGACGCGACAGCCAGGATGAAATAGCACCCAGACAGCGCGGTCAGGGCAAATGGCGGTGGGGATTGTGGCCAGGTCATCGGTCTTCTCTTGGGTATACGGTCAAGCATGCACTGCCCTGGGTTTGCCGCCAACCCCCAGTTCTGCTATTCTCGGCGCTGCGAGTCAGGGCGCATCCGATCCGCGGGAAGGGCTAAGCCCATCTGAGACCATGAAGACCTTACTCATCTGACCCTTCTTTCAGGTCCAGGGGCGCGGATACCGGACATAGCTGAAAGGAGGTCGATCATGGCGATCACCCCACTTCCCGCGAACCCGTCGCTCGAGCATCTGAAGAAGCAGGCAAAGCGCCTTCACAAAGCCGCCCAAGCAAGGGATGGCGAGGCCCTGGCTCACGTGGGCCCCTACTTTGGCGACCCCGCAAAGATCTCGCTGCAGCAGGCACAGCTGGTCATTGCCCGAGATTACGGGTTTTCCAGTTGGACCCGGCTGAAACGGCATATCGACTCCGGCGCGACCCGCACCGAGACGATCGAGACCCGCACCAACCGGTTCCTGGACCTGGTCTGCCTTCATTATGGCTACGAGTTTCGCGGCCCGGCTGAATTCGAACAAGCCGCGGCGATCCTGGATGCGCATCCCGAAATCGCCACGCATAACCTGCATGCCGCCGGCGCCGCAGGACGCGCCGATCTGGTGCGGCATCTGTTGTCTCATGGCGCCTCGGTCGACGAGAAGGGCGGGCCATTTCACTGGACGCCATTGATGTATGCCGCCAATGCGCGCTTACCGGGCGTGTCCACCTGGCCTGCGGCCCAGGAATTGCTGGAAGCCGGTGCCGATCCCAACGCCCATTACATGTGGGGCGGCCAGTACTGCTTCACGGCTTTGACCGGGGTGTTCGGTCGTGGCGAAGGCGGGCCGACCCGGCAGCCAGAGCACCCTGACTTCGAACCCTTCGCCGACGCGTTATTGCAGGCCGGGGCCAATCCCAATGACAGTCAGGCGCTCTACAACCGCTGTTTCGAGCCCGACAATATTGCCTTCGAGATGTGCCTCCGCCACGGGCTCACCGCCACGGACATGAACAATTGGTATGAGTTCTACGGCGATGAGAGGCTTCCGAACCCGAACCAAACCATGCACTTCCATCTGATCATCGCGATCAAGTGGGGCTTCCCCGAGCGCGCCAGGCTGTTGATCGACCACGGTGTCGACGTGAATGCGCCCGACAACACTTATGACACCATGACAAAAGGGCGGACGCCCTATGAATGCGCAATGCTACGGGGCGATCAGGAAACCGCAGAGTACCTGCTGGCCCATGGCGCGGCGAAATCGGATCTGTCGCCAGAGGACCTCTTCGTCGCCGCGGTTATGGCTGGGGATACAGACCGTGCCCGCGCCTTGCTGGCGGATCACCCGGGACTGATGGAAGACACTGCGGACCAGCAAGACGAATTGATCGATATCGCAGCAAGCACCAATCGTTTGCCGGCGCTTCGCACGATGATCGATCTGGGCTTTGAGCTCAATCCGCCGGGGCGTTCAACGCCGCTGCATGCAGCATCTTACAAAGGACATCTAAAGGCCATGCGCATGCTGATCGAGGCCGGGGCCAACACGGCTGTGCGGGACCCGAACTATCATTCTCCGCCCTATGGCCATGCATCCCACCATTTTCAGCCGGCGGCGATGGAGCTGTTGATGGATTATCCCATGGACATCTTCTGCGCCGCCGCTGCTGATCGCCCGGAATATATTGCCGAGTTGTTGGAGGCAGACCCGGATCTGATCCACGCAAAATTCAAAACGGTGCGCACGGGTCCGCAGGAAGACTACGTCAACGACTGGACGACACCGCTGTTCTTCGCCGCAGCAAACGGACGGGCGGACCTTACGAAGATGTTGTTGGACCGGGGCGCTGACGCTCGTGTGGCGGATCCAAGCGGGAAGACCATCGCGGACTATACCGAGGAAAACGGGCATGGCCAGATCGCAGCCTTACTGCGGGAAGCGGCGGGTTAGCAGTACAGGGAAGGTGGGCCCCAGGCCCACCTAAACCCACCCCAATCACCGCCGCACCGCCGATGAAGCAAAGGCGGGATCAGGCAGCCAATGATCGGAAAACACGAAAAATTCTCGGTTGGGAAAGTGCGGGCGCCGATTATGAAAGCCCCTGGTCCGATCCCGCCCGCAACGTGTTCAAAATGTAAGTGTGATCAATACCGCGATCATAGTAGATGTGGTCAGTCATGTTCGCAGCTTCCTCAGGCGTGATCCCGCTATCGCAGTTCTGGGCGAAATATGTGTAGTCGCTATCGCGCGAGATGCCGTTCTTGACCACATAAATATGGTTCGCGACCAACGCGCCAAAGACGAACAGCATAATCAATGCGTACCGAAGCAATCGCTTCATTCTGGCGAACTCGCACCCTTGGCCAGCAATGCCTCGACATCCACGGTCGCGCCGGGGGCGAGCCCGCTGAAATCGCCATCGTTCAGGATCGCCTTGGTGGTATCGTGGATGGTCGCTACCATGGTCCGCATCATCGCGCCACCGATGGAGATCCGGGCGACACCCATGTCCTTATACCGGCTGCGCGGAATGTCGGTGTTTCGGTTATGGGCTAGGGCGTTTACTGGTGTTTCGGTCGCCGCCACCATGCGGGCTAGATCTGCTTCCTTTAGCGTCGGCGCATATAGCACATCTGCCCCCGCAGCATCGAAGGCCGCGATCCGACGTAGCGCTTCGTCAGCATCATAGGCCTTTGTCAGATATCCATCCGCCCGGGCGCACAACATGAAGGGCCGACTCAAAGCACGCGCTGCGGCAACACCCGCCTTTATCCGCTCGACCGCCAGCTCAAAGTCATAGGCATCCATCGTGGGCAGCGCAGTGTCCTCGATAGCACAACCGGACAGCCCAATCTCTGCCGCGCCTTTGACCGTTTCCACCACATCGTCTGGGCTTTCGCCAAACCCGTTCTCCAGATCGCCCGAAACTGGCAGGGACGTGGCCGCGACGATATCCTCCGCATGGGCCAACGCCTGATCCCGGGTGATCGACCCGTCATCGGGCAACCCTTGCGTGAAGGCAAACCCGCTGGACGTGGTCGCCAAAGCCTGGGCGCCCATCGCCGCCATCACTCTGGCCGAGCCCATGTCCCACGGGTTCGGAATCACAAAGGCCGCACCTTTGACGTGAAGGGATTGGAATAGGGAATGGCGGTCAGTCATATCTTCACCCGTTCAACGCTTAGGTCGGAAGACTATAGCGCGAAAAGCACACGCCTAACGAACCTTACGCATTCTTTCATGACATCTGTTGCCAAGGATCATCGCTGCATTAAAGAGCGCCCCTCGATAGATGAACTCCACCGAAGCGCCAGGGTAGAATTGGCAGACCAAGACGACAAACCTGACAGCACGCGGGTCGAGATTGACTTCCCCTTTGACGATCGAGCGATCGCCAAGGTCCGTGCGCATTCTAAAATCGAGCTGCTGTTCATTAAGGTCCACACCACCCTCAAGAAACAAGACGCAAAGATCTTCCAATCGTTTCCGCTGACCGGAGTCCTCCAGATTTGGGGCGACGTCACGCGGGCGGCTGTTCGTCCGGCGATGGAATGCCCAGGCGTCGAAACGCTCATTGTGTTCACGTTAAAAGCGGGTGGACACTTGAATGGCTTCGCAGACGTCGAGAGCATTGAGGACTTCACGTGCATGTACGGATTGAGGTCCAATGATTTGCAGGAAATCGCAAGGCTACCAAGCATCAGAAAACTAGGCGCGCAACAGTCACAGGTCGACAAAGACGCACTGACTGCACTTATGGATGCGCCACAGCTTACAGATCTGGATTTTGAAAGCTCGAATTTCGATGACAATCACGCATCGCAGATTGCCCAGTCCAAGACGATCACCGGTTTGGAAATCGGCTTCACGAGGATTTCTAAACAAGGCCTGAAATCGATCTGCACCATGCAGCAATTGAAAGAGTTGGATATCTGGTCCAACAACATTGCTGAAGATGATCTGGATATGCTGCAGTCCTTGGAGAACCTCGAATACCTCTCCGTTGGCGGCCATGATGACCAAACGGACTTCACGCCCGATGGCACGTTTCCAAAACTGGAAAAACTGCCATCGCTGAAACGTGTCTGGCTGGACGGTTTCCGCGTGACAAGGAAAGAGTGGACTACCTCAATGACCGCTATGAGTGGGTCCGTGTCACATCAGTTAAAGACTGAAACAATCCGCCTTTTCGTTTCGCCATAAATACCTCAGGAGCGCGAGGAAAGAGCCCTCGCAATGGTGCCCACAGTCTCTCCGCGCTTACTTCGAAAGTTATTCACCGGGGACAGAACCTGGTGCTTGCTGAAAAACCGAACCAGGCTCCGAAACCTGCGCCGACCGCGTTGGAAATCAAATCGGCAACGGCAAAGCTGCGTCCGGGAACCCAGATTTGACCGACCTCTAGCGTCACTACCAATATCGCTAGGGTGGCGACAGTCACGGCGCGGTTCTTCGGCCAGCCCCACGCTAATGAGAAACCTAACACCCCCTGCATGAAGAGGTGGATCGCCAAGTCCGTATTCGCTGGTGCCCCGCTCGGAACAGAAATATTCGGCGTAAGGGACGCGACTGCGATCAGAACGACGACAACGATTGACGCGGCACGGACCGGCAGACCGCCAGGTTGAAGAAGGCCGCGATCAAGAAGCTGAAGAGACTTTCCCAATCGCATTGCCTCTGCCTGTTGGAACGCTTGGTCGTCCGTCTACACCTTCACCCTTTCGCTTTTCGGGTCATACATGGGGCGCAGCGACGCCTCTGCCGCCACACGGACCCCGGCCACTTCGATCTCGTAGGACGAGGCCAGTACCTGGTCCGGTTTTTCGCCCTCGCAGGGCACATAACCCATGCCGATGGCGGCGCCCAGGTGATGGCCATAGTTGCCAGATGTCAGGTAGCTAACCATTTCCCCGTCCCGGAGGATGGGCTCGTTATGGTAGAGCAGCGGCTCGGCATCCTTCAGCTTGAACTGCACCATGCGGCGGGAAAGGCCTTGCTGGCGTTTGTTCAGCACCGCTTCGCGGCCGATATAGTCTGCCTTGTCTTTGCCAACGGCAAAG
>JBCCHJ010000088.1:0-18980 GCA_039028795.1 Pseudomonadota bacterium
GAAAAAGAACGGCACGCCGCGTGCACCGTCGCGTTGCAACGTGGTCAACCTGTGGCAGACCTGTTCGAAAGACACCCCAAATGCAGCGGCAATTCTGTCGATGTCGTAGCTGGTGTTCTGAGCGATCTTCAGCATTTGCGCATAGGGCATCAGGTATGCTGCAGCGAAGTAATTCGCCAGCTCGACATGGCACCGCGCTTGATTGTCGGGATCGGTTATGCCGCCATCTGCAGTCAATTGAACGATCAGATCACGAAATTCGACAAGACAGAGAACATGCGCCAGCTGGAAAACCCGGTTCGTGTGATCCAGCGCTTCAGAGAACAGCAGCTCGCCCGTGTCCGCATGATGGATACGCAGGGAATGGCTCATTTCCTCTACCGACCGCGTTTCGACGCTGACACCATGTTTCTTGTGCAGACGTGACTTAAGCGTCTGGTACACGTCGTCGACGGTGCAGGGTTCGCGTGCTCTCAGGTCTTCGGCGGCCTGTTCCAGAGGCGCGAAGTGGTTGGCGTGCTTGCGAAAGAAATCGTGGATGACGGCTTCGGGAGAAGATTCGACAAACTCGTCAGGCATGCGCCCGCCGCCCTGGCGCATGATCCGCTCGAGCGCCGCATGGTGGCTGCGGTGCAGGGTCAGGAATACCTCGACCAACCTGGGCGCGTGGTCGATGGCTGCGCGCAATTCCTGAAGATCCGGAGCGATGTCTGCAAACGCCGGATCTTGCACTGCGTTGCGCAGGTCCGCCAGCAGTGTCGAACTTTCGTCGTTGACCAGATCGCGCCAATCCACCTGATAGGTATCGGACAATGCCATCAGAACCTGAACCGACAGGCTGCGCTGATTGTTCTCCAACAGGTTCACATAGCTGGCGCTGACTCCGAGTAATCTGGCCATCTCGGCTTGCGTTTGCTTGCGCTGACGCCGCAACTGGCGCAACTGCGGGCCGACAAAGGTTTTGCGCATGACATGATCCGGGTTACTTACAACATTACAAATGTAATGATTGTGGTGTCTACTTATTACACATATACACGAAATTGCGTGATGAAAAGCCCGCGAAGCCCTATCCAGCGCCGAACGACGAGCAACGACAATGATTGTCGTCGATATAAATCCGCTGGAGGAACCCCGCAGATGCCAGGTTACCAAGGTCTCGCCATTCCCGGCCCGACAAACATGCCTTTTCAGGTTCGTCAGGCAATGGATGTCGCGCTGGAAGATCATCGCGCGCCTGATTTTCCCGAGCTTGTTCAACCCCTTTTGCGAGATCTGAAGAAGGTGTTTCAGACAACCTCTGGTCAGGTTTTTGTTTTCGCAGGCAGTGGCACGGGCGGCTGGGAGTCGGCTCTTACCAATACTTTGTCGCCGGGGGACCGGGTTTTGGGCGCGGTACATGGTCAGTTTTCAGGTCTTTGGGTCGAGATGTGCCGCCGTTTTGGTCTGGACGTCGTTGCGATTGATCAAGAGTGGGGCCTTGGTGTTCCGCTTGATGCCTACGAGGCAGAGATCGCAGCAGACACATCGCATGCCATACAGGCGGTACTGGTCTGCCATAACGAAACGGCGACCGGAGTGACGTCGGATGTGCAGGCAGTACGGCACATGCTGGATGCCCATGATCACCCCGCAATGTTATTCGTGGACGGCGTAAGTTCAATTGGCTCCATAGACTTCCGCATGGACGAATGGGGCGTTGATATTGCGGTTTCCGGCTCGCAAAAGGGTTTTATGCTGCCAACGGGGCTGGCGATCGTTGGCGTCAGCCAAAAGGCACTGGCGGCGAGCAAGACGTCTGAATTGCCTAACGGTTTTTACGACTATCACGACATGGGCAAATTCAACGCTCAAGGGTATTTCCCGTACACACCCGCGACGACGTTGCTGCGCGGTTTGCGGGCATCGGTAGATCTGCTGCTGGATGAAGGCTTGGAAAACGTCTTCGCCCGTCACCAACTGCTGGCAGGCGGCGTACGCGCCGCTGTCGAGGCATGGGGTCTTCAATACTGCGCGCGCACGCCTGAACTGTATTCCGACACCGTGACTGCAATCGTGGTTCCGGATGGAATTGATGCGAATGACGTTATCAAGACCGCCTACCACAAGTATGACCTTTCGCTGGGTGGTGGACTGGCCAAGGTGGCTGGTCGGGTTTTCAGGATAGGTCATCTCGGTTGGCTGAACGAGATCATGGTTCTTCAGGCATTGGGCGGAACCGAACTGGCGATGCGTGATGTCGGCATCCCGTTCGAAGCAGGATCAGGCGTCGGCGCCGCCGTGCGTCACTTCACGCAAATTTCTTCCCCGGCGGCAGCTAGTATCGCTGCTGAATAGCAGGGGATTGACCCAAGTGAATGAGCCTGCCATCTGGCGCGCGTGCGACCTCGGTGTACTTTTCTGAATGACTCAACTGCACGGTGCCGGCCGCGCCGCACGATAATCGTCGTCAGAGTTCTCTGATCAACGATTTGCCGCTGACGCGATCGGTCGTCGATCGCTGATTTCCTTGCAGAACGCCTCGATCGGGACCAGATAGCCAAGGTCAACGACCATTGTCCCTGGCTGTCTTTGATAAAAATCAAAGAGCGATGTAGCCGCAGATTGGACAAGCTGCATCTGCATAGTCACGGACGCCGCTGGAATTTCCCATGATGCCAGAGGTTTCCCGTACTCTCGATCATGATCGGCAGGGAGTTATTCCGCAAAAGGTCAGCGTGGATTGCCCAGGGTATCGATCGCCAGTTCGACGACGGCGATGTTGACGGGTCCGCAATGATGGATTGTTGACTGAGGGTGTGGAGGCCTTCAGCCGTTCATTCTGACGGACCGATTGCGGTCCTGGGCGTATCGCCCCCAAACCGCGGTTAGTTGCTGACTCTCTTAAACCCGCTGATAGAATTCCGACTTGGACCGCTTTGAGGCGTGGACTTCAGCGGTATGGGCGCATTTTGTGAGACGGGATGATGCGGCGAACAATTCTTGGAGCTCTGTTCTTCTGTCTGCTTGACATCGAGGCGATGGCTGGTTCGGCGCTTGATGCAGCAGCGTGTGATGCGGAACCTGTGCTGTTCGATCAGCCCGCCGAACTGTTGTTGGCAGAGTTGGGCCGTGATCTGTTTTATGACCCGATCCTTAGCGGCAACAAAACGGTGGCCTGCGCGACCTGTCATCACCCTGCGTTCGGAACATCGGACGGTGTTTCTCTTTCGCTGGGAGATGGGGGTTTAGGCATTGGTCCGTCGCGCCGTGCAGATGCCGATAATCTGCCCGAACGACGAATACCCCGGAACGCTCAATCCCTGTTCAATCTTGGCTATCCGGAATTCTCGGTGATGTTCCACGACGGGCGTGTCGAACGGTTGCAGAATGGATTGATACGGACGCCGTTGGGCAACGTGAAGGGCGATCACCATATCTCACTCCTTGCGGCGCTGTCCGGTTTGCCCGTGATATCGGCCGACGAAATGGCCGGTCACTATTCAGAGAATCCAGTCTCGCAAGCAGTTCGCCGAGGTATTTTGACTGGCCCGGGCGGCGCCCGGCAGATCCTTGCAGAGCGCGTTGCACAGATAGCGGGCTATCGGGATCGTTTTGCGCGTGTGTTCGGCGACGACCCGCAAATTTCCTTTGATCATATCGCGCAAGCACTGGCGGCGTTCATGGCGCATGAATGGCGCGCAGACGACAGCCCCTTTGACCGATTTCTCTGCCATGGAGACGACTTACCCTCCGACGCTGCGGCGGGGATGAAGTTGTTTTATGGCAAAGCGGGATGCAGCGACTGTCATGCGGGCCGCTTTCAAACTGATCACGGATTCCACGCTGTCGCCATGCCGCAGATTGGCCCCGGGAAGTCCGAGATCTTCGAGACCCATTCCCGCGACATCGGGCGCATGCGCGTCACTGGCGATCCTGCCGATGCTTACAAATTCAAAACACCCAGCCTGCGGAACGTGGTTTTGACCGCACCCTATGGGCATGCAGGGGCATATTCGGATCTGGTGTCGGTCATTCGGCATCATCTAGATCCGGCCGAGTCTGTTGCTTCGTATGATCGGGCGAGTGCTAAACTGCCGGCACTGCCTGAAACAGCGGACTTTGAAATACTCGAGTCGCCGCAGGAAGTTCAAAACATCCTAGCCGCCAGCGAACTCACGCTGCCGCCATTATCAAATCGTCAGATTGACCAAGTCCTGGCGTTCTTAAAAGCATTGACCGACAGGAAGGGCCTGCGCGGGAGGCTGGGTGTCCCCGAAACCGTACCAAGCGGATTGCCAGTTCCGCGCCCGTGATTTCGATTATCGCAGAACAAGATTGCTTGCGGGATCACGGACCAGGTCGTATCGAGCGTTCGCCTGCAGGCTCAGCCAGTTCGAGATAACGCCGTCCGGCCAGATCACGCGAACATCTGCGGTTGCCGCCTCACCCAATCCAAAGTGTTCGAATCCTGCAGTTCCGCTGGCGTGACCGCCGCCAACGGTAAGCTCCCTTACCTGCCTTCTTCCTGCGCTGCGAATTTCAATCCAGGCGCCGATCGAAAAGATATTGTGGGATGACTGTCTTGGCCGCAACAGCAGCCAATGACCGAAGTCGGAGGTTACGTTCCTGTAAATCTCAAGCGGGGCATTTCGGTTCACCACAACGACGTCGAGTCTGCCGTCCAGATCCAAATCGGTTAGAGCTGCACCTCGCGCCCTCGCCAGAGACGCGAGCCCCGCCGGGCCACCGTATTCGTAAAAAGTTCCGTCTGTACTTTGCAGGAGCAGATTGTTTGGATCGGCCATCGCGCTGCCGGGCATCGCCTCGACATTGCCCTTCGCGATGAACACATCGTCTAACCCATCATTATCAACATCTCCGAACGAGGCATGCCAACCTGTCGAAGGCCTTCCATCGCCGCCGGTATAGGGTCGGTGAGCAGTGATCCCGATCTCAAAGGGTGCATCGATATATGTTGGCCGATCCCCGTCTCCCGTCAGGCTATGAAGTTTCTGATCGCCCATACTTGTCAGGAAAACCTCGGGTCGCCCGTCACCCGATATATCTCGGCTGGCAATTCCCATACCCCAGATTTGCGCGCCCCTCCAACCGTCTTCAGATGAATACAGCCTTGCGGGACCGTCCATGTCCCAAAGTTGCTCGGACCCACCACGCACATAGTAATGACGGTCATTTGAAATCCTGAGGTCGGCAATACCACTACGTCCCCAATCACTGAACAACATCGAAAGGGCGCAAAACCCCGGTTCCAGCGGTTTTGGGCGCAAATAGCGTTCGCCAGACGGGCGATAAAGGTGATTTCGGTCGCATGCTTCGAATGGACCGGAGGGATCGGCGCGGTCGACATAATTTCCAAACGCCAGTGTCGGGAGAGTGTTCTTGCCTTCCCACGTTGCCGAAAAGGCTGTTGTCCAGCGGTCGTCGCTTGTGAAATTGACATCCATCGCCTCGAAACGACAGCCCGGCATTCCCCGCATCAGTGCGTTGGCGCCGACGCGCAGGATGACAAGATCAAGGATTGCATCTGAATCAATGTCCAGTGGATACGCGCCCACAACTCCTGTCAGTGACAATTCATCAGGCGTGTTCTCGGAGAAGACGAACGTCCCGGTATCTGTTTTGTTTCTGAACAATCGAGCGGGTGCGGCACCACCCGCCGCAAAAATCTCGGGTAACTGGTCGCCGTCGCAGTCGAAAACCGCCACACCGCCGCCGACAAAATGCTCCCACCCCCCTGAATACAGGTGGTCAATGCCGAGTGTCCTGCCATGTTCGGTAAAGACCGGTTGGGCATGGGCGGTGGCTGCGATCAAGACCGCGCAGACAAGGGCGGCTATTCGTTTCAATCGGGAAACAACGGTTCTGCGAACCGGGTCTCGGGCAAACCGACTGCGTTTGGCGCTGCAACAAAAATGCCGCCAGATAACGGATACGCTGCCAAGTCCTGTTCGCTCATGTTCTCGCGTGCGGTTGTGATGAACAACCGGTCCAGGTTCGTGCCGCCAAAGCAGGCACATGTCACTTGAGGGGCATCAACCGACACCCGCTTGCCTGCAGAGCCGTCCGGAAGTACCTGATGCACACTGCCACCGTTAAAGCGTGCGTTCCACAGCGCGCCGTCATTATCAACGCAGGATCCGTCCGGAAAACCGTTGCCGGCCACGTCGACATAAAAGATCTTTTCGTCACCCAGCTTCCCATCGCCTGGATCATAGGCAAAGCGCTTGATTTTCCCCGTTGGCGTATCTGTAAAGTACATCCAGCGCCCATCGGGCGAGAAACAAATCGAGTTGCTGCAGCCAACCTGCGTAAGAATGGTTTCGGCATGCCCCGACGCATATTGAATGACCGAGGACGTGTGTTTCAATTCGTTCTCATCCATTCCACCGACGATAAATCGCCCTTGCCGGTCGCAACGGCCATCATTCATGCGGCTGGTCGGGTGTACGGGTTCAAAGTCGGTTAGACGATCCAAGCGGTCGCCGTTCAGATCCCAGCGGAAAAGCCCGCTTTCAAAGGCGCAGAGTAGATGCCCGTTTGGATCAAAGGCAAAGGCACCCAACCGCTCTGGCGTCTCGTGTCGTTCGATACGTTCGCCGAATTCGTCGCTTGACCAAAGCTCGCAGCCGTGAATGTCGGTCCACCACAGCCTTTGCTGATCTTTCCGCCATTGAATCCCTTCGGCGAGGCTGCATTTGGCGTCTATCAGCAGTTCTGCTCTCATGGATGCTCCGGACGTTTGCCCAGTATGATCATGGCAAGGATCTCGTCATCGGTTACATCTTCGACCCGTTCTGTGCCCACCAACTTGCCATTCTTCATGACCGAAACACGGTCGCACAACTCCATGACGTCGTGAATGTCGTGACTGATCAGGAAGATACCGAGGCCCTGCTTCTTTAACTCGCCAATCAGCTCGGCCACCATTTGTGTCTCTTGTGGACCCAGCGCGGCAGTAGGCTCGTCCATTATCAGGATGCGTGCGTTGAAATAGACGGCGCGGGCAATTGCCACTGACTGGCGTTGACCGCCGGAAAGTGCCCTTACTGGTGCGTTGAACTTCTGGAAATTTGGATTGAGCCGTCCCATGATCTTTCGGGTTTCAGCTTCCATCCGATCCTCGTCGATCATTCCCAAGCTGTTCGTCAGTTCGCGGCCAAGAAACAGGTTCGATGCCGCGTCCAGATTGTCGGCCAGTGCCAGCGTCTGATAGATCGTCTCGATGTTCAGGGCTCGCGCATCGCGCGGGTTCTCGATGCGCGCCTCTTGGCCATCCAGCAAAATACTGCCCGAGTCCGCACGATAAGCGCCCGAGAGAACCTTGATCAGAGTCGACTTGCCGGCGCCATTGTGGCCAAGCAAACCCACAACTTCACCGGGAAAGAGGTCAATTGAAACATGGTCGACGGCCCGTATCCCGCCGAATGAAATTGAGATGTCGCGCATTTCTACCAGCGGCGGGGTCATCACGTATCCCTTGCGCGTCGTCGATAGACGATATCGATCAGAACAGCCGCAACCAGCACTGCACCGACAACAATGTTCTGCAAGGGGGCGTCGACGCCGACCATTGCCATCCCGGATTGCAGTGACTGCATGACCAAAGCGCCAAGAATGGCACCATAGATCGTGCCGACACCTCCCGATAAAGCCGTGCCGCCGATGACGGCTGCCGCGATTACCCGCAGTTCATCCAGCGTGCCGATATCATTGCCGTGGTTCGCCAAACGGGCAGAGGCCACGACTGCCGAAAGGGCACAGAGCGCGCCCATCAGAGCAAAGATTTTGACCGTCAACATTCGCGTATTGATGCCCGACAACTCGGCTGCGTCCGGGTTGCCACCGGTGGCGAATATGTACCTGCCAAGGCGGGTATTGCGTGCGATCACGGTCATCCCGATGGCGACCACGATCAACACCAGCACCGAAACTGGAATGCCATAGCCTTGCGTATATCCCTCGGGCATCGTCTCTCCACGAGCTTCGAATATGCGCGCGAGGCGACGTGTTGGAACCTCGTAGGCGTTCAGGACGGCAACGAAACCCAGGATCGAGCCGACGGCTATGGCGATCATCGTCGCCTCTGCCCAGATGGGTTTGACCCGAAAGCCATGTGCTGTCTTTCGGCGCCGGGCTGTGACGATTGCAAGTACCGAGAAGGCAGCGGCCACCCCACCGACAATCCACGATGCCTGAACCCCGAGGGTGCCGTTTGTGCCGCCGAACATCCGGAATGTTTCATCAAGTGGGCCGATTGTCTGACCATCCGTCAGATACCAGCCGACGTTCCGCCAGACCAGCAGGCCGCCCAGTGTGACGATAAACGCAGGAATCGTCAGATAGCCGACAAGCCAGCCGTGAAACGCCCCGACAAAAGTGCCCACTATGATCCCGGCGACGATCGTAATCAGCCAGATCGCCGGATGCCCCAGTTCCATTCCCAAAGCGTTGGGAAGAACATCTGTCTGGATCATCGCCATTGCGGCCGAACAGGTGGCCAACAGTGCGCCCACCGAAAGATCGATATGTCGGCACACGATGATAAAAACCATGCCCGTGGCCATGATCGCCACAGAGACTGTCTGGATCGTCAGGTTGAAAATGTTTCGCGGCGTGAGAAAGCGCCCGTCGGTGATCACATCAAACACGACGCAAAGCACTGCGAAGGCACCGATCATGCCCAGAAGACGCGTATCCAGTTCCAGCGTTTGGGCCAGGTTCCGCCCGGATTTAGGCAGGCCGTTACCGTTTGCGAGATCGGTCATTCCAGGCCCTCGGGCGGGCGACCCGGTGCGGGACGCCCGTCACTTCGGTTGCTTGTATCAGTTGCAGGGTGCAGGGCCGTTGGTCACGCCTTGGCAAAGCTTGTCCTTGGCGATCCAACCCGCGTCGACGACGGTGGAAAGATTTTCCTTCGTCACCGGCAATGGCGCCAGGAACATCGCATTCAGCGTTGTTCCGCCTGGCGATGTCCACGGAGCCGATCCCTTGATCTCGGACAATTTGGCACCGCCCGCCAAAGCCACTGCAATGTCACCTGCAGCGCGGCCCAGTTCCCGCGCATCTTTCCAGACACTGACAGTCTGCGTCCCGCTGGCCACCCTGTTCAGCGCTGCGTGATCACCGTCCTGCCCCGAGACAGGGATTCCGTCCATCCCCTGCGCGGTCAGTGCTGCGACAACGCCGCCAGCAGTTCCGTCGTTCGAGGCCACGACGGCATCGACCTGATTGTCCTGTGCAGTCAGAATCTGTTCCATGTTTCGCTGCGCATTCGCTGGTAACCACCCGTCGGTGTATGCCTCACCAACAATCACAATATCACCGCTGTCGATTGCCGCCTGCAGGATCTCCTGCTGGCCACCGCGCAGGAAATCGGCGTTGGGATCGGTAGCCGACCCCTTAATCATTACATATTTGCCCTTGGGCATCGCAGCGAAGACGGCGCGTGCCTGCATCCGACCGACTTCGACATTGTCAAAGGTCAGATAGAAGGCGCGACTGTCTTCGATCAGGCGGTCATAACCGACAACAGGAATGCCCTCGTCCGCCGCAGCCTGCACCGCGGGACCAATCGCCTGCGCGTCTTGCGCCAGCACGATCAACGCATCTGCGCCTTGGGAGATAAGGCTTTCGATATCCGACAATTGCTTGGAAGCCGAAGACTGCGCATCAGTCGAGATATATGTGGCGCCTGCTGCTTCAAGTGCTGCCTTGATCGCCGCTTCGTCGGTCTTCCAACGCTCTTCCTGAAAGTTCGACCAACTGACCCCAACTACTGTCTCTGCCATGGCCGAGAACGCAATGCCGGCACCCAGCGCGGCCGTTGCGAGAACTTTGACGAGCTTCATGATCTCTCCCTTCTGTGCACACCGGTTTAGCCCGGTCGAATCATTCTGAGCCGAATGGCATCGATGAAAAGCTACTGCATATTTATTTTGCTGGTCAAATTAATTGACGACCAAACCGAATAATCCTACGTTCCTATCTCGCTAAGAAGCACTTCCCGGCGTCCATTGCGCCTTATTTTTTTTCAGCCAGAGGGTAAAAAAGTGACTCACTGCGCCGAACGCACGGATCGGTCTCTCGCACGGTTTTCAGACCTTTCTGGCAGGGTCGTCTTTGTATCCGGGGGCGCCTCTGGCATTGGCCGAGACGTGGTGAAGGCATTCGTTGACCAAGGTGCCCAGGTTGTTTTTGCCGATGTGGATGTTGAACAGGGCGAAAATCTTGCGATCGAGTTGGGTAGGTTGGCTCGGTTCTTGCCGTGCGATGTCACCGACGACAAAGCGCTGACCGACGCCATCGATCAGGCAGAAGCTATGGGTGGATTGGATGTCCTGATCAACAATGCGGCGAATGATGAGCGCCGACACCTCGACGATGTCGACGCAGATCAGTGGCAGCGATTGATCGACGTCAATCTTCGCCACGTGTTTTTCGCGAGCCAGCGTGCGGCGCGGCACATGGGCCCGCGCGGTCGCGGCTCGATCATCAATTTCGGCTCGGTTGCCCCCGAGATCATGGTTCCCAACCTTGCTGTCTATTCGGCCTGCAAATCAGCGATCCGTGGGATGACACGATCGCTGGCGAAGGAGTTGGGAAGCAAAGCAATTCGGGTGAACAGTATTCTTCCGGGGGCCGTTCTGACGGAGAAACAGCGGCAACTCTGGTATCCGGATCAGGCATCGATCGACAAAATTGTGTCGCAGCAATGCCTCGAACGCGAATTGTGCGGATGGGACATCGCGCAAATGGCTCTTTTCCTGGCGTCAGATGTTTCTGCCGCTTGCACGGCGCAAGACTTCATCGTGGACGGGGGCATCCTTTGAACGTGCCTGTTGCCAAGGGAGATACCACCGCCCTGCTCGCAAGCAATTCGGCACGTGTCTTGACAGAGATAAGAAGGCGAGGCGGGGCGGCACGGATTGATCTTGCTGAGGCGTTGGAACTGAGCCCTGCGACTGTCACCGCGATCGTTGCTGATCTTTTGCAAAACGGGTTGGTTCGCGAAAAAGACACAGTCACGACGTCCGGTCGCGGCAGGCCGCGCCGGCTACTCGCGCTTAACCCTGAAGCCGGATACGTCGCAGGCGCAAAGTTAAATACCGGCTTTTTGACAGTGGCCGTCCTGGATTTCGTCGGAGACGTCATCGCGGATGCAAAGGCACCGGTTCCAGGACCAACTGTAAATCCTCAGGAAATGCTCGAGAGCCTGATGAAGGCGTTCGATGCTGTCCTACAGAAAGCCGGACTGACGAAGGATCAGATCCTGGGCTTTGGGATGGGTGTCCCGGGATTCATCGAACGCGATTCCGGGCTTTGCCATTGGAGCCCGGTCCTGCGCGGCGCACCCCTGAACGTTCGTGAGCTTCTCCAAACCCGCATTGCCTGTCCCGTCTCGGTGGACAATGATGCCAATCTGGCGACGTTGGCCGAATTGTGGTTCGGGCATGGGCGCTTTCACCGCGACTTTCTTGTGGTCACAATCGAACATGGTGTCGGATTGGGCGTTGTGATTGACGGTCGCCTCTATCGTGGGACCCGTGGTCTTGGTGCAGAATTCGGCCATTTGAAGGTTCAAATGGATGGCGCTCTGTGCCGCTGTGGACAACGAGGATGCCTGGAAGCCTATGTCGCGGACTTTGCCATTGTGAGAGAGGCCGGTGCTGCATTTCCGGGGGTGGCAGTGCCTGGGGATGCGTCGCAACTTATCTCGATGCTGGCGGAACGGGCGCGTGCAGGCGAAGCCGTCCCCGCGTCGATCTTCCGCAGGGCGGGCCGGATGCTGGGCTTGGGGCTTGCCAATTTACTGAACCTGTTCGATCCCAGCCTGATCGTGTTGACGGGTGCGAGGATGCACAACCACGGTTTGCTGATGGAGGGCGTCGAAAAGTCGATACTGGATAATTCTTTGTCGACAGAACGCCCGAATGTCAGGTTGGAAGTACATCGGTGGGGTGACAGCCTGTGGGCACGCGGGGCTGGTGCTCTGGCGCTTGAAACGATGAACATCCCATTCCACGAGGGTGCGGTGCTGGAGCAGAAGATACCCTGCAGGGACTGAACCCGAAAACCCAAATAGCTAATTTCGCCAATCGCCAATAGTGATGACGCGATTGTGGACTGTCGGTTTTCGCCAGCTCGCAAACTATCACTTGCTGTGCGTTGATTATTGTATCAGAATCTTCGCCCATGGCACCCATCATTGAAAATGATGAAACTTTTCATTCTGTTCAATCACCGTTTGATCGGACAGAGCCTGAAGATCGCGAGCTTTGGTTTGAGCCGGCATTTTCGCCAGACGCTGAATCGGCAGATGTTCCAGAGTGGGTGCGACCACAGGCTTGGGAGGCTGCTCAATCTTGCTGCGCTGTGCTTCTTGCTGACGTGTCGTCTGCATTGGCACGGCTTGATGAGAGGCTGGCGTGTTGCGAAAGAGCACTCCGAGAGGGTTTGATGATGCGCTTGGCGATAAGCGCATCGGAACGATTGGCGTGGTCAGAAGGACTGCATTTGCGGCCAGAAAAACTGGCTTTGGTTTTGTACGACAGAATAGGTGGGTCCGAGGATGACGGTCGTGCATTGGCACGCGCGGCGTGGTCTGTTCGCCGCATGACATCACCCATCGGCGCTGTCAGTACGCCCTCGGACCTAGGCGATTTTCTGGAGACGAGGCGGAATGGATCTCCAGAGCGAGATGAAAGGCCGGATTTCTCGTCGGCGCCGACCCCTGAAGATCTTTCGGACTGGTGCACGGCAATGGGTTCGGCCAAGCATTTGCATCCTCTGGTACAGGCGGCCATGGCCTGGCATCTTTGGAGAGCCTGGTGTCTGACCGACGCGGACCAGCGGCTCGAGGCCAGCGTTGTGGCGGGTCGGTTGGCAGCTCACCAACAATCCGTGTTCTTCTGTTTACCTGTCGATCCTGAAACTGGGCCCGGAACGGATGCGCCCGCCCGGTTGACACGCTGGCTGCAGGCAGCGTTGACGGAAACAAATCAGTCGCTGGCTGCGATTGCCCGGGTTCAGGAGTGGCGTCATCGCGCGTTCGACGCGACCGGTAAGCTGCAAGGGAAAGGGGCACCTGCGCTTGTCGACCTGATCGCCGGCTTGCCCGTCGTGTCTGCCAAGGTTATCGCGCATGAGCTATCGATTTCGACGACGCAGGCCCGTCATCTGATCGGGCGGTTTGAAGCGCTGGATTTGGTACGTGAGATGACTGGCCATTCGAGGTTCAGGTTTTGGACGGCACGGACGTAACCATATGGCGCTGGTCGGATACGCGAGGGTCTCTACTGACGAGCAAACCACCGATCCACAGGTGGCGCTGCTTAAGGACGCAGGTTGCGAACAGATTTTTCGCGACACGGCGTCTGGGGCACAAAGGAGCCGGCCAGAACTGACGAGGGCCCTGGCGAGCGTTCAGCAAGGTGATGTACTTGTCATTGCAAGGCTGGATCGTCTCGCACGGTCCCTCAGCCATCTGCTCGAGGTCGTGGAGCGATTGGAAGAAATCGGTGCCGGTTTCAGATCATTGGGCGATCCGATCGATACGACATCGGCTCAGGGAAGATTAACGTTGCAGATTTTGGGTGCTGTTGCGGAATTCGAGCGCCAATTGATCCGTGAACGAACGAAGTCTGGCTTGAACTCTGCCCGTGAACAGGGCCGGCGAGGTGGTAACCCCGCATTGGCCAGCGGCGATCGTGCCGGCCTGGCAAAGCTAGCAGCCGCACGGCAGTTGTCGCGCACAAATGCCGTATTGGACGCAGCTGGCGATATTGTTCCCGTCATAAAGCGTCTACGGCCTGCTGCGTCCTGGGACCGGGTGCTTCGCGTCCTTCACGCCGAAGGCAAGATTAGGCCATGGGACAACAAGCCCTGGACCAGAGACAGTCTGATACGCGCCTGTCGAAGACTGGAAAGAGATGGTCTTGTTCCGGCCGAGACTCTGCAGCGGTCCCCCAGGGGCGTTGACGACAGCAGCCTTACATCGCTGGTGGCCGCAGTCTGGAAAGCGTTGCCGGACCCCACATTGGCAGGGTGCGCCCGTCACCTGGAGGCACAGTATATACGCACGCCAAGAGGGGGCACGCGGTGGTCACCCTCCTCGGTCAAGAACATACTGGATCGGGCGAAATCCGAGGGACTGCTGGGCTGACCATTTTGCTACGTGCCAGGGAGGGGCTTGTTCCGATAGAGGGCAGGATAGTACCTCAGCGGCAGCTGTCCGGGACGAAACTGTCAAAGGCTGGAGATCGGCTGTGCGGGGACAAAGCCGCTACTCGACTCCAATGGACGAACGGCTGCTTTGCCGAGTGGCGTCTGCGTGCCGGTCAAGTCACCCGGGACCTGTTCGATAGGCCTTGAAGGTTGGCGTCGATTATCTTTCCCATCATCATCTTCATCATAGTCTGCCCCATAAGCCATCCGAGCGGCCCATATTTGACCCGATAATCGAACGTCCATGTGACCTTGGATTTTCCGCCTGACGGAGCGATACGAATTTCAGAACTCGCCTCGTGCAAAGGCATCGCCGCCATATCGGAAAGCCGGACAGTGTACCCACTCCCAGGTCTCCAATCAGTCACTTCTTCAACCACCGATGTGCCATTCGCGAAGTTGTTGCGGCGTTTCGAGCCCATGCCAACGTCACCATCTGTCAGGGCATCAACAGATGTGATCTGAGGGGCAAATTCGTCGATGTGCATGTAGCGGCTGATCACTTCCCACACCGCGTCAGGGGTTGCGTCAATTGTTAAGCTGCGCTCAAAGTGGATCATCTCTTTGGCTCCGATTTCCGACTTCAGAGCCTGTCCTAGAAGCCCCCTCCTCTCACCGTTATGATAGTAGTGTGAGAGGAGAGTGCAAAGATGCGTCGCACCGAACGACTGTTCCAGATTATCCAGACATTGCGATCTACCCGGTCGCCGATTACTGGACGGGAGTTGGCTGATGAATTGGAAATCTCGATCAGCACGCTTTACCGCGACATGGCAGAGCTTCACGCGCAGCGCATTCCGATTACCGGCGAGGCAGGTGTCGGGTATATCCTTGATGACGGCTACGACATGCCACCACTGATGCTAACAGCAGATGAGTTGGAGGCGGCGGCTCTTGGTGCCGCCTGGGTCGCTTCCGAGGCCGATCCATCATTGGCCCGCGCCGCCCGTGATCTGGTCTCAAAGCTCTCTTCAGCCATCCCGAAGGAACTGCGCCCGGTCATACTTGATGGAAGTACAAAGCCGATCCAGACACGTGCGGAAGTCTCTGAAAGATTCGACAGCGCACTTCTGCGCCATGCCATTCGAGAGCGTTACCGGCTTCAACTCATCTACACGGATCGTGACGGTAGCACGACGGATCGGATTGTCTGGCCGCTCTTCATCGCCTTTCTGGATCGCACGAGGTACCTTGTAGGCTGGTGCGAGACAAAGGAAGACTACCGGCATTTCAAGACCGAAAGGGTCGAAGAACTCAGAGTGCTCGGCGGAAGATATCCGGGGCGACGTTCGGCGCTACTCAAGGGGTGGGAAGAGGCGACCGCGAAACGAATGCATAGCTGACTTTCAAACAAGGCGCAGCATACGGGACTTTGGGCTCGGTCCGGTCATTCCGCTGTTTCTTGAACGCTGGTTTGTAGTGTGCGCGCCAGGTTGGCCTGGAGGCCAGAAGTCTTCGTGTTAAAAGCCGCTTCACAACGGAAATGACGCTAACGGGCCATCAATCTGCTTGGCAAATGTCTTGGCGTCCTGTTGTGCGCTAAGCCGCACTCGACTCCGGGTGCAATGCCGGCATTTCTGTCTGCTTCAACAAAACTCAACCCTGCTTTGAGCCTGTCTCCGGGGCCTCGCTGGTTGCGGGGTCTCGCAGGTTGCGAGGTGGGTGCCTGTCGCCGCGCTCAACCTTTTCGCGCACAATCCCTTTGTCCACACCCTTTCCGTGCGCAGCGACAAAATTCGTCGCCAACAGACATTTAAACGTCGCAAAAAGATTCTACACGAAGGCTCTTACCCCAGAAGGAGCCTCGCCTTATGTCCCGCCTCTCACCCGTGCGCACCGGAAATGCCGATCTTGTGCTGACCGATCAGGCCTACAGCGCCAATCCGCTGGCCGACCGCGATACCGATCAATACAGGGGCGAGTATATCACCGCCTTTGTCGACAAGTGGGATGCGCTGATCGACTGGGATGCCCGGGCCGAGAGCGAGGGGGATTTTTTTGTCGATGTTCTCGCCTCGCGCGGGAAGAAGACGGTGCTGGATGCAGCCGCGGGCACGGGCTTTCATTCCGTGCGCCTGATCGGGGCGGGGTTCGATGTCACCTCGGCCGATGGCTCGGCGGCCATGCTGGCGCGGGCGTTCCAGAACGCCAAGGATCGCGGGCTGATCCTGAAGACGGTGCAGGCCGACTGGCGCTGGCTGGGCCAGGCCACGCGCCAGCGTTTCGATGCCATCGTGTGCCTGGGTAACTCCTTCACCCACCTGCATGACGAGCTGGACCGCAGACGGGTGCTGGCCGAGTTCTATGCCGCGCTGGAACCCGACGGCGTACTGATCATCGACCAGCGCAACTACGACACCATGCTGGACCAGGGCTTCAAGTCGAAACACCGCTATTACTATTGCGGCGACCAGGTCTCGGCCGCGCCCGTGCACATCGAGGAAGACCTGGTACGCTTCGAGTATTCCTTTCCCGATGGCAGCCAGTACACACTGAACCTGAACCCGGTGCGCAAGGATTACCTGCGCCGCCTGCTGCGCGAGGCAGGCTTTCAGCGCATCCGCACCTATGGGGATTTTCAGGCCACCTTTGAGGAGCACGACCCGGATTTCTTCATCCATGTCGCCGAGAAATCGGCACTGGCCCCGATGCTGTCGCCCTCGGTGTCGGTTACCTCGAATGTCTCGGGCCGGGCCCGGGTGATCACCGAGGATTACTACAACTCCGACGATGCCGACACGTTCTATTCGACCATCTGGGGCGGCGAGGATCTGCATCTGGGCATCTATGACGGCACCCAGGATATCCGCGAAGCCAGCTTTGCCACGGTCGATGCCATGGCCGAGCGGATCCCGGGGCTGGGGCAGGGAAACCCCAAAGCCGGGATGCGGATCATCGATCTGGGCGCGGGCTATGGCGGTTCGGCCCGCCGGCTGGCCACGCGCTTCGGGGCCGAGGTGACCTGCCTGAATCTGTCCGAGACCCAGAACGACCGCAACCGGCTGATGACGGCACAGGCCGGGCTGACCGGACAGGTTGAAGTGGTGCACGGCGACTTCGAGGACATTCCCGCCCCGAACGACAGCTATGACGTTGTGTGGTCGCAGGATGCGCTGCTGCATTCCGGCGCGCGCGATCAGGTGATCGCCGAAGCATACCGGGTGCTGCGCCCGGGCGGCGTACTGGTCTTCACCGACCCGATGCAGACCGACGATTGCCCGCCCGACGTGCTGCAGCCAATCTATGACCGGCTGTATCTGGGCAGCCTGGGCGCGCCCGGCTGGTACGGCGAGACAGCGCGCCGAGCCGGGTTCGAGGATCTGGGTTTCGTGGATCTCAGCGCACACCTGATCACTCACTACCAGCGCGTTCATGACGAGTTGGCCGCCAACCGCGCAAAGGTCGAAGAGGGCGCCTCGCCCGACTATATCGACCGCATGCTGGCCGGCCTGATGAACTGGGTGCGCGGCGGGCAGGCCGGTCACCTGACCTGGGGCATTTTCACGTTTGCCAAGCCGGGTTGAGCAGATGGGCGTGCGGGGCAGCGTTTTGCGCTCCGCTAGCCACCGCGCGCGCCATGCCCCCACCTTAGGCCCCCATTCTGGGCACCCTGAAGGGGTTGCGCGGGGAAGGCGCGAGGGTTGGTTGGTGACCATTATGCAGAGATCTTTACCGCCCAGGCAGATCCGGGTGCCGTTGGTTGCCGGGTGGAAAAGTGATAATATCTGGGAATTGTTTTGAATTTCATTGAAAACGGGGAGCGCCATCATGGCCATCAGATTGACAGGAACAGACACCACCGGCGTTGATGCCAACGCCAGTAACGACGATTGGTTCACGCTAGAGTATATATCCACATCCACACTTTGGTGTGCAGGGGGACTGGTTGCCAGCCCCAGTGTAGGAATTTGGCTTGATTCCTATTTGTTGTTCTTGGGACAAGGTTCTCTGGTGTACCAGCACGGTTGTGGTATACCTAGGGTGAGTTCCCTGACTGTTGCGCGTCGGCGACAGTGTAAGCAGCTGGTAACGCAGACAGGTTTGGTTTTTGGGTATAGGACGTTGCAAAACTTGGTAAAAAATTGTAATATAGTCCTTTTGACTTTTTGTGTCCAAGTTCTCTTGGTGTGACACAGCAGGAGCGTTGGTTTGTGCAGTATTGTCCAGTTTGTGAGCTAAGGTCGCCAAGATCCCTCTTAGCCTGGACATTCGTTTCTGGTATTGTACGTGGGTACACTGTTTCATATTTTGTTGTTTTCTAGTGTTTTCTAGGGTTTTATGAGCTTCTGTGCACTTTCCTGTATACTAGCTTGAGTGATGCCTTCCGGGGAATGTTGGGGTGAGCGTAGTGGTGAGAGCAGTGCAGAGCACGGCGGTGAGTCTGCGGGTGCAGCTGCAGGGTAGCAGGCGTTTGAGGGACGTGCAACCACTGCCATTAATAATTTGGTGGATAGGTTGAACACGAGTTAGTAGGAAGTGGCTGCCCTGTCTTAGTTTGTGCAAACTTTGCGTTTGGAACTAACACAGGTGCAGTTAGCTAACCCCCTGCAGGTCTGCTGGCAGCACGAAGCACTCACCACCTAGGGTCTCCCGGTAAGCATTAAGTTAGATAGACCGGGGTAGTTCAAGGGTGAGTTAGATGGCGATACTATATCTAACTTTGTCCATAAGTGCGATCTGTTTTTTGATCTCACCGGCCTGCGCGACGTGCACTTACGTGCGACGTTTGCAGTTAGCTTGTTGGTGGACAACGC
>JBCCHJ010000089.1:0-18809 GCA_039028795.1 Pseudomonadota bacterium
AATCCGGCGCCTCCGAATGCCGGGGGAATAGCATCATGTGGTCCCCGATCAATCATGCGTCAGACCAGGGTGGCGGTGATATCTCCGGCAGGCGGCGCTCGATCTGATCGCGCCTGTTCTCGTATTGGGCCGGCAGTTTCAGGGCCGCGCCCAAGGTGTCCACCGGTTCATCGGTGCTGAAGCCGGGCGGATCGGTGGCGATCTCGAACAGCACACCGCCCGGTTCCCGAAAGTAGATCGCATTGAAATATTGCCGGTCGATGACAGGCGTGACGTCGAGACCACCTGAGAGCAGTTGATCACGGAAGGCAAGTTGGTGATCATCGTCGCTCGCGCGAAACGCAATATGGTGAATGGTTCCCGCGCCCTGACGGCCGATCGATGCCGTGTCATCGGTGACAATGTCTATGACGGATGCGTGGCCGCCATCGGTGGTTTGCATCCTTATTCTATCGCGGCCATCGCGTTGCTCCGCGCCGACTTCCTGATAGCCGAGAAAGTCGCTTAAGACCCGCACCGTCGGGCGCGGATCGGTCAGCCACAACGTGACGGAATGAAAGGAATTCTTGGGTGCGTCAGGTGTCTCAATCACCTCGACCGCAAGGCCGTCGGGGTCTGAAAGTGTGATGCAGCGTTGCTCAAACCTTTCGATAGGGCCGCCGAAAGCTTCACCGTCCTCGGCCAGTCGCATCATCAGCGCTTCGAATTCTGCCGGCACGGCGGCGTAGGCGACGGCGCTGGCCATGCCTGGCCCGGCGCGTCCCGGCCCGGCATCGACAAACGGAAAGAATGTCAGGATCGTCCCGGGCGTGCCAACACGATCGCCATAGTAAAAGTGATAGGTGCCTGGGTCGTCGAAGTTGACCGTCCGTTTTACCAGACGCTGTCCCAGCACCGTGACATAGAAGTCGAGATTGGCCTGCGGCGGGCCAGAGATTGCCGTGACGTGATGCAGACCAACGGTTTGAGTGGGCATTTGATCCTCGAAAGTTGCTAGTCGAACGTCCGCCCGCCGAGGGCCTTGCGCGGCTTGGTTGACGTGTCGGGCAGCGGGATGAATTCCTCTTCGTCGCCCGGAACCGTATCGAACCGGCCCCGGCGCCACTCCTCTTGCGCTTGTTCGATCCGTTCGCGCCGCGAGGAGACAAAGTTCCACCAGATGTAGCGCGGGCCTTCCATCGGCGCCCCGCCAAAGATCATCAGCCGGGCGGCACTGTCGGCCGAAATCAACACCGGAGCGCCCGGCTTAAGGATGATCAATTGACCGGTTTCGAACGGGTCGCCGGCGACCGTGGCTTCGCCCTCGACGATGTAGACCGCCCGCTCCTCGGCACCGGCAGGAACCTCGAAGCGGCCCCCGGCCGCCAAACGCAGATCGGCATAGAGCGTCTCGGACGGGGTCACCAGTGGAGACTTTAGACCATGCATGTCTCCGGCGATCAGGCGCATCGCGATCGCGCCATCCTCGATGATCGGCAGGTCATCAGCCGGATGGTGCACAAAGTCCGGATCGGATTCCTCGTGCGCTTCGGGCAAAGCCATCCAGGTCTGCAGGCCGAAGAGGCGTTGACCGGTCTGCTTCAGCGGCTCGGAGGTCCGTTCGGAATGGACGATGCCGCGCCCGGCCTTCATCCAGTTGATGGCGCCCGGCCGGATCGCCTTTTCGGTGCCCAGGCTGTCGCGGTGCAGGATCTCGCCCTCCAGCAGATAGGTAACGGTTGCGAGATTGATATGCGGGTGCGGCCGGACATCGATACCCTGGTCGGTCAGGAATTCGGCGGGCCCCATCTGATCGAAGAAGATGAAAGGCCCGACCATCTGGCGTTGCGTGCTTGGCAACGCCCGGCGCACCGTCATTTCGCCAAGATCAACGGCGCGCGGCACGATGACGGTGTCGATGGCGTCAACGGATGCGGCGTCACCGAGGGTTGGATCAGGACAGGGGCTCCAGCTCATATCAGGGTTCCTTGCTGTGCTAAATTGGTCGCGTTGCTAGATCGTCGTCTTCATCTGTCGTCTCGGGGCCTCAATTGTCGGGCCGGCAGGCAAACAGTAACATCCCGCCGACAATCGCCAGATGTTCCAGGACCGTCGTCCGTTGATGTGTCCGCTCGGCGCCATGCTATCCATCGAACCGGTGGCAAGCCAGGGCCGCCGCAACGGTGAATGCAGCCAGCGTTGGCGCCGCGATCCGGTCTAGAACCCCGATCACGAGCGCGACGCCACCCAACAGTTGCAGCGCAACGACGGCCGGAAGCGCGACGGTCGCAAACGGAATGCCGATATCCGCGAACTCGGCCACCGCTGCGCGCCGGTCCAACGCCTTCGTCACCGCGCTATATAGGAAAACCGCGGCCAGGCACGCGCCGGTCAACCGGATCGCCAGCGGATCCGAGCCGAAGTTCGCCAATATCGTGCCCAAAGAGGTCAGGGAGCTACTCCTTCGGTTCCGCGTCTTCCGTTCGCGGGGTGATCAGGTGCACAACACGTGGCTCGGTGCCGTCGTGTAGCAAGGTGCGAATTTCGTCCTGTATCGCCTTGTCCGCCCCCGTGACGCGTTCGTGATGGCGCAGATGTTGGGTCCATGATGCTTCGGTCCAGCTTTCGATGAAGCGCTCCGGATCTTCCGCATCCTGCATCAGCGTCCAGTGATAGCCACCGCCGCGGCGTCGGCTTTGCGAAAGATCACGCATCAGGTCGCCGAACCGCGATTGGTTCTGCGGGTCGACCCGGTAATCAATCCGCACCGCCACCGGGCCGCTCGCATCGTCGTCGCCCGAGACCATCGGCGTAGGCCAATGCATGGAAGGCGCCAGGTCGACCGTCTCGCCTTGGCCGAGCTTGGCGATACGCAGCAGTGGAATGACCACAACCGCCCCGACCGCAGCCGCGATCAGTGCTGTCGGGATACCCCAGACGCTTGCGACCTGACCCCAGGCCAGGCTACCGAGCGACATGGAGCCAAAGAACACCGTCAGGAATATCGATAGTCCTCGCGCTCTCACCCAATCAGGCAGCGAAGTTTGGGCTGATACATTGAGGCTTGAGAGTACGGCGATCCAAGAAAACCCGGCCAGTCCGGCGGCCGCAACGGCAATCGGCTGCAGCGGCAATAGCGCCAGGACGAGAAGCACCGCCGCTGTGCCAGCCGTGCCTGCGGCGACGGTCCGGTCGGCGCCCAACCGCGCCTTGATCTTCGGCAGAATGAGGGCACCGCCGACGGCTCCCGCACCAACTGCAGCCAGAAGAATCCCATAAAGCGTAGGCCCGCCCGCCAGGACGTCGCGGGCAACCAGCGGCAACATCGCCCAGAACGCGCTGGCAAAGGCAAAGAACCCGAACGCACGCAGCAATGTCGCCTTCAGCGGGCCGCTGTGCATCGCATACCGCAACCCCGCGACCATCGCACCACCGACATGTTCGGGCGGCAGTGTTGTCGACTTGGAGTGCTCCGGTCGCCACCACCACAATGCGGCGATGATGCCAAGGACGCTGAGCGCGTTTACGACGAAAGGCGCTGCCAATCCGGCCGCGACGATCAGAAACCCCGCCAGCGCGGGGCCGATGGCGCGGCTGACATTGATCCCCATCGAATTCAAGGCGATGGCCGCGGACAGTTCGGGCCTTGGAACCAGACGGGGAACGATCGCTTGCCAGGCCGGCGCAATGAAGGCAGCGCCAGTTCCGAAGATGAACGTGAACAGCAGCAACACCGTCGGCGTGATCCAGTCAAGATGCACCATCACGGCCATCATGGCCGCGGCGATACCCATGGCGACGTTCACCCAGATCAGCAGTTTGCGCCGGTCGACGATGTCGGCAATGGCACCTGCCAGCAAGGCGAACAGAAACACCGGCAGCGTCGTCGCGGCTTGCACCGAGGCGACCATCAGCGGTGATGGCGCCAGTTCCGTCATCAGCCAACCGGCACCGACATCGTGCATCCATGTGCCGATATTCGAGGCGACGGTCGCAATCCACAGAACCGTGAATGCCCGGTGTCCGAACGGCGCCATGGGCGAGACGCTTGCCTGCGGCTTCGCCGTCATGGTTGATCCTTCCTCCCGGCAACCTCCGAGATGACGGTGACCGAAAGCCCCGGCCGCAAGACGGCATCAGGGTTCTGAACGCGCGCCCAGACCGTCAGGGTTCCATTCAGGGTATCGACCGTGGGCGAAGCGAAGCCGGGTTCTGCCCGATGTGGGTAGGATTGTCCGTCGGGAAGCAGGATCGTCAGAGAAATATCTTCGAACAGCTCCTCCAGACTTTCCGCACCGGTACGCCGGATGGTCGCCAGACGTGCGGAGTATGGCACCTGATAGGCGATCAGAACCGGGTCAATCTGGACAATCTCGCCCAGCGGCGCTCCTGCTTCCGCCTCCAGAAAGGCGCCCAGAGCGACATTCGGTCTCCCAATGATCCCATCGATAGGAGCGCGGATCACAATCCGCTGCAGATCGAGGCGGGCGCGGTCCAGCGCCACCTGGGCACTGTCTAGGTCAGCGGCGGCAGTGCGCAATCCAGCCGCGGCGGCCCGCCGCTGTGCATCCGTCGCGATGCCGCGTTCCTCTAGCTTTTCGATTCGCTCCGCTTCGCTTGCAGCCAGGGCTCGGACCGCTTCGGCGCGGACGACGTCTGCTTCAGTGGTCGCGACCGCCAGTTTGAAGTCGGCGTCATCCATCAGGATCAACGGCATATCGGCGGTTACGCGTTCTCCACCGGCAAAGCGGATATCAGTGACGATCCCGTCAAGTCTGCTCGACAGCACGGCGGTCTGGCTTGCCTCGACCGTGCCTTCAAAACGCAGCGGTTCGGCCAAGGCTGGCCCAACAGCCAAAAACGGCAGAAGAAGCAGCGCCCAGAGTCTCACGCCTGGGGTTCCTTCGGCTCGGCCGCAGCAAAGTCCTTTTTGTGAAGACAGTGCTCGGTCGCCTGGGCCAGCGTCATTTTCTGCTTGGCCCAGGACACCACGCTTTCCCCGATCAACATGCCCAAAAGACCGAGCAATGCGATGACCGGCGGCGCGGGAGAGCGCGTATTCAACAAGGCATAGATCCCGCCCACCAGAAGGCCGACGGCCAGCGAGATGGCGAAGGGTTTCCAGTACATGTGAACCTCCAATCTGGTTAGCTGGACACTTTTCGGTTGTGCCCGATGAAGCCGGGCCGGCTCAATTCAATGTGGCGGCTGAACGGGGATCTCCAGGAGTTCCTGGCGCACCGAAGATCGGCAACGGCGACCAGTCGGGCAATTCGGGAAGCGGTGCCGGGCGATATTCAGAGAACGCTCCCTTCGCATGCACAACTTTACCGCCGCTGAGCGTCAGGTCCGCGGTGATCTCGGTGATCTCGTCTTCCGGCACCGCGAAATAGTCCCGGTCCAGCACCGCAAGATCCGCCAGCTGACCTGCCGCGATTTGACCCTTCTTTCCACCTTCGCGGCTGAACCAGGCGCCCGCCGCGGTCCAATGGCGCAGCGCATCTTCGCGGCTCAACCGGTTCTCGGCCGTCCAGATGACGTCGCCGCCACGGCCCTTGCCCGAAACGGCCCAGTGGATAGCCAGCCAAGGGTTGTACGACGACACGCGCGTGGCATCAGTGCCCGCGGCCAGCGGCACACCCGAGGCCATCATTTTCTTCACGGGCATCACGTCGCGCAGCGCGTTCTCGCCATAGCGGTCGCGATAGGCAGTCGCCTGGAAGGCGATGCGGTTCTGGTAGGAAATACCGCCGCCAAGGCGGGCGACCCATTCCATGGTCGCGTCCGAGATCGTCTCGCCGTGGTCGAAGATCCAGTTCAGTTCCTCGAGCCCTTTGTCACGGCCGACATCCTCCAACACCGTCAACAAACGATGCGCGCTTTCCTCGTAGGTACAGTGGAAACGGATCGGCCAGCGGTTCTCCAGCAGGAACTCCAGCACCGGGCGCAGGTCGCTTTCCATGCGTTTGGCCAGTTCCGGGCGGGGGTACGAAAAATCCTCGAAGTCATAGGCCGAAGCGACCAGCATCTCTCCCGCGCCAACGCACTTCAGATAGTCGTCCCCCTGATCTGGCTTCACCAGATCATGCCAGCGCTTGAAGTCGTCCAATTCGAAAAGCGGGCGCTGGGCGAACAGCTGATAACCGATGCGCACAGTCTGTTCGCCCCGGCGGTTCAGCTCGCTGATCACGCCATAATCATCCGGATAGTTCAGGAAACCCCCCGCGCAATCCAAAGCCGAGGTCAGGCCCAATCCGTTCAACGCCCGAAAATAGTGCTTGGTGGACAGGATCTGCTGTTCAAAGTCCAGCTTCGGCGCCAAGTCCAACAGCGCGTAAAGCGGCTGGGCATTCGGGCGCGCCAGGGCCAGACCCGTCGGGTTGCCATCATCATCACGTTCCAGGAGGCCAGAGACGAACGGTTCGTAGAAATGGCTGTCGATCCCCAGTGCGCGCAGTGCTGCTTTGTTCAACCAGCACCTGTCATAGAGGTGCAGCACATAGACCGGCACATCGGGGGCGACGGCGTTGATCTCGTCCAGGGTTGGCAGGCGCCGTTCGGCGAACTGGTCGGCCGACCAGCCCCCGACAACGCGGATCCACTGGCCCGCCGGGGTTCGCTGGGCCTGGGCCTTCAGCATCGCCAGACCGTCGGACAAAGAGGGCACGTGGTCCCAGCGCAGCTCCATGGCAAAGTTGTTGCCCTGCCGGATGATATGCGTGTGACTGTCGATCAGCCCCGGGATCACACGCCGGCCCTGCAGATCGATGGTCATTGCATCTCCGGCGTCGGCCATGATGTCTCCATCACGACCGGCGGCGAGGACCAGACCTTCTTTGATCGCCAAGGCAGCCGCTTCGGGCAGTGCCGGATCCATCGTCGTGATCCGACCGTTGTACAGGATCAAATCAGGTGTTTCGGCCATGACTGGACTCCGTGCTCGACGGTTCACCTCGGGCTGGACTCAGGCCCACGCCCGGGTCCTGCGCCGTATTTGCGCTTTAGTCGGGTTACTCGGCTGCGACGGGGGCTAAGCGGGCGCCATGCTCGACGCGCTCTGGCGCCTTGTGGACCATGGTGTAGGCATAGTCGATGCCCATGCCATAGGCGCCGGAATGGGCTTTCACAACGTCCAGAACCGCGTCATAGGTTTCCTTGCGCGCCCAGTCGCGCTGCCATTCCAGCATCACCTGCTGCCAGGTCATCGGGACCACACCAGCCTGAATCATACGGTCCATGGCATAGGTGTGTGCTTCTGCGGTTGTACCTCCGGATGCGTCGGCGACCATGTAGATCTCGTAGCCGCCGTCCAGCATGGCGGAAAGCGCGAAGGTTGTGTTGCAGACCTCGGTCCAGAGACCGGAAACGACCACTTTCTTCTGTCCGTTCGCGGCCAGTGCATCGCGCACCTTCTGGTCGTCCCACGAATTCATCGAAGTCCGCTCCAATAGCGGCGCATCGGGATAGACTTCGAGCAGTTCCGGGTATGTGTGACCGGAGAACCCTTCGGTCTCGACCGTCGTGATGGTCACCGGCACGCCAAAGACCTTGGCCGACTTTGCCAGCGCAACCGTATTGTTCTTGAGCGTCTGGCGGTCGACGGATTGCACGCCGAACGCCATCTGCGGTTGATGGTCGATAAAGATCACCTGGCAGTTTTGCGGGGTCAGGACTTCAAGTTTGCCGGTCATTGGCTTCTCCTCTTGCGGTGTCTTTGTAGTTGTTCACGCTGAACACGGGCGGTCATTGACTTGACCCCATCGCCGCCTGCATGGCGGCGATCGTGGCGGGATCCATGCGGGTGACATGTCGAGTGATCTTCCAAGCGCCATCGCGGCGTTCGAAGTCATCGGCGATGACGGCAGAACCGACGAAGGCAATGCCCTCCTGCCGTTCGAAGACAATCAGATAATAGGTCGCCCGCGCCAGATCCCCAGACCCGTTGATCACCACATTGGCAGCCACGTGCCTTTTGCCGGTGATGAACGGACGAGATGCCTCCAAGGACGCGCGCAGTGCCTTAAATCCTTTAACCGGCGGGCCAAATCCCGAATCCATGACTGGGTCATCTGCGAAGAAACTGAGATAGAGATCATAGTCCGCCGTATCCACCGCATGCCCAGTGCGCGCCACCACTTGGCGAATGGCGAGTTCGTCCACAGGTAAAAGGCTGTTTGTGTCGGTGATGTAACGGTGACCGTCCTGCCCGATTGCCTTTGGAGCGGCACTAAACAGATCCAAAATCAAGGTGCAGGCAATAGCGGAAAGCGTTCTCATATCTGACGCTCCTTGGCGCTCGCAGTGTCGGCAAAGAAAAACTCTGAGAGTACGTTTGCGAGCCGGGTGGGGTTCTCGTCGCCAAGCCAATGACCTGCGCGTGGGATGATCTCCCCGCGGACATCACGGGCCAACGGCTCAAAGATTTGCTGTACGATGGTACCAATTCGGACGAACAGATTGACGTCGGCATGACCGTTGACACGGTGCGTCTCGAAATCCTGGAATTCGATCACGTCAAACCGTCCGCATTGCCAAGTTTCGCAGCGCTATCCGATACTATCTGGAGAACCGGTTTCGAGACAATTAGAGTAATTTTCGACTTAGTGTCCCAAATACCACGACGAGCAAAACGCCCTCGAGAGTTCGTATCTCTGAATGATCGGCCGATGGCGAAGCCCTGATGGACCCTGGAACCCCTCACGATTCACTCAGATCAGATTCCGCTCTAATCGGGCCTTCAAGGCGACCACGAATATGGCCCCCTGTCAGTCTGTGCTCGACCGCCGTCTGGCCCGTACACAGGACATGCTCGCCGAGAGCAAAGCATCGTTGACGTCGATCGCCCACGGATGCGGCTTTGCATCGCAGAGTCGTATGACGGATCTCTTTCGCAGCAAGCTGGGCATCACGCCTAGCGTCTATCGACGAGGGCGTCACCGTTAGCAAATAGAGATGCTGGCCGAACTATTCGGCCCGAATTGTTTGCCATTTTGAAGAAATTTGACGGATTGTCCTGAAATCTGCACCATTGCTCGATGGATCGATTCACGGAACTGCGTACGTTCATTGCCGTGACCAAAGCTGCGGGCTTTGCCGCCGCTGCCCGTGAACTCGGGACATCTCGCTCGTCCGTTAACCGGCTGGTCATCGGCCTTGAGGAGCGGCTTGGTGTTCAGCTATTGAATCGAACTACACGCCGCGTTGCCCCGACTGCAACGGGCAGGGCGCTTTTGGAACGTGCGGCCCAGATTCTCGATGATCTTGACGAGATGGAGCGGGAGATCTCGGCCAGCACAATAGAGCCGATCGGAGCGATGCGCGTTAATGCGCCCATGTCCTTTGGCACCATCCATTTGGGCAAAGCCGTTGCGGACTTTATGATCCGGCATCCGCGTGTGTTGATCGAGCTTGTACTGAGCGACCGCTTCGTCGATCCGATCGTTGTGGGCTATGACGTTACGATCCGGATAGCGAAGCCTGAAGAAGAAACGACTCTCGTTGATCACCGCATAGTCGAGGCCCGCCGGGTACTATGCGCGGCACCCGCATATCTCGCGAAAAATGGCATTCCAACTCATCCCTCTGAGTTGGCGCAGCACGCGTGTTTACACTCTACCAACTTGGCAAGTGGTAACTTTTGGAAGTTCTCCGGACCGGATGGCCCGGTTGGCGTTCATGCGAATATAATTCTATCCGCGAACAACGCTGAACCCCTACGAGACGCCGCTGTGGCTGGCCTCGGAATTGCGTTGGTGCCCACCTTCATTGGGGGTGAGGAAATCAAGTCCGGCCAACTTGTTCCAGTGCTATCGGACTACACCGCCCCACCGATAATTCTGCAAGCGCTTTACCCGCCTGCACGGCATCTTTCTGCGAAGGTGCGGTTGTTCGTCGAGTTCTTGATCGGTCGGTTCGGCGAACCGCCGCATTGGGATTCCTCCGGGCCTTCGGATGTGTCTGATCTGGATCGGCACCAAAACCTCTAGTCAGTCTTGAGCTATCGGGCAGATGCCGAACTCGGTCCCGTCCGCGCGTTGAGCAATCAGGGGCCCACTGTATTTTACACCGCAGTATTGGAAAGCTCCACTGTCAGCGATGATTTGAGTGATGTGCTCCCATTCTACAGTTTGAATCCACTGGTCTCTGAAAGTCCGCAATCGCGCAAGACCGGACCGTCGATGAAAGAGGTCAAAAGGCAGGTTTGTCCGCGAAGCCGACCAATATGCGGATTTCAGCGAATGGCCGGATCGAGCACATCCTGGACATTGGGCCTGCGTCGTCTTTCACACCTGAAGTGTCCCCAAACACCCACCTCAAAGCCGTGAACCGTGCATGACTTTCTCCGGCGGACCTGACGGGAATCATTACATGCCAACACGCGGCTATTGCCTGTGCAAAAGAACCAGCTGGGAGTTTTCTGGCGATTTAACATGGGCTTGTTACTGCCACTGCGACGACTGCCGTCGCAATTGTGCCGCACCCATCGTGGGCTGGCTGGGTGTTCCGTTGAGGAACTTCAAGTGGACCGGCAGGAAGCCAAAGACCTTCGAAAGCTCTGAGGGTGTGTTTCGCCACTTTTGCGGCGATTGCGGTTCGCAGATCGGCTTCGAGGCCAACCACTATGCTGGCGGCATGCATCTCTACGCAGCGTCGATGGAGCATCCGGCAGATTTTGTTCCGACTTTCCACGTGAACTACCAGAGTAAACTGCCTTGGCTCAACATTGAGGATGACCTCAAGAAGTACGAGGGTATGCTGTTGCACGCACCGGAAGACCTAGGCGACTACGAAGGGTAGGTCTTTCTGGAGGTCCGCTTTGTCCCGATAGCAGACTTGGTCCACCCCAGATGAATTCGCGCATGCCGCGAATGGCGGCTAACGGGAACGCGCAGACAAAATCGAGCTGGTGTCACCGAGGGCAGCTTTGGGCCGGGCACGTAGTGTTGTTATGGACCCGCCTATCGACTGCCTCATGGCCGACTGCGCCGGACCACCATTTCAGGTTCGGGAGAGAACTTTGCTCGCAACGGCATTATGGCGGCGCCGAGCTTGGGTGCTGAAGTGCCGATCGAGCCTGTTGAGATCGTTGGAAGGATCAACCCGGAAAGGTTCTGCCGTGAAAGCTCGCCTATGATGCGTTTTCGCAGCTGGTGGCGCCAGTCGGGCGATATGATCCCATCGATCACGACCGTTTCGAAATCGACGACGCTGAGAGCGGAGACAATCGAGGATGCGACCGCAGGTGCTGCCTCGTCCATCCAGAGACCGAACACAGACTCCGCATTATCTGCGCCTTTGCCGGCAAGGACCGTGTCGGGGTCAAGTCCTCGGGACTTCAGCAAAGTCTCGAGCTGATAAATGGAGGCCCTATGTATGAGCTGATTCCTGGCTTGACCATCCACGCCGGTTACAACCGGCATTGAGCCAATAGCGCCCGCGTTCTTCCATTCGCCTTGGTAGAGCCGTCCACCGATGACTATGCCACCGCCAATGAAGGTGCCAAAGTAGAGATAGAGTGCAGACCGATGCGTGATGGCACTACCCCGGATCATTTCGGCCGCACAGGCAGCACTCGCGTCATTGTAAAGAAGTGTCTCTAGGCCGGTCGCTTTGGTGAGAGCGGCCTGAACATCGACCTCTTGCCAACCGTCGAGCGCGTCAGGGGCAAGTCCCAGTTCTTCAGACCACGCCGGGAGTTGCCCCGGCAGGGCAACACCGACACCCACCGTGCGCTCCCGAACCGTCTCCCGCTGCTGATTCAGGAGGTCCGTGCATTGATTGATTGCCGTGTCGATCGATGAAGCGGGTTCCGGATACTCATGCGGCTGTTCACGCTCTGCGATAACCTCACCAGAAAAGTTGAGAAGTAAGGACTGAACACTGCGTCGCCCGATATTGACCCCCACAGAGAAGGCGCCCTCTGGATTCACGGCGATCGGCGTCGATGGCTGACCGACCTGCCCGCGTATCGGCTGGCATTTTACTAGCAATCCACGCGCGATGAGCTCGTTCGCAATGATCATTGCAGCATTCGCACTCAACCCAGTTCTGCGAGAGAGCGCTGCCTTAGATAGTGACCCTTCTTCCAGAATTGCGCTGAGCACGAGGTGCTCATTGTAGGTTCTCAATTGACCAACATTTCCGCCCCGCATGAGTTCTCCATACCGCTTCTCGCACATCAATCATGTCGAAGGTCATTAAATAACTCAAAAGGAATTATTTATTGACACGCTCAAAGCCGATCGCTAGGCCTGCTTCGAGTTTACGGGCAAGGTGAGTGACGATGCAGGTGATGTAACGGCGAAAGGCGGTTGGACGTGTTTCTTGTTTGCGGTGAGGCTCTTTGGGATCTATTCGCTGCCAACGACGCTGACAGGCTGACTTTGGACGCGCGTGTAGGGGGATCGCCTTTCAACGTTGCTTTGGGCCTTGCCCGGCTGAACCAGAAATCGGCTCTGTTGACGGGCATGTCGCGCGACCCCATGGGTCGGCGTTTGAAAGCAGCGCTGGATCGCGAGCAGGTGGCAACTGACTACGTCGTCGAGACCGATCGGCCAAGCACGCTCAGCCTGGTGGATTTCGATTCCAGCGGTCAGCCCGCCTATGCGTTCTATGGGCATGAGACCGCCGACAAGTCAGTCCGCCTAGAAGATCTGCCGATGCTGGGACCGAATGTCTGGGGGCTTCACGCCGGGTCGTACTCCCTGGTCGCCGAACCCGTTGGAAGCAGCCTTCTTTCCCTCTTCGAGCGTGAGGCCGGGCGTCGCCTGATAACTCTCGATCCCAATGTCCGGCTCACAGTTGAGCCTGATGCCGCGATCTGGCGCGACCGGGTCGACCGGTTCGCAACCCATGCAGATCTGATCAAGGTCAGCGACGAGGATCTGGGTCAGATTTTTCCGGGAACGGTTGCCTCCGAGATCGCCGCGCGCTGGCTCGATGCGGGCGCTGCACTCGTCGTTGTGACCCGCGGCGACAGCGGCGCTGAGGCCTTTTTACCGGGCGACATTCTGTCGGTTGCGGGACATCGCATCGACGTGATCGACTCGGTCGGTGCAGGCGACACGTTCCAAGCAGCGCTGATCGCCGGGCTTTCAGAGCTTGGCATCTGGTCCAGGCAGGCACTGCAAGCCGCTTCAAAGAGTACATTGAGCAATCTAATCGACTTTGCCGCAAGGGCAGCTGCAATCACCTGTGGGCGCCGGGGGGCAGATCTGCCCCATCGCGATGCCCTGCCAGCATTGACAGCCGGAGGATCCGACTGATGGTGGCCCGCGTTGTTCCCGTCGACCCGTTCGATCTGGTGGTCTTTGGCGCCACGGGCGACCTGGCCAGGCGGAAGTTGATACCGGCGCTCTATCACCGATTTCGGGATGGACATATGCCCGAGGGGACTCGAGTGATCGGGGCGGCCCGCTCGGACCTCGCGCGTGACAGTTTTCTGAACCTCGCGGCGGAGGCGCTGGGCGAATTCGTGGATTCGACCGATTTGGATCAGGAATCCCAGCAACGTTTCCTGCAATGCCTCGACTATGTACCGGTCGATGCTGGGGATAAACTGGGCTGGTCTGAACTCTCCACCAACATCGGCGCACCCAATGGGCGTACCCGTGTGCACTACCTGTCGGTTGCACCGCAATTCTTCGGCCCGATTGCCGAACGCCTGGAAGAGAGCGACCTCGCCTCGAATGACGAGCGGATCGTCGTCGAGAAACCGCTGGGCCATGATGCGGCCTCAGCACGCAAACTGAATGCCACGCTCGCGCGGCATTTCGACGAAGAGCATATCTACCGGATCGACCATTACCTCGGCAAAGAGACGGTCCAAAACCTGATGGCCATTCGCTTTGGCAACGCGCTGTTCGAGCCGTTGTGGAATGCCAGCCATATCGATCACGTGCAGATGACGGTGGCCGAAGGCGTCGGGATTGGCGGGCGCGGCGCCTATTACGACCGCGTCGGCGCCATGCGGGACATGGTGCAGAACCATCTGATGCAGCTGTTGTGCCTGATTGCTATGGAGCCGCCCGCAAGGTTCGAACCCGATGCGGTCCGCGATGAGAAGCTGAAAGTTCTGCGCGCCCTGACGCCGCTGGAGGACCCGGATTGCCTTGTGCGCGGGCAATACGATGCCGGGGCGGAGACGGCGCCCTACCTGGAAGATGCTGGCAATCCCGACAGCCAGACTGAAAGCTTCGTGGCGCTCAAGGCCCATATCGCGAATTGGCGTTGGGCGGGCGTGCCCTTCTATTTGCGCACCGGCAAGCGCCTGCGCCACCGGATGTCAGAGATTGCGGTTGCCTTCCGTGCGCCACCTCATGCGGTTTTCCCCGAAAGCTCAGGCAAGCCTTCGGCCAATGTCCTGGCCATTCGGTTGCAGCCCGATGAAGGCATCACGCTGGGCATGACGATAAAGGACCCGGGCCCCGGCGGCATGCGTTTGGCGCCTGCCATGCTGGACATGACCTTTGCCGATACGATGGGTGCGGATGTGCGCATGCCGGATGCCTACGAGCGGCTGGTGATGGATGTGATCCGCGGGGATCAGACCCTCTTCATGCGCGGGGACGAGGTCGAAGCGGCGTGGGACTGGATCGACCCGATCATCGCGGCCTGGCAAGCCCGCGGCGATCGGCCCCAGCGTTACGACCCGGGCTCCTCCGGGCCAGAGGATGCCTTGATGCTGATGCACAAGGATGGCCGCCGGTGGCGGGAGGTCGCGCTGTGACGCCAGAGATCGTGACCTATGCATCGCGCGCGGCGCAGGCAGCGGGCCTGGCCTCGATGCTCGCTGATCGGTTGGCCGACCGGGTCGAGCGCCAGGGGAGCGCCAGCATCGCGGTGCCCGGCGGCAAAACGCCCGGCCCTATGTTGCAGGCGCTGGGTGCGGCCGATCTGGCGTGGGACGCAGTGACCGTCACCCTGACGGATGAGCGCTGGGTGCCGTCGAGCTCCGCGCGATCCAACCAACGCCTTTTGGCTGAGACGCTTTTTGCCGGGCTGGCGGCGCGGGCGCGTTTTGCCCCGCTCTACGCCGATGCGCCGGAGCCCGAGGGGGGGCTGGCGGCGGTGATCGATGGTCTGGCGCCCGTGCTTCCCTTGGACGTGGTTGTCCTCGGCATGGGGTCGGATATGCACACGGCGTCGCTGTTTCCTGGCGCAGATGGCCTTGCCGAGGCTTTGGCGGCCGATGCGCCACCTGTCGTGGCGATCCGAGCACCGGGTGCTGATGAGCCCCGGATCACGCTCTCCGCTCCGACCCTGCGGGCGGGGGAGCGGCACATTCTGATTGCCGGAGAGGACAAGCGTGTGGCGCTTGATCAAGCCCTGGGGCAGGGCGATCCTAGCCGCGCTCCGATCCTCGCTGTCCTTGACGGCGCCACTGTCCACTATGCGGAGTGATCCCATGCACCCGACGATCCAGACCGTGACGACCCGCATTATCGAGCGTTCTCGCAGTGCGCGAGCGGCCTATCTCGACCGCTGCCAACGGGCGATTGACGCAGGACCCGCGCGGGCGCATCTGAGCTGTGGGAACATGGCGCATGTGACCGCCGCCAGTGGGCGGGATAAGGCGGCGATCGCCAAGGAACGGGGGCCCAACCTTGCTATCGTGACGGCGTATAACGACATGCTCTCGGCGCATCAGCCCTTCGCCACGTTCCCGGATGTGATCAAGGCCGCAGCGCGGGAGGTTGGTGGCACAGCCCAGGTGGCGGGCGGTGTGCCTGCGATGTGTGACGGGGTGACCCAGGGCCAGCCGGGGATGGAACTGAGCCTCTTCTCCCGCGATGTGATCGCCTTGGCCGCCGGGGTGGCGCTGAGCCACAACTGCTTTGACGCGGCGATCTATCTGGGGGTGTGCGACAAGATCGTGCCGGGGCTGGTAATGGCGGCGGCGACATTCGGGCATCTACCGACGATTTTTGCGCCCGCGGGGCCGATGACTTCGGGCCTGGCTAATGACGAGAAAGCCCGTGTCCGCCAGCAATACGCCCGTGGTGAGATTGGCCGAGACAGGCTGATGCAGGCCGAGATGGCGAGCTATCACGGCCCGGGTACCTGCACGTTCTATGGCACGGCGAACTCGAACCAGATGCTGATGGAGTTCATGGGGCTGCACCTGCCCGGTGCGTCCTTTGTTAATCCAGGGACGGCACTCAGGGACGCGTTGACCGAGGAGGCGACCCGACGCGTGCTCGAGATCACGGCGCGGGGTAACGATTTCACTCCAGTGGCGCATGTCCTGGATGAGCGTGCCTTCGTCAATGGCATGGTTGGGCTGAATGCAACGGGCGGGTCGACCAATCTGGTGATCCATCTCGTGGCCATGGCGCGGGCAGCGGGCGTTATGATCGACTGGCAGGATATGGCGGAGATCTCGGCTATCACGCCCTTGATGGCGCGGGTCTATCCGAACGGTTTGGCGGATGTGAACCATTTCCATGCGGCAGGTGGGCTCGGCTTAATCATCGGCGATCTCATAAACGCCGGCCTCTTGCATAACGACGTGCGCACCGTCGCGGGCGAGGGGTTGGAGCGCTATGCGCAAGAGCCCGTGCTCGCCGAAGGTGGTCTGACCTGGCGCGATGGCGCGCTTGTGAGCCTGAATGACCAGATCCTCCGCCCCTCAGCGGATCCGTTCCAGCCGACGGGTGGGCTGAGGCTCTTGGACGGCAATCTCGGACGGGCCACGATCAAGACCTCGGCGGTTAAACCCGAGCACCGGATCGTCGAGGCGCCTGCCCGGATCTTCCACGATCAGGAGAGTGTGAAGGCGGCCTTCAAGGCAGGCGAGTTGGACCAGGACATGATCGTTGTGGTCCGCTTCCAGGGCCCACAGGCGAACGGGATGCCGGAACTGCACTCACTGACCCCAGCTCTGAGCGTCTTGCAGGACCGGGGATACAAGATTGCGCTGGTCACCGATGGGCGCATGTCAGGTGCATCTGGCAAGGTGCCCGCGGCAATCCATCTGGTGCCGGAAGCATCGGATGGCGGCCTGATCGCGCGGCTACGCGATGGTGACATCATCCGGCTCGACGCAGAGCAGGGCACTTTGGACGCCCTCGTCGATGCGACAGAGCTTGCCACGCGCGCACCGGCTAGCGTTGACCTGACAATGTCTCACGAAGGCATCGGTAGGGAACTTTTTGCGGCCTTCCGACGCTCCGTCGAATCAGCCGAGGCAGGCGCCGCCGTGGTGGTCGCCTGATGCCGGCCCGGTTGAAAGAGGCCTGGGCGGCAGTCCAGGAGGAAGCGGCCCGTCTGAAGCAGCGCCACCTGCGGGATCTGTTCGCCGAGGACCAGGCCAGGTTCGACAGCCATCACCGAATGATCGACGATCTGACGATTGATTTTTCGAAAGAGAAGATTGACGCACACGCCCTTTCGGCGCTTCTGCATCTCGCCCATGCTGCAGATCTGGGGACGCGCCGGGCTGCGCTTTTCGCCGGGGAGCCGATCAACGAGACCGAAGGACGTGCGGTGTTGCACATGGCGTTGCGCGGTGGGGCAGAGGCACCGCCGGGCGACGATGTCACGGGCACGCTGGAGCGGTTTCTTACATTTGCAGAGGAGATCCGCGCTGCGGGTCACGTGACCGATGTCGTGAACATTGGCATCGGCGGATCTGATTTGGGCCCCGACATGGCGGCGCGTGCGCTGTCTCCCGATTGCCACGGGCCCCGGCTGCATTACGTGTCGAACGTGGATGGGGCGCATCTTGCCGACACGATCGCGGGCCTGAATCCTGCCACGACTTTGGTCATCGTCGCCTCGAAGTCCTTCACCACGCTGGAGACCATGGCCAATGCAGGCCTCGCGCGCGAGTGGCTGGGCCCCAATGCGGCGGGGCAGATGGCGGCGGTCTCGACCAATCTCGACGCCTGTGCGGCGTTTGGGATCCCTGCTGAGCGGGTCTTTGGGTTCTGGGATTGGACCGGCGGTCGGAACTCCATCTGGTCGTCGGTTGGGCTTAGCCTTGCGATAGGCATCGGGGCGGCAAAGTTCCGGGCGTTTCTTGCGGGGGCTGCTGCCATGGATCGTCATTTCCAGACGGCGCCACTGGATCAGAACCTGCCTGTCCTGCTGGCGCTGATCGGCATCTGGCGGCGGAATGCGATGGGATGGCCGAGTGTTGCCTTGATCCCTTATGATCAACGGCTGAGCAGGTTCCCAGCCTATGTCCAGCAGCTGGATATGGAGAGCAACGGCAAGCAGACCCAGTTGGATGGCACTCCGGTGGCAATCCCCACTGGGCCGGTGATCTGGGGAGAACCCGGCACCAATGCCCAACATTCGTTCTTCCAACTGCTTCACCAGGGGACGGATGTGATCCCGGTCGACATGATCGCGGCGGCAAGCCCGCGCGCGGCAGATCCAGACCAACACGCCTTGCTCTTGGCCAATTGTCTTGCCCAGGGGCAGGCGCTCGCCTTTGGGCGAACCGCTGAGGAGGTGGTCCGGGAAATGCGCGAGCGTGGCGCATCCGAGGCAGAGGTCGCCCGGCTGACCCCGCATCGAACCTTTCCGGGCGACCGGCCCTCGACAACGATCCTACAGCGGCGGTTGGACCCGTTCGCGCTGGGCCGGTTGATCGCGCTGTTCGAGCATAAGGTCTTTGTCCAAGGGGTCATCTGGGGAGTGAATTCCTTCGACCAATGGGGTGTTGAGCTGGGCAAATCCCTGGCTGAAGCCCTGATCCCGGTGATGCGGGCAGAGGCCGATCCTGACTTTGACAGCTCGACAAACGGGCTTGTCCAACGCATTCGCGCAATGGGGGACAAGAGATGAACATTGCTCGGATTTGCCGGCTTGCCCCGGTCGTG